>JBCCCM010000023.1:0-59838 GCA_039033515.1 Pseudomonadota bacterium
CCCTCGCTCTCGTTCATCTTCGCGGCGCGCTCAAGCAGGCGGCTGTGAAGATAGAACACGTCACCCGGATACGCTTCGCGGCCCGGCGGACGACGAAGCAGCAGCGACATCTGACGATAGGCGACGGCTTGCTTGGAAAGGTCATCATACACGATCACGGCGTGCATGCCGTTGTCGCGGAAGAACTCACCCATGGCGCAGCCGGTGTAGGGCGCGAGATATTGCAGCGGAGCGGGCTCCGAAGCGGTCGCGGCGACCACGATGGAATATTCCATCGCGCCGTTTTCTTCGAGCTGCTTAACGATCTGCGCAACCGTCGAACGCTTTTGGCCGACCGCGACATAGACGCAGTAGAGTTTCTTGCCTTCGTCGTCGCCTTCATTGACCGTCTTCTGGTTGATGAAGGTGTCGATCGCGACGGCGGTTTTACCGGTCTGGCGGTCACCAATGATCAGTTCGCGTTGGCCACGGCCCACGGGCACGAGAGCGTCGACGGCCTTGAGGCCGGTCTGCACGGGCTCGCTCACCGATTCGCGCGGGATGATGCCGGGCGCTTTGACTTCGACGCGGCTGCGCGTTTCGGTTTCGATCGGGCCCTTGCCATCGATCGGGTTGCCCAGCGCGTCAACCACGCGTCCTAGCAGCGCCTTGCCAACGGGGACGTCCACGATGGTTTCGGTGCGCTTGACGGTGTCGCCTTCTTTAATCTCAGCGTCCGAGCCGAAGATCACGACGCCGACATTGTCGCTTTCGAGGTTCAGCGCCATGCCCTGAACGCCGTTGGCAAACTCGACCATTTCACCGGCCTGCACTTTGTCGAGGCCGTGGATGCGGGCGATACCGTCACCCACGCTCAGCACGGTGCCGACTTCACTGACTTCGGCTTCGGTGCCAAAATTGGCGATCTGGTCCTTGATGACCTTCGAGATTTCTGCGGCGCGGATTTCCATGTTTACAGTCCTTTAGGCCTTCATCGCCTGGGCAAGTGAATTGAGACGGGTGCGGATCGAGGCGTCGATGCGCTGCGACCCGATGGTAACGACAAGACCGCCGAGCAAATCGGGGTCGACAGCGGAGGTCAGCATGACGGTGCGGCCTTCGCGCGCGGTCAGCTTGTTCTTGAGAGCGTCAATCTGCGCTTCGCTGAGCGGGTGGGCGCTGGTCACCTTGGCGGTGATTTCACCGCGCTGGGCGGCGGCGATGGCCTTGAAAGCGGCGATCATGCCCGGCAGCGCCGACAAACGGCGGTTGGATGCGAGAACGCCCAGAAATTTGGTGGTGAGGTCGGACAGACCCAGATGCTCGGCCACGCCAGCGATGGCGCCGCCCTGTTCGCTGCGCGAAAGCTGCGGGTTGGTGGTGACGTTGGCGAGATCGCCCGATTCGGCCAAAGCGCTCTCGAGCTTCCCAAGATCGGTCTCGACAGCCGTGACGGTCCCAGCTTCGCTTGCAAGCTCGAACAAGGCCGAGGCATAGCGTCCTGCTAGGCTGGCCTGAATACCGGCGGAAATATCCACGCTGTCGTACTTCCTTCTTAGGAGGCGTTAAAACTGTTTGCGGCGTCTTGAACGGTAGTGATCCCACGCAGCCGCTTGAGAGCGACCCTGTCCAAGAATGGCGCGCGCCTAGCACCGGGGTTTGCCGGATGCAAGCCGCCCTCTGGACACCGCGCCCATTGTCGGTCATTTTGCTTCCCAATCGGTCAGGGACGCCGAGGGGAGAGAGCGAATGGAATTCAAGGCAATGGCCCCCCAATGCGGGGTGGAAGTATCCGGTGTCGCGCTGGCCTCGTGCAGCGATGCGCAGATGCACGACATCAAGCAGGCGATTTACGAACACGGCGTGGCGGTGTTTCGCGATCAGGCGTTCTCGCCCGAAGACCATATCAAGTTCGGCCGCCGCTGGGGCGGGATTGATATGAACAATTATTTCCCGCTTCAGGAAGATTACAACGAGATCTCGATCGTCAAAAAGGAGCCGGACCAACAGACCAATATTGGCGGGGACTGGCACACCGATCATTCCTACGATCAGATCCCGGCGATGGGGTCGGTGCTGGTTGCGCGCCATCTGCCGCCCAAGGGTGGGGATACAATGTGGGCGCATATGGGCGCCGCATACGACGCGTTGTCCGACGAGCTTAAGCAGCAAATCGAAGGGCTTGAGGCGTATCACACGGCGGATCACATCTATAAAGAAGACGGTCTTTACGCGCGTACCGACATGGGCAAATCCTTGCGCGGGCAGGATTTGAAAACGGGCGCGATCCATCCGGTCGTGATCCGCCATCCGCAAACCGGGCGAAAATTGCTCTACGTCAACCGCGCCTTTACAGTCCATTTCGTGGGCCAGACCCGCGAGGAAAGCCTGCCGTTGCTCAACCATTTGTGCGACGCGGCGCTGACGCCAACCAACCAGTGCCGCTTGCAATGGAAGCCGGGCACGGTGGCGATCTGGGACAACCGGACAAGCTGGCACAACGCGATCAACGACTACCAAGGCTACGCGCGAGAAATGCACCGCATCACGCTGAGCGGCGAAGCGTTAGCCGCCTGAGGTTGATCAAAACGATGATGAAAAGCCGCGTGGTTCACGCAGGTGACGCGCGCCGCTTGCATTTTAGTTTCGACTCTTTGCAATCCCCATCGGGGGCGCTGGCGCGGCTCGGCAACCGCTCTTGCTTAAGATTGCGGCTGACGCGATTCGCGCTGCACTGAACCTAGCTTAGTACAGTCGCGCCATTGGCCCGATCAATCGCCCGCTTGCGCAGCGCCTGCCGGACGGCCCGCCTCGCAGGAATAGACCAGCCGTTCATTGGGGCGCTGAGGCAGACTGGCAATCACGGCGGATTGTTGCTCGCCCAGCACCCGCGCGGCGTCGGTCACTCCGCAGGCGGGCGGGGTGTAGGCGCTGCGGACCTCGCGCGCGGTCTCCATCGCGGCGCGGCCCAGCAAATAGCGGTCGGTCTGGAAAATGCGCGTTTGCGGATCGTAGGTGTTGATCGAGACCAGCGCTTCTTCGTCGGACACGAAAACGCGGGTCCATTGCGAATTGACGCGGCCATATTGCGTGCGCGCGTTGACGCAGCCATCGGCGGCCCAGTCAAATTCGACATCGTCGGTGCGCGCACCGGTCACGCGGCTGCGTTCGGGGATGAAGCTGCAGATCAAGGTACCGTCGCCCGCGAGCGAAGTCTGCGCGGAAGGGTCGGGATCCTCGCCTTGCCCTTCGCCAAGGATCGCGGCGACGCGGTCTTCCAGCTCGGAAAAGCCGGGCCGGGTGATCCACACCAGCGCCATGCCGACAAAGCATGCGCCCGCCAGACCGCCCGCTATGATGACGCGCGGTCGCGCGATGGCGCCGCCCGGCGCGCCGGTTATTTCGCCATCGGCTAATGCGGCGGGAGAGCGGCGCAAACGCACTGCTGCCCAGCCGCTGACCAGGCCGAGCAGCAGCAGCACAAACGCCATCGCTACCGCGTTGTCACGCGCCTCGGTGATATCGAGCAGCGCCTGGAGCCGCGCGGTCTCGCGCGCTTCGCGTTCGCGCGTGGCGCTCGCGGCGATGCGTTCGCGCGCCTCGGCGCGTTCCGCTTCAAAGCGGGCGCGTTCCGCCGCGTTCAACTCGGCAAAGCTGCGGCATGGCAACGTGCTGGTGTTGGGCTGGACATTGTTGCTGCGCAGGAACGGCAAGAGCTCGCGCAGGGACACGGCGAAGTAGAACTCCGCGTCCGATCCGTCCGAATCCGCGCCGAACGAATTGACCCCGACCACACGCCCGCACGAATCGAGCAGCGGTCCGCCCGAATTGCCGCGCGCAATCGGCGCGGTGTGCAGCAGCGTGTCAAACTGGCGGCTGGGACGCTCGCCCGACAGGAACCCGCGCGTTTTAACCGGCGGCTGCGCGTCGAAAATGTCGGCAAAGTCGAGCCCTTGCGCCAAGTCGACGTTCATCGGGTAACCCACCGCCGACACCTCGCCCATATCGCTGCTGACCACGCCGGCGATGGTGAGCGCAGGCAGACGCAGACCCCCTTCGGCGATTTCGAGCAAGGCCAGATCGTTGCGCGGCGAGACCGAGACCGCGCGCGCAAACGCGCCGGTGCCCGCTTTGCCCGCGCTCTCCGATGGCACGACGCCAATACGCAACGTGTCGTCCTGCAAGGCCTCGCGGATGACATGCGCGTTGGTGACGATGAGCGTGGGGCTGACGGCAAAGCCGCTTCCATGGCTGACAGGAACGACCGTTTCCTCGCCGCCGGTTTCCGCTAAACCTTCCTGCGTCCCGATCAGCACGACGCGCACGACGCCGCGCGCGGCGGCGTCGACATCGGCGCTATCGGCGAAAGCGGGCGCGGGTGCGAGGAGCGCGGCGAAGGCGGCGCCAATCAGCGCAAGGAAAAGGCGAAAACCGATGGCCATACTTGCTTCTATAGACGCTTTGTCAGCAATGCCGAGAGCGCGCGTCGCGCTTACGCCCGACTTCATCTCCCTAAGACGCGCGCCCGGCCTAGCAACCGCCGAAATCGACCGCGTCAAACGTCTCGCTTGCGCCGCTGACGCTGATGATGACGGAAAGCGGCGAATAGCCATAGGCCGGGTTGTCGGTGATCGTCTGGCCGCGCTGGCCAAGCGTCATCGTGACGTTGCCGCCCGAATAGACACCGGGCGCACCCGTCGGGCTGAGTACCACATCGCGCCCGTCGAGATTGATCTTCATCCCGCCATCCATCGTGCCCACAATATCGGTCGCGGTGGCAAAGCGCGCATCTTGACCGGTGCGCGAGAGGCGCAGCATGCCCGCGAGCGTGGTCGGCGCGCCGTTGGCCGGGGCGCGGTAGAGCTCTTGGAAGCATTGCGCTTCGCCCACGGCCTCGCCAGCGATCGATCCCAGACGCGCGGAGATACCGCCACCCGCGCTAGCGACCGTCGACTTGGGCGCGACTTTCGCCGTTTCGCGGCAGGTCAAACGGCCATCGCGCGTGCACAGCCACTCGGTGTAGCCGCCATAGCCGTCAAACCCGCGCAGGCTCACGCGGTTGGGCGGGCTGATGTTGGACGAACGATAGGGTGTCTCTTCCAACCGCACGCCGATGGCGTCGACCCCGGTGAGCTCCACCACACGCTCGCGAAACCGACGGTTGCGCTGGTCGAAATCGTTCGCGATCAGCACGCAATTGTGGTTGCAGGTGGGATCGTCGGTGTACTTGATCTGGATCAGCCCCTGATCGCCCGCGAACCCCTCTTGATAGGCCTCGCGATTGGCGGCGTTGGTCCAACCGGCGAGCGCAAAGTTCTGGTTGAAGAACGGGTTGGTCTTGTCGAGTTTGAGGCGGAACGGCGGCTGCCAAAACCCGTCCTCCAGCGGCTGCGGCCCTTCGGCGGGAAACTCCGCCTTGGCGGCGCCGACCTTGCGGAATTTCCATTCCTCGGCGGTGCGCACATAGGCCTTGTTGAACACAAAATGGTCGCTCGCCACAGACAGCAGGCTGAACGTGGAGAACGTGCCCGAGGCCACATCGCGCAGCACATATTGCGGCCCGAAGCGCGACATCTGGGCTGAGAGCGCGTTCACCTCGGCAGAGCGTTGAAACTGCGGTCGCGCGCTGGGATCGTAGGCTTGATAGATCACCAGATCGCTATCAGCCGGAAAATCGTAGCGATGGCGCCGCCCGCCATCTTCCACATATTCATAGGCGTTGCCGCGCAGCGCCGCGATGTTGGCGCGAGCCTGCGCGAGCTTGGGCTTGCCTGCGGGTGCGGGCGCGGAAGCTGTAGCTGGAGCTGGACGCTGCGAAGGCTGCGGGGCGGCGCGCAGCGCTGGAGTCGGCGCGATCGGAGCCGCCGTCTGTCCCGGCATCTTGGGGCGCATATGGGCGGGCAAGCCGGGCAGCGGGTTGCCTTGCGACACCCCAAGGCTCGCCATCATACTGTCCGCGATGCACTGCGATTTGACCTGCCAGAACGCGCTGTATTTGGCTTGAGGCACGGGGCTGGAATGCCCGTCATCCTTGAACAGGGAAGCAAGCTGCGTGTCGCTCACCCCAGCCGCGCGCGCTTTGGTGACGGTGCAGGGGCACGAATCCGGCATCGTCACTTCGGTCGCGCGGCACGCCGCCTCCAGCGTGGAGGCGCTCGACGTTTGCGTGTGGCCGGGCAGCGCCGCAAGCGCCGCCAGACCTGCGCCAACGCCCAAAAGTGCTTGCGTCTTCATCACCTTACCCCTGTTTCGCCCTCAGATAGAATCGCTGAAGCGGTTTATCCTGATCCCATATTGCAGTGCAATGAACCGTGCGCGGGTCCGTTCGACAAGGTTGGCCGCAAGTGGCGGGACGCGCCCGGCTCGGCTATAGCGCACAACGCTGGCATGACCGATCCAAACACCCTCACCGATGATGAACGCTGGACCATCGCGCTGGCGAAGGACCGCCGCTTTGACGGCGCGTTCGTCACCGGCGTCCATTCCACCGGGATCTATTGCCGCCCCAGCTGCCCGGCGCGCGCGCCGCTGCGCAAGAATGTGAGGTTTTATGCGACGCCAGCCGATGCGCAGGCCGCGGGCCTCAGGCCCTGCAAGCGGTGTTCGCCCGACACGCAGAGCGCCGAAGAGGCGTGCGTCCTCGCCGCGATTGCCGCGATCCGTCAGGCGAGCGGTGAAGGGCAGGCGATGAGCCTTGAGGCGCTGTCCGATCTCACCGGCTATTCGCCCGCCCATTTTCAGCGCCTTTTCACCCGGACCGTGGGCCTATCCCCCGCCGCCTTTGCCCGCGCCTTGCGCGAAGAGCGCGTGCGCGCTGAACTGGCCAATGGCGGCGGCGTCAGCGAGGCGCTGTATGCGGCGGGCTATTCCGCGCCTTCGCGGTTCTACGCAGAGATGAAAGGAAAGCTGGGCATGAGCGCAAGCGATTGGAGCGCCGGGGGCGCAGGGCGGCGCATCCACTGGAGTGTGGTGCCGACGTCTCTGGGAGACATGCTGGTCGCGGCGACGTCCAAAGGCGTGTGCTGCCTGTCCTTTGGCGAAGGCGAGGCCGAACTCGCCGCGCGCTTTCCCAAAGCGGACCTTGTCGAAGCGGGCGAGGACTTCGCCAGCCTGTTCGATCAGGTTGTGGCCGCAGTCGAACAGCCCGGCACCGGCGGCGGCGCGGCCATCCCGCTCGACGTCAAAGGCACCGCGTTCCAACAGCGCGTGTGGAAGGCCCTGCGCGACATCCCCTCGGGCGAGACGCGCAGCTACGGCGAACTCGCCGCCGCGCTCGGCAATCCCAAAGCCAGCCGCGCGGTCGGCAGCGCCAACGGAGCCAACAACATCGCCGTCCTCATCCCCTGCCACCGCGTGGTGCAGGCCGACGGCTCAATCGGCGGCTACGCCTACGGCCCGGATATCAAACGCGAATTGCTACGCCGCGAGAGTGGCGAGCAAGAGGAGCTTTTCTGACATGACACCGATCGACAATTTCGAGGCTTTGCATGAGCGCGGTTCGCCGCTGATCCTGTTCAACATCTGGGACGCGGGCAGCGCGCTCGCGGTGGCGAGGGCGGGGGCCAAGGCGATAGCCACCGGCAGCGCGTCCTTGGCCGGCGCGCAAGGGTTCGAGGATGGTGAAGGTATCCCATTCGAGGCGTTGCTTGTCACGGTGCGCCAGATCAAGGCCGCGTGCCCGGACTTGCCGTTGACGGTCGATTTCGAAACCGGCTTTGCGAGCGATCTGGCGGCTCTTGAGGCCAACGCGCGGGCTCTGATCGACGCGGGCGCGGTGGGGTGCAATTTCGAGGACCGCTGGTTGGATCGCGAGGGATTGCGTGCGATCGATGATCAGGCTGATCGGATTGGGACGCTGGCGCGGGCGGGCCTATTTGTGAACGCGCGCACCGACCTCTTTCTAGCGGCGATGCCGGCGGGCGAAGACCCCAACCGCGCGGATTTGGTCGAGGGAGCGCTCGAACGGGCGGCGGCGTATCAAGCGGCCGGGGCGCGTTCGTTCTTTGTCCCCGGTCTCAGCGATCCCGACTTGATTGCCCGGATGTGCGAGGGCGCGGGGCTGCCGCTCAACGTCATGCGTTTATCGGGCATGGTCGATAACGCTGAGTTGGCCAAGCTTGGCGTGGCGCGCATCTCCTATGGCCCGGGCCCGTGGAACGAGGCGATGAGCGCGGTCGAGCGAGCGGCAGAAGCGGCCCTAATGACTTAATGCGGGAACGAAAGTGAACAAGAGCGTTCAGTATTTCAAACGCCGCCCCCGAGCGGCCTGCGAAACAGGAACGCCCACTCATGACCGACTATCCGCTCGACACCGCCACACGGTTGGAAAGCCTCTCCGACGCCCGCCTCAAATCGTCCGCTGGCGAGGCCTATTGGAACTTCACCTCGGCCTTTGGCGGGTGGGCGCTGGCGCTGGGCTACAGCGCGGTGCAACAGGCGCGCCCGCAATCGGGCATGTTGGCGAGCGCGACCGCGTCTTTGCTCAAGCCTCTGCCCGCTGATGGGATGGAGATCGATGTGCGCGCGCTTCGCGAAGGGCGGCGCACCAATTTCATTCGCACCGAATTTTGCGGCGAGGGGGATCAGGACGCGCCCGTTTTCACCGCCAATTATGTCTTCAGCGACATGAAAGAGAAGGCGCTCGATTACACCTGCGATTTTCCTGAGGTGAAAGCCCCGCAGGACTCAGATCGCCTGCCCGACACGCCGGGGCCAAAGTTCCTGAGCCGCTACGAACAGCGCGTCGCTCTGGGCCAGCCGTTCAGCGCGCAAGAGCGTCCGCATTCCGCGCTGTGGGTGCGCGACACGGCGGACCGACCGTGGGACGCCAAGGCGCTGCTCGCCCTGTCCGACACGCCGATGCCGCGCACGTTCTTTCTCGACAGCACCCCGCGCTTCGGAGCCACCGTGCAATACGATGTGCATGTTATGTGCAGCGCTGAGGAACTGGCGGCGTGCGGCAGCGATTTCTTGCTGGTCGAGGCAACAAGCGACCGGGTCTATTCAGGCCGGTTCAGCCAAGTGACCCGCATCTGGTCACCCGAGCGGCGCTTGCTAGCGATTTCGAACCAATTGGCGTTTTACTGATCGGTAAGGGAAAATCGCTTGAATTGAACGCTTTAGCGCGTCGTGTTCAGGGGCTGTAAAGCGGCGCAGTGGCACCGCTCACACCGAACGGGACAGAGGTGGAGAGTGGTATGCGAAGCGCCTTGCCAGCAGCGGCGGCTTTCGGGCTGATCCTTTCGAGCGGCGTATCGGCGTCCCAGCCCCAAGGAGCGCGGGCTCCTGAGACAGCAACGCCAAAAACCTCGCCTGATGACAACGCCATCGTGGTCACCGGGCGGCGCCTTCCTGATAAGGAGGTCAACCGCTTCATCTACGATATGCTGCGCCCGTTATCCGTCGGGCAAGATGACCAATATCCGCGCCTCAGCGATCCCTTTTGCCCGTCGGTCATCGGTTTCACTCCGACCGCCAAAACCGTAATCGAAACGCGCATGCGCACAGTCGCCAAGGCGGCGGGTGTTGAGCTGGGCGATCCGGGCGATTGCAAGCCCAACGTCCACCTGATGCGCGTCGAGGATGGGCCAGCGATGATCCGCGAGCTTCGCAAGACCGCTCCGCGTGCGGCGTTTGGAGAAATGTCGCGGCCTCAGCGCGCCTCGCTCGAAGCGGGCGAGGGTCCGGTCTACACCTGGCAGCAGACGCTGCGCTATGGCGCGGATAGCGGCCAGGTGATCAGCGGGAACGCGGCGGATCTGGGGCCGGGCGACCCTTCCGCGCTCAACTTCAATTTCATCTATGAAAACCCGCGCCTGCGGCTGGGCGCAAACACCGCGTTTCGCCATGCGACCGTGCTGGTCGAGCGCGCGGCGCTGGACGATGTGAGCGCGATCCAGCTTGCTGATTTCGCGGTGATGCGCGGCCTTGTCCCGGCGCGTGAGGACCGCCATCGCAAAGGTGCGCGCACGCAGGACACGATCCTCAATCTGTTTGATCGCGCCGCTGATCCCGATGAGCGGTTGCCCTCGCTCGGGCGCACCGATCTGGCGCTGCTCACCGCGCTTTACGCTGCGCCGGACAACGTCAACGCCAACCGCCAACGCGGGCGCATGGTCGCGACCTTTCGCAAGGTGCTGGACGAGCTCGACTGAACGCCTAGATTGCGGCGCAAGGAGAGGGTTCGTTGACCGATCACACACGTATAGCGCGCGCGATGTTTGACGCGTTTCAGGCGGGCGATATTGAAACGGCACGCGCCCTGCTGGCGGATGATTTCGCGGGATCGCAAAATGGCGGGCCATTGATGAACCGCGACGGGCTGTTGGGCTTTGTTGCGGCGGTGAAGGCCAAGGTGCCCGACTTCCGCTATGAGGATATCGTGTGCGCGGCGACCCGCGATGGCTTTGTCGAAGAGCACACGGTGCGCGGCACCTTGCCTGATGGCGGGCAGATCGACCTGCGGCTGTGTGTCATTGCCACTTTTCGTGATGGCAAGGTCGCATCCCTGCGCGAATATCTCGACACCGCAGGCGCGGCGGGGCTGGCAAAGGCGTTGGCTGGCTGAGCGGCGGGGTGCTCAGTCTCCCGAAGCGTTTTCCTACAGGGCGTTTCAGCGCTAGCGTCGGCCCGGCTCTTTCACACCGTGTGTTCTCGTCGTTTCGCGCTTTTTTGCTGGCAAAGTGTCAACTTCGCCACGACCACAAAATTGCGTAAAAAAGACTATTTATCAAATCTCTAGGACGCAGCGTCGAAATTGAAGTGGTGTCAACTTCGTCAGCTTGATCAGATCACGCGCTCTAAGCGTTCTTGATCGACATACCGCCATCGACCGGGATCACCGCGCCGGTCACAAAACTGGCCGAGGGCAGCACGAGGTTCAGCGTCATATGCGCGACTTCCTCGGGGAAGCCATAGCGGCGCATCGGCACGCGGCGCTTGGCGTAAATGGTCTTGTGCTCCTCGGGGATCGCGTCGGTGATGCCGGTGCGGATCGGGCCGGGGCACACCGCGTTGCACGTAATCCCGTCGCGGCCCAGATCGACTGCCATGCCGCGCGTGAGGCCAATGACGCCATGCTTGGCCGCGACATAAGGCGAATTCCCCGGCGTCGCGCCAAGCCCTTCGGTCGAGGCGATGTTGACGATGCGCGGATGAGCGCTCTTGCGCAGGTGCGGCATCGCGGCGCGGATAATGCGCTGGTGCGCGGTGAGCATCGCTTCAAGGCTGGTGCCCCACACTTCGGGGTAGGTGTCGTCCTCGATCATTGCGTGGCGAGCGAAGCCAGCGTTGTTGACGACAATGTCCAGCCCGCCGAACTTCTCGACCGTGGCCGCGATAACGGTTTCGATGGCTACAAGGTCCGTAACGTCGAGCGCGAGTGGGAGCGTCTTGCCGGGATAGCCCGCCTCGGCGATTTCCTTGGCCACCGCGTCGCACTTGACCTGATCCAGATCGGTGACGGCCACATTCGCGCCTTGCTGCGCGAACAGATGCGCGGTGGCGCGCCCCATGCCGCTGGCGGCTCCGGTAACAAGCGCGGTGTGCCCGGCGATCGAGCGGCTGAGGTCTTTATAGGCTTCCATGGCGGCTTCGTCCCTCAGTCCAGCTTGGGCGGAAAGCCGGGCTCAGCCTTGGCCATGGCGCGCTGGTAAGCGTCGCGCGCGCCGATGCGTTTGAGATAGGCTTGCAGGTTCGGCTTGTCGTCGATGGGTTGCTCACGGAAAGCGCGGCTGGTGGTGAGCTGGAACACCATCATAATATCGGCGGTGGTGAGCTGCGAGCCGCCGAAATAGTCGGCTTCGCCCAACCGTCGCTCAACCTGCGCCCACGCGTTGGTCACCCGGTTCATCAGGGGCGGCGGCATCTCCGCCTCCACCGCGCCCACGGCGATCTGCATCATGCCGTTGGTCATGAAGGTCGCGTTGGCAAAGTGGAACCAATAGAGGTGATCGGCGAAATCGGGGCTGTCCGGGCCGGGCACGAGGGTCGTATCGGGCGCGTACTTGCCCACGATATATTCAACGATCGCGCCGCTCTCGCCCAGCAACAGGTCGCCATCCTGCAACAGGGGCGCGATCTGCATCGGGTGCAGCGCTTTCAATTCGGGCGGGGCAAGCCGCGTTTCGGGATCGCGATTGTAGAGTTTGAGATCGTAGTCGAGGCCCAGTTCCTCGCACAGCCAGACGATGCGTTCGGATTGCGAAATGCGAAGGTGGTGAATGGTCAGCATGGGGCGGGGTTTCTCCTCAGATCAGTCTCTCGCCCATCCTTCGCGGGCTGGCTCAAGAGAGTCGAGGAATTTGTCAGCGGTCTCCAGATAATCGCGCTTCTTTTCATCGTCCATCCTGTCCCAGGTGGAGTAGATCCGACCGATCCGATGGTTGCTTTCCAGCCTCTCACGGTGGCCGTCCATGAAGTGCCAGTAAAGCGGGTTGAAGGGGCACGCGCCTTCGCCGGTTTTCTTGCTGACGGAGTACGAACAGCCTTTGCAATAGTCGGACATCTTGTTGATGTAATTGCCGCTCGCCGCATAGGGCTTGGTCGCGAGTTTGCCGCCATCGGCGTAGAGGATCATGCCTGAGACATTGGGAAGCTCGACCCATTGATAGGCGTCGGCGTAGACGGCGAGATACCAGTCTTGAACCTGTTGCGGATCGATCCCGGCGATGAGGCAGAAATTGCCGAGCACCATCAGCCGCTGAATGTGGTGCGCATGGGCGTTATCGTGGGTTGAGCGGATGCAATCGGAGAGGCACCGCATATCGGTCTCGCCCGTCCAGAAAAACTCAGGCAGGGGGCGCGTCGCGTTTAGTTCGTTATCCATTTCGAGCCCCGGCATGTGGAGCCAGTAGAACCCGCGGATGTATTCGCGCCAGCCGATGATCTGGCGTATGAAGCCCTCGACCGAATTGATCGGTGCCTTGCCGTCTTCGTAGGCTTGCTCCGCGCGCTCGCACAGCTCCAGCGGGTCGAGCAGGCCGCAATTGATGCTGGTCGAAAGCATCGAATGGAACATATCGTCCGACCCATGGACCATCGCGTCCTGATAGGGGCCGAATTTCTCTATCCGCTCGACAAAGAAGGCGTCGGCGGCTTTCTCGGCTTCGTCGCGGGTGACGGGCCACTCGAAGCTGTCGAGATTTCCGAAGTGGTCGCCAAAGCGATCCTTGACCAACTCGATCACCTCTTGAGTGATGGCGTCGGGTTCGAATTTGGGGACGGGCGGGGGATCAAGGTCGCCTTTGGGCGGTTCGCGGTTGTCCTTGTCGTAATTCCAGTCGCCGCCCTTGGGTTTGCCGTCATCGGTCATCAGCAAGCCGGTGCGCCGCCGCATCTCGCGATAGAAATGCTCCATCGTCAGGTGCTTGCGCCCCTCGGCCCAGTCCTGAAACGTGGCGTGGTCGCACAAGAAGCGATCGTCAGGTCGGATGTCGACCTCGCAGGCGAATTTGTCCGCCCATTCCTCCAGCGCTTGCTGCACGCGCCATTCGCTCGCTTCGGTGACGCGGATCGCGCTGGGATCATGCCGCTCAACCGCGCGCGCAACCTCACCAGTGAAGCTGCTCGCGTTGTCAGCGTCGTCGAGCTTTACGTAGTCGACGCTCCATCCGGCCTCGCGCAAATCCTGCGCGAAATGGCGCATTGCGGAGAATAGCAGGACGATCTTTTGCTTGTGGTGTTTGACGTAAGTGGCCTCGTCCCAGACCTCCATCATCAGCACCACCGTGCTGTCTTTGGCGAGGCCTCGAAGGCTGGATAGGGTGCGGGTGAGTTGGTCGCCGAGGATGGGGACGAGGACGGGTTTTTCAGCAGAATCAGTCATCGCCGCATCAATGTTTGAGTGACCAGAAAGTGCCGTCAAACAAAGCTGTAGGGATCAATATCCACGCCCACGCGCACGCCGGGCGGAAAATCGTGGGCGTCCAGCCATTGCCGGATCGTCTCTTGCAAATTGGCGCTGCGCCGCGCGTTGATGAGGAAGCGATAGCGATAGCGCCCGCGCAGCAAGGCCATGGGGGCGGGCGCGGGGCCGAGGATGTAGAGGTCATCGGCGACCGGGCGCGTGTCGCCCAGCCACGAGGCGCTGGTGCGCGCTTCGCGTTCGTCTTCGCTCGACAGGATGATCGAAGCCCAGCGGCCAAAGGGCGGGGCGCCCGCGTCGCGCCGCGCGTCGGTCTCGGCGGCGTAGAAGGCATCGCGGTCTCCGTTGGCGAGCGCGGCGATAACGGGCGCGTCGGTGTGGCGCGTCTGGATCAGCACCTCGCCCGGTTTCGACCCGCGTCCGGCGCGCCCGGCGACTTGGGCGACCTGTTGATAGGTGCGTTCGGCGGCGCGCAAATCGCCGCCTTCAAGGCCGAGGTCTGCGTCGACCACGCCGACAAGCGTAAGCTCGGGAAAGTGGAAGCCCTTGGTCACCAATTGCGTGCCCACGATTACGTCGATGGTCTTGTTCTGAACCATTTCTAGGAATTGCGCCGCCTTGTCTGGCGAGTTGAGCGTGTCGGAAGTCGCCACCGCCACGCGCGCTTCGGGGAACAGTTCGGCCACTTCGTCCGCGATGCGTTCGACGCCGGGGCCGCAGGCGACCAGCGCGTCGGTCTCGCCGCATTCGGGGCATTCGTGGGGCACGGGCCCTTCGTGGCCGCAATGGTGGCAGGCGAGGCGTTTGGACAGGCGGTGCTCGACCATCCAGGCGCTGCAATTGGGGCATTTGAAACGGTGCCCGCAGGTTCGGCACAAGGTCAGCGGCGCGTAGCCCCGGCGGTTGAGGAACAGAAGCGATTGCTCGCCGCGCTCCAGCCGCGCTTCGATCCCCTTGACCAGCGGCTGCGCCAGCCAGCGCCCCGCGCCCGGCTTTTCCAGGGTTAGGTCGACCAGCTGAATATCGGGTAATTGCGCCCCGCCAAACCGGCTGGGCAAATCGAGCTTTTCGTAGATGCCGCTGGTCGCCATGTGGAGGCTTTCGAGCGCGGGCGTGGCGCTGGCGAGGATTACCGGCAGCCCTTCGAACCGGGCGCGCATGACCGAGACATCGCGCGCGTTGTAGCGCACACCATCGTCCTGTTTGAAGCTGACCTCATGCGCTTCATCGACGACGATGAGGCCGAGATTGGCGTAAGGTAAAAACAGCGCCGAACGCGCGCCCACCACGACTTGTGCGCCCCCGTTTTCTGGGCCTTCGCTGATGGCGCGCCAGGCGCGTCGGCGCTCGGTCGATTTGAGCGAAGAATGCCACAGCACCGGGGCCGCGCCAAAGCGCTGTTCGAAGCGGGTCAGGAAATTCTCGGTCAGCGCGATTTCGGGCAGCAGGACTAGCACTTGCCGCCCCAGCCGGATCGCTTGCGCAACGGGTTCGAAATAGGTTTCGGTCTTGCCTGAACCGGTCACTCCGTCGAGCAGGAAGGGCGCGTATTTCCCGGCCTCAACCGCGCTGACCATGCGCTTGGCGACATCGAGTTGGTCGGGTGACAACGCAGGCTGATGAAAATCGGGGTCGGCGGGCGGATAGGGGCGGTCGATGGCGACGGTGACGGGCTCAATCGCCCCTTGATTGACGAGGCCGCGCAGCACGCCTTCGGAGACGCCCGCGATTGCGGCCAGCTCGCGGATGGTCGCCTGTTCGCCGTCGAGCGCTTCGATGGCGGCCGCGCGCTGAGGGGTCATGCGTTCGGGCGCGCCGCCGCTCAGCCGGTATTCCGTCGTGGTGCTCGGCCCGCCCAAGGCTCCCCCGCTGGAGAGCACCATGCGCGCAACGCTGGCGAGCGCGGCGCAGTAATAGTCGGCGGTCCATTCGATCAGGCGGCGCAACGGCGCTTGCAAAGGGGGTACGGGCACCACTTCGAGGATGGGGCGAAGCTTAGCCGCGGGCACTTCAGTTCCGGGCAGGTGCCCTTCGTCCCACACAATACCGGTCACTTTGCGCGGGCCCAAAGGCGCGATCACCACGCTGCCGGGTTCGACCTGCGCTTCTTCGGGGACCGAATAATCGAGCGGGCCAAGAGCGGCGTTGAGAACAAGAAGGCGAATGCGCGGTTTCATCGGAGCCACCATATGGGACCAGCGGGGAGCCGCGTTCAAGCGCGCGTCTCTCGCAATCGACCGCCGTGTTGTTCATGGTTCTAGAAACGCACGGTCACATAGGCTTCGGGGACGTGGTTGATCCGGTCGCGTCGGCCATCAAGCGGTGTATGGATCAGCATATATCCGCCGCCCAGCGAGAGCGTGTCGCTGACCTTGGCGCTCAGGATAGCGCGCGCGCGCCATTGGTCGCGTGGGCGATTGCCGCCGCGGGTCCGGCTTTGCGCGATGCCGAGATACTCGCCGTCCACCGCCAATTTGACGCCGCCGCCAAACGGCTGGGTGTAGCGTACCAATTGCCGCACGCGCACTTCCATCCGGTCCGCCCGGTCGAAGAAGCGCTGTTCAATGCGGGTGCGCGCCGAAAACCGCCCGAACGCCAAATCGATTTCCTGGTGCGGGCGAAGCTCGGTGCGGCCACCCTCGGTCTCAAAAACGCCGCCGCCCCCGCCGAGGCGCACGCCATCGGTGACCTCATGCAAGACCGTGAAGCGCGCGGTTTGCTGCTCGTCCCCGCGCCTCTGCTCTCGCCAGCGCTGCGTGAAATCGAGTGTCAGCGCGGTGTCATCGGCGAGATCCGTTTTCGCGACCGCGTAGACCCAGAACTGCGTGTCTTCGTCCTGGGCCAAGGCAGGCGAAGACAGCGGCGCGATCAGCGCCGCGCCCGCACATGCTTTTCTCCAGATTCCCCAGCCCATGCGACCGATTATGCGTGCGTCGCAACGCTGTGTCCAATCGACGCCACGCCCTGCGGCTCAAAAATTGAGGAACAGGTTCACATTCGCAATGTGATCGGAGCGGTCGCGCCCATCGCGAAAGACGCGCTGGTTGAGATAGCCGGGCACGATCTCCACGCCTTGGGCGAGAGGCACCGAGACGCCCACGAAATTGCGCCACGCGCCCAATCCGCCGCGCTGGATCGGCGTTTCGTTGAGCGCGATGAAGGGCTCGGAATAGATCACCAGTTTGTTGCGGTCGGTAATCGGCGCTTTCAATTGCACGAAATTGCGAAACCGCCACGCGACCTGGCCGTCCTCTTCGAAGGTGCGCTGTTCCAGACGGCTGCGCGAATCTAGCGTCACGCCTCCCGCGTCGATCAGCCTGATGTTGAGCTCTTGATAAAAGCGGTGTTCGTTGACTTCGGCCGGGCCAACCGGATCGGTGAGGATATAGGCGTATCCCCCGCCCAGATTGACGCGCTTGCTGATCCGATAGCCGACGAAGGAACGCAGCAGCAATTGCCCCAGCCGATCGGCGTCGTTGGTGAAACGCTCCTGCGCTTCGCCGCGTATGTAGACATCATTGCTGATATCAACCGAGACGAATTGCCCGGTCCAGATGTTGAAATCATCCTCGTTCGCGTGGGCGGGCGTCGCGGCCCCGATCGCGGCCCAACTTGCAGCGAGGAGCAGAGCGAGAAAGCGGCGCATCGGGACGGGTCCTGTGTTGGGGAAGCTGAGCGCGCCTGTGTTCTTCCACACGCCCACTGGCCTCGCAAGCGGGGCTGTGTCATCGCATCCCTCAATCGAATCAAAACCAGACCTTGAGGGAAAACGCGCTCATGAAATTCTTTGTCGACACCGCCGAGATTGACGACATCAAGGAGCTGGCCGCGACCGGGCTGCTCGATGGGGTCACCACCAACCCTTCGCTGATTGCCAAATCGGGCCGGGACTTCATGGAAGTGACCAAGGAGATCTGCGGGATCGTCGATGGCCCGGTCAGCGCCGAAGTGGTCGCTCTCGATCACGCGACGATGATGAAAGAGGCGGACGTTCTGCGCAAGATCGCCGACAATGTCTGCATCAAGGTGCCGCTGACGGTCGACGGGCTCAAGACCTGCAAGGCGCTCACCGATGACGGCACGCAGGTCAATGTGACGCTGTGCTTCTCAGCCAATCAGGCGTTGCTCGCGGCGAAAGCGGGCGCGACCTTCATCTCGCCCTTTGTCGGCCGCCACGACGATAACGGGTTCGACGGGATGGACCTGATCGAAGACATTCGCCTGATCTACGACAATTACGGGTTTGAGACCGAGATCCTCGTTGCCTCCGTGCGCCACGTCACCCATGTGCTGGAAAGCGCCAAGATCGGCGCGGACGTGATGACCGCGCCGCCCAAGGTGATCCACGCCCTGTTCAAGCACGTGCTTACCGATAAGGGCATTGAGGGCTTCCTGGCGGACTGGGAAAAGACTGGTCAAAGCATTGTTTGACCAAGCGAGCCCCCGTGCAGACGGGGGCCTCTTGCCATGAGCGCCGCGCTGGTGGATGGAGACACCCGCCTTCGCGGGTGATCGCAAATGGAAAAAAATGTCTGAAGAATCCCCCCTTGATCTGTTCAAACAGGCGCTGACGGGCGCCGCGCGCGCCATCTCTAACGACGCCGAGGTCGAAGTCGCGTGGAGCGCCGATGTGCCGGGCGCGGCGGGCAATCGGTTCCGCGTGCCCTTGCCCGGGCGCGATCTGCCGTCCGAGCAGGTGACCGAAGCGCGCGGCTTTGCTGACAGTTTCGCGCTCAAATTGCGGCATCATAACGCAGGCCTGCACGCCGGTTCCGCGCCGCCCGAACCCGTGGCGCGCGCGTGCTACGACGCGATTGAGCAGGTTCGCTACGAAGCGATTGGCGCCAACCGCTTTGACGGGATCAAGGACAATCTCGACGCGGCGACCGAAATGCGCACGTCGAGCGATTCCATCGTGCGCGCCTACAACGCCGCCGAAGTGCCTTTGCAAACCGCGCTTGCGCTGATGGTGCGCGAGGCGTTGACGGGCGAGGCTGTGCCGGAAAAGGCCGAGCGCGGCGTCAGCCTCGTGCGCGCCGATATCGAGGAGAAGATCGGCGGCGATTTCTCCGCTTTGATCGAAAGCGTCGATGATCAGGAGGCCTTTCAAAAGCTCTCGCTCGATATTCTGCGCGATCTCGATCTGACCCAGCCGACCGAGCAACCTGACGAAAGCGATCAGGACGACAGCGACGAGGATGACGGGCAGGACGACGACCAGCCCGGCGACGAACAGCAGGACGGCGAAGCTGACCCGCAAAGCGCCGAGGCTGCGGGCGAAATGGCTGAAGGCGAGGGGGAGGGTGAAGCCGACAGCGACCTCACCTCCGAAGAGGAAATGCAGGATGGCGAACCCTCCGAGGAGGGCGATGCGTCCAACGCGCCTGTGCGCCCGAACCGCCCGCCGCCCGACATTCCCGAAGGGCTCGACTACACCGCCTTCACCGAACGGTTTGACGAGGAAATCGAAGCGCCCGAACTGTGCGACAGCGAAGAGCTGGACCGCTTGCGCGCCTATCTCGACAGCCAGCTGACGGGGTTGCAAGGCGTGGTGACGCGGCTCGCCAACCGCCTGCAACGTCGCCTGATGGCGCAGCAAAACCGCTCTTGGGATTTCGATCAGGAAGAGGGCGTCCTGGATGCGGCGCGTCTTTCGCGCGTCGTGGTGTCTCCGGGCACCGCGCTGTCTTACAAGGTCGAGCGCGATATCGAGTTCAAGGACACGATTGTGACCTTGCTGATCGATAATTCCGGCTCCATGCGCGGGCGCCCGATCTCCATCGCCGCGATCAGCGCCGATATTCTTGCGCGCACGCTGGAGCGCTGCGGGGTCAAGACCGAGATCCTTGGCTTTACGACGCGCGCTTGGAAAGGCGGACAGAGCCGCGAAGCCTGGCTCGCCGATGGGAAGCCGCAAGGGCCGGGCCGCCTCAATGATCTGCGCCACATCATCTACAAGCAGGCCGACGAACCCTGGCGCCGCGCGCGCCGCAATCTCGGCCTGATGATGCGCGAAGGGCTGCTGAAAGAGAACATCGACGGCGAAGCGCTGCTGTGGGCGCATTCCCGCCTCATCTACCGCCCCGAAGAACGCCGCATCCTGATGGTGATTAGCGACGGCGCGCCGGTTGATGACAGCACTTTGAGCGTGAACTCAGCCGGCTACCTTGAGGCGCACCTTCGCGGCGTGATCGAATGGATCGAGAAAGCCTCACCCGTGCAGCTTGTGGCGATTGGCATCGGCCACGATGTGACGCGATACTATAGGCGCGCGGTGACGATCATGGATGTCGAGCAACTGGGCGGCACGATCATGGAGCAGCTCGCGGAGCTGTTCGAGGATGAAAAGGGCGGCCCGAGAGGGCGGCGTTAGGCGATATGGACGGATTGCTTATCGGAGCGGGCTTTTCCGCATTGGCGGTCGGCCTACCTGCGATGATGCACCCCGATATGATGATCCGCGAATCCGCGCGCAACCACAAACGACGGTTGGATGAACTTAGAAACGGCGCACCCGAGGCCTACTTCGAAGAACGCCGTGAGCTTGAAGCCTATCCCCCACGCTTTGATTTTGATGCGTCCACAATTCGCCGACAGGGCGGGTTCGGCGCTTTTCTGGGAGTGCTCTCCCTTTACCAAGGACTGACAGGATGAACGTAACTGAAGCCGTGACCAGCCGCCGCTCGATCCGTGAGTTTCTCGACAAGCCCGTCGATCTGGAGACCTTGCGCCGGGTCATGGACAAGGCCCGCTGGGCGGCTTCGGGCTGCAATTACCAGCCTTGGGAAGCCACCATCCTCACCGGCCAGCCACTCAAAGAGCTTCAGGCCAAGATCACCACCACGCCGCCGCAGCAGCTCGAATACGATTGGGACGCGCCCAAGCAGGAAGACGCGTACAAAGATCGCCTCCACGGCATCTCCAAAGGCATGTTCGATGCGCTCGGCATTGCGCGCGATGATGGCGCGGCGCGCATGGCCGCGATGGGCCGCAACGCCACCAGTTTTGACGCGCCCGCCGTCATGTTCGTCTATTTCCCGCGCTTTATGAAGGCGCCCCAATGGTCGGACACGGGCATGTGGCTGCAAACCATCGCGCTGCTGCTGCGCGAAGAGGGGCTCGATAGCTGCTACCAGGAATTCATGGCCTATTACGCCAACGTCATCCGCGATCACCTTGGCCTCGATCATGAGCGCTATATGT
The DNA here is from genome assembly GCA_039033515.1 of Pseudomonadota bacterium. Taxonomy (GTDB): domain Bacteria; phylum Pseudomonadota; class Alphaproteobacteria; order Sphingomonadales; family Sphingomonadaceae; genus Erythrobacter. The sequence continues at coordinate 21,047 of JBCCCM010000023.1, forward strand.
TCTTTTGCGGCATGGCGATCGGCTACCGCGACCCGGACGCAGCCGTGAACAATTTCGAGCGCGAGCGCGTGCCGCTTGGCGAGCAGGTGAAGTTCATGGGTTTCGAATAGTCGTTCGTCATTGCGAGCGTAGCGAAGCAATCCATGGACAATCGGCTTAGTCGCTTGGGTAGGGCCATGGATTGCCGGGTGGCCTTTGGCCGTCTTCGACTCCGCTACGCTCCTCGCAATGACGAGATAATTGACGTGGCCTGGCGGGCTGGGCAAAGCGCCCTCCACAATGACCGACCTCAAGCTCTTCAACTCGCTCACCCGCGAGCTCGAAACCTTCACCCCCGTCCACGAAGGCGAGGCGCGCGTCTACACGTGCGGGCCAACGGTCTATAACTATCCGCATATCGGCAATATGCGCGCCTATGTCTTCGCTGACATTCTGGGGCGCACGCTCTCGTTCCACGGGCTCAAGCTCACGCATATCATCAACATCACCGATGTGGGCCACCTCACCGATGATGCGGATGAGGGCGAGGACAAGATGGAGAAGATGGCGGCGGAAAAGGCGCAATCCATTTGGGATATCGCCAAGCATTACACCGAGGCGTACTGGGCCGATATCGAGGCGCTGGGCATCCGCCAACCGGCCAAATGGTCAGTCGCGACCGACTACGTGCCCGAGATGATCGAGTTTGCGAAGGGGATCGCGGACAAGCACTGCTACGAGCTCGACAGCGGCCTCTATTTCGACACCTCGACCGTGGCCGATTACGGGCGCCTTGCGCGCGCGATGAGCGATGAAGTGGCCGAGCAAGTCAGCCGCATCGGCGATGTCGAGGGCAAGCGCAACGCCGCCGACTTCGCAATCTGGCGCAAGACACCGGCGGGCGAGACGCGCCAGATGGAATGGGACAGCCCGTGGGGCAAAGGCGCGCCCGGCTGGCACCTCGAATGCTCGGTCATGGGCGAGAAGCTGCTCGGCTTCCCGTTCGACATTCACACGGGCGGCATTGACCACCGCGAGATCCACCACCCCAACGAAATCGCACAGAACCAGGCCTATTGCTGCGCGGGCGGCCTGTCCGATGCGCGCAATTCGGGCGCCAATATCTGGATGCACAACAACTTTCTGGTCGAGCGTTCGGGCAAGATGTCGAAGTCGTCGGGTGAGTTCTTGCGGCTGCAATTGCTGATCGACAAGGGCTTCCACCCTCTCGCCTACCGCTTGATGTGCCTGCAAGCGCATTACCGCAGCGAGCTGGAGTTCAGCTGGGAAGGGCTGGAGGCGGCGTTGACACGCCTCAAACGTATGGTGATGGCCGCCACGCGGCTAGCGGAAGCCGAGCCGAGCCCGGTGGCCGAGCACCCCAAATTCGCCAATTGCCTCAAGGCCTTCGATGAAGCGATAGCCGATGACCTCAACACGCCAATTGCGCTGACCGCTCTAGAAGATGCGCTGGCCGTCAAGAAGGTCGACGCCGGGATCAAACGCGCCGTGGTTGAAAGCATGGACGCGGTACTGGGGCTGGGCTTGTTCGACCTGACGCGTGAGGCGATGCGCATTCGTCCGGTCTCCGCCGAGATCTCTGAAGAGGAAATCGAAGCGGCGCTGGCCGAACGCAAAACGGCGCGCGCGGGCAAGGACTTTGCGAAGTCCGACGCGATCCGTGACGAGCTTGTCGCGAAAGGGGTCGAAGTGATGGACGGCGATCCCCTTGGCTGGGAGTGGGCCTTGAAGGTCTGAGCGTTCAGTTAATCCCCTCCCGCTTGCGGGAGGGGTTAGGGGTGGGCGCAAGGAAAAGCATGCCCAATTGGAAACCTCGCGACACAAAGCGGGCCAAGACGCTGCGCAACTCAGCGACTCCAGCCGAACGCCATTTATGGAAATACCTGGGGCGCTCACAACTCGGCGCGAAGTTCAGTCGGCAAATGCCCGTCGGTCCGTTCTTTGTCGATTTTCTGTGTCGCTCGCATAAACTGGCTATCGAGATTGACGGTTTCTCTCACGACGTCCAACCCGAACGCGATGTCTTGCGCGATCAACACCTGAGAGACGCGGGATTTCGGATTTTGCATTTTTCGAACGAGGACGTGATGACCAACACAGACGGTGTCGTCGAGGCGATTGCGCGGGTTTTGGCTGAAAAGCCCACCCCCGGCCCCTCCCGCGAGCGGGAGGGGAGAGCATGACCATTCTCGCCGCCTCCGGGCTTATCCGCCCTCTGCTCGAACCGCAGCTTCCCAGCGATCTCGACGTGCGCTGGTTCATGACCAAGGACGAGGCGTTCGAAGCCGTCGCCGATGCGGAAATCGGCTGGTTCGATATGAACGAGAAAGAGGTGATGGCCGAAACGCTGCTTGCGGCGAAGAAGCTGAAATGGCTCAATTCCATCTACGCGGGTCTCGATTTTCTCGACATGGATGTACTGGTGGAGCGCGGGATCACCGTCACCAACGGGGCGGGCATCAACGCGATCACCATCGCCGAATATGTCGTGATGGGCATGCTCACTATCGCCAAGGGTTATCGCGAGGTTGTGCGCGCGCAGGAGCGGCGCGAATGGCTGATGGATTCGCCGGGCAAGCGCGAGTTGGCGGGCTCCAAGGTGTTGCTGCTGGGATACGGCGCGATTGGCAAGCTGATCAAGCCGCGGCTCGAAGCGTTTGATGTGGATGTGACGGTTGTCCGCCGCAGCGCGGGCGAGGGCGTCCTGACCCCCGACCAATGGCGCGAAAAACTGGGTGAATTTGACTGGGTGATCCTCGCCGTGCCCGCCACGCCTGAAACCGACGCGATGATCGGCCAAGCGGAACTCGCTGCGATGAAATCGGACGCGGTGCTGGTGAACATTGCGCGCGGCGCGGTGGTGGACCAGCCGGCGCTGATAAGCGCGCTTGAGAAGAGGTCGATCGGCGGGGCGTTCCTCGATGTGACCGAGCCCGAACCGCTGCCTTCGGACAACCCGCTTTGGGCCCTCGATACCGCGCATATTACGATGCATCTGTCGGGCCGGGCGCAAGACAAGATGTTTGTGCGCAGCGCGGCGCGTTTCCTGGATAACCTCGCCAAATACCGGCGCGGTGAGCCCGTGGCTCCGATCTTTGATCCCAAACGCGGATACTAGCCGCGAAAGCCCCTCATAATTGGCGTATTCTTGCAATACAGCGCCAAACGTGACAGCCATCACATTGCAGCCACATAAAGCGTTTAGCGGATGTGGAATTGGGGTCGAACACTGTGAATTCATCGGGGGCTGCTGGCGCGGCGCCCCGAAGCTAATCTTGGCGTGTTTGAATTGGGGGGAATTGTTGCAATGACCGAATCGAAAAAAGCTTCTGACGTTTTCATTGAATGCCTTGAGGCCGAAGGGTGCGAATACATCTTCGGCGTTCCGGGCGAGGAAAACCTCGATTTTCTCGATTCGCTCGGCCGCTCTGACAAGATCAAGCTGATCCTCACCCGCCACGAACAAGGCGCGGGCTTCATGGCCGCGACCTATGGCCGCCACACCGGCAAGACCGGCGTGTGCGTTGCAACGCTCGGGCCGGGCGCGACCAACTTCGTGACCAGCGCCGCCTACGCGCAATTGGGCGGCATGCCGGTGCTGATGATCACCGGCCAGAAACCGATCAAAAAGTCGAAGCAAGGTCGCTTCCAGATCGTCGACATCGTGTCGCTGATGGAGCCGGTGACCAAATATTCGATCCAGATCGCCGCCGGAGACAACATCCCCAGCCGCGTTCGCGAAGCTTATCGCCTGGCCGAAGAAGAAAAGCCCGGCGCAACGCTGATCGAGCTTCCCGAAGACATCGCGGAAGAGCAAGCGACCGACTTCAAACCGCTGCCCAAAAGCGTGGCGCGCCGTCCTTCCGCTGAGCCCAAAGCGGTGCGCGCGGCTGTTGAAGCCATCGAAAAAGCCAAGAATCCGGTCATCGTGATCGGCGCGGGCGCAAACCGGAAAATGGCGGGCCGGATGCTCGAACAACTGGTTGAAAAGACCGGCATTCCCTTCCTAACCACGCAAATGGGCAAAGGTGTGATCGACGAACGCCACCCCAAATTCCTGGGCTGCGCCGCGCTTTCGGCGGGTGATTTCGTCCACCGCGCGGTGGAAGATGCGGATTGCATTATCAATGTCGGCCATGACGTGATCGAAAAGCCGCCGTTCTTCATGAAAGACAACGGCGTCACCGTTATCCACGTCTCGACCAAGACGGCCGAAGTGGACCCGGTCTATTTCCCGCAGATCGAAGTCATCGGCGATATCGGCAACGCGATCTGGCAAATAAAGAATGACATCATGCCCAACCGCAGCTGGAACTTTGACAAGGCGCTGGCCTATCACCAGGCTGAGCTTGATCACACGAATGGCTTGGCGGCTGACGATCGCTTCCCGATCTTCCCGCCGCATCTGGTACAACAGGTTCGCGATTGCATGCCGCATGATGGCATCATCTGCCTTGATAACGGCGTCTACAAGATCTGGTTTGCGCGCGGCTACACGGCCTATCTGCCCAACACTGTGCTGCTCGACAACGCGCTCGCCACGATGGGCGCGGGTCTGCCGTCTGCGATGATGAGCGCGATGCTCTATCCCGATCGCAAGGTCATGGCGATTTGCGGTGATGGCGGTTTCATGATGAACAGTCAGGAGCTTGAGACCGCGGTTCGCCTCGGCCTCAACCTCACCGTGCTGATCTTGCGCGATGACGCCTATGGCATGATCCGCTGGAAGCAGGCCAATATGGGCTTTGACGATTTCGGCCTGACCTATGGCAACCCCGATTTCGTCAAATATGTCGAAAGCTATGGCGGCCATGGCCACCGGGTCGAATCCTCGGCGCATCTGACCGAAGTGCTCGCCCATTGCCGCGACACGCCGGGCGTGCACCTCATCGATTGTCCAGTCGATTACACCGAGAACGACCAGATCCTGAACATCGACATCAAGAAGCTGAGCGCCGCGCTCTGATCGCGAAACTGCGATCGCGGAACTCTCATGAGCGAGGCGTGTAAGGATCATCATGACAATGAAAGAAGTGGTAAACCCGTTCGATCGCCAGCCGATCGGCAGTGTCCCTGAGGCTGAGTGGGACGAGATCGACGCGTTTCTGGCGCGCGCCCATGAACTGTCGGAAGACCGTTCGGCGTGGATGAAGACGCACGAACGCGCCGACATCCTGCAAAAGGCGATGGAGATCATGATCGAGCGCCGCGATCATCTGGCGTTTCAGATCGCCAATGAGGGCGGCAAACCTTTGGTCGATGCCCGCGTCGAAGCGGACCGCGCGATCAAGGGCGTTGAGCTGTGCATTCACGAACTCGGCGCGCTCAAGGGCACCGAGATCCCGATGGGGTTGAGCTCATCGGGTGATGGGCGGCTCGCATGGACCTCGCGCGAACCCATCGGGCCTGTGGTCGCGGTTTCGGCTTTCAACCACCCGCTCAATCTGATCGTTCACCAGGTCGCGCCCGCTGTCGCGGTGGGCTGCCCGGTGATCGTCAAACCCGCGAGCGACACGCCGCTGTCCTGCTTTGAATTCATCGATATTCTGCACGAGGCGGGCTTGCCCAAGGAATGGGCCAAGGCCGTCGCGCCCTCGCGTGAGGCGTCGGAAAAGATGGTGACGGACAGCCGCGTCGCCTTCTTCACCTTTATCGGCTCGGCGGGCGTTGGCTGGGGCCTGCGCTCAAAGCTTTCGCCCGGCACGCGCTGCGCGCTGGAGCATGGCGGCGTTGCGCCGGTGATCGTTGATGCGAGCGCGGATCTCGATGCGGCGGTGCCGAGCCTGGTTAAGGGCGGATACTACCATTCGGGCCAGGTCTGCGTGTCGGTGCAGCGGGTCTTCGCGCATTCTTCAATCATCGATGATCTGGCTGCGAAAATGACCGAGGCTGTGAAGGCGCTGAAGGTCGGCAACGCGATTGAGGAAGACACCGAATGCGGTCCGCTCATCCGGCCCAAGGAATGCGACCGCGTCGCGGAATGGGTGGACGAAGCTAAGGAAGCCGGCGCCACCGTCCTGTGCGGGGGCGAGAAGCTGTCGGACACGACCTACGCGCCCACATTGCTGCTCAACCCGCCGGCGGACACGACCATTTCGAAGAACGAAGTGTTTGGCCCGGTTGTGTGCCTTTATTCCTACGACGATGTCGATGATGCCATTGCGCAAGCGAACGGGCTCGACGTGTCGTTCCAGGCGGCGGTGTTTACCAACGATCTGAACGCGGCGATGCACACCTATCGCCACATCAACGCCTCAGCGGTCATGGTGAACGACCACACCGCCTTCCGGGTCGACTGGATGCCGTTTGCCGGGCTGAAGACATCGGGGCACGGCACGGGCGGTATTCCCTACACGATGCACGAAATGACCATCGAGAAGATGATCGTTATCAAGACGTAGTTGGTTGGCTAGTCCTCTGGAGGCATTGGTACGATTTCAGAGCCAAGGACCGCCGCATCGTTAATGTCATCAACAACGACGAATGGATCCGACTTGTCGACGATGACGTCTTCTCCCAAATGGCGATATACTCGAAACTGCTCATTGTCACTCACAAGAACGAAGCCAGCAATAGCAAGCTGTAGGTCGTTGACGTCTTCGAGATTGACGTAGAAGCCCATCTAATTCACTCAAGCTGTCGCCGCGATCTTGTTGGGAAACGGCACAGCTTTGCGGTTCGCCCAATTATGGATTGTAGCAGCCGGACGTTGCTGCCCACTGCTGGTTTGCACTGGAGCTGACCAATAATACGTCAAAGCCGCTTCAACTTTCGCGAAAACGTCCGCCTCGGATGCCGCTCGAAAGCAGAAATATGGCGCGGTATTGGACGCAGCGATAAATTGGCCGCTTGGCAACTCAGCGACATAAAAATGTCCTGTTTCAGCTACTTGGGTCATGTCGAGGTCCTTTCAGTTCTAACGCTGGTCTGTGTAGCACGTACAGCATTAACGACTCATATGTGGTCAAGTTACAGGTAATTGCAATAATATTTCCTACAGTATCTCAACTTTGAACCCTCCAAGTCCGTTTTGACTCGAATGATTCACACATCCTCCAGCAGCAGCAGTACGCAGGTCACGATCATCCGTTCATCCGCGCCAAAGCGGTGGTCGACTTCGCGCACGCTGGCGTCCGCGACCAGCTGGCCGGGGATGGTGAATTCGTGCTCGGGCAATTCGGCGATGAAGGTCTCGCCCGCTTCGACCGCTTCGTGGCCGGTGAAGTCCAGGACGACCTCGTGGCGCGATCCGGTGAAGGTGATCGAGGACCATGGTGATTCTTCGTGCCGAGTGATGACGCCCGCGTTCTGGCTCAAAGCCAGCAGCGTGTCGCGCAGCCGATCCGAGGTGGATCGACGCGGGCGGTAGCGCGGCGGGCGGGCCTTGCGATCCTCAACCTCGGCGGTGTCAGCGGACGCATCGGATGACTTGGTCTCAAGCTCGCCAGGATGCGTGTGCGCGTGCGTGTGCGTGTGTGTGTACGGGTAATCAAACATGGGCGAACCCTTTCGTTTCGAAAGCGGGAAAAGCGGCGGCGATGCTGGCGGGCAGGGCGAGGGTTTCGCGCGCCGCCTCGTATTCGGCCATCCAGCTCACAATGCGCGCTTCTGTGGCCGGGCGCGGGATGCGGCCCAGGCGCAGATCGAGCACAAAGCGCGGATCGTGCGCGGCGAGGCGCCCGAACTTGGTTGCCGCCATATCGTGGTCGCGCAGGAATTTTTCGACTTTTCGGATGAGCATATTCCTTGGTTCTCCGGGGTCGTGGATTTCGGGTTCACTGAGCGTTTCCGATCCCGCGAATCACTCAATGGTCTCTAAATGTTCCAGCTCAATTCCTACTTGTCTAGGAAAAATCCTTCGTGTAGGAAGGAAATATGAAAACACCGACCAAAACCCTCCCCGATACGTCCCTGAGCGGCGCGCGCGCGCGCTTGCTGGAGCTTTCGCAAGAGCGTGATGTGAGTCTTTCTTCTCTGTCCGAGATGCTGGGGCGCAATCCCAGTTACCTGCAGCAATTCATCCGCAAAGGCTCTCCGCGCAAATTGGAGGAGGGCGACCGGCGCACTCTGGCGGAGTTCTTTGCGGTCGGAGAAGAGGAGCTGGCGGCGGATGGCGCTATGGTTAAGGAAAAATCCTACGCTGCGCCCGCGCGCTCGCGGTTGCCCGCCTATATCGATGTGCCTCGCTTGGCGATTGGCGCCTCGGCGGGGCCGGGTGCGCTACCCGACAACGAAGATCCGTTCGACGCGTTCAAATTCTCGCGCCGCTGGCTGGAGGAACAGGGGCTGGAAGGCGCGCAGCTGTCCGCCATCACGGTTGAGGGCGATTCGATGGAGCCGCTGCTCAACAATGGCGATGAAATTCTGATCGACCGATCGCCGCGCCCGTTCCGCGACGGCGTTCACGTTGTGCGGCTGGGCGACACGCTGATGGTCAAACGCGTGGCGAGCGCGGGGGCAGGGCGCTTTGCCTTGCTTAGTCAGAACCTCGCTTATCCCCCGGTCATGGTCGAGGTGGACGAGATCGAGATCATCGGCCGGGTCGTGTGGAAAGGGGGGCGGGTGTGATGGACTGGCTTAAAAGGCTTCTGCGGCGGAAACCTAGAGCGGCTGGGGAAGAGTGTGCCGAGGATCGATACCCTTATGCTGTGGATCCGAACAAAGTGGGCACTTATTCCGCTTTGACGAAATCGGGTGGTGGCTACGTTTGGGACGAGGTGCTTGAATATCGAGTCTGGCTCCACCCCGAACGAGGCGCGCCCGACGAATATAACGGAGATGACTATTATTACGCTTTTGAGCGCTACGAAGACGCTTTGCGTTTTTCAGATGATAGCGTGGGCGCAGAGGAACCGCTCGTGCTCGTTTTGCAAAAAGAGCATATCAACGAGCCCGAACCCGGTGTTTTTGAGCACGTTACCGATCAACGCATAACGGAGTGGAGAGTCGAGTGGCTCAACCGGTCAAAACGGACGCCTTCGACGATACCCGATTTCTTCGCGCCCGATGCGCCCGAAAACCGCCTTGCGATTTTACGCGGTGAGACCGAATGATGGCTTGAAACACCAAGAGCGCGGAGGCACATCACTGCCATGACCGACAAACCCACTCCCCCCATGCGCGCCGCTATCCTTCCGGTGACGCCGTTGCAGCAAAACTGCTCCTTGATCTGGTGCACCAAGACGATGAAGGGCGCGCTGACCGATCCGGGCGGCGATCTCGACAAGCTCAAGGCGGGCGTTGAGAAAGCGGGTGTGACGCTTGAGAAGATCCTGATCACCCACGGGCACTTAGACCATTGCGGGCAGGCGGGGATGCTCGCGGATGAACTGGGACTGCCTATTGAGGGGCCGCATAAGGATGATCTGTTTTGGATCGAACAGCTCGATGATGATGGCGCGCGCTATGGGATGGAGGCCAAGAGCTTCACGCCGACGCGGTGGCTTGAGAATAACGACACGGTCACCGTGGGGGAGCTCACGCTCGATGTGATCCACTGCCCCGGCCACACGCCCGGTCACGTGGTGTTTGTCCACGCGCCAAGCCGCTTTGCGATTGTGGGCGATGTGCTGTTCCAAGGCTCGATCGGGCGCACTGATTTCCCGCGCGGCAACCATCAGGATCTGATCGATTCGATTACCCAGCGCCTGTGGCCCTTGGGCGAGGATATCACCTTCATCCCCGGCCATGGCCCGACCAGCACTTTTGGTCAGGAGCGCAAGACCAACGCCTTCGTCTCGGATTACGCCCTATCTTAGGAAGTGCCATAGAAGGTGTCATTGGCGGCCCGAAGCGGTGCGCACACCACTTGCGCGGTCGCGAAATTGCGCTATAGGGCCCCCTTTCCGTCACCACCGGGCCGGAGCGCTGCGCAGGCGAAGCTTGCGAAGGCGCGATAGGCCTCGTAAGGGCGGCAACCGAAACATCTGCGCGATCAAGCGCTAACACACGCATTACCTGAGGAAGTGGCGCAGCCATGGCAGTCCCTAAGAGAAAAGTTTCCCCGCATCGCCGCGGCAATCGCCGCGCACACGATTCGCTGAAGGTCGAAGCCTTCCACGAATGCCCCAATTGCGGCGAGCTGAAGCGTCCGCACAATATGTGCGGCCATTGCGGCTATTATAACGGTCGCGAAGTGATGGTGCCCAAGGGCATCTAAGCGACCCTTTAGGCAAGGAACGAACAGGCATGACTTTACCGCGTATCGCGATTGATGCGATGGGCGGAGATGAAGGCGTGCGCGTGATGGTCGAAGGCGCGGCTTTGGCCCGCCGCAACCATGACGAGTTCCAGTTCCTGCTGGTCGGCGACGAAACCCGGATCAAGCGCGCGCTCGACAACCATCCGGGTTTGAGCGGCGCTTCGGAAATCCTGCATTGCGACGATGTGGTCGGCGGTGACGAACAGCCGAGCAAGGCCCTGCGCCGTGCGAAAACGACCTCAATGGGCCTCGCCGTCAACGCGGTGAAAACCGGGCAGGCCGGGGCTGCGGTCAGCGCAGGCAACACCGGCGCTTTGATGGCCATGAGCAAGCTGGCGCTGCGCACCATGCCCGGCATTGATCGCCCGGCGCTCGCCGCGCTGCTTCCCACACTCGAAGAACACGACGTGGTCATGCTCGATCTTGGCGCGAACACCGAAGCGAACGCACGCAATCTGGTGCAATTTGCGGTGATGGGCGCGGCCTATTCGCGGATCGTCAACGGTTTTGACCGTCCGCGCGTGCGCCTGCTCAATATCGGCACCGAAGAGATCAAGGGCACCGACGCTTTGAGAGACGCCGCCGCTAAGCTTCAAGCGGCCAGCGCGGATGCGGGCGCGGGTCTGGCGATGGAATTCGATGGTTTCGTGGAATCGGACAAGATCAACCGCGGCGAAACCCATGTCGTGGTGACTGACGGGTTCTCCGGCAATATCGCGCTGAAAGCCATCGAAGGTTCGGCGCGGTTCGTGACCGATCTGCTGCGGCAGGCCTTTACCAGCTCGCTGCGCTCCAAATTCGGCTTTCTGGTGTCCAAGCCCGCGACCGAATTGCTCAAGCATCACCTTGACCCCAACAACCATAACGGCGCGGTTTTCCTCGGTATCAACGGGGTGATCGTCAAAAGCCACGGCAGTGCCAACGCCAAGGGCGTCAGCCACGCGGTCGCGGTTGCGGCCAGCCTGCTTGCGAACAAATTGACGCAGCGGATCGAACACGATCTGGGTCAATTGGGCGGCGAATGGGGCGAACGCGCGAACGGCTCTGCTTCGCCTGCGGCTCCCAAACCGGTTTCGGATAAAGAGCAAACGACGTGACGCCCGGCGCCGCAGCTCTTGCGAGTGGCGCTCGTTTACTGGGCACCGGATCGGCTTTGCCCGCGCGCGTAGTCACCAACGAAGACCTCACCAAGACCGTTGATACAACCGATGAGTGGATCGTCGCGCGCACGGGGATCCGCCAGCGTTATATCGCGGGCGAGGGCGAAACCACCGCCACACTGGCAACCGATGCCGCGCGCACAGCGCTCGATGATGCGGGGCTCACGCCGGCGGATATCGACCTCATCATCCTTGCGACCGCCACGCCCGATAACACCTTTCCCGCGACCGCCACAAAAGTGCAGCACGCGTTGGGTTGCAATGGCGGCGTTGCGTTCGATGTGGCGGCGGTGTGTTCGGGCTTCCTATACGCGATCGCCACCGCCGATTCGCTGCTGCGCACAGGCGGCGCGACGCGCGCTCTGGTGATTGGAGCGGAAACTTTCAGCCGAATTCTCGATTGGGAGGACCGCACAACCTGCGTCCTGTTCGGCGATGGCGCGGGCGCGGTCGTGCTCGAAGCGCCGGGGCTTTCTGGCGATGCGAATCAGGCGAGTGCAAACGGCGCGGGTATCATCGCGACCAAGCTTCATGCAGACGGCGCGCAGCACGATCTGCTCTATGTCGATGGCGGCCCTTCGACGACGCAAACCGTGGGCCATCTGCGCATGAAGGGGCGCGAAGTGTTCCGTCATGCGGTGGTCAATCTGGCGCAGGTTCTGGGCGAAGTGCTTGTGCAGGCTGATCTTTCCGCCGATGCAATTGATTGGGTCGTGCCGCATCAGGCCAACGCGCGTATCCTCGACGCGACGGCCAAAAAGCTTGGCATTCCACCGGAAAAGGTCGTCGTCACTGTCGACCAGCACGCGAACACGTCGGCCGCGTCGGTGCCCTTGGCGCTTGATGTCGCCCGCCGGGACGGGCGGATCAAGGCGGGCGATCTGGTCATGTTGGAGGCGATGGGCGGCGGCTTCACATGGGGCGCGTGTCTGCTGCGCTTCTGATCAATTCGTGCGTTTAATGCATCGCATTTGTGAACAAGCACTCAGCGCAGCGCAGTGCCAAGTTGCGGGGAAAGGGCGAAAGTAGTACCTTCCGGCAACTTGGGATCGCACCAAAGTGGAAGGATCGCGTTATGCGTTCAGTTGGCACACTCACACGGGCCGATCTGGCCGAAACCGTGAATCGTAAAATGGGACTGAGCCGAGCGGAATCGCTTGAGTTGGTTGAATCAATCCTCGATCATATGTGCGACGCGCTCGCCAAAGGAGAGAACGTCAAGGTGTCCGGCTTCGGCAGCTTTGTCCTGCGCGACAAGAACGAGCGGGTCGGCCGCAACCCCAAAACGGGGATCGAAGTGCCGATCACGCCGCGCCGCGTCATGACTTTTCGCGCCAGCCAACTGCTGAAAGAGCGGATCGCGTCGGGCGAATAAGGCCGCGCGCATTATGGCTGAATTCGAAGACGGCAAAGACGAGGACGCGCTTCGCACCATTGGCGAGGTCAGCGAGGCGCTGGATATAAAGCCGCACGTGCTGCGCTATTGGGAACAGCAATTTTCGCTGCTCAAACCGCTCAAACGCAGTGGCGGACGCCGTTATTATCGCCCCGCTGACGTTGCCTTGGTCGAAGAGATCGACCGACTGGTTAACGAAGAAGGCTACACGCTCAAAGGCGCGGAGGCGGTTTTGCGCTCCAGCGGCAAAGCGGGTCTGGACCGGCGCCAATCCGACAGGCGCTCCGGTGATCGGCGGTCCGGCGGCCGGGCGCGCTCGCCAAAGCCTGAGAGTGCTGCGGTTGACACATCAGCGGCTCAAAAGGTGGATCTCACCGAGACGATTGCCGGGTTGAAAGCGATCCGTAAACGCCTCGCCGCGGCCATCGAAGTCTGAACCCGGCGGCTTTATTCCGCCGCCATCAATTCCGCTTCGCCAAGATCGACACTGACCAGGCGCGAGACGCCTTTTTCGGCCATCGTCACCCCGAACAAACGATGCATCCGGCTCATCGTGACCGCGTTATGCGTAACGATGAGATAGCGCGTCTTGGTGGTGCGAACCATGGAATCGAGCAGGTCACAGAACCGTTCGACATTCGCATCATCAAGCGGCGCGTCGACCTCGTCCAGCACGCAGATCGGCGCCGGGTTGGTGAGGAACAGCGCAAAGATCAGCGCGGTCGCGGTGAGCGCCTGTTCGCCACCGGAGAGTAACGAGAGCGATTGCAGGCGTTTGCCCGGAGGTTGCGCGAAGATTTCCAAGCCCGCTTCGAGTGGATCGTCGCTGTCGATCAGCGCCAGATGCGCGCTGCCGCCCTGAAACAGGCGCGGGTAGAGTTCCTGAAAGTGGGTGTTGACCTCTTCAAAGGCGGCGCGCAGCCGCTCGCGCCCTTCTCGGTTGAGATTGCCGATGGAGCCGCGCAGACGCGCCACCGCTTCGGTCAGTTCCGCCTGTTCGGACGCGCTGTTTCCGTGATCTTCTTCGATCCGCGCGAGCTCTTCGGCGGCGACCAGATTGACCGGGCCGATCCGTTCGCGGCTGGCGCTCAATCGGTCGAGTTCATCGCTTTCGGTGTCCGCGCCGGTGATGGCGTCTTCGTCAAAGCCGAATTTTTCGCACAGCAGCGGGGGCGGGCACTGAAAACGCTCGCCCGATTGCCGGGCCATGTCGGCGCGGCGGCTTTCCTCGTTTTCCGCGCGCGTTGAAAGCGTGGCGCGCGCCTCGCGGGCGAGCGCCAAGGTTTCGTTGGTCTCGGTCAAACGCTCGTTTGCGGCGCGGTTTTTGGTCTCGCATTCCTCAAGCGCGGTCTGCGCGGCGGTCAGCCCGCGCGCGAGGCGCGCGCGCACTTCGTCGCCTTGCTCGATTTCGGCGATCAAAGCGGCGGGTTTGGCGGCGATGATGGCGCTTTCTTCCTCGATTTCCTCCAGACGACGTCCCGCTTGCGCGGCGCGTTGTTCGGCCTCGCTGGAGCGCGATTTCCAATTGGCGAAGTCGGCCTCTTGCGCGGCGAGACGCTCGCGCGAGACGGCGAGCGCCTGATCGTGCGCGGCGAGTTGTGCCAGAGTGGCCTGCACGCCGCTGCGGGCGGCTTCGTTCTTGGCTTGCGCGGCTTCGAGAGTGGCGCGGCCCGCGTCCGGCGCGGGCAGGGCGGCGCGTTTTTCCTCAGCGGCGGTGAGCTCAGCTTTGGCGGCGTCGCGCTGTTCGGTGAGTTCGCCCGCCGCGTCGTTCAGTTCGGCGAGCCGGGCGGTCAAGCGTTCCTTGGCGGCTTCGGCGGCGTCAAAGCGGCGCAGGGCGGCGCGTTCGGCTTCAATCGCGGCGGCAAGCGCGCGTTCTTGCGCGACCAGATCGCGTTGCAATTCGGAAAGCTCTTCGCGAGCGCTCGTTTCCGCATTTGCCGCGCTCTCAGCTGCCTCGCGCAAACCGGGCAATTGCTCCTCGAGATCGGAAAGCCGGTTCGCCGCTTCAAGCCGCGCCGCTTCGGCGGAGCCTTCTCCGCGGGCGATAAAGCCGTCCCAGCGCCGCAAAGCCCCGCCGCGCGTCACCAACCACTCACCGGGCCCCAGCGTGCGGCCATCATCGTCCTCGGCGCAATGCACCAGAGCGAGTCGCGCGCGCAATTGCGCGGGGCATTCGGTGACGTGCGACAACAGGCTGTCCGCGACCGGTGTAAGCGCGTCGCTGCCGGTCCAATAGCGGCCATCGCTCACCTCGGCAGGCGTTCCCAAGGGCGACTTTGCATCGCGTCCCAGAACCGCCGCAAGCGCGCGTTCGTAGCCCGGCGCGACCCGCACCCGGTCGAGCGCTGTGGGCAAGCCTTCGCGGGTCTTGGCGCTTTTGGCGCGCGCGTCCCGGTCGCGCATCAGCGCAGTGTGTTCGCGTTCTACCCCCGCCAATTCGGCGCGCGCAGTAGCCAGCGTGTTCGCGGCCTCGTCGCGGGCGGTTTGCAGATCGGCTTTGCGCGCTTGGTCGGCTTCGAGTTTCGCGCGCAGTCGCGCCACCTCGCTCGCGGCTTTATCGGCGGTTTCGCGCGCGTCAATGACGGCCTGGTCCGCGTCTTCGCCCCCTTCAAGCTGAGCCCTTGTGGCGGCGATGCGTTCTTCGTCGCGCACCAACCGATCAAGGCGCGATTGCGCCTGGCCGATGGCGGCTTCGGCGACGCGCCATTCCGCCTCGACACCCGCTTGGTCGGCGGTCGCCTTGGCGAGCGCGATTTCCGCGGCGCGGCTGGCGTGTTCGGCTTTCTCGGCGCGCGCGGCGAGGTCGGGGCGGCCGGTTTCGGCCTCGGCGACGCTCGCCTTGCTAGAGACCAGATCGGCTTCGAGCTTGGCCAGCGCTTGCACCGCGTCGCCCGTCAATCGGTCGGCGGCCACGCGATCCTGCTCAAGCCGTTCGCGCTGGCGTTTGAGGTCCGAGAGGCGCGCTTCGGCGGCTTCGAGCTTTTCGGACAGCGCCGCCATGCGGTGGCCGTGCGCGCTGGCGTCATCGCGGCGGTCGGCCAGTTCCTCGCGCGCTTCGGCGAGCTCTTCGGCAATCTTTGCCTGCTCGGCTTGGGCCTCTTTTGCGGCCTTTTGCGCCTTAGCCACGCGCGCTTCAGAGCCTTGCGCGGCCTCACGCGCGGCCTTCGCCGCCTCAGCTGCCTCGCGCCACCGGGCGAACAGCACCCGCGCTTCGGCGGCGTTGATCTGATCGGTGAGCTTTGTGTAGCGCTCGGCCTGCTTGGCCTGACGTTTGAGCGAAGCCATCTGCGTGTCGAGGCCCGCCATCAGATCTTCGAGGCGTTCCAGATTGGCCTCGGTTGAGCGCAGCTTGCTCTCGGCGTCCTTGCGCCGCACGTGAAGCCCGGCGATCCCCGCAGCTTCCTCAAGCATCTGGCGGCGCGCGGCGGGCTTGGCCGCGATCACCTGCGCGATTTTGCCCTGGCTGACGAGCGCGGGCGAGTGCGCGCCCGTGGCCGCATCGGCGAAGGTCAGCGCCACATCCTTGGCGCGAACATCCTGCCCATTGACGCGGTAGGCCGAGCCCGCGCCGCGTTCGATCCGACGGGTGACGATCAGCTCTTCATGATTGTCATCAGCCGCGTGCAGGACCACCTCGGCAAAGGCGCGTTCGGGGCGGGTCGATGTGCCCGCGAAGATGACGTCCTCCATTCCCCCTGAGCGCATCGACTTGGCCGAGGTTTCCCCCATGACCCAGCGGATCGCTTCAAGAAGGTTGGATTTGCCGCAACCGTTGGGGCCGACAACGCCGGTAAGGCCGGGTTCAATGCGCAGTTCCGCCGGCTCGACGAAGCTCTTAAATCCACTCAGTTTAAGCCGGCTGATCTGCATGGGCGAGGGCGAAGCTTACTCCGCCGCGCGCGCGCCGGCGCGTTGCAGGATCGGTTCAAGACCGCCCCACTGGTTTGCGTCGAGCTTCTTGCCGTTGAGCGTGAAGGTCGGCGTGCCGGTGACGCCCGCTTCGGTGGCTTTCTCGCCTGCGTTTTCGTTCATGGCTTCGATCTTGGCCGTGTCGGCGAGGCATTGGCGCGCCTGATCGGCGGACAGACCGCGCGCGGCGAAAAAGTCGATGAGACCGGTGACTTCGCCGATGCGGACAAAGCGCTCGTTGATATCAAGCTGGCTCGCGGCTTCGATCCCTTGCGGGTTGGCTTGAATGCCCTGCATCACGCCTTGCAGATTGGTCCAAACCTCGTCGGATAGCACTTGTGTGCGCTCTTTGGGCCCGCAGGTCGCGAGCGCGGCGATGACGACGTCGAACGTGTTGAGAAACACCTCGCGCTGTTCGAAGCTCACCACGCCCGTTTTGATATACTCCTTGAGCGGAGGCTTGCCTGAAACCGCGAAATTCGCGCAGGCGCCGCACGTGTGCGAGGCGTATTCGGTCAGCTTGAGCGGGGCGTCGGGGTTGCCGACGATGGTGGCGTAGCCGTCATCGCTCAGCGTGACGGTGTCTAGCCAAGTCGTGCCCTCTGGCGCTTCGATTGGAGCGATCGGCTCGCCGCTGGTGCCTCCTTCAATGGCGTCGCCCGAGCCGCACGCGGCCATAGCCAGCGGGGCGGCGAGCGCGAGAACAAGCGGAAGGCGGCGACGGCGGCTGGAATTCATGAATACATCCTTTTGGGTGATGCGAGATTGGCGGCGAAGCCCCCTCGCGTAAAGAGAATTGGCGCTGAGCTTGTGCACAATTGTGTCAGTTTTATGTAGAAACACGCTGATAAAGCGCTTTTAGCGCTCGATTGTGGTCACGCGGCCATTTTCGATGACCTGAGCTTGAGGCTTCGGGCGAAAGCGCTCTTGCAGCGTGTAGGCGAGCGAGGGCCAGTCTCCGACATCATCCAGCTTCGCGCCGTCGAGCGCGAAGGTGGGCGTGGCGGTGATGGTGAACTCGGCGCGATCCGCCTTGTCGTTGGACAGGAGCGCCTGCGCCGCCGCTTCGTCGCGCAGGCAGGCGGTGACCTGCGAGCTGGAGAAACCCATTGAGCGCATCGTATCGTCAAGGTCCAGCGCTTGCGCGGCGTTCATGCGCGCTGCGGGCGTCTGCCGGGCCCAGATTTGTTTCTGGCTTTCGGGCGCCTTTAACGCTTCGCCCCACCATTGGTCCTGCGTGTACAAAAAGGTGCGGTGGCGCTGCTTGAACCGCGCCGGATCGCCGCATTGCACCAGCAGGCTGACCACCAGATCGATCGAATTGCGGATGATCGGGCGCACCTCGATCGAAATGAAGCCCGGCCCGACCGCCGCAATGTCGAGCGTGTTGTCGCTTTGCTTGGCAAAATCGGCGCAATGGCTGCAGGTGTAGCTGATGAACTCGATCAGCTGCGCTTCCGCTTCGGGATTGCCCAAAAGGTGGCCGCGTTCCGTGCGTGTGGTCACACCCAGCCAATCTTGCGGCGGCAAATTGTCGATCAGCTCGCTTCGCGGATTAGCGAGACTTTGAGATTTGCCTTGAGACGAGCTTTGTTGGGCGCGGCTTTGCGATGCACTCGACAGCGCCAAGGCGACAAGGCCCGCAGCGGTAAAAGCGCTCATGGCGGCTGAACGAAGAACTCTCACGATTGGTCGTCGCCCCCTTTGGCTTCTTTGTTGTCGACACTGCGCGCGAGCGATTCAAGTACGGTACGCAGTTCCGGATCCCCAATATCGCGCAGGCTTTCGCCCAACTCCATCGGAATGGGTTTGAGCGAAGGCGGCGGTTTGGCGGGTTCGTTGCCCTCTGGCGGCTTAACCGCGCCTTGACGCAGCTTGATGCGAGCCACCGCGTTATAGCCGAAGAAGCGGTTCACCCGCTTCGTGATCTCGGGGATCACTTGCTGGATCAAAGGCGCGTGGGCGGGCGAGACGACAAGTTGCAGGATGCCTTCCGATTTCTCGCCGGGGGGAAAGCGGATGGCCTCGGGCGCGCAGACGCGGGCGTGCTTGGGACCGACAATTTCAGGCCAGCGCGTGACGACCGAGCTTTGCACGAAGCCAAAGCGGCGAAAGGCGGTGCGCCCGATCTGCGGCATGAGCTCGCCAATGGGCTTGGCCGCGCCGCCACGGGGCCGCTCGTAGGTTTTCGCCGGCTTGGTTGATTTCGGGGGCGATTTGCCGCCCTTGGCCCCTTTGCCCTTAGCGCCTTTGCCCGTGCCCTTGGCCGGTGCACCTTTGGCGGTGGAACTCTTTGGCGTCTCGCTTCCCATGACACACGGGGCCATGCCATAGCCGCCGCGTGACCTCCAGCATCTCTGAAAGCTTGCTCCACTGGTATGACGCCCACGCGCGCGAATTGCCGTGGCGTAACCCACCCGGCGCGGCGCATCCGGACGATCCGGCTTTCGCCTATCGCGTGTGGTTGTCGGAGGTCATGTTGCAACAGACCACGGTGGCGGCGGTGAAGCCGTATTTTGCAAAGTTCACCGCGATCTGGCCGAGTGTCTTTGATCTGGCGGCGGCGGATGAAGAGGACGTGATGGCCGCCTGGGCGGGGCTGGGCTATTATTCGCGCGCTCGCAATCTGGTGAAGTGCGCGCGGGTGGTCGCGGAGCGCGGCGGCTTTCCCGAAACCGAGGAAGAGCTTCGCAAGTTGCCTGGGCTGGGCGCGTATACGGCGGCGGCGATCGCCTCCATTGCCTTTGGTCAGCGCGCGGTTGTGGTGGACGCCAATGTCGAGCGGGTGGTGTCGCGCCTGTTTGCAATTGAGGAGCCTTTGCCGGGCGCGCGCAGAGCGATCCGCGCGCGAGCGGGTGAGATCACGCCTGAACGACGCGCGGGCGATTTCGCGCAGGCGATGATGGATCTGGGATCGAGCGTCTGCACCACCAAGTCGCCGCGTTGCCTTTTATGCCCGCTTAGCGACCCGTGCGAAGGCCGCGCGGGCGGAGAGCCGGAGCGATTGCCCGTCAAGCCGCCCAAAAAGGCCAAGCCTGAGCGCAAAGGCACCGCCTTCTGGATCGAACGCGGTCATGGGGACGCGGCTGAGGTGTGGCTGGTCCAGCGCGAGGGCTCTGGAATGCTCGGCGGAATGCGGGCGCTGCCCGATGACGGCTGGACCGCACGCGAAGACGGCAGCGCGCTGCCGCCGATCTCAGGCGATTGGGAGGAATTAGGCGCGGTGCGGCACACCTTCTCGCACGCGCAACTAACCCTTACGGTCAAGCGCGTGGTGAGCGATCAAGCGCCAGCGGGCGAGGGCAAATGGTGGCCCATCGCGACCCTCGCCGAGGCCGGATTGCCGAGCGTCTTTGCCAAGGCGGCGGATCTGGCGCTCGCGCAGCGCGAGGCCCGTCAGACTTAAAAAATTCCACCACCAAGCGTGAGGCGAACGCCTGCAACAAGCAGCACGATCAGACAGAAATTGCGACCGCTATCCGAGGAGGAAAGCGCCCCCAGAATGATGCCGATAAAGATCAGCGGAAGCGCGAACCAGTTGGCCCATCCCAATAGGGGGATGGTGGCCGGGATCACAATGACCAACGAGACAAGGCCGAAGATGAAAGCGAGAAGATTAAGCATGTGTGTTATATGGCTACAACACCGCGCGATTTCAAGACCTATGTTGGACTGCCAGTCGCGGCCCCATCCATCGCCAGCCTCCAAGACCTGCATGGATTGACCCTTGACCCGATCTGCCCCAAACGTGGTGGCAAAATTCTCCGGGAGACCCCCTAAAATGGCTTTTCGTACCTTCGACACCCCTGCGCATATCCCGTCTGTCTCGCGTCGTTCGCTGTTTCGCGGCGGGGCCTACGCCGCTGGCGCTGCGGCGCTTGCGGGCCTGCCGTTCGGGCGCGAATTGCTCGCGCATGATGTCGCGCAAAGCTGGCCGAACGTCGCCGCTCTCGCTGAGAAATATATCAGCGAGAAAAAGGTGGCGAACATGTTCCTCACCTTCGGCTGGAACCAGCAAGACCACGCGCACACCGTAGGCGGGGGCACGCTGGGGCTGGGCAGCGCTCAGGAGGTGGACGAGAACACGCTCTATCGCATCTATTCGATGTCCAAGCCGATCACCGGCATGGCGATCATGATGCTGATCGATGAGGGCAAGCTGGGCCTCGACATGCCGATCCATGAGGTTCTGCCCAAGTTCAAGGACATGCAGGTCCTCGTTGATCCCGAAGGGCCGCTGGAAAACACGGTCGATGCAATCCGGCCCATCACGATCCGCCAATTGCTGACCCACACGTCGGGTCTGGGCTATTCAATCATCAGCAAAGGCCCGCTGCTCGACGCCTATAACGAACAGGGTATCGTTGGCGGGCGGGTCAGCCGTTTGCCGATCCCCGGCTTTCCTGATGTGACCCCGGCTCCGGGTCTGGAAGTGTGGGCGGATCGCCTCGCCGAACTCCCTCTGATGTACCAGCCCGCGACCAAGTGGAGCTATTCATGCAGCATCGATCTGCTAGGCCGGATTGTCGAGGTTGCAAGCGGCATGGATTTCGAAGCCTTCCTCAAAGCGCGCCTGTTCGAACCGCTGGGCATGACCAGCACGTTCATGACCGTGCCCGAAAGCGAGAAGGGCCGTCTGACCGACAATTACGGCGTTCTGGGCACCACCGTTTTGCCAATCGATCCGGGCGCAAACTCGATCTATCTCGACCAGCCGTTTGTGCCCTCGGGCGGTGGCGGCCTAGTCTCCAGCCCCAAGGATTACGACCGTTTTCTGCGCATGCTGCTGGGCTATGGCAAGCTGGGCACAGAGCGCGCGATGAGCGAAGACGCGGTGCGCGTCGGCGTGTCCGATCTTATCCCGGAGACGGTCGACAAGACCGGATCGTGGATGGAAGGGCAGGGGCACGGCGCGGGCGGACGCTCGGTCGAGAACACATTCGGCTGGGGCGGCGCGGCGGGCACGCTGGGCGCGGTCGATTACAGGCTGGGCCTGCGCACCGCCTTGTGGACGCAATATATGCCGTCCGACGCATACCCGATCCGCGATGAATATCTCGCCGCGCTTCAAGCCGATATGAAAGCGATGAAGAAGATGTGAGCGAGGGCATGCTGAACCCTGGCCAAACCTCCACCTTGCCCATCGCCTTTGCCGGATCGCCCATGGACCGCGCGGATAATATCCGCGTCGATCCCGAGGCGCTGGGCAATCTGATGAACTGGCGCGCGCGGGTGATGGAGCTCGATGGCTTGCTCCCTTCGGTTGACGAGACGGGCGGGCTGATCTGGGGCACTCTCGCTGATGTCGACCCCGAAACCGAGCTCGTTTTCCTGGGCATGATGGACGATAAAGCGCATTTCGCGCCGGTCCCGCCGCAGGGCTCGACCTCTCCCGTGATGCCGCGCGCCTGGCAGGTGATGCAATTGCTGCGGCCCGAAGAGCTTGCCGTCTATGGCGGGGCAAAATCGCTGGTCGATTGGCACGCGCGGCACAAATTCTGCGCCAATTGCGGCGCTCCGACCAAGCTCACCAAGGGCGGCTGGCAGCGCAATTGCATGCCAAAAGACCAAGGTGGCTGCGGGGCGGAGCATTTCCCGCGCACCGACCCGGTTACGATCATGCTGGTGGAGCATGAAGACAAGCTGCTGCTAGGCCGTCAGCCGCGCTTTCCGCCCAAGATCTACTCCGCGCTCGCCGGGTTTGTGGAGCCGGGCGAGACCATCGAAGAAGCGGTCGCGCGCGAGGTCTACGAAGAGGCGGGCGTGCGCATATCGAACGTGCGTTACCTCGCCAGCCAGCCATGGCCTTTCCCCAGCCAGATGATGATCGGCTGCACCAGCCTTGCGGAAACCACCGAACTCACCATCGACAAGACCGAGCTCGACGACGCGCGCTGGTTCTCGCGCGAGGAATTGGAAGAGGCGCGCGCCGCCGGACCAGCGGGCAGCGAGACGCTGATTTTCCCGCAGAAATACGCCATCGCGCACCAATTGGTCACGTGGTGGCTCGACCATGGAGGAAGCGAATGACGCAGACCCTCACCATCGATATCTATTCCGACGTCGTGTGCCCGTGGTGCGCGATTGGCTATGGTCAATTGACCAAGGCGTTGAACGAATTGGACGGCGAGATCGAGGCGCAAGTGCGCTGGCGCCCGTTTGAGCTCAACCCCGACATGCCGAACGAGGGCGAGGGGTTTGAAGAGCATATCAGCCGCAAATACGGTCGCACCCACGAAGAAGGCGCGGCGATGCGCGGCCAGATGAAGGAAATCGCCACCGAAGCGGGCGTCTCGCTATCCTACGAAGGGGAGGGCGAGCCGCGCCCCCAGCGCATGTGGAACACGCGCAATTGCCACAAGCTTTTGACCTTCGCGCTCGAACAGGCCGGGCCGCAGGTGCAAACGCAGCTCAAACTCGCTCTGTTCAAGGCGCATTTCAACCATCGCCAGCCGCTCAATGACCGCGCCGCGCTGCTCGATCTGGCGGCCAGCGTGGGCCTGCACCGCGAGGCGGCGAAGGCGGCGCTTGACGATGCGGAGCTCGAAGCGCGCGTGATCGCCGAGGAACAACAGGCCTGGGATCTCAATATCACCGGTGTACCTGCGATGATCGTGGGCGGCAAATTCATGATCCCCGGCGCGCAGTCCCCGGAAACCTATGTGAACGCTCTGCGTAGAGTGGTTGAGAAAACCAAGGCGGCCGCTTCCGCTTAAGCGGCGCGCCCATGGGGAAGCACAGCGCCCGAAGAAGCGCAAACAGGGGCCACTATGAAAAGCATCATCGTCTTTCTGTTCGTCACCGCGATTGCCTTTGCCTTTGGCGTGGGCGCCGGGCTGAACAGCGTATCCGTGGGTTCATATTCGAGCTATTTCCTCTGCGTCGTCCTCGCCATGGTGATCAACTGGGTGGTGTTCGTGCCCTCGGCTATCGCCAAATCCGATATGTTCTACGACACGACCGGGGCGATCACCTATGCGACGGTGACGCTAACGGCGTGCTATTTCAGCTATCAGCACCACGGCGGTCTCGACCTGCGCAGCATCGTGATCGCGGCGCTGGTGATCATCTGGTGCATCCGGCTGGGCACGTTTCTGTTCATCCGCATTCACGCGATGGGCGGGACGGATTCGCGCTTTGAGGATATCAAGGTGAAGCCTGCGCGCTTCTTGGTCGCGTGGACCTTGCAAGGGCTGTGGGTGGTGCTCACCGCCTCGGCCGCGCATGTCGCGATCCTGACTGAAGAGCGCGCGCCTATTGGCGTGTATTTCGTGCTGGGCCTGCTGGTCTGGCTGTTCGGGTTTATCTGGGAAACGGTCGCCGACGCGCAGAAAAGCGCGTTCAAGAACGACGAGGCAAACAAGGGCAAATTTATCAATGTTGGGCTGTGGCGCTGGTCGCGTCACCCGAACTATTTTGGCGAGATTACCTTGTGGAGCGGCGTCTTGATCATGGCGATCCCGGTACTGTCGGGCTGGTCGTGGCTGGTGGCGATTTCGCCCGTCTTCGTCTTCATCCTGCTGACCAAGATCAGCGGTATAAATCTTCAGATGAAGCAGGGGCTGGAGCGGTGGGGTGATGACCCCGATTACCGCGAATATCTCGCCAACACGCCCGCGCTGATCCCGCAGCCGCCCAAGGGGTGATCATGGCCGACTTCGCTCCCCAAACAGCGGTGATCACCGGCGGGGCGAGCGGCATCGGTCTTGCCCTGGCCAAACGGTTGGCGAAGGGCGGCGCGCGCGTGATGGTCGCAGACCTGCCGGGCGAAACGCTGGAGCGCGCCTCGCGCGTCGAAGGGCTGGTCACGCAGGAATGCGATGTCTCCGATCTTGTGCAGGTCGAGGCGTTGGCGGGCACCGCGTATGAGGCGCTCGGCACGGTCGATCTGGTGCTCAACAACGCCGGGCAAAGCGGCGTGCGCGGCAAGATGTGGGAGGTCGATCCCGCCCGCGCCCGCGCGCATTTCGACGTCAATTTCTGGGGCATCTGGAACGGCTGCAAAGCCTTTGCCCCGCGCCTGATCGAGCAGGGCACGCCCGCCGCGCTTTACAACACGGGCAGCGAGAACAGCTGGTTTTGCGCCGTGCCCGAAACCGCCGCCTACATCGCGGCGAAACACGCGGTGCTGGGCCTGACGGAAAGCTTACGCGAAGATTTGCCAACCCATGTCCACGCAGGCTTGATCGTGCCGGGATGGGTCTACACGCCGCTGGGGCCGGAGCAATTCATGAAGTGGGGCATGGATGTCGAGGCTTACGTCGACATCGTCCTGCCCCAAATCCTCGCGCGGCGACGCTTTGTCGTCAGCCACGGCTACAACGCGGTGCGCATTGGTGAGCGGATGGACGCGCTGATGGAAAGCTACGAAGCCTATGCGCTGAGCGCCGAGAAAGACGCGCAGCACGACGTGCGGTTGGTTTTCGAGAAGTTGCGTTCAGCGGCGCGCGATTGACCGGCGCGCGTCAGATTAGCCCCAGCCGCTCCAGTTTCGCCGCCATCTTGCCGGGCAGCGCGTCGCCGATATCTTCGCCCTCGGCCAAATCCGTGGGCGGATCGCCCTTCAAATACCGCCAGCCTTGATGCGCGCGTTTGGGGCGGGGGTGGACGCGGATCAGCTCGGGCTCCAATTTAATACGCCAGCGCCCGCTGTCCTCTTCCTGAGCGAACCCCGTGATCACTGAGCGCGCGACAATCGCGTGCTGGTGGATCCAGTACAGCGAGCCGCCGATGCACTCTTCCCATTTGGTTGGGCGATACTTGGTCGTCAGATACGGACGACGGCGGCCACCGGCGGCGGGGGCGTACCAGCTTTCAATATCGGCGTAGCTTTTCGCGCCGAACGCGATCTTGGTGAGGTGTAGGGGCATGTAATAAAGGTAGGGCTGACACGCCCGCCCCTCAAGGCGTCGGCACCAATCCACTCACAACCGCGAGGCCGAGAAACGCGAAAAAGCCCATCGAATCGGTGATCATCGAGACAAACACCGACGAGGCGACCGCCGGATCCTGCTTGAGCCGGTCAAAGATGACCGGCACCAGCACCCCGGCCATGCCAGCGATCACGATGTTAATAATCATCGCGAGCGAAATGACCGCGCCCATCATGGGTTCGTACAGCGCCGCCGCCGCGATCCCGATCAGCACCGCAATGGTCGCTCCGTTCAGCAGGGCGACGCGCAATTCGCGCCACACGATCTTCCACGTGTTCGCGCGCGTCAGCTGATTGGTCGCAATCGCGCGCACTGCGACCGCCATGGTCTGCGTGCCCGCGTTGCCGCCGATGCTCGCCACAATCGGCATCAAAACGGCCAGCGCCACCAAAGCCTCAATCGCCGCGCCGAAAAACGCGATGATGGCCGAGGCGACGACCGCGGTGCCAAGGTTCGCGATCAGCCAGCGCACACGGCTGGAATAGGCCTCGCGGATCGGTTCGTTGATGTCGCCATCGCCCGCGCCCGAGAGCAGCAGCGCGTCCTCGCCCGCTTCTTCGGAGATGATGTGGACGATATCATCGACCGTCATCTGCCCGACCAGCCGCCCGCCATCGTCCACCACCGCAGCGGATATGAGAGCGTATTTCTGGAACATCAGCGCGACTTCTTCCTGATCCATCGACACCGGGATGAGCGTCTGATCGCGTTTCATCACATCGGTCAGCCGGACCGTGCGCGGCGTGGTGAGGATCCAGTTGAGCGCGCAGGTGCCCACCGGGTGGAACGCGGCGTCGACCACAAAGACTTCGAAGAAATCGTGTTCCAGATCGCCCTGTGTGCGCAGATAGTCGATCAGATCGCCGACCGTCATATGTTCAGGCGCCGCCATCACGTGGCGGTTCATCAAGCGCCCGGCGGTCTCCTCGGGATAGGAGAGCGCGGAATTGACCGCGGCCTGCGTCTCCGGCTCCAGCTCGGCGATGATCGCCTTCTGGTCGTCTTCGTCGAGGTCTTCGAGCAGCTGGACCGCGTCGTCGGTCTCCAATTGCTCGGTGATGGCCGCGACATCGACCGGGGCGAGCGCTTCCATCATGTCTTCGCGCACGTGGTCGTTGAGCTCGGCGACCACGTCCGAGCTCATCAGATCGGTGATCGAGGCGGCCAGACTGGCGCGCTCATCCTTGTCGACGATTTCGAGCAAATCGGCGATGTCGGCGGGGTGCAGCGGTTCGACCAGATCGTAGACCGCGCCCTTGTCGCCCGCGTCCAGCGCCTCGCGCACCTTGCCGATATAGCGCGGCTTTAGGCGGTTTTCTTCGTCGTGGCGTTCATCGTCGATGCGGTCGTCGGGCAGAACGTCGGTGCCGGCTGTGTCGTCCGCGCTCAGCGTTTCGTCTTCAAGGGCAGCGGGATCGACCATGCTCGCGGGTTTAGGCGGGCAATCGCGAAAAGCAAGCGGGTGACACACGGCTTCAGGCTGCTAAGGAGCCTTGGACCCAAAACCGCTCACCTCAAGTCTGGCTGCGCAGGGATAGGCAGGCTCAGGACGAGCGGACGTTTTAGATTATTGGAGATAAAGAGAATGGCCGACACACTCACCCTCACGCTCGACAGCGGCGATGTTGTTATCAAACTGCGCCCGGACCTTGCCCCCGGCCATGTCGAGCGCATCACCGAGCTGGCCAGCGAAGGCTTTTACGACGGCGTGGTCTTTCACCGCGTGATCGACGGTTTCATGGCGCAAGGCGGCGACCCGACCGGCACCGGCATGGGTGGCAGCGACAAGCCTGACCTCAAGGCCGAGTTCAACGACGAGCCGCATGTCGAAGGCGTGTGCTCGATGGCGCGTTCTCAAATGCCGGACAGCGCGAACTCGCAATTCTTCATCTGCATCGACGACGCGCGCTTCCTCGACAAGCAATACACCGTATGGGGCCAGGTCGAGAGCGGCATGGAACACGTCCACGCGCTGCCCAAAGGCGAACCGCCCGCGCAGCCGGGCAAGATTGTTAAGGCGACGGTTGCCTGATGCCCCTCAAACGTCGCCGCTCACCGCAGGAGAAGAAGGCGCTGTCCTACGCCAAGGACCGGCGCAACTGCTACGGTGAGAACGACAAAGCATCGCGCAAGAACATACCGCGTAGAAAGGCGAAGGGACATAGATCCCTTCGCCGCCGCGCCGCTTCATCGCTCAGTCGATACGAAACGCTCGGCGAAGATGAGGCTGCGCTCAAAGAGAACGAGCTTGTAAGTGACTTGAATCGCAAACAGCGGTGGCGGAAGTCGCCAGATAGACCGTTAGCGGATCATGTTTCCGAACAAGCTGCAAAGCGCCAGTATCGCGACGGCCGCAAAGCTTGGTACAAAAAGAACATGGCAAAGGCGGAAGCAGAGGGTTCCGTTGGGTTCATGTTCTCGTGGGGCGGTTCGGAAGGCGGATCTTTCTTCTTGGCGGTGACCAAGGACGTTCTTAAGCGCTTTTAGCCAGAATCCCCTCCAACACCGTCGTCACCGGCACATGAAACGGCAGCCGCGTATTCGTGTGGTGCCACGCATTCGGCACGGTCACATCCACCCCGATATCGGGCCGTGAATTGAGCGCGCCGAACGCGTCGAGATCACCCATGACATCAATCACCGTCTCAACCTGCCGGGGCATCGCGATGCGCGCGCCGAAGGTGACGATGGGGATCGAAGCGGCCACGTCGCGGAAGCGCTCCTTATGCGTGGCTCGCAGCGCGTAAAGCGCCTCGGAAATGACCAGATTTCCCTTTGAGTGGCCGACCAGCCAATCGCACTCAACCTTGCCCGCGAGCAGGGCGACCAGCGCTTTCACATCTTCGCTGAAATCGGCGAGGCGAAAGCTTTCTCCTGGGTCCAGGCTGTGCGTCGCGGGCATCGGCAGCCACGGATTGAACGCACGCATCGTGTCCATCGCGGTGTCGAAGGCGTTGACTGAATGGCGCATCGCGTTGATCCCGCCAAACAGGAAAAAGCCGCCCGCCGCCTCGCTTGCCAGATCGCCCAGGCCATGGCCCGAGACCACCGCCAGAACTGGCCCTTTCAGAGCATCGGCGACGTTGCGCGCCAGCGCGCCCGCGCCCAGCGCCGAACTGCCCACACCCGCGACCGCGATGGCGCGGTAACGCGGCGCCAGATCCTCGCATTGCGAGACACGGTCCCACACGCGCACGGATGGCTGCCACGATGGGCCGACTTCGAGGATCAATCCTTCGACCTTCTCTGGGCGGCGCAAAATGTCGCGCTCGCCTGCGCTCAAGGCGCTGATGTCGTAGAACAGCCCGTCCAGCGCGGTGTTGTCCGTGCCGGGCATCAGCGCGGGCATGAAAGGATTGGCAAGCAATGTCATGATCGACGCGTCTTCTAGCCCGGTGGCCAGCGAAACGCACGAACTGGTTTGGCGGGGTGCGATTTGAGCGGCGATTTGAGCGCGATCTGCGCGTGATCTTTGCGGGGCGATTGAACCGGGCGGTAACCGGCGCTAGATGCGGCCCTATCATGAAACCGCAAACCCCTCCCAAGACCTACCGGGTCAAGAGCTTCGGCTGCCAGATGAACGTCTATGATGGCGAACGCATGGGCGAGCTGTTGGCTGAAAAAGGCATCACGCCCGCGCCCGACGGCGAAGACGCCGATCTGGTCGTGCTCAACACCTGCCACATCCGCGAAAAGGCGGCGGAGAAGGTCTATTCCGACATTGGCCGCCTGACCAAGGGCAAGACGCAGGCCAAAGCGCCGATGATCGCGGTCGCCGGCTGCGTGGCGCAGGCCGAGGGCGAAGAGATCATGGCGCGCGCGCCGAGCGTCTCCATGGTGGTCGGCCCGCAAGCCTATCACCGCCTGCCCGACATGCTCGACAAGGCGGTGAAGGGCGAACGTGCGACTGATACCGACATGCCCGCGATCGCGAAGTTTGACAGCTTGCCGAAACGCAAGAAACGCTCGCCAACTGCTTTTTTGACGGTGCAGGAAGGGTGCGACAAGTTCTGCACTTATTGTGTTGTGCCCTACACACGTGGGGCAGAGATATCGCGTCCCTACAGTGACTTGATCGACGAAGCGCGCAAACTGGTGGATACGGGCGCGCGCGAGATCACGCTGCTGGGCCAGAACGTCAACGCATGGGCATCGCAAGACGCCAAGGGCGCGCGGGCGGGGCTGGGCGAGCTGATCCACGCCATCGCCGAAATCGACGGTCTGGAGCGCATCCGCTACACCACCAGCCATCCCAACGACATGGATGACGCGCTGATCGAGGCGCATGGCTCGTGCGACAAGTTGATGCCTTACCTGCACCTGCCGGTGCAGTCGGGCAATGACCGCGTGCTCAAGGCGATGAACCGCGCGCACACGGCGGAAAGCTATCTCAAGCTGCTCCACCGGTTCCGCGCTGTGCGCCCTGACATTGCGCTGTCGGGCGATTTCATCGTCGGCTTTCCCGGCGAGACCGAGGCCGAATTTGAAGACACGCTGAGCCTGATCGACGAAGTGCGCTATGCGCAGGCCTACAGCTTCAAATATTCGCCGCGCCCCGGCACCCCGGCGGCGACGATGGACGATCAGATCGCACCCGAGGTGATGAACGAGCGGCTGCAACGCCTCCAGGCGCGCCTCAACCGCGACCAAGCCGCCTTCAACGCCGACAGCGTGGGCAAAACCTGCTCGGTCCTCGTCGAGCGCAAGGGCAAGCATCCGGGCCAATGGCTCGGCAAATCACCGTGGCTGCAAAGCGTGTGGTTCGAGCAGCCCGAGGCGGGCGGCGTCGAGATCGGCGACATGGTCGACGTGAAGCTGGTCGAAGCCGGACCCAATTCGATCCGCGGGGCGCTACTCGTCGACCTTTGATGCGCGGCGTTCAAAGCGCGCGACATTGGCGGCAGTGTTCGCGATAATGCGTCGCGGAGCCGAGTTGCGCGGCGCGTCATAAACCCCGCGGAGAAGCGCCTCATCGTAAGGGGTCAGACCTTTCGGAGATGGGCCTTTGTCGAAGAGCGTCAGAATGGTTGGCGCGCTCGGCGGTCTTTTGGGATCAGGCGGCGAGGTGTCCAATAAAGCGCGCATGGTGATGTAATCGGCCAATTGCGCCAGCGTGAAACCTTCAGCGGCGTCGCGTTCAATGAGCACCGCCGCTCCGGTCGTCTCGCTCACATGTATGGGATCTGACGCGCTGAATTGGTCGATCAGAACAAAGCCGTCCTGCTCTCCAATAACCCGGCCGTTCTTGTCCAAGAGCCTTAGCGGCTGTCCGAACTGATCGCGCAGCACCGTCTTGCTCCACGCGCGCACCGGCGCCTTTTCCGCCAGAACCCTTTGACGCTGATAAATCGGCATATGGGAAAGCTGTTTGGAGTCCTGCGACAGCCAAACCTGCGCTGGCCCCGCAGCGGGAGCCATGAAGGCAACGCGCACCGTCGGCGTGCAGTCGGGATCGTCATTCGCGCCGGAGGCCAACGCTTGCGCGTTTTCGCGGATCCGCCCCTCAATCGCTCGCGCGTCCTCAGGAGGAAGGCCTTTGACTTGCACGCAAATCGGGAAACGGAACCGCGCGATTGGACGATCTCTGCGGGGAGGGCGGACAATTTCCCGGGTGAAGGCGCGCAATTGCTTGCGCCGCTCCCCCTCGCTTAGCGGCGCTGTGACGATAATGGGCTTTTTCGCGCGAGCCTCATCGCCATCGGCAGGATCAGCGGCGAGCGCAGGGTAGGCGGCGCACAAAGCAGCCAAGGCCCACCATCCGACTGTTCCAACAGGCTTTTCCATACTCAGCACCTTATGACGTCGCTGTGACCGCAATATGAATGTTAAGCGACTTTCCACCGCGCAAGTTCCCTGCCGATCTTGCTTTAGACCCGCGAGCGCTTACCTTTCCGACTCGTAAATCCAACGCGCTCGCAAAGGGAATTATGGGCCGCAGACCGACACGCACGATTGATCCTGCGGTGATACCGCCAGCGATCAATACGAACGAAGATACCAAGGCGCGGGCCGAGGTGACTTTCGAAAACCAGTCGCTGCTCGGAGCTCTGTTCGGCCAGTTCGACGCCAATCTCGTACAGCTTGAAAACCGGCTCGGCGTGTTCATCCACGCGCGCGGGGACAAGATCCTGATCGAAGGCAGCGAAGACGCGGTGGCGCGGGCGCGCGAGACGCTTAACACCATGTATGATCGGCTGGCGCAGGGGCAGGATCTGGATGCGGGCGCGATTGAAGCCTTGATCGCGCATTCGGTGCAGGCGTCGAACGAGCCCACTCTGGAAGGCATCATCAGCGCGGAAACCAAAGAACCGCCGATCATGATCCGGACGCGCAAGAAGACGATTGTCCCGCGCACCGCTTCGCAGATTTCCTACATGCGCAGCCTTGTGCGCGACGATATCGTGTTCGCGCTCGGCCCGGCCGGAACGGGCAAGACCTATATCGCGGTGGCGCAAGCGGTCAGCCAGCTGATCACCGGATCGGTGCAGCGCCTGATCCTGTCACGCCCGGCGGTGGAAGCGGGCGAAAAGCTCGGCTTTCTCCCCGGCACCGAGAAGGAAAAGGTCGATCCCTATCTGCGCCCGCTTTACGACGCGCTCAACGATTGCATGCCGCCCGAACAGGTGCAGCGCCGGATCGACAGCGGCGAGATCGAGATTGCTCCCATCGCCTTCATGCGCGGGCGCACGCTGGCGGACGCGTTCGTGATCCTCGACGAAGCGCAAAATACCACGCGCGAGCAGATGAAGATGTTCCTCACCCGCTTTGGCCAGAACAGCCGCATGGTGGTGTGCGGCGACCCTCTGCAAGTCGACATCCCCGGCGGCGCGCGCATGAGCGGCCTCGCCGATGCGGTCGAAAAACTCGAAGGCGTCGAAGGCTTCGGCACGATCCGCTTCACCGCCGCCGACGTGGTGCGCCACCCGATCGTCGGGCGGATTGTTGAGGCGTATGAGGGCGGTGAGTAGATGCGTTTCTCAAGCTGTTCGCCAAAAAGATCCTGAGGATCTCAATCTGTCAGCGGAGAGACTTCAGATTTTATCGTCTTACGATAATTATTCATTGTAAATTAATAAGCACGAACCTAGTTCGCTCCATGCAAACACATTTGGAGTTAGGTGCTAGATTTACCCCGTAACACAGGAAGGAGTGTTCGTCGTTTGTAGCGGCGTTCTTCTACACCAACCACCAACCACCAACCACCAATCT
The DNA here is from genome assembly GCA_039033515.1 of Pseudomonadota bacterium. GTDB lineage: Bacteria > Pseudomonadota > Alphaproteobacteria > Sphingomonadales > Sphingomonadaceae > Erythrobacter. The sequence goes on from JBCCCM010000023.1 coordinate 53,855, forward strand.
CATCAAACGAATGTGAAACCAACGTGCATTGATTTTGCGCGGCGGGTCTTTGCGCTCTGATTTAATCTAAGGAATAACAATAATGAAACGCACAACTTACCCCCTCTCCATTGCGACAATGGCAGCTTGCCTCGTGGGAATGCCCCAGGCGGCTATGGCCGAAGACACTGATGACATCTTCACCGGGCCCAGCGTTGGTGTTCAAGGCGGTTATGAGCGGCAAAGCATTGATGAACCGGTTTTGAGCGGTGCTGATGCCGTTACGCTCGATGCACGCAGCAAGGGCATCACTTACGGCGCCTATGCTGGGTACGATCTCCAAATCAGCAACTTTGTGGTTGGTGTTGAAGCGGGCTTCAATCCCAATGGCCGAACAATTACCGGTGATGTCGCGGGCGGCGGGACGGCGGAATTTAATCCGAAATGGTCAGCCAATGTTTCTGCGCGAGCAGGCGTCGTGGTGGCTGATCGGGCGCTCCTGTACGGCCGTGTAGGATACAATCGGACGCGCTATTCTGTGAGCCGTTTTGCGACCGGAGACACCACCGCGACAGCGACACAGAATGAGAACGCGGATGGTTTGATGTTTGGCGGCGGCGCCGAGTTCGCCTTCAACGAAAATGCGGCTTTCCGGGTGGAGTATCGCCGAACTAACCTCGACGGATCGCTGCGTTCAGATCAGATTTTGGCAGGTGCAACTCTGCGTTTCTAGCCGCGAGTTAGGTGCTGGGCGGGGTCACCCCCCCTTCATGCCCACAGTTGGTCCCGCTCAGCAGCATCTTTTCAAACTAAACCGAGACTAACCGCTTTGCGCACCAGTTTTGCTGCGGCAAAGCCAAGGAGACAAATAATGAAGATTCTAATTTGCACCATGCCACTAGCGCTTCTTGTAACGGGCTGTGCTGGTTTAAGCGACAAACAGATCTCACGTTTTGATGCCATGTCATGCAGTCAGTTGGCGGTCGCGTTGGATTACGAACAGCGTGGTCAGACGGAGGCTGAGGAGAGCGGATTCTACAATGCGCTGACCAGTCTGGGGAGCAGAGGCGAGGGGCGGTTCAATGCCGATGTAGCAATGAGCGATGACGACTTTGATGCCGACAATCACCGCGAGGCACGCAAATACATCAATGAACGACAAGACCGGTTGGGATGCTAGAACATGTTGCGTGGCCTTATTTGCAATCGCATTTCAGATATGCCGCTGTGAATGGCAGACTTGTCGGAGATTTCACAAATGAACATTCGCTCTTATGGTCTGGGCCACGCGTAGTGAATGCAGGTGATATGGAAGACAGTCAGACGCACACGAGCAGTTTTTGGTTTCATGCCCTTAGGGTCATGGCTGGCCTGATGGTCATCGTCGCCGGCTTGGCCATAACATACAGCTGTGTGTCGGCTCTGATGGGCGATACCACGATGCTGGTTGATTTCATCGATGAAGACAAAGCGGCCCTTTCGATGACGGGGGCCGCGATCATCGCCGTTGCTGTGACCAACTTTCTGGCGCTTACATCTCTTGGGTTACTATTGGTCTCGTTGAACCGCTTTCTGAGCCTCGCAGGGCGCGGGACACTGCTCATCGGCTCGGCGCGCAATGCGTTAAAGCGCATGGGTATCGCCATGTTCCTTTTATACGTGACCTCACGGTTTCTCGCAGTCGGCATTCCACTGGCTGGTATCGAGGGCTTTTGGGAAGAAAATGCAATGTCGCTTCCGTTTCTGCTTCTGGATCTGGATTTCCTCTACCTTTTGGTCGGGGTCGTGTTGCTCGCCTTGAGGCAAGCTTTGCACGAAGGACAGACGGCGAAGGAGGAGGTGCGGCAATACGTCTGATGGCTATCGAAGTGACACTCGACATCATGCTGGCCACCCGAAAGGTCAAATCCAAGGACCTTGCAGCGCATGTAGGTATTACCGATGCCAATTTGTCGCTGCTGAAATCGGGCAAGGTGAAGGGCGTGAAGTTCGAAACCTTGTCGAAGATATGCGAGTATCTTGAGTGCGAGGCGGGCGATATCTTGCGATATGTGCCTGACAAGCCGCCTGCTGTAGCGGAAAGCTAAGACTCTGAAACAGAGTTCCTTCACTTGCTTACAGGAATGGCTAACCCCCTGTGCTTATATGAGAATGAAGCGCTTCACTTGACGCTTTTCTTCTAGACTCAGACGTGGATCGGTATTCGAGTGGCTGGAGTTGAGTCGCTAGCAGTCGCAGTGAATTCCCGCATGGCAGCGTCCGCTATTTTGGTCTTTCTCTCCGAAACTGGCCATTGCGCTTTCCAGCCAGCTCAAGTTAGGCGAGTTCCGCCTCAAGAATCGTCAATCATCCGGTCTCGCCAACCGCGGCTAAGCTGCCGTTTCCTACGTCGGGCTTGGCCGCTATACGGCTCGGCATGAGTGCTCTCTCCTTCCTTTTTGCGCCTGGACCGTGGTCCATGTGGTCCATGTCTCGCTTAAGGCACTGGAAACGCTAGGAACTGCTGTTGGAACTCGATATCGACATCGAAGACTGGCCTGCGGATGAGTGGGAGGCGCTCGCTGAGCGGGCGGGCGCGGCGGCGGGCGCGGTGGCGGCGGAACTCGCCAACGCGCGGCTGAGTGTGAGCGTTCTGTTCACCTCGGACGCGCAAGTGCATGCGCTCAACCGCGAATGGCGCCAGCGTGATAAGCCGACCAATGTGCTCAGCTTTCCGATGCTTGAGCGCGATGCGCTGCTCGACCTTGCGCCTGAGGGGCCGCCCGCGATGCTTGGCGACATTGCGCTTGCTTACGAGACCTGCGCGCGCGAGGCGGATGAGAAGGGCGTGCCGCTCGACCACCACGCTGCCCACCTCATCATCCACGGCCTGTTGCACCTTGCCGGGCACGATCACGTCCACAGTGACCGCGAGGCGGATGCGATGGAGAAACTCGAAATCAGCGCCCTTGCCAAAATGGGGATCGCGGACCCATATGGTGATCGTGAGCTTTAAGGAGTAGCCAGCCAGGGCCATGCCCGATTCCCAATCACCCGCAGGAGACGCGGAGAGTAGCAAGGGACTGTTGTCCCTTTTCCGAAAACTGATCGGTGCCGATGAGGGCGATCGCTCACTGCGCGCGCAGATCGAAGAGGTGATCGACGAGCACGAGGGCGAGAACGGAGACGCCGCGCCCGATGAAAGCGCGCCGGGCAATGGCGATCTGCTGCCGGTGGAACGCCAGATGCTGCGCAATCTCCTCCACTTTTCCGAGCATGACGCCGATGATGTCGCGGTGCCGCGCGGCGAGATCGTCGCGGTCGACGCGAAGATTGGCTGGGAGGATCTGGTCGCGACCTTTTCCGAGCACGGCCACTCGCGCATGCCGGTCTATCGCGACACGCTCGACACCGTGATCGGCATGATCCACATCAAGGACGTCTTCCCCTACCTCGCAAACGGCGAACCGCCGCCCGCTGACTGGACCACCTTGATGCGCCAGCCGCTCTATGTGCCGCAAGCGCGCGGGGCGCTTGATGTGCTTGCCGACATGCGCGCGCGCCGGGTGCATCTGGCGGTGATGCTGGACGAGTTCTCGGGCACGGACGGGATCATCACCATCGAGGATCTCGTGGAGGAAATCGTCGGCGAAATCGAAGACGAGCACGACGAAACGCCCGAAGAGATGATCGTCGCCATCGGCGATGGCATGTGGGATTGCGACGCGCGCGCGGAGCTTGAGGATGTGGCGGACATCGTCGATCCGCGCCTGGCCGAGGTCGAGGAAGCGGTTGATACGTTGGGCGGTCTTGCCTTTGTACTCGCCGAAGCGGTGCCGCAAGTGGGCGCGGTTGTGGAACATCCGAGCGGTTGGCGGATTGAGGTAACAGCGGGCGATGAAACGCATGTAAAACGCCTGCGGCTGCACCCGGCTGAAAGTGTCCTTGTTGCAAGTGACATGCAATAATCTCACCTATTAGAGATTTTTTCACCGACTTCTTCGCTTTTTTGCATCCAATCGGCTCGGCGAGCGTATCTCCCTAGACAACAGGAGAGGTCATGCCGTCACGTCGTTTGCCACCCTTGCGCGCGCTTGAAGCGTTCATGCGCACTGTTCGCCTTGGATCCGCGCGCGCGGCGGCTGAGGAGATCGGTTTGAGCCCGTCCGCGCTGTCGCGCCGGATCACCAATCTCGAAGAATTCGTCGGCAAGAAGCTGTTCACGCGCGCGCGCCAATCGATGCAACTGACCGATGAGGGCCAAGCCTTTTACGAGGCGGTGAACCCGCATCTGGAATCGCTCGCCCGCGCGGTCGAGAGCCAGTCGGACAACGTCTCGCTCTTGCGCCTGCGCCTGGGCGTCTTGCCGATGTTCGGCAGCCAGCGCCTGTTCCCTCGGCTGGGCGAGCTGCGCAAGCGGCACCCGCTGCTGCACATCGATATCGACACCGCCCCGCACCTTGAAGACCGGGTGGGCGACACGCTCGACGCCGCGATCATCCTCTCGCGCGGGCCGGACACCAATCTGCACGCGGTGCGCCTTGACCACAATCTGGTGCACGCGATCTGCTCGCGCGACGTGGCGCGCGCGGTTGGCGATGACATCAGCGTCGAGGGGCTCGCGAAACAGACCTTCCTCATCCATAACGAGCTGCCCGAAAGCTTCCGTGCGTGGAAACAGGCCTATCGCCTCGACGATATGGAGCCCGCCGCAATCGACCATTACGACAGCGGAGCGCTGATGATCGAGGCCGCCGCGCAAGGGCTGGGGATCGCGATTATGCACGATGATCACCTGCACCGCTCAGCGGACAACCGGCTCACCAATCTGGGATCGATGGAGATTGAGAGCCCGTACAGCTATTGGTTCGTGTGCAAGCCGACCGCGCTGGAAATGCGGCCTGTGCGTCTGTTCCACGATTGGCTGGTGCGCGCGGCGCTCTGATCGCGCTAGCGTTCGTAGACCTCGGCCACTCGCGGCCGGTCCTAGTCCAACAGCCACGCATTGTGCGAGCGGTAGAGGCTTTGCGTGGCACTCGCATCGAGTGAGGTAACGTCCATCCCGCGATCGCCATAGGCGTGGACCAGAACGCCCCTTACCGGATCGGCGAGTTTTGATTGGACCGGCGCTTGGGAGCCGATCCCAAGATCGACGGCGATCTAATTCCACAGCAACAGGTCTACCTCGCGCCACGTGATTGAGACAGCTCGGTGTTCCACGTTTGGGCTGTGTGATTACTCGACCTCGACCGGCACTTTTTCGCGCGGCGCTTCGTAGCGGACCGGTGGCACCGAATGGCTAAAGTCGCGCAGGGGCTTTCCCAGCGCCTCGCACAGCGCCTCTTCGATCCGGCGGCGGGCTTCGGCGCTGATGGCTTTGCGGCCGCGGAAATCTTCGGGGCTGAACGGTTCGAGGAAGTTGACTGTTAGTTTGAACGTGCCTTTGCGCGATAAAACACGCTTGGCGTTGTTGAGGCCGCCTTCTTCGCCTATCCATCCGATCCATTCGGCAACCGGGCCGTAATCGAGCAAGACCGGCTGAACCAGCACGCCAGGAGGCGGCGGTTCGAGCACGGAGAGCATGCTCGTCTTGAACGGCAGCAGCGATTGGCCGTCGGTGGTTGTGCCCTCGGGGAAGACGGTGACGGACCAATTGTCCGCCAGCGCTTCTTTGAGAGCGTTGATCTGTTCGGCCACGCCCATGCGATGCTCGCGCTTTACAAAAACGGTGCGGTTGAGCGAGGCGAGCCAGCCGACCATAGGCGATTGTTCCAGCTCGGCCTTGGCGACGAAGGCGGTGCCGCACGCGCCCGAAAGGCTGAGAATGTCGAGCCAGGACACGTGATTGGCGACGTAAAACACATCGCGTTTGAGGTGCGTGCCCTTAGTCCTGACCCGCGCCCCGCACACCCGCGCCGCAGAGCGCAGGAACAGCATCGGGAAGGGGGAGCCATACGCGAAGATGCGAAACGCGAAATGGAGCGGAACGAAGACGATTAGTAGCGCGATCAGAGCGAGCGAGCGCA
>JBCCCM010000024.1:0-58180 GCA_039033515.1 Pseudomonadota bacterium
ACGCGGCGCCGCGCCGCACGTGCCGCGTCACATGTCGATGACCGGCGGCTAAGAAAGAGAGCGGTGCGCAAATGGCGGTGACAATCGTGTTTCTGGGGCCCTTGCGCGATCTGGCTGGCGAAGCGCGCCGTGAGGTCGCCGCGCCGCTCGACTGGGCGGGGCTGCTCGATGCGGTCGGGCCTGACGTCGCCGCGCAACTGGCCGAGGCGCGGGTCAACGTCGCGTGCGCGGGCAAGGTGCTGGGCGACAAAACGCAGCTGAACGCCACGGACGGCGACGAGGTTGCGCTGCTCCCGCCGGTTTCAGGTGGCTGATCGAGCGCGCGTGCAGCTATGAAAGACGTGCGCCTCCTCACCCGGATGTTCATTCCCGGCACGCTGATCGGGCCCTTCACCAGCGCCAATCCGGGGCTGGGCGGCGTGTGCACCTTTGTCGGCGAAGTGCGCGGCGGGGATGATCATCCGGTCGAAGAGCTGGAGCTTTCCCACTACGAACCGCTCACGCTGCCGGGTATGCACGAATTGGCCGACGCAACGCTGGCGCGGTTTGATCTGATGGGCCTGCTCATGGTCCACCGCGTCGGCATCATGCGCCCGGGCGAGCCCATTGTGTGCGTCAGCGCCGCCGCGCGCCATCGTCGCGGCGCGATCGACGCGGTCGATTATTGCATGGACCATCTCAAATCCGCCGCGTGGTTCTGGAAGCGCGAGAAGGTTGGCGGACAATGGTCATGGATCGAGCCGCGCGGCGAAGACTACGCGGATCTCGCGCGCTGGAAGCAAAGATAAGCCCGACCGCGCCCGTTTGATCGAAATCAAGGATGGCACGCGCGACCTGCCATATTTCTCTCTCCCACAAGGAGACAGATCATGAGCCAATTGCTGCACGACCAACTCGCCACCGGCAAAGCGCGCCTCGTGGCCGCGCCCACCGCCGCTCCGCGCCATCAGGTCGAGGTCGATCAGAATTTTGAGCTTCCCCCTGCGCTGTTTGGCGCGACGGTTGCGTGTTACCTCGGGTTTCTGGGCATCATGCTCGCTTCCTTCGCGGCGCCCGCTCTGGCGATCCCGATGGCGATCTTTACGGTGGCGATCATTGCCGGATTTGGCGTGCCTACGATCTGGACCCGGCTGGCGGGCAACCGCACAAAGCCTCTTTCGACCGGCCAGTTTCATAACGATGGCATCATGACCGCCACCGGTCGCTGCGCACCGCGCGACGCGGCGATCCAGATGCTGATCCTGCCGGTCCTGATCGTGGGATGGGGCCTTGCCGTGGCGCTCATCGTGGCGCTGGTGGCTTGAGGGCTCGGGTCCGAAACGCTTCGTTCAACAGCCAACAAAGTTGGGTCTAAGGGGTGCTCTGACTGATCCCATCAACACCCCCTTGGGCCATCAAGAGGCGCGGGATCGAACCCATCGATCCCGCGCTTTCTTTGCTCGACCAATCGCTTCCGCTAATGTGCAGTGTTGAGCCTTTCAGCGCCCCGAAAGGCTGGCGAGAAGTCCGGGATTAAGCACTTCAATCCCGCGTTTGCCCGTGCGCCGCACCGCGCCGCTTTTCTCGATATCGCCCAATTTGCGGCTGACCGTTTCGATGGTGAGGCCCAGCATGTTTGCGATCTCTCCGCGCGTTAGTGGCAGATCGAAATGGCTGGTGGGGTGGCACGAAGATTGGCTCGCAGCGGACGAAAAATCGTGCAGCAGCGCGGCCAGACGCGCTTCGGCGGAGGCGTGGCCCGTCAGTTCAAGCAGGTTGCGCGTAGCCAGCAGATCCTCTTGGCTGCGGCGCAGGAGTGCGCGCGCGAGCGCGGGGTAGTTATCGATCGCCGCTTCGAAATCACCGCGCGCAAAGGTGCACAGGCGGCTCTCGGTCAAAGCGACGACATCGTGATGCGCGAAGGGGGCGAACAGCTCGCCGATAAAGCCTGCCGGGTGGACCAGCGCCAGGATTTGCTCGTTGCCATCAGCGTCGATCGCCGAAACCTTCAATGCCCCGCTGACCAAGGTGGCGCAGGCCGCTTCTTCATCGCCTGCGGCAAACAGCATCTCGCCGCGTTTCAAGACGCGCGTGCGCCCCGCCGCGGCCATCGCCGCGCGCTCGTCTTCGGTCAGCACCGCGCAGGCGGCGGTCTCTTTTACCGGGCAGTCTTCGCAGGCAAGTTGCGGGGTTGCCATCTCATTCGTGTCCCATCTTTTGTGACGCTCTAACGATCCAGCTGAGCATTGATCTGGTCGAGCAACCGCGCTTGCTCGCTCACAGTCTGTCCGAGCTGCGTCTGCAACTGCGCGATCATCTGCCCTTCTTTGGCCGTGCTGGTGCCCGCGCTCTGGCCGAGCTGAGCGGTCACGGCGAGCGCGTCGAGGTCCGCCAGCGCCAATTGCGCGGCGCTGTGATGCGCGGTGAGGTCGGCGACGCGCAATTGCGCGTTTGCCCAGGCGTCCGATTCGCGCGCGCTTGCGCGGCCCGCGCGCGCGGAAGATTGCGCGCCATCCAGATCGGCACGGAACGCGTTGGCCGCGGCCTCCGCGCGCCGGTTGATTGCTGCGAGGCGCGCGTCAAGCTCTGCGGGTAGCGGCTCGACCGGTGGCGGTGCCTGTGTCACGTCAGGCACCTCGACGCCGGGAAAGCGCATCGAAACGCGCGCCGCCTCTTCGTTTGCAGTGGGGATCGCAAAGGAGGGATAATCCGCCCGCGATCCCGCGCACGCGCTCAGCGTAAGCACGGATGCCAAGCTGGTGGCCAAGACGGCTGCTTTGCGGCGCAGGCGCGCTCGGTTATTATTCTGAATCAACATCCCGCATCGCCGTACCACGAGGTTGCGCCGCGCGAAAGATCGCTGCCACACTTTGGGTGTCAGGTGCGTTGGACACATTCTGCACAGATGAGCGCGTCATGCAGACCACAGGCAAACACCGACTTGCGCGCGAAGAGTTGTTGACTTGGCCGACCCGCTGCCTTAACGGCACCCATCTTTCCGGGGCTGCTGTCACAGCGGCTCCGCAATCGCGTTTGGTCCGGGGGCTTTCCTCTGCGAGGCCAGACACACACGCAAGATTGAGAGTTTATAGAGCCATGTTCGCGATAGTGCGCACAGGCGGCAAACAATATCGGGTTGCCGCCGGAGACAAGATTGCCGTTGAGAAACTCGCTGGCGAAGCCGGTGAGACGATCACGCTGGACGATATTCTACTGGCCGGCGAAGGCGACACGATCGCTGACGCGGCCAAGGTCACCGTTTCGGCCGAGATCATCGCTCAGGCGAAGAGTGAAAAGACGATCGTTTTCAAAAAGCGTCGTCGCCACAACTACCGTCGCAAGGCGGGCCACCGTCAGCACATGACGCTGCTGCGCATCACCGATGTCGGCACCGGCGGCGCCAAAAAGGCCGCGCCGAAGAAGGCGGCGGCTCCCAAGACCGACGATGCCGACGCGGCGCCCGCCAAGAAGGCTCCAGCGAAGAAGGCGGCTCCGAAAACGGCTGCGGCTGAAAAGAAGCCCGCCGCCAAGAAAGCTCCGGCTAAGAAAGCCGCGCCCAAGAAAACCGACGAATCCGGCGATACGAAGTAAGGACTAGGCAACCATGGCACATAAAAAAGCAGGCGGTTCATCGCGCAACGGTCGCGATTCGAATCCTAAGTTCCTTGGTGTGAAGAAGTTCGGCGGCCAGAGCGTGGTCGGCGGCAACATTCTCGTGCGTCAGCGCGGCACCAAGTTCTATCCGGGCAGCAATGTCGGCCTGGGCCGTGACCACACGCTGTTCGCGACCAGCGACGGCGTCGTCCGATTCCACAAAGGCACACTCGGTCGCAAATATGTCTCGGTCGACATGATTGCAGAAGCAGCCGAATAACCGGACGAACCACGAACAGGGTCGTCCAACGGGGCGGTCCTAGCCGATCATAGCAATCGGCGCTCAAGAGGGAGACAGGGCCACCCCGGCAATATCGGGGGAGCCGTCTCCCTCTTCGCATTTCTCCCTCATCTCGTCGCGAAATCGCAGGTCGCGGCCACAATATTGTCACGCGGCGCGCGTAACGGCCCTCCTGACGTTACGGCACAAGCGGGGCGAGAGAGGGATTGCTCGTGTTTCACAGAAGCCAAAGACTGTTGCTGCGGCCCATCTGGCCTGAGGATTGGCAAAACGTGCTATGCGGCATCGCCGATGAAGGCGTGGTGCGCAATCTGGCGCGCGCACCATGGCCGTATGAAGAGGCGGATGCGCGCGCCTTTACCAGGCTCCCTGTTGAACCCAAGTACCCGCGCTTTCTCATAACCCGGGCCCGTGACGCCGCGCTGATCGGGTGCATTGGTGTGGATCCGGTCGAGGGCGAGGCGGACGCGGTCGAGCTTGGCTATTGGATCGCGCGCCAGCATTGGGGGCAGGGCTACGCCACCGAAGCGGGGCGGGCTGTGCTCGAAATCGCGCGCACGCTGGGTCATTGCCGCGTGGTCGCAGGGCACTTTCTCGATAACCCTGCCTCGGGCCGGGTTCTGGAAAAGCTGGGCTTCGCTGCCACGGGTGAGGTGCGAAAGCGCCATTCGTGCGCCCGTGGTCAAGAGGTGTTGTCGCGCGAGCTGGCGCTTGACCTTGCAAGCGTAAACGCACGCGTGGCGCGCGCCGCATAATCGAGCTCGCAGTCTCTTTGCGATAGCGGCTCACCTTGCCGCAGCGCACAATTGCGCCTAGACCGGGCCGTGATGACCGCACGCAAAAGGCTTACCCCTGAAGAATCGCGCGCCACCGCGCTTGAGGCAGCGCGCGCGCTGTTGATCGAGACCGGCCCGCAATCCGTCACTCTCAAAGCGGTGGCGACCCGGATCGGGCGCACACACGCCAATCTCTTGCACCATTTCGGATCGGCCTCCGGTCTGCAAAAGGCGCTGGCCGGCCATTTGGCGCGCACGGTTTGCGATACGATCAAGGAAGCGGTTCACGCCAGCCGCGCGGGGCTTGGATCGGCGCGCGAAGTGGTGGACCTCACCTTTGATGCATTCGATCGCGAAGGGGCGGGCGCGCTCACCAGTTGGATGCTGCTGACGGGCAACGAAGACGCGCTGGCGCCGATCATCACAACGATCCATGAATTGGTCGATGAAATCGCCACCGAAGAGGCGAGCCACGCGCAGGTCGATCAACCCGTCCACCGCGACACGCTCAATCTGGTGCTGCTGGCGCTGGGTGATGCGCTGATCGGAGCGGCGCTGGCCAAATCGCTGGGCCTGCCGCGCGACGCCGCGCGCGACCGGGCGCAGCAAGCGCTCGAAGCGTCCATGGAACGCTATCAGACGACCTGAGGCCGCCCTTTTTCTGGGTTCTATTCTGAGAGGCCCGCCCGCTGCCATTCGGGCAGCGTCGAAGTGTCGAGATCCGCAACGCGCAAGTGATCGACCGCCAGCCCGAGATCCGGGTAAGCCGCTTTCTGACGCTTTTCGTTGGACGCTTCCAGCGGCACCACGACGAGCCGCCGGTTGACCTTTTGCCGCCAGTTCATGCGCGCGGTGTTTTCCTGCCCGACATAGCAGCCCTTTTCGAAGCTCACGCCGTTGAGCTCGACCGCGTTGGTCTCCAACCACAAGATATCGCCCAGCTCGCTAGCGCCCTCGGGTATACCAAGCGCCAAGCGGTGAGCCCTCCACGCCTTGTCAGCCGATTCGCCGCTAGGTGCGGCCAGCCAGCGAGAACCAAGCGCGGCCAAGCGTGGATCTGGAACCGCGCCCTCGACACTTTCAGGTGACCAATGCACGCCCAGCGTGCCGTCGAGAGCGATATCGATCTGGCGGCGCAGGCGGTAAAGCGAGAGCCGCTTGACCAGGTCAGGCGCGAGCGCGGCTTCGCAATCGAGCAACAAAGCCCCATCGCCGCCATCCCACACCAGAAAATCGAACATCGCCTTGCCCTGCGCGGAGAGCAGTGCGGCGTAAACCGGCAGCGCGCCCGACACATCGTTGGTCACCAGCCCCTGCAGAAAACCGGGCACATGCTCATCCGCGCCCTCGCGCGGGGCGAGGCGCACCACGGCGCGTTCGGTTAGCAATGTCGCGCTCATCTAAACCCTCTTCGCAATCGCCTCGGCCAGCCGTTCACCCAGCTGCGGCCCTTGTACAGGGTAGAGATAGGGTTCGATCAGCTCGGCTTCCATAAGCGCGAGCGACCCGTCATCCATTCGCAGCGCATCGATCCGCGCGTAAAGCGGTGTGGCGAACGGCACCGCGTCCAGCACAGCCTGCGCTGCCGTAAGGTCATCTTCGCTTGGCTTATAGGTCTCTTCAGTTCCGCCATAGAGCGACTGAATGCGGTATTCGCCCTTGGCCGCGCGTTTGATCAGCGCGTGACTGAACGCTCCATCGACGAAGATGAAACTGAGCTCACCCTCGGTGGCGATGGCGGGCAGATAAGGCTGGATCATGGAGGGCGCGCCGAACGTCCAGTCGGGCGGCGGCAGGGTCGAGCGGCGAACCAACTCTTGCCCTTCGGCCCCGGCGCCCACTTGGCGTTTGACGACCACGCGGTCGCATTCGAACACGTCGAACGCTTCGGCCAGCCCTTTGGCGGTGACGGTTTCGCGCCACAGCGTCGGGATCGTGCGCACGCCCGCCTGCTCCAGCTCGCGCAGATAGGTCTTGGAAATGTTCCAGCGCACGATCTCGGGCCGATTGAGAACCGCTACGCCGCCCGCTTCGAGCGCGTCGAGCTTTTCCAGAAACGCTCCCGCGCGGTCCTGATAATTCCACGCCGTGCCCAGCAGCGCGCAAGACACGCCCTCGAACGCCTCAAGCGGCGCTTCCCAATCGATCACGCGCAAGGTCAACCCGCGCGCGGCGAACGCGGGCTCCAGCGCGGCCACCATCAGATCGTGTTCGAAGGCATCGCCCCGCCGCTCGCCCGAAGAGGGCACCGTCGTCGCGCAGGCCAGAAAGGCTACGTTGGTCATTGCGATGGCCGTGTACGGGGCCGAGGCCGGACTGGAAAGCCCTCTCATGCGCGCCTAAGGGGAGGGCATGACCGAGACAGAAGCGCCCGTGGCATCAAAGCCGGAAACACTCACCATCCGCCGCCCCGACGATTGGCATCTGCATTTTCGCGACGGCGAGATCATGCGCGGTGTTGTCCCATACACGGCGCGCCAGTTTGCGCGCGCGATCGTGATGCCGAATCTGACGCCGCCGGTGACGACCACCGCTCTGGCGCGCGCCTATCGCGACCGGATCGTGGCGGCTGTCCCGCAAGGTGTCGATTTTGAGCCGCTGATGACGTGCTATCTGACCGATGGGACCGACGCCGAAGATCTGGCTAAGGGTGCGGCGCAGGGCGTCTTTGCTGCGGCCAAGCTTTACCCCGCCAACGCCACCACCAACTCGGCCAACGGCGTGTCGGATGTGGAGAAAATCTACCCAGTCATTGAGCGCATGGAGAAAGAGGACATCGTCCTGTGCATCCACGGCGAAGTGACCGACGCGGATATCGACGTCTTCGATCGCGAGGCGGAATTTATCGATCGGCACCTGAATGCGATTGCGCAGAATTTCCCGGCGCTACGCATCGTGTTTGAGCACATCACCACATCGGACGCGGTCGAGTTCGTCAAAGCAGCCAGCGACCGGATCGCCGCCACGATTACGCCGCAGCACCTGCATATCAACCGCAACGCGATGCTGGTCGGCGGGATCCAGCCGCACAATTATTGCCTGCCAGTCGCCAAGCGCGAGACCCATCGGCTGGCTTTGAGGGCAGCGGCGACCTCGGCTGATCCGCGCGTTGCGAACAAGTTCTTCCTCGGCACCGACAGCGCGCCGCATTTGCGTGGCGATAAGGAAAGCGATTGCGGCTGCGCGGGGATTTTCGGCGCACCGGTGGCTCTGGAAAGCTACGCGACGGTGTTCGACGAAGAAGGCGCGCTTGATCGGTTCGAAGCCTTCGCCTCCTTGAACGGCCCGGCGTTTTACGAGAGGCCCGTTAACGAAGACACGGTAATTCTCGAGCGGACCGCGATGGCGGTGCCCGAGGAGTTGCCGCTAGCGGGTCAGACCATCGTGCCATGGCACGGCGGCCAGACGCTGGGCTGGCGTTTCGTCGGATAGGCCTCGCTGCCGGGAAGTTCAGGCGGCCATCTGCGCGCGCTTGGCCCGGCGGCTACGCGCAAAAAGATCGCCGGCAAAGATCGCCACCGCGGTCCAGATCAGGCCAAAACTGGCAAGCTGCACAGGCTTCAGTTCCTCGCCAAAGACGAACAGGCCGAGCAGAAACACGACGGTGGGCGCGAGATACTGGATGAAGCCGAGCGTCGAATACTTCATCCGCCGCGCCGCGATGGCGAAGAGCAGCAGCGGTATGGCGGTAACCACGCCGGAAAACATGATCAGCGCGCTCATAGCCGCGTCGACGCCGAACGTGGTGCCCGCCTCGCTCATCGCGTAGAAACCGACAATTACGCTTGCGGGCAACAGCAGGATTGCACTTTCAATCGTCAAGCCCGGCAGCGCGCCGACGTTCGCCTGTTTGCGCACGATCCCGTAAAGCCCGAAACTGAGCGCGAGGCTGAGGCTGATCCACAAGGTAGTGAGCGCTCCCCATGCCAGCAGCACGACCGCGCAAGCCGCGATAGCGACCGCGATCCATTGCCATTTGGACAAGCGCTCGCCCAGCAGCATGGTGCCCAGCAGCACGTTCAACAGCGGGTTGAGGTAGTAGCCCAGCGAAGTTGCGTAGACGTTCCCTTCGAGGATCGCCCAGATATAGACGAACCAATTGATCCCGATCAGCACCGCGCTCGCAAACAGCATGGCGATGGCGCGCAGGGACTGGAACGCGGCGCGCACTTCGCCAAACTGCCCGCGCGCCGCGACAATCGCGAGGCACAAGGGCAGCGTCCAGATAATGCGCCAGCCGACAAACTCGAACGGCGGCACGCTGGTCACCAGCATCAGGTAGAGCGGCAGGAAGCCCCAGATCAAATACGCACCCAGCGCCTGCGGCAGGCCGGAAGGCTGAGTTTCTTGGGTGGTGGGATCAGAGGCCATCGCGCGCAGCCCTAGGGACGCCACTTTAACCGCGCAAGCTTGGCGGGGTTGCTGCGATTTTAGTCAGGTTCGGGTCGATTTTCCTGAACAATGGCTGTCGCGCTTGCTGTCATTTCGTTCAGGTAAAGACCTCTATACATGAACAACATCGCAGGCGCGGGCGTCCTCCACCACAGCTTTCGTCTGCACCTATTCAACTTGGGCTATCCACCAGTAGCCCGGGCGCGGCTTCCACCGGCCGCGGAAAACGCCCCTATGCCAAATCCGGCGTGGGGGCGTTTTTGCGTGAGTGGCCGTTTCTTGGGGGCGGGCATGCACAGCACCAGATTGTTAACCAAGCCGTGGCAAGAGGTCGCCATGCGCCGCAACGCTCCCATGTTCACTGTCCTGACCGCGCTGGCGCTCTCCGGCTGCGCTCAGGAAGCGGCGGTCGAAGAGGTCTCGGTCGTGAACGATGTCGACCCCTATATCGCGCGCGCGCTCAACGATCCGCTGATGGTCGATCCCGATCTGGCCTATCGCAACGAGGCGAACGCGGCGATCACGATTGGCTTCGACCACGCGCTCCCCTCGTTCAAGGGTAGTGAGGAATCTGCCAGCGCTGCACGCGACGAAGCGCGGCTCGCGCTGCTCGAAGGAGGGCCGATTGCGGATCTGCCCTTTCCCAGCGGATCGGAGGGCCCGATAAGCCTCGCTGAGCAATATGGGGTCGAAGCCGTGCTCAGCGTGATTGATGTTCCGCAGCCGTGTCGGCAGGATATTCGCGGCAATTTCGCTTACGCCGCCAATATGCCGGAGGTGGCGCGGGTGATGCCGCATGGCATGGTGCGCGTCGCCGCCGGGGTCGAATCGGCCCAGTGCGACCTGCGCCTCGTGCGCTATGTCACGCCTGCTGCGATCGAAGACGCGCTGCAATTTCATTACACAATCGCGACGCGCGCCGGTTTCGAACCGGAATACTACGCCGAACCCGAAGCGAGCTTCACTGCCGACCGCCGTGGCACCTATCTACAAGTCTTCGCGCGGCCCGCATCGGGTGATCTGACCGCCGTCGATGTGATCACCTGGACGCGCTGAACGTCCGCGATGCTACTCGTTGAGGCCCACATCGATAGTGGCGCGGGGCTGTTCAATCTCGGAGCTGGCAACGGGATAGGCGCAGTAGTCGGCTGCGTAAAAGGCGGCGGGGCGGTGGTTGCCAGACAGCCCGATCCCGCCAAACGGCGCATCGGAGGACGCGCCATTCGTGGGCTTGTTCCAATTGATGATCCCGGCGCGGATATTGGCCCAGAATCGCCCATAATCCTCCGGCGTCCCCCCGATCAGCGAGGCTGACAGGCCAAAGCGCGTGTTGTTCGCCTCAGCAATCCCAGCGTCGAGGTCGGGCACTTTGATGACTTGCAGGATCGGGCCAAATAGCTCGATATCGGGCCGGTCGGGTATCGCCGTCGTGTCGATGATGCCGGGCGTAAGAAACGGCTTGTCCGCCATCGGCTGGCGCATCGGCAAAAGCGCCTTGCCGCCCGCTGTGACCAGTTTGACAAAGCTGTCGTTGAGCCGCTCGGCGGTTGGCAAGTCGATCACGGGACCCATAAAGGGCGCCGGCTCAGACAGCGGGTCGCCCACGATCAGCTTGCGCGTGAGCGGCAGCAATTCGAGCATCAAGTCGTCGTAGACGCTTTCCTTCACGATCAGGCGCCGCGCCGCCGTGCAGCGCTGGCCCGCCGTGGTGAACGCGCTTTGAGCGATAAGGACGGCGGCGTCGGAAAGCTTGGGCGTGTCGATCACCACCAGCGGGTTGTTGCCGCCCATCTCCAGCGCGACGATCTTGCCCGGATTGGCCGCGAGCTTGCGGTTGATCGCGATACCGGCCTGGGCAGAGCCGGTGAACAGAACGCCATCGACGCCGGGATGCGCGACCAGTTGCTTGCCTTCTTGCGGACCGCCCACGATCAGCTGCACGACGTTTTCCGGCAGGCCCGCCGCAACAAGACACTCGACCAGCATCTCGCCACTCGCAGGCGTTTTCTCCGAGGGTTTGAACACAACGGCATTGCCCGCGATCAGCGCAGGGATGATGTGGCCGTTGGGCAGGTGGGCGGGGAAATTGTACGGGCCAAGCACCGCCATCACGCCGTGGGGTTTGTGCCGCAACGCGCTTGCGCCTTGCAGCGCGCTGTCGCGGCGCTTCTTGCCGGTGCGCTCGGCGTAGGCGGTTACCGAGATATCGACCTTGTTGATCACCGCCTGGACTTCGGTACGGGCTTCCCACAAGGGCTTGCCCGCTTCACGCGCGATCAGATGCGCAAACTCGTCCGCGCGCTTGCGCACCTCGTTGGCAAAGCGCCGCGTAATCTCAATCCGAGTCCCAATCGCCGTCGCCGCCCAGGAGGGCCAAGTCCTGCGAGCTCGGCTCACCGATTCGCTCACATCACTGTACGGCGCGCTCCATAATGGCTCTGCTGTGGCCGGTTCAAACGAAGTCAGCGTGTCGTTAGCCAAATTTAGCACACCTTCACTTTGAGGACCTACCGGCATCGCTGCTCGGTCACGGAATATCGTGAACTTGAAATGGCACGCGCCACAGCGTCACAATATCCCATTTGGGACACTTTTGCGCGCTTTAACCAAGAAAAAGAACGATAAGAACCCCTTGCGGACCAGGTGCTTTAGGGAATAGGTACCGTCCCGTAGTTCGGCGTTAACCGGGGGGACGAGCTGGCGGCTAACGACCAGCGCACGGGCATCCCCTTGAAAATGTTCGCGAACCACGGTTCGATTTTCACGCCCGTCGATTCGATTCGACCGGCCTGGGGGAGTACAATTATGCGTAAGATTAATCTCGAATTGAAACGAGGCGCCTCCGCCCTCGTCATCGCATCGGCTGTTTCAGTCGCTGCCTTCACCGTCGGCGCAAGCCCGGCTTTGGCTGACGAATGCGTCATCGACACCGACGGCGATGGTTTCGGTGACGGCTCCATCGTCGGAAGCGGCCCGGGAGCCGACTCGCTGGCTTGCGGCGAAGGCTCAGAAGCGAACGGCGCCAACTCGGCCGCGTTCGGTACACGAGCTCGCGCGACCGAAGACAACACGGTTGCCGTTGGCGTCGACGCTGAGGCGACCTCGGACGATGCGGTTGCTATCGGCCGCGAATCCGACGCTCAAGGTCTTGCGTCGGTTGCTGTCGGTCGCTCTGCACGCGCCGAGCAAACGAACGGCATTGCTGTCGGCACCGGCTCGGTCGCCGAAGGTTCCAACTCGATCGCGGTGGGCTCGCTCGCTCGCACGATCGAATCGAACACGATCGCTATTGGTAACAGTTCGGCTGCCAGCCAGAACCGCGCTGTCGCAATCGGTGGCACCAGCAACGCAGACGGTGAAGCGGCTTCCGCTTTCGGTTGGTCTGCCAGCGCGACCGGTGATCGCGCGACCGCGCTCGGTAACGGCGCCACCGCTGGCTTTGAAGGTTCGACCGCTATCGGCGACGGCGCTTCAACCTCGCGCGCTGACCAAGTCGTTCTTGGTGGCGCAGGCAGCTCGGTAACGGTGGGTGACATCGGCGCGAGCACGGCCGCACAAGCTGGTGCGACCAACTTTGCCACCGTGGATGCAAGCGGCACTGTGGGCGCTGGCCCGGTTGTTCAGGACGTCCTCGATGATATCTCCGACAACACGGCGGCGATCGCTGCCGAAGCGGCAACGCGTGCGGCGGCTGACGTCGTCCTTCAGAACAACATCGACGCTGAAGCGGCAACGCGTGCGGCGGCGGATACGACGCTGCAGAACAACATCGACGCCGAAGAAGCAGCGCGGATCGCTGCGGACACGACGCTGCAGACCAACATCGACAACGAAGAAGCGGCACGCATTGCTGCGGACACGACCCTACAAAACAATATCGATGCCGAAGCGGCGACGCGTGCGGCGGCTGACGTGGTTCTGCAGGACAACATCGACGCGGAAGAAGCGGCGCGCATCGCTGCGGACACGACGCTGCAGACCAACATCGATAACGAAGAAGCGGCGCGCATTGCTGCGGACACGACCCTGCAAAACAACATCGACGCCGAAGAAGCCGCGCGCATTGCGGCGGACACGACGTTGCAGACCAACATTGATAACGAAGCGGCAACGCGTGCGGCGGCTGACGTAGTTCTGCAGGACAACATCGATGCCGAGGAAGCGGCGCGTATCGCGGCTGACACGACGCTGCAGAACAACATCGACGCCGAAGCGACTACGCGTGCGGCGGCGGATACCACTCTGCAGAACAATATTGATGCCGAAGAAGCGGCGCGTATTGCGGCAGACACGACGTTGCAGGACAACATCGACACCAACACCGCTGCAATCGTGGCGAACGACACGGACATCGCTCAGAACGCTGCCGGTATTGCGAACAACGCGACCAATATCACGCAGAACGCGGCCGCGATTGCATCGAATGGCATGGACATCGCCGCTAACCAGTCGGCGATTGCCTCGAACGATGCGGATATCGCAGCTAACGCCGCGAATATTCAGACCGCTGCTGACGGTGTCGCAGCCAACACGGCAACCTTGTCGACCGTTGGTACGCGTCTGACGACGGCTGAAACCGATATCGACAACAACCGCACGCTGATCGACAACAACTTCAACACTCTGTCTGAAGTTGGCACGCGTTTGACGACGGCTGAAACCGATATCGACAACAACCGCACGTTGATCGATAACAACTTCAACACCCTGTCGGTCGTCGGTGGCCGTCTCACGACCGCCGAAGCCAACATCACCGACAACGCGGGTGACATCGCTGCAAACACCGCTGATATCGGTGCGAACGCGATGGCCATCACCGGTCTCGACACGCGTGTGACGACGAATGAAGCTAGCATCACCACGAACGCTACCAGCATCGCCGCCAACACCACGTCGATCGGCGCCAACGCGATGGCGATCACCGGGCTCGATACCCGCGTGACCACCAACGAAGCGGCCATTGCTGGCAACACGACCAACATCGCGGCGAACGCCACGGTGATCGGCATGAACACCGCCAGCATCAACACCAACACCGCCAACATCGCTACCAACGCAGCGGGCATGGCGAACAACGCGGCTGGTGTCGCCAACAACGCTCAGGGCATCCTGAACAACCAGGCGAGCATCATCAATCTGACCACCCAGGGCGCCGCCCAGCAGGCTCAGATCAACGCGCTGTTTGGTGAGACGGCTCAGAACCGCGATGACATTCGCCGCGCCAACGAAGGTGTTGCGATGGCTCTGGCCATGGAAAGCCCGGCTTTGCAGCCTGGCACCTCGTTCGCTCTGTCGGGCGGCGTTGGTTACTTCCAGAACCAGGGCGCTGGCTCGGTCGCTATGACCGCGCGCATCAGCGATAACGCTGCGTTCTCGGCGGGTGTCGGTGTCGGTCTCGACAGCGGCGAAGTCGGTGCACGTGGTGGCTTCCAAGTCGCCTGGTAAGCCGATACAGATCTGATCTTGAAAATGATCTCGACTCAAAGAACGATGCCGGGGCCCTGCGCCCCGGCATTTCGTTTGTCCGCCACCCGCGCGTTGTCGCGCTCCGCTTCGGCGGGCGCTTTGATGCTTGCGGCAATGACCTTTGCTCTGAGCTCTGCTCCGGCGCACGCCCAATCGGTGACGCCCGGAGCAACGCTTCAACAGCCCAGCGTGCAACCGCCGCCTTCGCTGCGTCCAACGCCGAGCCAGCTTGAGCTGTCGCGCATGATCTGGTCCACCGTGGCCGCAGTCGATCACGCGAACCAATCGGGCAATTATTCGGTGCTGCGGGATATTTCCGCACAGCCGTTCCAGATCAATTACAACCCGGCCAAGCTGACGGAAATCTTCGCCGGTTTGCGCAATTCGAACATTGATCTGTCGACGGCGCTGCTGGTTCCGCCGACCTATTACGAAGCGCCGCAAATGGTCCGCGAAGACCTCTTCCGGGTGAAGGGTCTGTTCCAGTTGCGGCCGATCTCGATCACCTTCGACATGTTTTTCCAATGGGAGCAGGGTCGATGGAAGCTGGCGGGTATCGATATCCAGCCCGCTGAGATGGTGCAGGCGCAGCCCGCTCCGAATGGGTAATCGTTCCGGGTTGCGCGCCCACTGCGCAGGTGACGTAAACCTCGCGTTTTAAGCGTGCCCGGCGGGTGTTGGTGGAGGTCCATGGGCCTCGCCCATCCGCCGGAGCGCTTCGATTTTGGCATGAAGCGCTGACCAATCGTCGCGCTCGTCAATTGCGGCCCAGATGGCCTCGACTTCTTCGATGAGCATCGATTGCGGTGCGTCGTCCGCCCAATAATCATGTGAGGCATCGCTTGCCTCATAAGGGCTGAGCGCTTCGATCAATTCGCTTGGCGCGTTATCCAGCCCGCGCCCGCCGCGATGCGCAAAGAAGAACGCGTCCGGCCCAGCGCCCGTCTCGCGCATCACTTTTTCGCACACTGAAACCAGCCGCGCGTCCTCGTCTGAACCGCGCGACAGCACACCCAAACGCCAGCACCACCGCCGCCCAATGGCTTCCATGTAAAGCGGGCCAAAGCGGTTGAGCGCCTCCACCAGCGGATCGCTGTCCGCCAGTAATCGCAGCGCGACGCCCAATTGCCCGCAATTCCAGTGCAAGGCTTCGGGTTGGCGACCAAAAGCGTAGAGCCCGCCTTGATCGAAATAGGCGGCGGTAAAACCGGGATCCCAGCTCGGCAGCCAGCGCCAGGGCCCGTAGTCAAAGCTCTCGCCCGTCACATTCATATTGTCGGTGTTGAGCACCCCGTGCACGAAGCCAGCCACCATATAGCTTGCGGCAAGATCGGCCATGCGCTCGACCACCTGATGCATCAAGCGAACGGCGGGCACCTCGCGCGCCAAGGTGTCGGCGGGCGGCTCGGTTCCGGGAAAGTGGGTCAGCGTGTAGTTGACCAGCGCTTCAAGCTCGTCCGTTTCCTCCAGCGCCATCAACCGCTGAAAGCTGCCGATGCGGATATGCGAATGGCTTAGCCGCACCATGACGGCGGAACGGGTGGGCGAGGGTTCATCGCCGCGCCACAATTCCTCGCCCGTCTCGATCACGCTGAAAGTCTTCGATGTGTTGACGCCCAGCGCTTCGAGCATCTCGGTCGCGAGGATCTCGCGCACCGCGCCTTTCAGCGTCAGCCGCCCATCGCCCGCGCGACTATAGGGGGTCTGTCCAGAGCCTTTCGTCCCCAAATCCAGCAACCGCCCGTCGCGGTCGCGCATCTGCGCGAACAGAAACCCGCGCCCATCGCCGATTTCCGGATTGTAGGTGCGAAACTGATGCCCGTGATATTTGAGCGCGAGCGGTCGTTTCAGATTTCCCTCAAGCGGCTCAAACCGGCCGAAATGGCGCACCCACGTCTCATCGCTCAGACCCGCCAAACCCACGCTCGCCGCGGCGCGATCGTTGCGAAACCGCAGCTGGGTGCTGGGAAAACTGGCCGGATCGACCTCAGAACCCAGCCACTCGGCCAGCGCGTTGATCGCGGGATCGGGCTGATAATCGGGGCCAAGGTCTTCGTGTTGCGGTTCCTCGCTCATGACGCGATAGTGGGCGGAGACAAAGACGCTTGCAAGGCGCGAATATCCTGCGCAAGAGCCTTCGCAGCCTCGACCCCAGCGACCGCGATGAAAAGGGACACCGCCCGCCCATGCCGACCAGCACCAACACGGCTAGCCCCATTACGCCAAGCTACGACGAAAAGCGCTGGACCAGCGCCGATGGTCTCAAGCTTTTCTACCGCGATTACGCAGGTGCGGATGGGGCCGCTGATCGGCTTCCGGTGGTCTGCCTTCATGGCCTGACGCGCAATTCGCGCGATTTCGAAGGCGTGGCGGCGTGGGTCGCGGCGCAGGGGCGCCGGGTGATCGTGCCGGAGATGCGCGGGCGCGGGCAAAGCGAATATTCCTCCGACCCAAGCACTTATACACCGCTGCAATATGTCGAAGACCTCGAGCTTCTGTTCGCGGAGCTGGGGATTGAACGTTTCATCTCGATTGGAACGTCGATGGGCGGGCTGATCACCATGCTGCTCGCGGCGGCCGAACCGGGGCGGATCGAAGGCGTTTTAATGAACGATATCGGGCCCGTGGTGGACCCGGCCGGGCTCAAGCGGATTGGCGGCTATGTCGGGCACGGGCGCAGCTATCCCACCTGGATGCACGCGGCCAAATCGCTGCAATCGGTGCACGGCGAGGCGTTCCCCGAATGGGATCTGGACCAATGGTTCGAAATGGCGAAGCGCACGCTGGTGGTGAGCCAGAATGGCCGCATCAGCTATGATTACGACATGGCCATCGCGCAGCCTTTTGCGCAGCACGGCAACGCCGCGCCGGACAATCTGTGGCTCGCCTATGAAGCGCTCGCTGGCGTGCCGATGGTGCTGGTGCGCGGCGAATTATCGGACCTGTTGTCGCCCGATACGGTCAAGCAAATGGCCGCGCGCAACCCGGCGATGACGGTGGTGGTGGTGCCTAATGTCGGCCACGCGCCCACGCTCGACGAACCCGAAGCGCGCGCGGCTATGGAAGCCTGGCTCAGCCAGCTGGCCTGACGCGCGAGATCCGAGCGCCCTTCCATGAGCAAAGCTTCCGCCGGCGGCCCGGTCCGCATCCTGCATTGCCATTCGACCTTCAACGCCGGCGGCAAGGAGCGCCGCGCGGTCCA
Source organism: Pseudomonadota bacterium (assembly GCA_039033515.1). Lineage (GTDB taxonomy): Bacteria > Pseudomonadota > Alphaproteobacteria > Sphingomonadales > Sphingomonadaceae > Erythrobacter. Next base: position 17,711 of record JBCCCM010000024.1, read on the forward strand.
GTTGATGAACGCTTTTGGCAAGGGGGCGCAGCACACGATCGTCTCCAGCATGCCCGACCAATTGGGCGCGCGCGCGTTGATCGACCGGCGGGTGAAAGCACATTTCCCAACCGATTTTCCCGCGCTGCAAGGACGCCCGACGCCCGGACGCCTTGTCACGATTGCGCGCTCGATGGAGGGGTTTGACCTCATCCTCACCTACAATTGGGGCGCGATGGACGCGGTGATGGCGCACACCGTTTTCGGCGAGCGCTTTGGCCTTGCTCCGCTGATTCACCACGAGGACGGGTTCAACGAAGACGAAGCGCAGCAGCTGAAATCGAGCCGCAACTGGTATCGCCGCGCAGCCCTGTTCAAGGCCGACGGTCTGGTCGTACCCAGCGGCGTGCTGGAGCGGATCGCGCTCGCCAAATGGGGCCAGCCGCAGGGGCGCATTACGCGCATTCCAAACGGGATCGACACCAAAGCCTTCGCCCAAAAGCCCGACCCTTCCGCGCTGCGCGTGGTCAAGCGCGAGGGCGAGCGGTGGGTGGGCACGCTGACGGGTCTGCGCGCGGTTAAGCAGTTACCCAGCCTTGTCGAAGCGATCCGGGGCCTGCCCGAGAACTGGCACTTGGTGATCCTGGGCGAGGGGCCCGAGCGCGCTGCGATCCGCGAGGCGGCTTCGCGCCACGAGGTCGACCACCGCGTCCACCTACCCGGCGCTGTCAGCGATCCGGCGAGCGTCATCGGCCTGTTCGATATCTTTGCGCTGTCCTCGCGCAGTGAGCAATTCCCGCTCTCCGTGGTCGAGGCGATGGCCGCCGGACTGCCCGTTGCCGCGCCAGCGGTGGGCGACATCGCCTCGATCGTGGCGAAGGACAATATCGATTACATCACCGCGCCCGGCGACACCGCCTCTTTGGCTGAGGCCTTGGAGGAATTGGCGGGCGATCCCGAAGGCCGCGCTGAAATAGGCGCCGCCAACCGTGCCAAGGCGCGCGCGCAGTTCGACGAGGCGCGCATGGTCGATCTTTACCGCGCGCTCTATGCTGGCGCGATGGGCCGTGATTTCTAAAGCCCGCCCGCCGGCCAGGCGCGCCCGCTTCATCCACGGTTCAAGTGCGATGATCCACCTCCCGACCACTCGGCAAGCGTGCCAGCCCCCCTTTGCGGCTTGGCACAAGCTGATCGCTGCCATTGCGCCCGCCTAGCCCAGCCTTTAAGGCCGCGCGCAAGACAGATACGAACTTAACGAGGTTACCGGCTCCCGTGGCGCGCACTCCCACTTCTTCCAATTCGAAACCTTCGGACAATCCAGAGCTCTCGGCTGAGGACGAGGTCGTTATGCGCGAGATCGACGAAGCGGTCCGCAAGGATGACGCGGCGGAGTTCTTGCAGAAATACGGTGTCGGCGTTGGATCGCTCCTCGCTGTGCTGTTGCTGGGGTTGGGGGGCTATCTGTTCTGGGATTCGCAGGTCGAAGCCGGGCTGGAGGCGCAATCCGAAGAGATCATATCGGTCATCGATTACGCGCAGGCGGAAGACTTCGCTTCGGTCAAGGATCGGGCCGCACCGCTGCTTGATGCCGAAACGCCCGGCGTGCGCACTTCGGCGCGCCTGTTACAGGCCGCCGCTTCGCTGGAAACCGGGGAGCCTGAGCGCGCGATTGAGCTCTACGCCCAGATCGCGGCCGATGAAGGCGCGCCGCAAGGCCTGCGTGATCTTGCGCGCCTGCGCGAGGTGACCACCAATTTTGACGAGCGCGAGCCCGCCGATGTGATCGCCAAGCTCGCGGATTTGGCCAAGCCGGAAAGCCCGTTTTTCGGCAGCGCGGCCGAACTCGCCGCGATCGCGCATCTTGAGATGGGCAATCGCGACGAAGCGGGCGCGCTGTTCGCGGCCATCGCCAAGGATGAAGACCTGCCCGGCTCGCTGCGCGACCGCGCCTTGCAGATGACAGGCCAACTGGGCGTCGATGCGGTCGAGGATGTCGAAGAATTGCTGAAGGGGCAGGGGGTCGCTCCACAAGACGCAAATGTCGCTGGAGGCGCCGCAAGCGGCGGTGCGCCAGCGTCCTAGGATAAACGGACGGAAGTTGAGGATTATGAGCAAGAATTTGGGCCACAGCCGGGGCCGGGCGATCAGCGCGCGCGCCGTGATGGTGGCGGGCCTGTGCGCCGTCGCCTTGAGCGGGTGCGCGGGCAACGGCCTGTTCGGCAAGCGTGAAAAGACCACGCCGACCATCGGCGACCGGATGCCGATCCTCTCGCGCATCGAAGCGGGCACCGTGGTGAACCCGGCGCTCGAAGGGGTGACCATCGTCCTGCCGCCGCCCATCGCCAACACCGAATGGTCGCAGGTCGGCGGGTCGGCGGACAAATCCTATGGCCACCTGCAACTCGCCGAAGTTCCGACCAAGGTGTGGGACGCGCAGATCGCCGGGTCGAGCAATCGCGAACGCCTCGCCGCCGCGCCCGTCGTGGGCAGCAACCAGCTTTACGTTGAAGGCACCGATGGCACGATCCACGCCTTCAACAAGAAAACGGGCGCCGAGGTCTGGGCCAAGTCCGAAGACGAGATGAGCGATGATATGCGTCCCAGCGCCTATGGCGGCGGGGTGAGCTATGACAACGGCGTCATCTACGCGACCAGCGGCACGGGCACGGTGAAGGCCAAGAAGGCGGAAACCGGCGAGCTGATCTGGAAGGTGAAACCGGCGGGGCCGTTGCGCGGATCACCCACCATCGCCTTTGGCCAGATCTATGTGATGACGCAGGACAACCAGATCATAGCGCTCGACATGGCGACCGGGGAAACGCTGTGGAACAAGGGCGGTGCCACCGCGCAATCGGGCGTGTTTGGCGTGGCCGCTCCGGCTGCGGGGCAGGGCACGATTGTCGCGGGCTATTCGAGCGGTGAATTGTCGGCCTATCGCTATGAAAACGGGCGCGAGCTATGGGCGGACGCCTTGGCGCGCACCAATATCTCGACGCAGGTGAGCTCGCTCACCGATATTGACGCTGATCCGATCATCGATTCCGGCCGTGTCTACGCGCTGGGGCAGGGCGGTCGCATGGCGGCTTATGAGCTTGTGACCGGGCAGCGCATCTGGGAGTTGAACCTTGCCGGAATTTCGACCCCGGCGATTGCGGGCGAGTGGATCTTTACCCTCACCGATGACGCGCGGCTTTTGGCGATTGCGCGCACCAATGGGCAGGTCCGCTGGATCACGCAGCTGCCGCAATATCGCAACGAAAAGAAGAAGAAGGATCCGATCTTCTGGACGGGCCCGGTGCTGGCGGGCAACCAATTGTGGGTTGCCAGCTCGCGCGGGGAAATCTGGCGGCTGAGCGCGGCCGAAGGCTCTGCGCAGCTCTTCGCTGAGCTTGACGAAGCGGTCAGCCTGCCCCCCATCGTGGCGGACGGGTTCCTCTATGTACTCGACGACAGCGGCAAGATCCACGCCTGGAAATAGGGCGCGCGCGTTAATCTGCCTGCGGCGCGCTGTTTGATTTCAGGACAGCGCGCGCAAGTGTGGAGCGCTCATTAACCCTTATGCGCTAGACGCGTGCGGGTAATGACGAACAGTGCGCATCCCTCCCAAGCAACCGCGAAGACGGCGCGCCCGGCGACCCAGCCATTGGGATTGCCGGAGAGTGATGTCTCGAGCGGTGTGGGCCTGATAGGCCTGCTCGGGCTGGCGGCATGGATCCTGTTTTGCCGCACCTATCCGTTGACGGCGGAGTGGCTGAACCTGCCGGGCCCGCGCGAAGTGCTCTCCGGCCCGCACGCGGCGCTGATGGCGATGGTCTTCACCGCCGGGCCAATGGCGCTGTGGAGCGTGGCGGTGGACCGAGTGCATTTGCGGCCCTCAACCGGGCTCGACTGGAGCCTGAAGCGGCCTCTTTCCGAAATCCTGCCCATTTCCACCGTCAAGATCGCCGGGCTATGGGCAACATGGGCCGGACTGGCGGCGCTGTACGCGCTGGCGCGGTGGTACTGGGACGGCGATTATCTCTTCGCGATGAATGTGCTGGCGACCGCGCTGGTGCCGCTCGTCGTGCTCAGCGTCCCCTATATCCTCTGGCTCGACCGCCATATGGTCGATCCCAAGGATGGCACCTGGCACTTTGGCGCGATGCTGATCGCGCGCGAGGCGTGGGACGCCGAGCCCATCAAGAAGCATTGGCGTGCCTGGATCATCAAGGGCTTTTTCAGCGCCTTCATGATCTCGATCATTCCAGGCGGTTTTGCGTATATTGTCGAGGCGCAGCCCGCGCAGATCATCGACAATCCGGTCGAGATCGGCATGCTGCTCGTGACGCTGTTATTCATGATCGACGTGCAGATCGGCACGGTCGGCTATCTGGTCACGCTGCGCCCGCTCGATGCGCATATTCGTTCGGGCAATCCGTTTCTGGCCGGATGGGTCGCCGCCTTGGTGTGCTATCCGCCGTTTGCCTGGGGCGTGTTCGGCGCTGGCGGCGTGCTCAATTACGAGATGAACGGCGCCAAGTGGGATTACTGGCTGATCGATAGCCCCGCGATGCTGTGGCTGTGGGCGGCCTGGCTGGTCGCGCTGACGGCGGCTTACGCCTGGGCGACGTTTATCTTCGGCATCCGCTTTTCCAACCTCACCTATCGCGGGGTCATCACCAACGGGCCGTACCGCTACACACGTCACCCGGCTTACGTGTCGAAAAACCTGTATTGGTGGTGCTTCTTCATGCCGTTTCTGGCGACCAGCGGCTCGCTGGTGGATGTGGCGCGCAATTGCTTCTTCCTCGCCGTGGTCAACGCCATCTACTACTGGCGCGCGCGCACCGAAGAGGCGCATTTGCTGGCCGAAGATCCCAAATATCGCGAATATTACGCGTGGATGGAAGAGCACGGCGTCATCACCGCGCCCTTGGCGAGGATGAAGCGACGCCTGGTCAGATGGTTCACGCCCGGCGATGCACCCACAGCTGCCTCAGCGCAAAATGACGGCGCGCTGACGCAGCCCGCCGAATAGGCTCACATCAAAGGCGCGCCGTCGTCGGCCTGAAATTTCTTCACATCGATGATGCTGATATCGAGTTCGCCCAGAGCCTTTTGAAAGGCGGCCATATGCGGGGTCTGGAAATGCGCGACCAGCGCAGCCTCGTCGACCCATTTTTCGGTGATGCGCATAATCGCGGGGTCGAGGATATCGACCGCGTAGCCGTAAGCGATGCAGCCTTCCTCTTCGCGCGAGGCCGTGATCATGGCTTTGAGCGCGTCGTGGCCCGCCTCAATCGCGCCGTCGCCCAATTGTGCGGTTCCGATGACTATCAGCATGCGACTTCCCCTTAGCCTAGAACGAATATTTATAGACGTGGCTGACGTCTTCGCCCCAGTCGCCGTGATAGGCGTCGAGCAGGCGCTGGGCCGGCACCTTGCCCGATTTGACGATCTCATCGAGCGTTTCGAGATAGCCGGTCTCGTTATCGCCTGCCCCATTAAGGCGCGCGCGTGCGGTCAGGCCCGCGCGCGCGATGTCGAGGGCTTCGCGGCCCAGATCCTGCATTGTCCCGCCGCCCGGTATCGCGGCGTCAAGGCCAAGGCGCGGCGCATCGTTGCGCAATTGTTCGCGTTCTTCCATCGACCAATCCTTGACCAGATCCCACGCCGCATCGAGCGCGCCTTGGTCGTAGAGCAGGCCCACCCATAGCGCCGGAAGCGCGCAGATGCGGCTCCACGGCCCGCCATCCGCGCCGCGCATTTCGAGAAAGCTTTTGAGGCGCACTTCGGGAAAGGCGGTGGACAGGTGATCCCACCAATCGCTCGCGGTCGGGCGCTCGCCGGGCAGGACGGACAATTTGCCGTCCATAAAGTCGCGGAAGGAAAGCCCGGCGGCGTCGATATATTTCCCCTCGCGAAAGACGAAATACATCGGCACATCGAGCATGTACTCGGCCCAGCGTTCATAGCCGAAGCCATCTTCGAAGACGAAGGGCAGCATCCCGGTGCGGTGCGGATCGGTGTCCGACCAGATGTGACTGCGATAGGAGAGCTTGCCGTTGGGCTTGCCTTCGGTGAAAGGCGAGTTGGCGAACAGAGCGGTAGCCAGCGGTTGCAGCGCAAGGCCGACGCGGAATTTCTTCACCATGTCGGCTTGGGATGAATAGTCGAGATTGACCTGGATCGTGCACGTGCGCAGCATCATGTCGAGACCCAGTTTGCCGACGCGCGGCATGTGGTTCATCATGATTTTATAGCGCCCCTTGGGCATCACCGGCAGCTCTTCACGGGTCTTGTCGGGCCACATGCCCAGACCCAGAAAGCTGACGCCGAAGCGCTCGCCGATTTCCTTGACTTGCGCCAGGTGCCGCCCGGTTTCCGCACAGGTTTCGTGCAGGTTTTCCAGCGGCGCGCCCGACAGTTCCAGCTGACCTGCCGGTTCAAGGCTGACCGTGCCGTCCGGGCCCTTCATCGCGATGACCTGGCCGTTCTCTTCGATCGGCTCCCAACCATAATCGCGCAGCGCGAGAAGGATATCGTGGATGCCGCCGGGCTCGTCATAGGTCGGCGCGCGGCGATCATCGCGCGCGTAAACGAACTTCTCGTGTTCGGTCCCGATCCGCCAGTCCGATGCCGGTTTTTCGCCGCCGATCATGGGCGCGACAAGGTCGGCGATGCCTTCGATGATCGGTTCGGGTTCGCCGGAGGTTTCGCGTGTGCTCATAAGGCTTTCACTTCCATCTTTGGCGCCGCCGTAGGCGCGGCGTCTGTGCGAGGGAAGCCAAAATTCGCCCAAAAAAGCCTTCGCTCGAATGAAGCTGAGCTATCAGCGGTGCCAATCTCCGCTTGTCGCCATCCACACGCTGAGCGCCGCAATGGCCGCGGTTTCACCGCGCAAAATACGCGGGCCGAGCGATATTGGTGTCGCTGCCGGATGCGCACGGATCGCGTCGCGTTCGGTGGTGTCAAAGCCGCCTTCGGGACCGATCAGAAGGCCAACGGGGCCTGAGTTGTGGCGGAACGCGTCAGCGGCGGGCTCGCCCCCTTCTTCATCGGCAAAGAACAGTAGCCGCTCGCCGGGCCATTTTTCGAGGATGACCTTTAAGGGCTCCGGCGCGCGCAAGTCGGGCAAAGCAGTACGCGCGCATTGTTCGGCGGCTTCGATAGTGATCGTGACCGCGCGGTCCCGGTTGAGCTTGTCCGCAACGCACCGCCGTGTGATCACCGGCTGGATCCGCGCCGCGCCAAGCTCGGTCGCTTTCTCAAGCACGAGGTCGAAGCGGTCCTTCTTGAGCAAGGCCGGACACAGCCACAGATCGGGCACTTCTTCGCGCGGGGAAAGGCGCTCGATTACGTTCAGCGCAACGCGCCGCTTGCCCGCTTCGCTCACTTCGCAGGCCCATTCGCCGGTCACGTCGTCGCACAGGATCACCGCGGTGCCCGCGCCCACGCGCATGACGCGTGAGAGGTAGTGCGCCTGATTGCCCTCGATTGAAACCTGCGCTCCCAGCGCCAGCTCTTGCTCCACGAAAAGGCGCGGCGCGGATTTGGGCGGCCAGGCGGGGGTGCGCGGTTCGTAAGTGTCAGACATGGCTTTCCCCTAGTCCGGCGCGGCGTTAGAGGACAAGACCATGAGCGCCTCGCCCGAAACCATCGTCCCGGACACAGAGCATCGCGGGCTTGTCGAGCGGTTACCGCAATTGCCGCGCGATCTGGCGCAATTGGCGCGGTTTGATCGGCCGATTGGCTGGTGGCTGCTGTTCTGGCCGTGCGTGTTTGGCGTGTGGCTGGCGGGCGCGGGGTTGCAGGTAGGTTTGCTCGCGTGGTTGCTGCTGGGCGCGGTCGCGATGCGCGGGGCAGGGTGCGTTTACAACGATATCGTTGACGCCGAACTCGACAGAAAGGTCGCGCGCACCGCCGCCCGCCCCGTGGCGAGCGGGCGGGTAAGCAAGAAGCTCGCTTGGGGCTGGCTCATCAGCCTGTGCCTTGTCGGTTTGATTGTGTTGCTGCAATTGCGCTGGGAAGCGCAAGCCGTGGCGCTGGCCAGCCTCGCGTTGGTCGCCGCCTATCCGTTTATGAAGCGCATCACGTGGTGGCCGCAGGCGTGGCTGGGCATGGTCTTCAATTGGGGGCTGCTGGTCGCGTGGAGCCAGATTGGTTTCGCGCTGTACGGCGGCGTGCATTGGGACGCTATCGCCGCGCTGTACGCGGGCTGCGTGTGCTGGGTGATCGGCTATGACACGATCTACGCGCTGCAAGACCGCGAGGATGACGCGCTGGTCGGCATCCGCTCGTCGGCATTGCGTATGGGCGCGCGGGTGCACGCGGGCGTGGCGGGCTTTTACGCCGCAACGATTGGGCTGTGGGCTCTGGGTGTATGGCTCTACCGACCCGACTGGCTGGCGCTGCTCGCGCTCGGCCCGGTGGCGGCGCATCTGATCTGGCAGGTCGCAACGCTAAACCCTGACGATCCGGAGAACCCGCTGGCGCGGTTTCGCTCCAACCGCTGGGCCGGGGCGCTGATGGCGGCGGCGTGCTTTGTGATCGGCAACGCCCATTCCGGGGGCGGTTTCTAAGCCATGTGCAACCTTTACCGCATGACCAAGAACACCGACGAGGTCGCCAAATGGTTCGATATGGTCGCCAGCGTGGGCGGGGCCAACCTCGCGCAAGAGGTCTATCCCGGCTATCCCGGCCTCGTCGCGGCTGAGGACGCCATCAAGCCGATGAGCTGGGGGTTCCCGCTCGTGATGAAGGGCAAGAACGGCCAGCCGCTCAAGCCCAAACCCGTCAACAACGCGCGAACCGACAAGCTGGATAGCTTCTTCTGGCGCACCTCGTTTGAGCAGCGCCGCTGCCTGATCCCGGTCACCGCCTGGGCCGAGGCTGAGGGGCCCAAGGGCGCCAAGACGCGCACATGGATGTCGCGCCCGGATGCCGAGCTGTTTGCGGTCGCGGGTGTGTGGCGCGAGAGCGATGAATTCGGTCTCGTCTATTCGATGGTGATGACCGATAGCGCGGGCTCAGCCAGCGCCGACATTCACAATCGCATGCCGGTGCTGCTGGGGCGTTCCGATTACGAGGGGTGGGTGTCCGGATCGCCCGACGAGGCGAAGGCTTTGTGCAAGGCGTGGAGCGGCGATCTGATCATCGAGCGAACCGATGAAAGCTGGGTCAAAGGCAGGCCAAGCCAGACCTCTTTGCTCTGACTCGGCTTTGACGGTGGCTTGGACCCAGGTTCGAACATCGGTTCGCGCGGGATGACTTCGTTCATGACGCGTCTCTGGCCTTTGGGTCGCCGGTGTAGCTGACGACTTCGAACTCGATCCCGTCCCAGTCGAAGAAGTAGAACCGCTTTCCCGGATCATAATCGTCGTGGCCGAATGGATTGAGGCCCGCGCCGGCCACCACGGCTTCGGCGGCGGCCAGATCATCGACTTGCAGGCCGACATGGTTGAGTGGCTGGCCTTTGGAGTAATCCCCTTTGACATCTTCGCTGGTGTAGAGCGCCATGTAAGACCCGCCATTATCGGGTTCGCCGACATGGATCGTCTCCCCGCCAAATTGCGATTGCCCGCGCCAGCGTTCGCGCCAACCGAGCAGATCCTTCAACAATTGCGCGCTGCGTTCCGGCTTCGTTACGGACAGGTTGGCGTGCTCGATGGTTCCGGTTGGCATTGGATGCTTCCTTTCATGTGCTTTGCGCGTGGGAGACTTTGGGTCCGAATCATTGCGCTTGCCCATCGTGCAACCTCAACCTAAGTTGAGATCAAGCTATTTCCTTCTTTCGGAAAGGCCGCTCTCATGGCCCGCGCGCTCAGCCGCAACGATTTGATCCCCATCGGCGAGATGGCCCGGCGCACCGGGCTCTCGGTCTCCGCGATCCGCTTTTATGAAGGCAAGGGGTTGATCGAACCGGTGCGCACCAGCGGCAATCAGCGGCGGTTCCTGCGCTCCGATATTCGGCGGGTGAGCTTTATCCTGATCGCGCAGCAATTGGGGCTCGCGCTGAGCGAAATCGAGGATCTTATGAAGGCCCTGCCGCATGGTCGCACGCCCACGGCGCGCGACTGGCGCACCATCAGCGCGGCGATCCGCGCGCGGCTCGACGATCAAATCGCGCAGCTTGAGCGAACGCGCGACCGGCTGGATGGGTGTATCGGCTGCGGGTGCCTGAGTCTGGAACATTGTGCGATCTACAACCCCGATGATCGCTTGGCGCAAAAAGGGCCGGGACCGCGCCAGATCCTCGGTTAGAGCCGCGTCACGATCAGGTTGCAGGGCCCAGATCGGTGTCGAGGTCGCGGGGGCGGGCGAAATGCACCAGCGTCGCGCAGCGCGGTTTGAGCTCTCTCCAGCTGTCAATCGCGCATTCGAGCACGGCAAAGGTCGCGGTTGGGAACTTCACCACCGCTTCGCGAAACAGGTCGTTTTCGCGTGCGGGCGCAACGAGGTTGAGAATGGTCTCCTGAAGGCCGGGATTATGCCCGATCAACAGCACGCTTTCCGGCTCGCTTGCGTTTGCGTCCGCATCCCCGGCCTGCGCGTGCAAAACCTCCACAATCGTATCGGGGCTGGCCAGATAAAGCCGATCATCAAACACCGGCGAGAGGCCGAGGCGCGCGTTGGCGAGCGTTTCGCGCACGCGCGTCGCAGGGCTGGCGATCGCCATGTCCCAGGCGAAGTCTTCAGCCACGACATGCTCGCCCATCAACGCCGCACCGCGCCGGCCACGCTCGTTGAGACCCCGGTCAAAATCGCGTTTGACCATATCGTCCCATTCCGACTTTGCGTGGCGCAGCAGGCCCAGCCGTTTCATAAAGTCTTGCCCATTCTTTGGTGTGGAGGGCGGCACTCTAAACACCGTTCGACTTGAGGCAAGTTGCGATCACGCCCGCGCGCCGCATCAACGCCTGCTCAGGCGAGGGCAAGCGCCCCGGTCCCGCCCCATGTCACGATTGTCGCGCTTGCCGCCAGCAGCGCGCTGACGATGACCGAGGCTTGCTCCGCCGGGCGCCCCTTCAGCGTCCAGCGCGAAGGCTTGGGGCGCGGAAGCGGCTTGGCGCTCTTGCGGAACTCTTCCTTATACCGCGGGTGCTCGGTGCCCATCATCCGGTCCCACCAGGTGAAATAGAACCCGAAATTGTGGCCCGAAGAATGGTGCAGATCGTGATGCGTGGTCGTCGTGATCCAATCGGTCAGCGGGTTATCGACCCAGCCGGCAGGAAAGATCTCGTGCCCGACATGCGCCATCACGTTACGGATGATCATGTGCCAAAGGAACAGGAACACCGCAAAGCCAGCCATTGCGTACCCCGTCAGACTGACCGTCAGCAGGAAGATCGGCATGTAGGCGGCTTCGATCACGGCTTCCCACGCAGAGAAGCTGTAGGCGGTCCACGGCGTGGGCGTGCGCGATTTGTGGTGGTGCAGATGCGTCGCTCTGAACAGGGCCTTGGAATGCATCGCCCGGTGCGCCCAATAAAAATACGTGTCATGAGCAAGGACGATCACCGCAAAATGCAGCGCGATCACCCCCCATGACGGCTCGCCATTGTCGAACCGGATGACCCCTGTCTCAACGCCGATGACCGTAGCCATGGTCGTCACCCCGAAGAAAAACACCGTGCGCAAAGATGAGAGGATCTCGCGGGCGTAATCCTCGGGGCTCGCCCGCCGCGTCTGGATGCGGCGGCGCTTCGCATAGGCGCGGCACACAAACAGCAGCGTGGCCGCAATCCCTGCCGCGACTACGTATCGCCCAAGGTCGAAGTAAAAGACGTGGGCGAAATGTTCTATCACCAGGTCGGTGACATAGGTCAGGTCGTCGCGTGTCATCAGAAGGCTCCTCCAATCCGTTTCTGATCACCTTGTGACGCAGCCTGTACGAAACCTCTCCTCAGCGCCGGAAAACCCGTGTCATTTTTGAAAATGAGGCGCTTTTTTCAGTTTTGATCAGGCGCGGATACGGCCTCGTCAGCCATTCCCAGTCGCCGGAAATCGCTCGGCGTGGTGCCGGTTTCGCTGCGAAAAGCGCGGTTGAAAGTCGCCAGCGAATTGTAGCCCAGATCCATCGCGATGGTCAGCACGGGCAGGTCGACTTTTGCCTTATCGACAAGCGCAAGGCGCGCCTCGGCAATGCGATGCCGATTGAGAAAGGCGGAGAAATTGCGATAGCCGAGCCGGCGATTGATCAGCGCGCGCAGACGGTGTTCGGGCACGTCGAGCCGCTCGGACAGGCTGGCGATGGTGAGCCCCGGCTCGCGCCACGCGCTATCGCCCATCGCGGCGACCAACTTCTCGTGCAACACAGCCTCGGCAGGCGATAGCTGCAAAGCGGGTTTTTCGGTTTCAGCGTTTTCGCCCTCGTCCTGCGCGAGCAATTCCGGATCGACCGTCAGCAAGGCAAGACCGGCAAAAACGACAAGCAGGAAAATCAGCGCACCGCCAAGCAGCAGGAACACATATTGCGGAGGGCCAATTCCGAACAGGATATCGTGAATGAGGATGGCAGCGGCCTGCGCTCCCACAAGTAAGGGCAGCCAAAGCCGTATTGTTCGTCGCTTCTCGATCAAGTCATCGGCCCGGTCAGAAAACGCGACCCGCATAAGATCGCCGATCAGGACAAGCGATATGACAGGGACGAGGTAGTAAGAAATCGGCTGCGTGAACGGCAGAAAATTCGCCATAAACCAAGAAAGAACAAGGGCCGCCACCGCGCCCCAGATGAAGCGGTGATCGGGCTCGCGCTCAAACAGGCGCCGGGCGAACAGCCATGACCAGAAGGGCGGAAAGACCGCGATGAGCTCGACCCATGGCTGAGCGCGCCCCGCAGGCCTCAGCGCAGGCGATGCGTTGATCAGATAGGCAATCGCCCCGATGATGAGGCCGATTACCGCGATCTTGATGGGCTTGTTTATGTTCCCCTCAACCAGCTGCGCGAGAAGCATAAGGCTGGCGCCAATCGCGACGATGCGGGTGAAAAAGTCAATCTGTTCGATCATCGGAATGTATCTGGGATACCGTCGTCCAATGGTCCAGCGTTTTGAGGGGTTTGCGGCTCGGTCGATTGCGGTGCGTCTTCGCCGATCAGCCCGTGCTTGATACGCTCCAACGCTTCGTCGAGCGTGACGCGGCGCACCATTGTCCCTGGCGGAAACGCGCTCAGCAGGCGGCTTGGGAAAGCGGCGGAGAGGACGACGAAGTGCCCTTGGTCCTCGCGGCCACGGATCAGGCGGCCAAAGGCCTGCGCGAGCCGTGCGCGGATGATGCGGTCGTCATAGGCGTTGCCGGTCGCGCCGGTTTCCTGAGCCGCCGCACGGCGCGCCTTATGCAGAATGTCAGGGCGCGGCCAGGGCACCGCCTCCATCACCACGCAGCGTAAAGAACGCCCAGGCACATCGACCCCGTCGCGCAGCGCATCGGTGCCCAGCAGGCTGGCGCGGGGATCGTCGCGGAAGATGTCCACCAGAGTCCCGGTGTCGATGGGATCGACATGCTGGGCAAAGATCGGCAGGCCGCCGCGCGCCAACCGATCCGCGATACGGCCATGGACCGCGCGCATCCGGCGGATCGCGGTGAACAGGCCCAGCACGCCGCCATCGCTCGCCTCGATCAGCCGCGCATAGGCACCCGCGAGACCCGGCAGATCGCCGCGCTTTATGTCGGTCACGATCAGCACTTCGGCGCGGCTGGCGTAATCGAAGGGGCTTTGCGCCGAGGATAGGAGCGGCGCGCCCTCGACATAGGCGGCGCCCGAGCGCTGGATCGCGCTGTCCCAGGCTTTGTCTTCGTCTTCGATCCGATCCGTCAGCGTCGCACTGGTCAGCATGACGCCGTGCGCGGGTTCAAGGACGGTGCGGGCAAACGGCTTCATCGGGTCGAGCCAGCGGCGATGGATCGCCACGTCAAATTCGCGCGCGTCGGAGCGATCAACCGCGAGCCAGTCGACGAATTCGGGGTCCGCCGGGCCGCCGAGCCGCGCCAGCAGCGCTTCCCACGCGGCGAGCAGATCGACCCGCCAGCTCAGCGAATGGCGCGCGCCCTCGATCCGAGCGCGGCCCTGACCATCGAGCCAGTCGGGCGGGTCGGCCATGATCGCCTCCAACCGCCCGCCCAGCTGGATCAGCGGCACGCGGATTGCGGCCAGCGCCGCCGCCGCAGTACCCGCCGCTTCGATGACCTCGCCGGGCAAGCCGCTGGCCTCGGTCTCAATGCCATAGCCGGCTTCGGCGTTGCTTTCATCGCGCGCGTAGACCGTTTGCCGCACCGCCGATAAGAGCGCCTCAACCGGCCCTTCCGGTCCGCCTTCGACGAGGCGTTGCAGCCAGCCATCGCCGGGCAAAGCCTTGCTCGCTTCGGTCGCCGCTTCGATCGCGTCGCCGCCTTGATCGTCATAGCTGGCGATATCAGCCAGACGCGCGGCGAGGCCTCGCCTTCGGCCCCGGTTCTTGCGCTCTGGCCCGGTGATCCAGCGGCGGATTTCGATAGCTTCCTGGCCGGACAACGTGGCGGCAAAGGTGCTGTCGGCGGCCTCGAAGACGTGGTGACCCTCATCAAAGATGACGCGCGTCGGGCGTTGGGCGTGGTCTCGACCGCGAGCGGCGTTGACCATGACGAGCGCGTGGTTGGCGATCACCAGATCGGCCTGCGCGCTGTCACGCGCGGCGCGTTCGATGAAGCATTTGCGGTAATGCGGGCACCCGGCGTAGATGCACTCGCCACGCTGATCGGTCAGCGCCGCGATGCCGCGCTTGCGAAACAGCGTCCCCAGCCAGCCGGGCAAGTCGCCGCCAATCATATCCCCATCGCGGGTAAAGGCGGCCCAGCGCGCGACCAATTGCGCGAGGATCGCCGGGCGGCCCTGAAAGCCGCCTTGCAGCGCGTCTTCGAGATTGAGCAGGCACAGATAGTTCTCGCGCCCCTTGCGCACCACCACGGGCGGGGTGCCATCGGGACGCTTGACCGGCCAGGCGCGGCGGCTTTCGCTGCGCAATTGGCGTTGCAGGTTCTTGGTAAAGGTGGAGACCCACACGGTCCCGCCCGCGCTCGCCGCCCACAGCGAAGAGGGCGCGAGATAGCCCAGCGTCTTGCCGATGCCGGTCCCCGCCTGTGCGAGAGCGATATGCGGCACCTCGGCCCGGTCGCGCGGGGCAAAGATACGCGCGGCGTCCGCAGCGTAGCGGCGCTGTCCCTCGCGCTTTTCCGATCCCTCACCGGTGAGATGGTCCAACTGCCCCAGGACGTCGGCGGGTAAGAGATCGACCTGGCGCGGCGGCGCGCGCTCGCCCGCTTCCTCCCATTCCGGCAGAGTGGAAAACAGCCACTTTTCCGCCTTTTCGGGCCGCGTGATATGCGGTTTCAACACCTGCGCCCACGGCCAGCGCAACCGCTCCAGCGTTTGCAGCACCGACCACGCCCCGGCGCGCTCAAACCATTCGGGATCCTCCGCCGCGCCGATCAGAGCCCCGGCGGCGCGTTGCAGGAACGCGGGCACCGCTTCATCGCCGGCGGGTTCCTCAATTTCCAGCGCCTGCGCGAGCCCGCGCGGCGTGGGCACGCAAAAGCGCGCGGGATGTACGAAGGCGAACAATTCCAGCAGGTCCAGCCCTGACAGATCCGGATAGCCCAACCGATTGGCGACAAGCGGCGCGTTGAGCATCAGGATCGGCGTGTCCGCGCTCGCCATGATCGCCTCGCCCTTGGAAACGGCGCCGGTTTCCCCGTTCGCGGGTCTGAGCCAATTGCCGCCATGGCTGGCGTGCAGCGCGGGCAGGGGAACGGGCGCAAAGCGGGGAAGATCAGGAGCTTGAGACACGAGGCAATCAAAATGGGCGAGGACACACGATAAGTAAACGATTGCCCGTCACACTCTCACCCGCTTTGGCCTCATAAGGGCCGTAAACGAAGGGTGGCGACGTGATATATTGGAAGTCCCTGGCAGTCTTGACTCTGGCCTCGCTGGCGGTGCCCGCCTCCGCCGGCGCGCCGCGCAACTCTTACGAACAAGCCGCGGTCGAAGCGGTGCAGGCCCACGTCAATGCCTATCGGACATGGGATCTCGACGCGTTCATGGCGACCTTTGCCGAGGACGCAACGCTCATGCTCGACGGCAACACCGCCACCGGCCACGCGGAGATACGTCGCCTCTACGCGCCCAATTTCGAGGACATCCCGCATTCGGTCAAAATCCTGGAAAGCGGCGTGCGAAAGGGGCTGGTGAACCTCACCATCTCTTATGTTTTCGAGGATGGGTATGAGCGGTGCTGTTCCTATTCGGAGTACTTCGTTGAGGACGGCAAGATTGCCTATCTCAAGGTCAAGATGACCAACCGGATGTACCAGACCAGCAAAAGCGAGCCGGAATAAGGCTGCCCCAATTGGCCCCAAATGTCTGGCAAAGTCAGTTCTAACAGGACTTGTCACACTCAAAGCTTTTGCAACGCGATATGTCTCTCAAGGCAACTTTCTTGGAGACCGCACATGACCCGCAAACTTGGCCTGACGCTTGCGTTGGTGAGCCTCGCTTTGTCGCCGACCGCCGTTCACGCGGCGAGCAAGCAAGACAAGAAGATGATGAAGCTGATCGCCCAGTGCGCCTATGTCGTCAAAATGGCGGAAGGCAACGGCGTCAAACTGCGCAATTCCGCCGCCACGTGGGAGCAGGCGACCGCCAATGTCGCGATGCAGCTCAAGCTCGACCCGGTCCCCTATATCAACGAAGCGCGCGCCAAGTACAAAAAGCGTGAGCGTGTGATGGGTTCAGGCGACGCGGTGCGCTCCATGATCGCGCGGGCCAAGGAATGCGATGCGCAATTGTAACGCCTTCGTTCTGGGCATGGCGCTTGCCGTTGGCGCGGCGTCGTCGCTGCACGCGCAAAACCCGCACAGCGTGCAAGACTTGGCGGACACCAAATACGAATGCGCCACCGCGATGATTTACGCGGAAGAGCTGGGCGAACCCTTTGCGTTCCCCAGCCGGGTGCTCTTCGACGAGTTCGATGATCTTGTAAAACAAGGCGCGGACCGCACGGTAGCCGCCGCCTTTGCCAAGGAGCAGTTCGAGCTCTTCACCAAGGGCAAGAGCCAGCAGGGCGCCGAGGACTACATCGTCGATCTGGCGCGCGATTGCGAACAGTTGATGCTGGAGCGCGAAGCGATGCGCATCGAAAAGGAGCGCGCCGCCGCCGCTTCTCGACCGATCACAGTCGCCGATCTGCGCGCGCATTTTGAAAAGAACCGCAATCTGCCGGTCATCGTCGATTACATTCTGGATCGCCATCCGGGCGGGAAACCGCTGATGGGCGACCCGATCCCCGAAGGCGAATTTCTCGCCGAATTGCTGCTGCATGTGGGCAAGAACGGGGTGAAGGCGCTGAGCGACAGCGCGCTGGTCACCATCGTCAATCGCCCGTTCTGGCAATACAATCCGCCTGCCTCAAAGCTTGCCCAGGCCGAATATTCACGCCGCCTTCGCGCGCGCAAATACAGCCAGAACGAAGCGCGCAATTGGGCCAAGCGGGTGGAGACGGAACGGCGCGAAAGCCTGCGCCGATCCGCGAGTGAAACGGCGAAGCGCTGGGGTGGGGGCATCACCTGCACCAATGTTGCGCCCAATGGCCTGGAAGGCAAAAGCTACAATTCGTGCAAGCTTATGGACGGCTATTAATCGCATAGCGTTTGTATGGCGCGCTTTCCTACAACCAGGCATATTCGGTAAGGAGCGATAAAGGCCAACGGGCCTTTCGCGCGAATTCTGCGCATCCGCTCTGGCGAAGTGTCAACTTCGTTTTCTTGTCGAAAATTGATTTAGAACAGTAGTTTAGTGGGGTTTGGCAAACCTGACATAGTGTCAGCTTCGTCAGCTTCGCCTGCCCGTGGCGCAAAATAATTGGAAACCCAATCGCGTCTTCGCGCTTGCAACAAGGCGACCGGAGCATAAAGACCCACTCACTATGACCGACAACACCCTTCTCGAAGCCGCACAATCGTCCAAGGCCTGGCCCTTTCAGGAGGCGCAGCGTCTTGCGAAGCGTTTGAAGGGGGGCAAACCTGATGGTGCGCCTGTCTTGTTCGAAACCGGATACGGTCCTTCAGGACTGCCGCATATCGGCACGTTTCAAGAGGTGCTGCGCACCAGCCTCGTGCGCCGGGCTTACGAAGCGCTGACGGGCCAGCCTACCCGGCTGGTCGCGTTCAGCGATGACATGGACGGCCTGCGCAAAGTGCCCGACAACGTGCCCAGCAAGGCGATGCTCGAAGCTAATTTGCACAAGCCGCTGTCACGCGTGCCCAACCCGTTCGACACCGAGCACGAAAGCTTCGCCGCGCACAACAACGCGATGCTGCGCGAATTTCTCGACAGTTTCGGGTTCGACTACGAATTTGTGAGTTCCTCGGACCGTTACAATTCGGGCGCGTTTGACGACGCGCTGCGCGGGGTGCTGACGAATTTCGACGCGATCATGGACATCATGCTGCCAACGCTGGGCGAAGAACGGCGCAAGACCTATTCGCCCGTCATGCCCGTTAGCCCCACCACCGGCGCGGTGCTGCAAGTGCCCATCGAAGTCGTCGACGCAAGCGAAGGGCTTATCCGCTTCACCGACGAAGACGGCAGCGTGGTCGAGCAATCGGCGCTGGGCGGCCTGTCCAAATGCCAGTGGAAGGTCGATTGGGCGATGCGCTGGGTCGCGCTGGGTGTCGATTATGAAATGTACGGCAAGGATCTGACTGATAGCGGCGTGCAATCGGGCAAGATCGCGCGCGTGCTGGGCGGCAAGAAGCCCGAGGGGCTGATCTACGAGATGTTCCTGGATGCCGAGGGCGGCAAGATATCAAAGTCCAAGGGCAACGGCCTCTCGATTGAGGAGTGGCTGACCTATGGCTCGCAAGAGAGCCTGGGCTTCTACATCTTCGCCAATCCCAAGAGCGCGAAGCAGCTTCACGCCGGTGTCATCCCCAAGGCGGTCGACGATTACTGGCAGTTCCGCGAGCGTCTGGCCGACCAGCCGCTCGACAAGCAGCTTGGCAACGCGGTGTGGCACTTGCTGCGCGCGAACGAACGGATCGAGGGGCCTGAGGCACCGGGCGCGGGAGATGCGCTAAGCGTGCCTTATTCGCTGTTGCTCAACCTCGTGTCGGTACTGGGCCTGGAGGCGACGCCGGAAAGTCTAGCGGATTACGTGGAGACCTACACCGGCGAGCCCGTGACTGATCCGGCGCTTTTGAAGCTGATCGAGAGCGCGGTGAACTACAACCGTGACTTCGTCGCGCCTACGCTCAGAAAACGCGCGCCCGAGGGCGGCGAGATCCACGCGCTCGAAGACCTCGACGCGCGGCTAGCTAAAGCGCCCGCCAATGCGAGCGCCGAGGATTTGCAAACCATGGTCTACGAAATCGGCAAGGTCGAAGCCTACGGGTTCGAGAGCCTTCGGGACTGGTTCCGCGCGCAATACGAAACGCTGCTGGGCAGCGAACAGGGCCCGCGCATGGGCAGCTTCATCAAGCTCTACGGTGTCGAGCCGACGCGCAAACTGATCGCGGAGGCGTTGGCGAAGGTCTAGGTTAAGCGTGAGTCCCCGCGTAGGCGGGGACCTAAATCAATCGAGCACCAAGCGGAATAATGTCCCCGCCTGCGCGGGGACTCGCAAGGGCCGGAAATCTCTTTCCTACTACACCCCTTAGGGGTTAACGCCACTTGCGGGTACGATACCACTTGGTGATCACGTATTTCATGCCCTTAATCACCGGGGTGCCCGCATGCATCGTGCCTTCGTTGGGCGATCCGTCTTCGAGCGCGTTGTTCCAGATCATCAAGACGCCGGGCTTGGGCACGATCTTGATACCAACCTTGGTGAAGTGGGTTTCGCCGCCTTCTTCGACTTCGTTGAGGAAGGCCATCGTCGTCCAGGATCGCTGACCGCCGCGCTTGCGTTCGCCTTCCCAGTATTTCTCGGTGGTGTAGAACCAGTCGTTATGCGGCTTGAACTGTTGGCCCGGCATATAGCGCTGCGCCTGAATGGCCTCGCCGATGATCGGGTCAACGCCCAGCAGGTCATCAATGCGGCGCGAGATGCCTTTGACGAAGCTGTCGGAGGGATCAAGATCTCCGGAATAGGAGGTGCGAAAGCCGCTGTCATAGCCGATTTCGTGCAAGCTTGATGGTCGCGCGATTTCGTCGGTCATCGTGCACAGGCGCGCGCATTCGTCGGCGCTGAGAAAATCGCCGACCGCGAAAATTTCCGCGATGTCGGTCTCGACCTGGTAGACGCCCGGATCGGTGGCCAAACGCTCGCGCACGGATTGGCCGATACGTTTAAGGGCAGCGGCGTCGGGAATGTCTTGGGTGGCCATGCGAGTTTGACTAGCAAGAGCGGCGGCCAACAAAAAGCCCCCGTTGCGCCAAAGCGCGACGGGGGCTCATGCGGACCTCAAAGCGGTCCTATTGTCAGCGAGGCATCACCAGAAGAAGTTCTCGATCACGTCGACCACTTCGCCGGTGTAGACATCAACCAGCACGACATCGTCGTAATAGCGAACCCAGCGATAAGGCCCGTAGACCGGAGGCAGGCGGAACGCGAACGGGTCGTTGATGAAGAACCGCGGCTGGAAGAATTGGCTATCCAGGAAAAAGCCGATGTTCAGCGGGCGATAGAAGTGCCCGCGGAAGGGCGCGAAATACCGGCCAAGGCGGAAGGCGTTGCGATTGGCCCGGCGGAAATTGCGCCAGCCAAAGCGGCGGTCGTTGCGCCATCCCCGGCGATCCCAGCGGCGGAAATTGCCGTTGCGAAAGCCGCGTCCATTGCCAAAGCGCTGGCCGGCGCGAACCCCGTTGCGGAAGCCGCGACGTTCTGCGCGGTTGCGGATGCGGCGGTTCTCTCGGCGGTCAAAGCGCCGCTCGGTGCGAACCCCGTTGCGAAAGCCGCGACGTTCTGCGCGATTGCGGATGCGGCGGTTCTCTCGGCGGTCAAATCGTCGCTCGGCGCGAACCCCGTTGCGGAAACCCCGGCGCTCGGCCCGGTTGCGAATGCGACGGTTTTCCGCGCGGTCGCTGCGTCGTTCGGTGCGCACGCCGTTGCGAAAACCCCGGCGCTCGGCCCGATTGCGAATGCGGCGGTTTTCCGCTCGGTTCACGCGCCGTTCGTTGCGGACATTGTTGCGCCGCTCAGCGCGCACCCGATTGTTGCGAGCCTCGCTGCCGAAGACGCGGCGGTTCTCGCGAAAGTCGCCCCCGCGCCGCTCAACGCGATTGGCCCGGTTGTTGCCGCGCCGCTCGATGCGGTTCGCGCGGTTGTCGCCGCGCCGTTCGATCCGGCCCGCGCGGTTATCGCTGCGCCGGTCAATCCGGTTGGCGGCGCGGTTGCGGCCTTGGCGTTCCAATCGGTTTGCACGGTTGTCACCCCGGCGCTCGACCCGGTTCGCGCGGTTGCCGCTGCGGCGGTCGACACGGTTTGCCCGATTGCCGCTGCGCGTCTCGATACGGTTTGCGCGGCGTTCGGAGCGATTGATCTCGCTGCGCACCGCGCCGACATTGCGCGCGCGGTTGTTGCGCACAGGCCGATCCGCGCGGTTGTTCTGACGCGCCCGCTGGCGATTGCCGCGATTATTAGCTCTGTTATTGGAGCGCGCGCGCTGGCGGTTGGCGCGGTTGTTCGAGCGCGAGCGCTGACGGTTCGCCCGGCGATGGCGCGGCTGTTCGGCGGCGCTGTTATCGCTCGACACCGAGGTCGCCTCGCGCGCCGCTTCGCTGGTCGCGGCCTCGGCCGGGGTGGGGGTGATGATAAAGGCAAGCGCGGTGGCGAGGGCCGAAAGCGCGCTGCCCCTGAGCAACAGGGTCAGGTCCATGAGATTGTCTCCAAGGTTGCCGTCCCACCACCTACGGCTTGATTGATACCCTCTGATACAAAGCGCAGACTGTCGCCAGTCTTAACCGGTTCGTCAGAAATCCGTTAATCTTGGAGGCATTTTGTCTGAACGGCCAAATTTCGCCGGATTGCGCCGCTTTTGACGCTTCGCGCTTGCTCTTTGGCCGGCTCAGACCCACATCAACACACATGTTTGAACAGCTAGACGAGGTCCGCACCGACCTCACCAACCGCCTGATTCGCGCCGCGCGCGACCGCAAGGTGCCGATGCACACGCCCGCCGTTATCACCAGCGACATTGACGCGCGCACGATGGTCCTACGCGAGTTTGACAGTCAGGCGTGGACCCTGCGCTTCCACACCGACACCCGCGCGCCCAAGGTCGCCGCGATCGAGGCCGACCCGCGCGCTGCGGCGCTGTTCTACGACAAGGGCGCCAAGATCCAAATCCGGGTGCGCGGCACCGCCGAGATCCTGCGCGACGCGCCGGTGACGGAGAGGGCGTGGGACAACGGATCGAACTTCGCGCGCCGCTGTTACATGGGCGATGGGCCGGGCGCTGCGTCGGAGACGCCCACATCGGGACTGCCACCGGAATTGGAGGGCGTGGAGCCGACCGATGAGCAGTTGGTGCCTGCCAGAGCGAATTTCGCGGTGTTGCGGATCACCCTGCAAGAGCTCGATTGGCTCTATTTGGCGCACACCGGTCATGTGAGGGCGCAGTTTTCGCGCGACGATACGGGCGAGTGGGAGGGGCGATGGGTCGCGCCTTAGCGGTCTCTCGCTCAAATGAAGTTGACGAAGTTTACACCCTTTCGCCTTCCAATTGAGGGAGCAAGGCTCTGACTTTTCAAACGAAATGCCCCAATTTGGGAAGTTGACACATACTGGCGCGGAACACCCGTTTGCGGCCCTATTCGTGTGCTCAGAGCAAATGGGAGTATTTGAGCATGGTAGCATAGGGGACCGCTTTGACCTTGGACAACAGTGTGAAGCAGGGTTACCGGATCAGCGACGAGTAGGAAAATGGGTGTTCCCCAAAGCGTCATGACTGCGCAGACGGGGATCCAGAGAGCGGATTGAAACCGAGGTCTTCGGCCAAATCATGCCAATCAGAGTTTTTCTCCTCAATCAGACGGAGTTTCCATTCGCGGTTCCATTTCTTGAGGCGTTTTTCGCGAAGGATTGCTGCTTCGATGCTTTCGTGCGGTTCGAACCAGACGAGCGTTTTGGTGCCGTATTGCTTTGAGAAGCCTTCGAAGGCTCCTTCGCGGTGCTGATGGATGCGAGCGGTCAGGTCAGACGTGATACCGATGTAGAGCGTTCTGTTGCGCTGCGATGCCATGATGTAAACGCAAGGCTGAATGTCGTGGAGCATGCCCCTCTCCTACATCACTCCGTCATTCCCGCGAAGGCGGGAACCCAGAAAGCAGCTCAGCGCGAGGACCAATCTGGATCCCCGCCTTCGCGGGGATGACGAGAGGGGACAACGAAACCCCGGATCAAGTCCGGGGTGACGACAAAGTGGCAAGCCTATCAGATAGACGCTCACTAAGCTGTTCGAGCCCTTCTTCGTTGGGTAGATATTTCAGATATCTATGGTGGCGAAGGTCAAAGGGAACATCACCCTCGTGCTGTGCGATTGGTACCACGTGTTTGCCCAGAGTGTGAGCGATGCCACACTCGTAGAAGACGTTAGGATTCTTCCCAGTGAAATCGCAGGTTACAATTGATGATCTGAATACTAGGCTGAAAATGTCTTGAATCACAGTCGAGTGTTCCCAAAGGTCGTCCACTCTTTGGGTGAGCAAGCCTTGCCTGCTCGCCCCTTTTCTAATTGCATCGTAGACTGGACCCATAGCCGCGCTGAAGGGCATCATCACGGAAACTAGGCGAGCATCGACTTCTACATCTGGGATCGTGAATACACTCGGCGAGAAGACGATCCGCTGCTCACTTACTTCGCTTGAGATGTTTTTCGCGAGATCATCAAAGGTGTCATGCAGGTACTCTTGAATGGCTGTGATATTTTGCGGGTCTCTCTCAACGATCTTTATCAGAACATCCAGAATGCAGCCTTCATAATCCTCGTCACCGAAGTGCAGTGCCCTTAGAAGTCTGGGGTGGTTCTGGATCACGTCCAGAGCTCCCGTGACCGTTCCGAGCTCCAACCAATTACTGCTACCGAAGTGCGCAGAAACTTGTCGCTTGATTGGCAAAAGTGCCTTCGCTGTGTCCGGCGCAACGGTCATCTGTTATTACCGCGTCAGCTTCTTATAAGCCAGTCGCGTAGGCCGATCCGCAGCATCCCCAAGCCGCCGGCGCTTATCCTCTTCATACGCTTCAAAATTCCCCTCGAACCACTCGACGTGAGAATTTCCCTCAAACGCCAGAATGTGCGTCGCCAAGCGGTCGAGGAAGAAGCGATCGTGCGAGATCACCACGGCGCAGCCGGCGAAGTTCTCGATGGCATCCTCAAGGGCCCCTAGGGTCTCGACGTCGAGGTCGTTGGTCGGCTCGTCGAGCAGCAGCACGTTGCCGCCTTGTTTGAGCATCTTGGCCATGTGCACACGGTTGCGTTCGCCGCCTGACAGCTTGCCGACGTTCTTTTGCTGGTCCGCGCCCTTGAAGTTGAACGCGCCCACGTAAGCGCGGGTCGAGGTGTCGTGGCCGTTGACCTGCATGTAATCGAGCCCGTCGGAGATTTCCTCCCACACATTGTTGGTGGGCGTCAGGTCGTCGCGCGACTGGTCGACATAGCCAAGGTGCACGGTGTCGCCGATTTCGATGGAGCCGCTGTCAGGCGTTTCCTGACCGGTGATCATCTTGAACAAAGTGGACTTGCCCGCGCCGTTAGGGCCGATCACGCCGACAATGCCGCCGGGCGGGAGCATGAAGGACAGGTTTTCGAACAACAGCTTGTCGCCATAGGCTTTGCTGATGTTCTTGGCTTCGATCACCTTGCCGCCAAGGCGCTCGGGCACCTGAATGACGATCTGCGCTTTGCCGGGGGCGCGGCCGGCTTGCGCGTCTTGCAGCTCTTCGAATTTGCGCACGCGGGCCTTGGACTTGGTCTGGCGCGCGGATGGCGTCTGGCGGATCCATTCAAGCTCGCGGGCGAGCGCTTTTTGCTTGCCCGATTCCTCGCGGCTTTCCTGTTCGAGGCGCTTGGCCTTCTTTTCCAGATAGGTCGAGTAGTTGCCCTCATAAGGGTAGTAGGTGCCGCGATCGAGTTCGAGGATCCATTCCACCACGTTGTCGAGGAAATAGCGATCGTGGGTGATCATCAGCACGGCACCCGCATATTCCTTCAGGTGGTTTTCGAGCCAGGTGACGCTTTCAGCATCGAGGTGGTTAGTCGGTTCGTCCAGCAGCAGGATCGAGGGTTTCTGAATCAGCAGCCGGGTGAGCGCGACGCGGCGTTTCTCCCCGCCCGACAGGTTCTCAACGCTCGCATCCGACGGCGGGCAGCGCAGGGCCTCCATCGCGATTTCAAGCTGGTTGTCGAGCGTCCAGCCATCGACCGCGTCGATCTTGGTCTGAAGCTCGGCCATTTCATCGCCCAAAGCTTCGAAATCGGCGTCGGGTTCGGCCATCTGGGCTGAGACCGCGTTGAATTTCTCAACCAGATCAGCGGTTTCGCGCGCGCCGTCCTTGACGTTTTCGAGCACGGTCTTGCTCTCATCAAGCTGGGGTTCCTGCGGTAGGTAGCCGACGGTGATGTTCTCACCCGCCCACGCTTCGCCGGTGATGTCTTTATCAATCCCGGCCATGATCTTCATCAGCGTCGATTTGCCCGCGCCGTTGGGGCCGACAATGCCGATCTTCGCGCCTTGGTAGAATTGCAGATTGATGTTGGAGAGCACGGGCTTTTGAGCGCCGGGAAAGCTCTTGGTCATGCCCTTCATCACATAGGCGTATTGCGCGGCCATTGGGTCGTCCTTTGGGTCGGGAGAAAGTGGGAATTTCTGCAGGCCAGATAGGGCGCGGGCGAGGGCAGGGCAAGGCGAGAAAAGTTTCGTCTGTCACCAGTACCTTAGCGCGTTGTTAACCGCCTTTTGAGAGGAAGGCGGAGGGAATGTGGCGGGGTCGTGCATGTCTGAGACGATTATGGGGCTGCTGAATCCAGCGATTGCCGCGATTTTCGCTGCGATTTTCCTCGTCCTGTGGCGCCGCCAGCCATCCGACAAAAGCGTGCTGGCCTTTGGGGTGGGGCACATCTTGATGGCCGCTGGCTTCCTTGTCT
This sequence comes from Pseudomonadota bacterium, assembly GCA_039033515.1. Classification (GTDB taxonomy): domain Bacteria; phylum Pseudomonadota; class Alphaproteobacteria; order Sphingomonadales; family Sphingomonadaceae; genus Erythrobacter. The sequence continues at coordinate 43,787 of JBCCCM010000024.1, forward strand.
TTCACCTGTCGCCGGATCCCGATGCGGCGGGCTGGGCTCTGGTGATGCATCTGATTTATTGCTCGGCGACCGGCCTTGTGTGCTGGGCGGCGGCGGACCGGGTGGGCCGTGATCTCAGCATGGTGAGCATTGCGATCATCGGGGTGGCTTCGGGCGGGCTGATGTTTGCGGGCAGCTTTGATGCGGATATGAACGTGCGGCTGATCGCGGCTAACACGGCCTATGGTCTGATGTTCGCGCTGAGCGCGCAGATCGTGGGCCGCGCGGAAAAACGCACGCTGATCGATCACACCATTTTCTGGCTGTTGGCGATCACCGCCGCGCAATTCTTCATCCGCCCGCAAGTGGCGATCATTATGGGCGGCCCGATGAGCGCGGAGGCCTATCGCGCCTCAGATCATTACGCAGTGTTGATGCTGTTCATGGGGATCGATTCCCTGCTGCTTGCTTTGGCTTTGGTGGCCGCGTCGGTTCAGGATCAATGGCGCTCGGCCCGCGAAGAGGCTGAGATCGATCCGCTTTCAGGATTGAAAATGCGCAGCGGTCTTGAAAGGTCGGCGATGCAGATGTTGGACGAGGCGTTTGAAGAGAATGTCCCTGTGTGCATGATCGTGGCCGATCTCGACCACTTCAAGCGTGTGAACGATATCTGGGGCCACCAGGCAGGCGATGAAGCGATCAGCGCGTTCGGCGCCCTGATCAGCAAGACGGTGCGCGGCACTGATTTGTGCGGACGCATTGGCGGGGAGGAGTTCTGCATCCTCGTTTACAATTGCGAGCAGAACGCGGCGGAGGGGCTGGCGAACCGGATCAGGTGCAAATTCTCCACTCTCCAGTTAAGCGCGCTTGGTAAGGACATGCGCCTCACGGCCAGCTTTGGCGTGACGCAGGGCCGTCCGGGGGAGGGATATGGCAAGCTGTTCGCGCGGGCCGATGCAGCGCTCTACCAGGCGAAGGACGCCGGGCGCGATTGCGTGATGCCCAGCGGCGCACCGCCGCCGCCTTTGCAACCGCCAGAAACAAGCGCAGCTATCGAGCGCCGCGCGGCGGGTAAGGGCTGAGACGCGGTGTCCGGGACCATGCGTAAACCCCCAGCGGTAATTTTGCGAGGTATTTGCAGAGGGTTAACTCTCTTCTGGCATTAGTTGCGTGGAACGAACCATGGAAACGTGATGCAGGCCTCGATCCTCACCTTTGTAATACCGGCGATCGCGATGATTTTCGCGGCGGTGTTCGGCCTGCTCTGGTGGCAGGATCGAACCCGGCTGCACATCGCGGCCTATGGCTATTGCTACGCCGCTTTGGGTGCGGGGGTGATGATCAACATCTTCATCCTTCAATCGGTCACGCCTTTCGGGATCGTCGCTTATCACCTGCTTTCGATGTCCGGTTTGATCGCGATGTTGTGGGGCACCGCGCGCCGGCTTGGGCTCAAAACGCCGATCCTGGCTTACTCGGCGTCCGTGGTCTTTACATCGGGCATTTTGTGGGCCGCTATTGCCGCTGGTGAGCGCGACGCGATGATGATGGCGCAGAACACCAATTCCAGCCTGCTGATGGCGCTAACGGCGCAGAATCTGTGGCACGCGGGCTCGCGGCGTCTGGCGGATCGCGCGGTCATTTGGGTGTTGGCGCTGTTCTGTGTCTTCGGATTTGTACGGCCATTGCTGACGATCTTTTCCGATGCGCTGTTTGGGCCGGGTGAAGAGGGCGCGGCGCTGTTGATGGGCATCCACGTGCTCGTGCTAGCCGTTTTCCTGACGCTGCAAGCGGTGGCGTTGATCGCCACGGTGTTGAGCGACAAGGCCGAAACCGACCGCGATCTTGCCGCGATCGACCCGCTTTCAGGCCTCGCAATGCGTGCCCGGTTCGAGGCGCAGGCGGAGGAACTGCGCGAGCGCGCGCGCGAGGCGGGTGTGCCGCTGACCTTGATCATCGCCGACCTGGATCACTTCAAGCGCGTCAACGACACGCACGGCCATGCGGCCGGTGACCGCGTGATCGCCGCCTTCGGCCAGTTGATCGCGGGCGAGCTGCGGCCCAATGACATTTGCGGGCGGATCGGCGGCGAGGAATTCTGCATCATGGCTTACAAATGCGACGCGCAAAACGCGCGCGCTTTGGCAAACCGGCTGCGCGCGGCGACGGACCGCATGATGGTGCCGTGGAGCACGCAGGAACTGGTCGTCACCGCCAGCTTTGGCGTGTCGCAGTGGGACATGCACGAACGCTACACCGATGTGTTCAAGCGTGCGGACGATGCGCTCTACATCGCGAAACGCGATGGGCGTGACCGCGTTGCTCTGGCCGGGGAGCGGGCTCAATCCGACACGGATCCGACCGAGCCTGACCAAGCGTTGAACCCGAACAAAGCCGCGCCTATCGACTTTGTCGAAAGGCGCTCGGCCGCTCAAGGTTCGTAAACGCTCACGTCTCACAGCCGCGAAACTGGACAGGCGCGCCCGCCCGGATTAGCGCGTCGTCTTATGACAAACCGCATCCTACCCGCCGCATGGCTGGCTCTCGCTCCGCTTTCCCTCGCCATTTTCAGCGCTGCTGCGAGCGCGCAGACCGCGTTCGAAGCGGCGCAAGGGCGCGGTCAGTCCTCCGCTGAAGAAGCCACGTCTTCGGGCGCGCCAATCAGCCTGCAAAGCGCGGCAAGCGATGCGTTGGAGCGCGACACCATCGCGTTCGATTTCGTCGAGGGGATCACCACAGAGGTCGGCCCGCGCCAAGCTGGCACCGAAGCCGAAGCGCGCGCTCGCGACTGGGCGATGGCGTGGCTGAAAGCGCGCGGGTTTCAGAACATCGCCGCCGAGCCTTTCGAGATGGAAACCTGGGTTCCGGGCGAAACGCACCGGGCCGAAGTCATTGCGCCTTTCCCTCAACCCATGGTCGTTCAACCTCTGGGCAACAGCGCGTCGACCGGGCCTGAGGGTATCGAGGCTGAAGTGGTCGAATTTGAAAGCGTCTCGGCGCTCTCCGCGCTCGAAGACGGCGCGCTCAATGGCAAGATCGCGTACATTACCCACCAGATGCGTCCGTCGATGGATGGCTCGCATTATGGCTTTGCCGGGCCGGTGCGCTGGTTTGGACCGAGCATCGCGGCGAGCAAGGGCGCGGTTGCGACGGTGATCCGCTCAGTCGGGACCGATCGTAGCCGCAATCCGCACACCGGCGGCACCAGCTTTCCCCAGCGCACCAGCCCCATCCCGGCGGGCGCGCTGAGCCTCGCTGATGCCGACAATCTGGAGCGCATGTTCGACCGCGCCGATGGCAAACCCATTCGCATGAAGTTGACGCTGACCCCGCGCCTGCTCGGCACCACGCAAAGCGCGAATGTCGTGGGCGAGATCGTGGGCCGCAATCCCGATCTGCCGCCGGTTCTGCTCGCCTGTCACCTCGACAGCTGGTGGAACGCGCCGGGCGCTTTTGACGATGGCGCGGGCTGCGGGATCATTACTTCGGCGGCGCTTCATGTCGCCAAGAGCGGGCAGCCGCTACGCACGATCCGCGTGCTCTTGGCGGGCGCGGAAGAGGTCGGCTTGTGGGGCTCGAAAGCTTACAGCGCGGCGCATATCGATGAACCCATCGGCGTAGGTCTGGAAAGCGATTTTGGCGCGGACCGGATCTGGCGGTTTGAAAGCAATTTTGCCCAGAGCAATCCGACGCTTCACTCGCGTCTGGCGAAAGCGGTGGCGCGGTTCGGCGTCGCGGATTCGTCCATCACTGCGAGCGGCGGGGCCGATATCAATATCAGCCGCGATCAGGGCGGGGCGATCATCGATCTGCAACAGGACGGCACGCGGTATTTCGATCTGCACCACACGCCCGATGACACGCTCGACAAAATCGATCTTGCGCAATTGCGCCAGAACGTCGCGGTGTGGACGACGGTGGCCGGTGTGCTCGCGAACGAAGCGGGCCCGATTATGGGTGCTCCTGCAACGGCGGCCGCAGCCAGCGCAGAATAGCTTTCAAAGCCTAGGTCCGGATCAACCCGCTTAGCGCCGTGTCGGCGCGTCCGGGGAACAGGCTTGCCATAGCGCGCGCCGGGTCGATCCCGAAATGCTCAGCCGCTGCGCCCGCCAGCACGCTTTCCAGCGCGGTCGTGGGCTTGAGGTCGCGTCCCTCGTAAAGCGCGCTTTGCGCAAGCCCCGGCCAATCCGCGATGACGCGTTTGCCGCGCACTGCGCCGCCCATCACCAACGTCGCGCTGGCGGTGCCGTGGTCGGTGCCGCCCGTCCCGTTATAGCGCGCGGTGCGGCCAAACTCGGTCGCGACCAGCACCAGCGTGTCGCCCCACGCCGGCCCCATCGCCTTGGCGTAAGCGCCGAGTAAGGTGTCAAGCTGGCGCGCGGGCCGCGCAAACGCGCCGCGCTGGTTGGCGTGCGTGTCCCATCCGCCCAGTTCGATCATCGCGATGCGCGCGCCGTCCGCCTCGCGCATGAGCGACGCGGCCAACTCGCCCGCTTTGGCCGCATCGCGCAGGTTCCTCAGCCCATCGTCTGTCGCCATCGCGCGCGTTTCAAGCGCCTTTGCGTAGAGCCCGGCAAGCTGGTCATCCTCGGCGTAGAGTTTCGCGACCCGGTCCATAAAATCCGCGCTCGCTTCCGGCAGGGCGGAGGGCGCGTAGTTCGACGCGGGCGCGTTCCCACGCAGCGCCAGCGGCATGGTCGGCGCGATGGCGAGCGCGCGCGGCGTCTCGCCCTCAGACATCAGCGCGACCAAGCGATTAAGCCAGCCCTCACGCAGCGAATTGGGCGTCGCGGCCCCGCTTTCGAGTAGGTCTTGCCCGTCAAAATGCGAGCGCTCGCGATAGGATGTGGCGGTTGCGTGCACGAACAGCGCCTCGCCAGCTGCGTATGCCGAGCCGACCTCGGTAAAGGCGGGGTGCAGGGCGAATATCGGGTCGATCCGCGTCGCGCCCTCGTAATCGGGCAGCGCCGCGCTGCGCAGGGCCGCGTAATCGGGATCGCCCAGCGGGGCCAGCATCGCCATCCCGTCCATCGCTCCGCGCAGCAGGACGAACAACAAGTTGCGCTCTCCGGCGGCGCGCGCGAAGGCCATGCGCGGCGCGGCAAGGCTCGATGCGCCAAGGGCAAGCGATCCGGCGAGCAGCGAGCGGCGGTTGAAAGTGGTGAGGGTCATTGCGTCATCTCCGCATCATTTCGGGCGCGACCAACAAGAGGCCGAGCGCCTGCGAACCGCTCTCCGCGCGCGACAGCCATGTCCGTGTCGCGTTGCTGAGAGAGCCCGGAAAGGCCGCATCGGCGCGCGCCAGAACCGCGTCCGAGGGCACGTTGCGTGCGATCCGTTCGGCCAGCTCGACCCGGCGCAGCAGCGCATCGGGGCCTGCCCACGCGTCCGCCACATCGTCGAAGCCTGCGGGAGAGGGTGCGGACCACGGCGCTTGCCCTAGTTGGCGCAGCGCCCCGGTGATGCGGTTGTCATCGAGACGCTCGGCCCCGGTGAAGCGCAGGACCGAAGTGAACCATTCGATGGGTGTGCGAAACTTGGTCGCCTCGCCTTCCCAGGTCTCCGGCGCGTTCACCAAAGTGCGCGCAAGGCTGCCCAGATCGCCGCCAGTTCTGGAAAAGTCGCGCTCCAGCCTCGCGATGAGGCTTTGCGGCGGGTCATCCGTGGTGAAATGGCGCGCAAGCTTGGTCGCAATAAAGCGCGCGGTCGACGGATGCGCGGCGAGATCGTCGAGGATCGCGATGGCTTGATCCGCGCCGGTGTCGGGATAGCTTTTGCCCAGAACCCGGCGCGTGCCGCGTTCATGCGCGACCGCCACAAACGCCGCGCCGCCGGGCTTGTCCTCGGCAAAGCGCGCGATGCGAGCGAGGTTCGGAATGGTCCACCCGGTCAGCGCGCGGGCCAGTCCGGTCACATCCGCTTGGGAATAGCCGCCATCCACACCCAGTGTGTGCAGTTCCAGCACTTCGCGCGCGAGGTTCTCGTTCAAACCGCGCCGCCGCCCATTGCCCCGCGCCCGCCGCGCCTGGCCCTGGCCAAAGGTGGAGTTGGGCCCAATCGACTGAAACTGGTCCAGATAGAGCAGCATCGCCGGAGACAGGACGGCGGCCTTGAGCATATCAGCAAAGGTGCCCGTCAATCGGGGCCGAATGGCGTTAAATTCGTGATTGCCGACTTCGAAAGGCGTCCCCGGTTTGCCGGTTGAGACCGAAAAGTGGTTCGACCAGAAATGCACCAACCGTTCGGCAAACGGGGTTGAGGAAGCAACCGTTACCCGCACGCGCGTTGCGGCGTCTTTGCGATAACGGCCAAATGCCTCGCGCAGCTTGGCGCGGTATTCGGGCGGTAATCCGGCCAGTTGCTGCGCACGCGCGCTTCGCCCGGTGCGCGCCTCGCTCGTGGCGGCCGCGCCGTCTTCCATGCTGTAGGAGGGATCACTCGCGCGCTCGCGCCGACCCTCTCGGATGATCCGCAGCAAGGCGCCCGCTTCGCCGCTGGTGTCAGGACGCGCGGTGAGCGGGCCGGGGCGCGGATCAAATTGCTCCAGTTGCCGCAGCAGGTCAGCCTTAGGGTCCGTTGAGGCGCTTTCGCCCGCGCGGATGCCATAGCCAAATCGGTTGAGCGCGACGCTTTGGGGGCTCATGCTGGAAGCTCCTTGGCAAACCATCGTCCTCCCATCTGGTGGGTGGCGTGTGGGTAGTACCGAGGAGTGTTGCGCAACGCCCCCGCGATGTCACGTAGCGAAGCGTCGCTGTTTGTCGCGCGCCTGACCGTCAGGCACTGAGTGGTCAGGCGGCAAGGCTCTGCGTGACCTGCGGCGCGAAGACTGCGTGGGCGTCATAACCATCGCTTCCGCTGATTTGGAAATGACTAACGGTCTGACCCAGCTTTTCTGCTTCGCTTGCGAGTGAAGCGGCGGCGGCGGTGCATTGCTCGGCCATGGCGGCGTTTTGCTGGGTCGATGTGTCGAGATCGCGCACCGTGCTGGTGATTTGAGCCAGGCTTGAGGCTTGCACTTCGGTGCTTTCCGCGATGGCCCGGATCGAGGTGCCAAGCTCGCTCACCCCTTGCGTGATCGAGGCGAAGGCGTCGCCGGAGCGTTTCACCAGGTCCACGCCCGAGCTCACATGCTCGCTGCTGGCGCTGATCAGCGCTTTGACCTCGTCCGCTGCTTCGGTGCAGCGTTGGGCGAGCGCGCGCACTTCGCTGGCGACCACGGCAAACCCTTTGCCGGTCTCGCCTGCGCGCGCGGCTTCGACGCCCGCGTTCAGCGCCAACAGGTTGGTCTGAAAGGCGATGGAATCAATCACCGCGATGATGTTGTTGATTTCCTCGGACGACTTTTCGATCTGGTCCATCGCGTCGACTGCCTGAGCGACAATTGCGGTCCCGTCATCGGCCTTGGCTGTGGTCGTGGCAATGGTGCCGCGCGCGTCCTTGGTGGTCTCGGCGGTCTCCTGAATGCGCTGGTTCGTGTCTGCAATGGCGGCGGCGGTTTCTTCCAGATTGGCCGCTTGCTCTTCCGTGCGGCGCGCCAGATCGTTCGACGCGCTGCGGATCTCGCTTGAACCGGTCGTGATCGACTGCACGTTTTCGACCACAGTGCCAATCGTGTTCTGAAGCGTGCCCAGCGTCGTGTTAAAATCGGATTCGACCTTGCTGTATTCTGCGGGAAGTTTGACTGGCTGGACGGTAAGATCGCCATTTGCCAGTCCGGCCAAAGCCACGCCGAGATCTTCGTTGACCGACGACACTTTGGTCTTGAGGTCGAAAAAGTACGAAGAGAGCGCCAATTCGATGTCGAGCAGCGACACCTTGACCAGCGCCACCGCTTGTTTGGCTTGCGCGCGTTTCCACGGCAGATAGCGCTGCCATCCCGGTGCAACGGTTTCCTCAACGAGGTGTTCGAGCATGCGCGCGTAGCTGCCGACATACCATTTGGGTTCCAGACCGATGCGCGCATGGACCGTGCCGATATGCGCCGCGCGGTCGCGAAAGCGATCATCGACGCCGTCTGCAAAAACCGACTTCCAATGCTGAGCCTGCGCGCCGCGCGCCCGCTCCATCATGGCGGGGTCTTTAAACATCGACGCCAGATCCTGACGTGAGCGCAGCTCGGCGTAAAAATCATCAAGCGCTTGCTCAATCCGACGATTGACCGCGCGGCTGACGCCTTTGTGCGCTTTATCATGCGCGGTGATGCCATAGAATTCCAGGCGTTCTGAGAGGGGACGATGAGCCATCTAGGGCGCTCCATTGGGGTTATGAGAAGGTTGAGTCGGGAGAGGGCGAAGGGCCTCAGGCGGCGAGATCGGCGCGATACCTCCCCGCCGAAATATCGTGCGCGGGCGCTCTATCGGCGCTGGTGGTTTGGAAACGCCGCACCGATTGCGCGAGCCCTTCGGCTTCGTGGGCGAGCGAGGCTGCGGTGGTGGTGCATTCTTCGACCATGGCTGCGTTTTGCTGTGTTGAGCGATCCAGCGAGCGCACGGTCTCGTTCAACTGCATCAGGGTTCCTGCCTGCGCCTCGCTTGATGCGGCGATGGCTTCGATAGACTGGGTGAGCTGCGAGACGCCGCTGGTGATGGCGCTGAAGGTTTGCCCCGAACGGTTCACCAATTCGGCTCCGCTGGCGACGTGTTGGCTGCTGGCGCTGATGAGCGATTTCACCTGTTCGGCCGCTTCGGTGCAACGCTGGGCGAGCGCCCGCACTTCGCTGGCGACCACGGCAAACCCCTTGCCGGTCTCGCCGGCGCGGGCGGCTTCGACGCCCGCATTCAGCGCCAACAGATTGGTTTGAAACGCGATGGAATCGATCACCGCAATTATGTTGTTGATCTCTTGCGAGGATTTCTCGATCCGCTCCATCGCCTGGACCGCCTCGGCGACGGTCTTTGCACCCGTTTGCGCTTCGGTGTTGGTCGATGCGATGGTGGACCGGGCGGATTGCGCCGCCTGCGCGGTCTCGCTCACGCGCTCGCTGGTCTGGCTGATCGCGGCGGCGGTCTCTTCCAGGCTGGCCGCTTGCGCTTCGGTCCGGCGCGACAAATCGCTTGAGGCGGAGCTGATCTCCATGGTCCCGGTGTTCATCGCCTCGATCCCGCCCAAAACGGAGCCGATAGCGGTGTCGAGAGCGCCGACCGTCGCGTTGAAGTTCACTTCAAATTCGCGATAGGTTTCGGGCAGGCCGCGCACCGCAACGGTGAGGTCGCCTTGCGACAGGCCGCCAAGGCTCTCTTTAAGCGCGTCGAGAGCGCGGCGTTGCTCGTCGGCTTTCGCCTCGCGCTCGGCGGCGGTTCTGGCCTCTTGCGCGGATTGCTCGTCGCGCGCTTTTGCCAGGCCATCGACCAGCCCTTCGATCCGCAGGCACAAGACCGCGAGGACGCTGGTTTCCATCACGACGATGGCGGCGTGCATCAGGACGCGGGCGAGGCTGGGCCCATCAGGGAAGATGAAGGCAGGGGCGATAAAGTTGAGCGCCAAGTGGTGCGCGGCAATAACTATGGTGGCCGCGAGTATTGCGCGCCAATCGGCCATCACGGCGGTCACCGCCAGATAGGCGAAGAACAACATATGCAGATCGAGCAACCAACTTGTTCCGCTGGCGACGGCTAAAAGGAGCGCCGCGTAAATCGGCAATGTGGAAGCCACGGTTATTCGCGCGAGTGTGTCGGCCCGGCCGCTCAGCGCAATACCGACTGGAACTACCGCCAGCGCGGCCCCGATGCCACCGAACATCAAGCCGCCAAGCCACAGGCTGACGCCGAGCACCAGAACCGCGCTCGCGGCGATGACGCCAACCGTGACCTGCACACCTCGAAGGCGAAGGGTTTCAATATGAGTCATGGGAACGCACGCTTGGCTGGTTTGGGCGCTGATGCGACCGTGCAGGAGGGAGGGGCGGAGGCGATGGGGACGAGACCGTAAGTGAGTGCGCGTGCGAGGCTGATCGCGCTCGGCGCGATTACGGTGGCGCGGCCTGTTGAGGTGTCAAAAGCGACAAGCCGGGCGTCCTCGCGCGAAGCCCATTGCGCCGTTAGGTGCGCGCTTTGCGCAGCGGTCTCGCCGTTAAGCGGCAGCAATTGGCTGGCGCGACCGGGCTGCGGCCCAAACACCGCCAGAGCGAGCGCGCTTACCGCGCCTGCGCCTTGAAGCGCGAATGGCAGGACATTACGCATCGCGCGCGCTCTGCAAATGGGCTTGCAAATCACCGATACGCACTTCGTCGATCGCCTCTTCGGGGACGGTCGCGCGCAGCACGCAGGCGAGCTGCTCAAGCGACTGCGCGATACGGTCGATGCCTTGCAATTGATCGAGGAATCGGTCGGCGACACCCGGATCAGCGCACAATGCCGCCCCAAGCCCCTCGACTTCGCGCGAGAGACCGTCGAGCGCCTCGGCGGTGCCGCGCATCAGGCCGCGCGAAATGGATAAGGGCTCGCTCATGCGGCGAGGTCCATTTCGTCGCTCGCCATCAGTTTCGCCAGATCCAGGACCATGACCATTTCCTCGCCAATCGGCGCGACGCCCAGCAGGTAATTGCTGATTTCGTCATGGCTGACGGCGTCGGGTTTTTGCAGGTCTTCCGCAGCGATCGAGACGATGTCGTTCACATCGTGCACGATCAGCCCGCGCGACTGGCTGTCGAGCTCGGTGACGATGATTGGGTTGCGCGGCGTTGTCTGGGTCGGTCCCCAGCCCAAGCGCACAGCCAAGTCGATCACCGGCAAGACCGCACCGCGCAGGTTCACTACGCCCGCCACGTAATCGGGCACGCGCGGCAAACGCGTAACCGGCGACCAAGCGCGGATTTCGCGGATGGCCATAATGTCGAGCCCGAACAGCTGCTCCGAGACTCCGAATGTGATCAATTCATAGCGCATGGGGGAATCTTTCGTTGGACGCGCGGGTGAAACCGGCGCGGTGTCAGTGCGTCACACGGCGCAGCGCGGTGGTGAGCTTATCCGCGTCAAAGGGTTTGACGATCCACCCGGTTGCCCCGGCCTGACGCGCGCGCTGCTTTTTCTCGTCAGAGCTTTCGGTCGTCAGGACGAGGATCGGGCGATCCGCGTGCAGCGCGGATGTCCGCAGCTTCTCGATCAGGCCAAACCCATCAAGGCGCGGCATGTTTATATCGGTGATGATCGCGTCGACTTCGTTTACGGCAAGCCATTCGAGCGCTTCTTGCCCATCTTCGCATTGCTCGACCGCGAACCCGCGCGATGTCAGCGCGCTGCGCAGCAGGGCCCGCATCGAAGCGCTGTCGTCCACGGTCAGCACCCGCACTTGCGGCGCGGCCTGAGGGGCGGCTTGTCTGTCAGCGGGGGCGATCTCGGCCGCCGGCGGGGATGGGTGTAGGAGAGAGGGTTGTGATGGCATGGGGGTAATCCTTTGAGCCTCAGAATAGTTCAACATTGCCAAGAGCCGATTGCGGCCGGGTCAGTGGTTTATCCTTAGGCGCGGTGACCGGCGCGACTTCGCGGCAACGCACCAGACCTGAGGCGGGGCGAAACTGGATGCGGCGTGCGCGGTTGCCTTCGAGGTCTTCGAAGACTTTCTCTATTCCCTCTTGTGCGAGGAATTGGCGGGCGAAAGCGGCGTTGGCGCTGCCGATTGCGCCCAGATCCCCATTGATGTTGGCCCCACCATAAAGCCGGCCCTTCAAGCGCGACTTGATCGCGCCCAGAGCAAGCATCTCGTTAATCAAAAACTCCATCAGATAGAGCCCGTAATTCGCGTCAAAGGCGCTGTCGCGTAGCTGTTCGGGCGGCTCGGCCAAGAGAAAATGGTTCATCCCGCCGATCCGCGCGACGGGATCGAACAAGCAGGTTGCAACGCAGCTTCCAAGGATTGTGTTCATTTCGGCATGCGGGTCAGCGCTAGCGCGCGCCTGGCCTTGAATGACGGTGATCCGATTTACGTGTGCTGCGTTTGGCGCGGGGTGGGCGTCGCCGCGTTCAGGCGCAGGGATAGGGGACTGATGGGCCATTTAACCGTGCGCCTTTTGCGAGGGGTTCAGCTGGCCTTTGAGCCGGGTCTTGCCGAAAACACGCGGCGCAATCTGATCGAGCGCGAGCACCTCCTTGGCCGCCCCTAGCTCAATCGCGGCGCGCGGCATTCCGAACACAACGCAGCTTTGCTCGTCCTGCGCTATCGTGTGCGCGCCCGCTGTGGCCAAGGCGTGAAGGCCTTGCGCCCCGTCGCGGCCCATACCGGTCAGCAAGATGCCCAGCGTTTTATCCGGCATGTTCTGCGCGGCGGAATGGAACAGCGCATCCACGCTGGGCCGATGGCCACTGACTGGCGCGCTGGCGCGCAGGGCACAGCGCAGGCGGCTGAACGGCGAAGAGCGCGCGGCGATCAACAGGTGATGCGTATCGCCAGCGGCGAGCACCACCTCGCCCGGCGACAAAGCGCGATCGGGATGAGCGAGCGTGACGCGCGGGGGCACATCCTCGTCAAGCGATCGCGCGATTGCCTCGGCAAAACTGCCATTGACGTGCTGGACCACCACAGTGGGCGGGCAATGCGCGGGAAAGCCGGACAGCAACGTGTGCAGCGCTTCAACGCCGCCGGTCGACGAACCGATCACGATCAATTCGGGGATCGCCAAGGCCGGATTTGTGCGAAGGGACGGTGCGATAGGCGCAGGGCTTGCCGGGGGTGGCGAACGGCGCGCGGCGGGCAATCGCACTTGCGCAGCCTCGCGCACAAGCCGGATCAACAAACCGCCATCGTCATCCGCGATGGAACGGTCCTCGGTCGATTTGGCGTAGCAATTGACCGCGCCCAGTTGCATCGCGCGCGCCGTCGCCTGCGCGCCGGGTCCGGTTGAACCGGACACGATGACCACTGGGGTGGGGCGCAGCTCCATGATCTTTTCAAGGAAGGACAGGCCGTCCATCCCCGGCATCTCGATATCGAGCGTCACGACATCGGGATCCAGCGCTTTGATCATCCGCCGCGCTTCGGCGGCGTCGCGCGCGGTGCCGACAACCTCAATCTCGCGATCCTCCATCAGCTTGCGCGTAATCAGCGCGCGCATGACGGCGGAATCGTCAACGATCAGCACTCTCACGCTCACGCGGCCTCTCCCAGCTTTTGATAGATGGTCGGTCCCACGCTGCGCAGCATGGTGTTCGCTTCGCCCGGCACGCGCTCGGAATGGCCGATATAGAGAAACCCTCCGGGCCGTAGTTGGTGAGCGAACCGCAGCACCAGCCGCTCCTTGGTGGGGTCGTCGAAATAGATCATCACATTGCGGCAGAAAATGACGTCGAACTGGCTCCTGAACGGCCAGTCGTGCAGCAGATTAAGCTGGCGAAAGCGCACCAATCGGCGCGCCTCCGGCCCGATGGAGAGGGTATCGCCCGACGCGGTGCTCCACAGCTCGCGAAGCTCCTTGGGAACCGCTTTCATGGCTTCGGATGGGTAGGTGCCCGCTTTGGCGGCGTTGACCGCGTGATCCGCCAGATCGCTGGCGAGGGTGATTATGTTGTGCTTAGCGATCTTGGTGCCCTCGCGCCTATCACGGCCAAGCAGCACCATCATAAGGGTCCAGACCTCTTCGCCGCTCGAACAGCCCGCCGACCATATCCGCACGGCTTCGCTCGCCGAAGCCTTGGCCAAAAGGGCCGGGCGCACGGCTTTTTCAAAATGATCGTAATGATGCGGTTCGCGGTTGAAATAGGTGTGATTGGTGGTGAGCGCCGCGATGGTCCGTGTCTTGAGCGCGGGGTCATTATCCAATCGGTCGAGGTAGTCGGCAAATCGATCCGCCGCGCTTGTGCGCACCAGCGGCGCAAGACGCGAATAGGCAAGCATCGCCTTGCGCTCGCTCAGAACGATACCGGCTTCCTTATGGACCAACCGCGCAATGCGTTCGAAATCGCGCCGCGAATAAAGCTGCGGGCTTACGCCCGGCACAACGGCGTCGCTGTTGGCGAGGAGAGCTGGGGAGACTTCGCTCATGCGCCTGTGTCCTCAAGTGCGGCCGACGCGTGTGAAGGCATGGAGGAGCGCGCGCCGGACGCGCTTTGTACGAGAAAATCGACATCGACGATCAGCGCCACCTTGCCGTTGCCCAGGATTGTCGCGCCCGCGACGCTCTCGACCGAGCGGTAATGCGCATCCAAGCTCTTGATGACAAACTGGCGTTGATCGGTAATCGCGTCGACCAACAAGGCGGCGCGGCCAAAGCTTTCGGTTTCGACCAGCACCAGGACGCCTTCGCACGCTTCGCCGACCATACCTTGCGCGCCCGTCATCGCGCCGAGCGAGACAATCGGCACAAACGCGCCGCGCACATTGAGCATCTGGCGCTGCGTGCCGAGCCCCTTGATCGCCTCGCGCGTGGGGCGCAGGCTTTCGATGACATGCGCCAGCGGAATAACCAGCGACTGGTCGCCCACCTGC
>JBCCCM010000025.1:0-55288 GCA_039033515.1 Pseudomonadota bacterium
ATCCGAGCTCTTCGGCTTTTTGCGCAAGCTGCGCGCTGGCGGCGAAGGCCTCGCTGAGCGAGCCGCCTTCGCGCACCGGGACCAGATCGAGGACGGAGAAAGCGGTCATGGCTGGGTTCCTTGCGGTTCAGGCTGAGGCTCGGATGCTTGGGCGGCTGGTGACGGTGCCGGGGGAGCCGCCTCGGGCGCGGGCCCCAGCTGCTCCAGATAGCCGCGTGCGGTCTCAGCCGCCAACGAGCTGGGCTGCACGTCGATCACCGATTGCCAACTGGCGCGCGCGGCGTCCTCGCGCTCGGCGAGTATCGCGATCACGCCCGCTTCCAGTCCGATCTCGCTGTCCTGCGGGCTGAGCGCCACCGCCTGTTCAATCGCCGCCTGCGCATCGCCCAGCCGGTCCAGCCGCCGCAGCAGCGTCGCTTTCAAAAGCCACGCTTCGCTCTCCTTGGGCGCAAGGCTTGTCGCCTCACCCAATGGAGCCAGCGCCTCTTCGGCCCGGTCGAGCGCGACCAGAGCGCGCGCGCGGTCCATCGCGGCGATCACTTGCAAGCTCGCCGAAGCGGCGGATTGCGCGTCAGCCTGCGCGGTTTGCAGCAGTGTGAGCGCTCCCGAAGGATTGCCGCCCGCCAGCGCCGCGTTGCCCGCCATGGTTCCGAATCGCGCCCGCGCGCGCACCTGATCCTGAGGCGTTTCGTCGCGCGCGGCGATGAAGGCTGCGCTTGCGTCCTCCCACAGGCCCAGTTCGGTCGCGGCAAGGCCAAGGCAATGGTTCGCGATCACGCGTTCTTCGCCCAGCGCCTTGGTCAGCTTGATCTGCGCTTGCGAATGCGCACGCGCCGCGTCGGTTTCCAGTTGCTCAAGGCATTGCGCCAGCCAGCGTGCGTTGGGGTCCGAAAGGCGCAGCGGATCGCTGGGATTGGTGGGGCGCTCTGGACGATTGACCAGCTCATCCGGCGCGCCCAAGGGCGCGGAATTGGCCGGGTTCAACTGCAACACAGCAATCGGCAAAAGAAGGGACAGGAGGCTCATCTAGCTCTCGTAGAAAGAAGAGACCGTGCGTTTGAGCAGCGCAATATCGCTGACGCGCGACAGTCGGTGGTCGCCATCCCATACCAGCGTGAGCTGTACGTCGGGTGTATCAAGCGCCTCGGCCAGGGCGACGCTGATTTCCCACGGCACATCGGCGTCCTCGCGCCCATGCAGCAGGCGCACCGGGCATGCGAGCGCGATCGGACCGCCCAGCACAAGACAGTCCTCGCCATCGGCAAAAAAGCCGGGATGGGTGGGCGTTGGCTCCGGGCCGTAGGGGTTTTCTTCGTAGATCGTCTGGCCCGCGCTCATGACCGCGCGTTGTTCGTCCGAAAAGCCCCATGTGGTGAAATCGGGCGCGGGCGCGATGCCGATGATCCCGGCGAGGGGATGAGTGGGGCTCTCGCGCAATTCCTCGGCCACCAGCAGCATGAGCCATCCGCCCATTGACGAGCCCACCAGCAGGATCGGACCCGACGTGGTGGCCTCGATCAGCGCCATCACTTCCTCGCGCCAACGCGACAAAGTGCCATCAGCAAAATCGCCCGAACTCCGCCCGCAGCCCGAATAATCAAGCAGCAGGCACGCGCGGCCCGTGGCTTTGGCTTCGTCAAACAAAGCGGTCGCCTTGCCGCCGTCCATGTCGGACATGTAGCCGGGCAGAAAGACCAAGGTTGGTCCGTCGCCCTTGGTGCAGCGATAGGCGATCTTTCGCCCGTCAGCCATCTCGTGAAAGTGAACCTCGCTCATGGTGCGTGATCATGCCCGTTCAGGCTGTGGCTTGGCAAGACGCGCGATTGGGTGAATGATCGGAGGTATCGGCGTGTCACACGCTCGACATCGATATCCATTAGCGGGGCAACCTATGTTCAAAACCGACAGCGCGGCCGATCCGGCCCCACAACCCGCCAATTCCAAAACAAACGTCTCGCGCCGCGGGCTGTTCGGCCTCGCCGGCGCGTCAGTGGCGGTGGCGGCCACGCCCGGCGTCGCGCGCGGATTTGGCAGCGGTTTCACGCACAGCGTCGCGAGCGGCGAGCCCCAAGCCTCCAGCGTCTTGCTCTGGACCCGCTATGTCGCGGATGCCGAAACAAAACTGGAATGGCAGGTCTCCGCCACCGAGGATTTCGCGCGGCCCGTCTCCGAAGGTTCGGTCATGGCCAGCCCCAACCGCGACTGGTGCGCCAAGGCGATCGCCAACGGTCTTACGCCGGATCGCTGGTACTTTTACCGCTTCACCGCGCCCGATGGGACGATGTCGCCCGTGGGCCGCACGCGCACGCTGCCTCAAGGGCCTGCCGAGACGTTCCGCATGGCGGTCTTCTCCTGCGCGAATTACGGCTTTGGCTATTTCAACGCTTACGCGCACGCGGTCGAGGCCAACGATTGCTACCTCGCGGTGCATTTGGGCGATTACATCTACGAATATGGCGGGGCGACCTACCCATCGCGCGGGCAAAAGCACCCCAATCGTGACGTGGAGCCGGGCAATGAAATCCTGACGCTGGCCGATTACCGCCTTCGCTACGCCACTTATCGCGCCGACCCCGATCTGCAACGCATCCACCAGGTTTTGCCGATGATCACGGTGTGGGACGATCATGAAAGCGCCAACGACAGCTGGAAAGACGGCGCGCAAAACCACCAGAGCGAGACCGAGGGTTCCTGGGAGGCGCGCAAGGCGATTGCCAAGCGGGTTTACCGCGAATGGATGCCGATCTCCGACGAACCCTACGCAGCCTATGACGTGGGCGATCTGGCGACCTTGTTCCGGATCGACACCCGGCTGGAGGGGCGCGAGGAGCAATTCAGCCTTGAAAAGCTGATGGCGGGCGCGAGCGATGCCGAGGCGATGGTCGCCTCGCTTAGCGCGTTTCGCGATGGACAATACACCGATCCCGATCGCCAGATCCTTGGCGCGGCGCAGGAAGAGTGGCTCACCGCTGGGCTCGCCGCCTCCCGGTCACGTGGGGCAACGTGGCAGGTGCTCGTCCAGCAAGTGCTGATCGGCAAGGTGTCCTCGCCCAAGTCCCTGCTCGCCATGCTGGGGGACAACGTGCCCGATTTCGCCAAGCGGCGGTTTCAGGCCGCCTCGCTTGCCAGCCAGGCAGGGCTGCCGCTTAACATGGACGCGTGGGACGGCTATCCCGCCGCGCGCGACCGCCTGTTCAAAGCCAGCCTCGAAGCCGATGCCAATCTTGTCGTGCTGGCGGGCGACACGCACAACGCTTGGAATTTCGACCTTGCGCATGACGGCGCGGCTGTGGGCGTTGAGTTCGGCACGTCCTCGGTCAGTTCGCCCGGTTTTGAGAGCTATCTCTCGATGGTCCCGCCCAAGGCGATGGCCGCCGCGCTGGTGGTCGAGAACGAGGAATTGCTGTGGGCGGACACCTCGCAGCGCGGCTATATGACCGTCGAGTTGACCCCAACGAGAGCGACCAGCGAATGGCGCTTTGTGGCGGGTATCAAGGAACGCTCGACCAAATTGGCGAGCACCCACCGCGCGAGCGTGATGGCGGGGGCCAAAGCGCAAGGGGCCTGATTGGCGCGGCTTGTGATCGCTTGTGCCCCGCGTGAGGCGCGCTACACCCTCCGCTCTGCCTGAGCCTGTCGAAGGCCATGCGCAAACGGTGGGCTTATAGAAGACCCCGGGCCGAGACACGCGCTGAGCGTCAACCCTCGGAGTTCGAGTCGCGGCTCCCGCGTGATCCTTTTGAGAGACGATGCGGACTATCGTGCCTTGCCTTCGACAGGCTCAGGCTGAGCGGGCCTAACCGAGAAGGCCTCCCACTCATTCCCGGCTGAAAATCTCCTCAATCGGCAGCTCGAACACATCGGCAATCGTGAAGGCCAGCGGCAGGGACGGGTCATAGCGGCCCTTTTCGATCGCGTTCACGCTCTGGCGCGAGACGCCGAGGCGGTCGGCGAGGTCTTGTTGCGACCAGTCGCGCATGGCGCGCAGAACCTTGAGGTTGTTCTTCATGCCGTCTCGTCGTCGTCGTCCGACTTTTCCGAGAGCGAGAGCACGCCTTGCCCGATGCCAAGCCCGATGGCCCATGCGGGCATAACCCACCAGGCCCAGATATGCGGGGCGAGGCCGAAGGTTTCGAGGAAGCCCCAAACCGTCCCCAGCACCAGCACCACGCCAAGACCGATCAGTGAGGAAAGGCTGGCTCGGTGCCGCAGATATTCGTCGGTCTCTTCCATCAGATAGCGGGCCATGATGACAATCATCGCCAGCACGGGGAGTGTCGGCAGCAGGCTAACGGCATAGCCCAGCGGCCCCGGCGGCATGCCGCGATTATAGATGGCTGCGGCGATCAACATGCCCGCGACATAGCCGAGTGAGGCGATCAGAAAGCGCTTGTTGTAGCGCACCAGAGCCTTGCTGCCGTAGGCGCGCACCACGTGCTCTCCCGACAAACGCCGGGTGATGCCAAAGGATATCAAGATGAGGGTCACAAACAGGGCCACCGCCGCGATAGGTCCTGCAAAAGCGTAGGTGAAGTAGAGCGCCGGCGCGCCAACGCCCATGGTGAACCCGAGCCAGGGGCCGGGGGTCTTCCAGAGGCTGGGATTTTGGGAAGTCATTGTCTTGAAACCTTTGATGTTTGGTTATGCGATGGCCTCGGGCGTGCCCATCACACCGCCCCCCACGCGCCATGCTGGATGCGGTTGGCCACCGCGCCGATGGCGAGGCCCACAAACCACACCACCGCGACCCAATAAGCGTCGAGGTGGACCACAAGGTCACCCGCTTCGAGATAGCCCCAGATCGAGGCCGCGCTCAGCGCCAGGCCCGAGGCGATCAGGGTCTGGCGGATGGTGAGCATGCGGATGAACTCATCGGTCTCTTCGACGATAAGGCGCGCAATGGCCCAGAACACGCCCGAGATCGCCAGGCCGGGCAGCAGGGCGATGACGAAGCGCAGGGCTTGCGGCACGTCCAAACTCTTGTCCGCGAAGGTCATCAGCGCAAAACTCGCCAGATAGGCCGAGGTGAACACCGCCACTCGCTTGATATAGCGGCGCTGCGCCTCGCCCTTAGTTACGCAGTCGCCTGATCCGCTGGCGTTCAGCTTGAGCATGGCGATGGCCATCGCGGCAAAGGTGGCGAGCGGAATGGCCAGCAGCAGCGTGACCAGCCCCTTGTTATCAATCGCATCGCTGAGCGCGAGGCCGATGATCGCGGCGGTCGAGCCAAAGGTCATGCCCAGCCAGAAGAGCGGCCCACGGCCCAGAACGCGGGTTGAACCCGAGCGGGTTGAACCCGGACCGGTTGAATCCGCGCCGCTTGATAAGGTTTTGCTCGGTAGGGGCGCGCCCGATTGCGGGTCGTTTGTCGCGGTCATCACAGCAGACACCCTCTGAAGCATGGGCGGGCGCGCTTGTGGCTCGACTGGATCGAAAGCCACGCCGCGCCGCTCAGCCCTGATGTGAGCGCGAAGGACGCCTCGCGGCTGAGATCAAGCCCGACCGCGAACAAGGCGGCGGCGATGATGATGGCGGCCCACAAGAGGGCTTTGCTGGCGGCGCTGATGCGGTTCGTGGAGGTCATTGGTAAAGCTCCCTTTCAATTATGGAAAGGACACTTGTCACATGAGTCGCAAATTGTCAAGCACGCTTTCCATAATGACTAAGAGGCTTTCCTACAGTCCCACCGGCCTCCTTATGTGCGCCTCGCGGTGAAGGCCTCCGCTCCGAGCGTGGCATGGCGGCTGTTCTGAAAGGTGACACACGGATCATGGATTGGCGCAGCAAGCCTCGGGAATCGCGCCCTTGTCCGAGGATCGAAACTTTCGCAAAAACCCCCCTTGCGTGGTCCAAACCGGTCGCGGTGTTTGCGGTAATGACATCGCAACCCGGCCTCGCTATACGCATCCCCATGGCACGCACGTTGACCACGACACCGACCACTACCACCTCGGATATCCGGGGGCGGTCGGTCGCGCGTTAAGCGTTAGCCACTGCCACGCCCCCGGCCTTAAGGGTTGCGGGCGGCGCGGTGTCCTCCTCGCAACACGGCTTCAAAACCCTCACACCGCCCCCTTTGCGCGCGCGGCGGCTTGGCCTAAGGCGCGCTCCAAACGAGACGGCCAAAAGAGACGGCCAAACGAGACGGAAGTGATTGCCCGATGACCGAATTGCTCAAGATCAACCTGCCTGATGGCTCGGTCCGCGAAGTGGAGCCGGGATCGACCCCGGCTGACATCGCCGCTGCAATCGGGCCGGGTCTGGCGAAGGCCGCGCTGGCGGCACGCGTCGATGGCGAGGTCCGCGATCTGGGCCGTCCGTTCGAAGGCGATGCGGACCTCGCGCTGATCACCGCCAAGGACGAGGCTGACGCGCTGGAACTGGTGCGCCACGATTACGCGCATGTCCTGGCCGAGGCGGTGCAAGCGCTGTTCCCCGGCACGCAGATCACCTTTGGCCCCTCGACCGACGATGGGTTCTACTACGACGTCATGGCCCCGGCGGACCGCGACCCGTTCGGCATGGACGATCTGCCCGTCATCGAAGACAAGATGCGCGAGATCATCAAGGCCGACAAACCGCTCGTGCGCGAGGTCTGGGACCGCGACCAGCTGATCGCCAAGTGGGAAGCCGAAGGCGAAGCGTTCAAGGCCGAGTGGGCCAAGGAACTGCCCGAAGGCGAAGACCTGACAGTCTACTGGTCAGGCGAACCCGGCAGCGAAGGCGCGTGGCTCGACATGTGCCGCGGGCCGCATCTGGCCTCGACCGGCAAGCTAGATCCGCAGGCCTTCAAGCTGATGCGCACGGCGGGCGCGTACTGGCGCGGCGACCAGAAGAACGCGCAATTGACGCGCATCTACGGCACCGGCTGGCTCAACAAGAAGCAGCTCAAGCAGCACCTGATGCGGCTGGAGGAAGCCGCCAAGCGCGACCACCGCAAGCTGGGCCGCGAAATGGACCTATTCCACTTGCAGGAAGAAGCGCATGGCAGCGTCTTTTGGCACCCCAAGGGCTATCGCATCTGGCGCGAGCTCGAAGCCTATATGCGCCGTCGCATGGACGCGGGCGGCTATCGCGAAATCAAGACCCCGCAGGTCATGGACGCGCGCCAGTGGGAGCAATCGGGCCATTGGGGCAAGTACCGCGAAAACATGTTCGTCATCCCCGACGAAGTGCCCAATGTCGAAGACGAGGGCCCCGTCATCAGCGGCGAGGCCGACTGGATGGCGTTAAAGCCGATGAACTGCCCCGCGCACGTTCTCGTCTTCAAACAGGGCATCACGTCGTATCGCGACCTGCCGATCCGGCTGGGCGAGATGGGCTGTTGCCACCGTAACGAACCGCACGGCGCGCTCCACGGCCTGATGCGCGTGCGCCAGTTCACGCAGGACGACGCGCACATCTTCTGCACCGAGGACCAGATCGTTGGCGAAGTGCAGAAGTTCTGCGAGCTCGCCGACAGCGTCTACAAGCATTTCGGCTTCACCTATCAGATCAAGCTGGCCCTGCGCCCCGAGCAACGCTTTGGCTCGGAAGAGGACTGGGACAAGGCCGAACAGGAACTGCGCGACGCCGTCGCCGAAGCGGGCATGGCGAACGCGGACTATGGCTGGGAAGAGCTGCCGGGCGAAGGGGCGTTCTACGCGCCCAAGCTCGAATGGCACCTGACCGATGCGATCGGGCGCACCTGGCAGGTGGGCACGATCCAGTCGGACCGCGTGCTGCCGGATCGCCTGGATGCGACCTATATCGGCGAAGACGGCGAAAAGCATCGCCCGGTCATGCTGCACCGCGCGATCTTTGGATCCTACGAACGCTTCATCGGCATCCTGATCGAGCACTTTGCGGGCCGTCTGCCGGTCTGGCTGGCGCCGGTGCAGGCGGTGGTCGCCACCATCGTCTCGGACGCGGACGCGTATGCGGGTGAGGTCACGGCCAAGCTCGAAGCCGCCGGCATCCGGGTCGAAGCGGACCTGCGCAACGAGAAGATCAACTACAAGGTGCGCGAACACTCGCTCGCCAAGGTTCCGCACCTGCTGGTGGTCGGCAAGCGCGAGGCCGAAGAAGGTACGGTCGCGATGCGCACGCTGGGCGAGAAGGAGCAGAAGTTCCTCTCGCTCGATGAGGCGATTGCGTTCCTGACCAAGGCCGCGATGGCGCCGGACTTGGCCGGGGGCTGAGCGATGGAGGAACCCAAGCGCGGCGGACTGATCCTGTCTCGCATCGCGCGAGCTTTGCGCGAGCAGAACTGGACGGCGGTGGCGCTTGAGTTCACCATCGTCACGCTTGGTGTGCTGCTGGGAAGCGTCGTCGCGCAATGGAACGCTGACCGGCAGGAACAGGCGCAGGTGCGCGAGTTGCTCAGCCGGTTAACGCCTGTCTTTGAGGTTTGGTCGGAGGATGTGAAAGCGCTCGAGCAGTACTTTGAATCGCGCGCCGCTCTGGCGGAAGCGACAGAGCAAATGATTAGCCAAGAGGGCAACGAGGCGGAGCTAGTGAAAGCCGCCTTCTTGTCGAGCAGTTTTGCCGTTTCGACCGCGTACAATGGTGATACGTTTGCCTTGCAGGTTGGTAGCGACATTCTCCCCAGAGCAAAGGACGCGGATCTGCGTGCTGCGATTGTAGCGGCCTTCCAAACGCTCGCGCATCCTGAGCTGAGCTTTGAGAGTTACGACACGGATTTCCGCGACTTCATGGTCGGGGTTGTGCCTTTGGACGTGCAGAGCGAGCTGGTATCCCGGTGCAACGCGATTGGCCTTCTGCCCGAGGTGGAAGACGTTGAGCAGACGGTGCGATCCGTCGCGAAGACCGATTGCCCGGTCGATTTGGCTCCCGATGTCGCCCGACCGATTGCCGAGGAAATTCGGTCTGATCCTGATGCGCTCGAACATCTGCGCGCGCACCATGCGGTGCTGAAGAGCAAGGTGAAACGGTTCGCGACCCTTCGCGTGGATGTCGAAAACGCGATCGAGCAGCTCGAACGCACCGATTGATCGTTGGATTTCCTCGAAGCCTTTAGCGTCCTGCAGATCGCGGTCGCCGTCATTGCTACGCTCGGTGCGGCGTTCATCCGGGGGCTGACAGGGTTCGGGTTCGGTATCTTGCTGGTGCCCATTTTGGCGCTCGCCCTGCCCCCGGTCGAAGCGGTGCTGGCGATCAACATCATGGCCGGCGGCCTCGCCTTCACCGAGATCCGCATGATCCTTCGCGAGGCGGAGCGTAGCGCGTTCGTGATCGGCGCTTTGGTCGCGGTGGGAACGGGGCCGGGGCTCTGGCTCCTCTCGATCACCCCGCCGGATATCGCGCGGCTGTTGATCGCGCTCGTTGCGTTCTCGGCTTTCGTCGCCATTCTGGTGCCCCAGCGCGGGGCTAAGCAACCCGGCGCGCTCGCGACCACCGCGACCGGCCTTTCCGCCGGGGTGCTGACCGGCTTTGCCGCAATGCCGGGCCCGCCGGTGGTGCCCTATTATGTCGGGCGAGCGATCGCGCGGACCACGGCCAAAGCCTCGATGATCGGCGTTTTTGGGATTTCCGCGATGGCGGGCATCGGCTCGGGCGCCGCCATTGGCGTGTTGAGCGCGCAGGTGCTGACCTTGGGGTTGGCGCTGTTTCCGTTGGTCTTGCTTGGCAATTGGGCGGGTTCGCGCGCGTTCGGTAGAGTGAGCGATACAGCCTGGCGCAGCTTCGTCGGCGTGGTGCTGGGCACGGCCGCCTGCGCAGCGCTGGTGCGCTTACTCTAGCCAGCGCGCCGCCAAAACGCGTCCGCCGCGCGGCTCTCTCAGGACGATGGCGTATCGGTCCGCGCCTTGCATAGAGAGTTGCGCGCTGGTCACCGCGACGCTGTCCTTGCCGCCGATCCAATGGTGCACGCGCGTCTTGCCTACCAGCGCGTTGGTGTAACGCACGGTGCGCCCGCGATTCTCACCCCGTTCGATCGCAATTGCGCGCTTGCTCGCAACGCCCAGCAGCATCAGATCAGCGGGCACCTTGGGGCTTCCAGCGAGGCCAATCGCAAAGCCTTTGCCCTCCACCGGGATGGCATGCAGTTTCGCGCGGTGATCAAGAGTGCGCGCCTGACGGATTTGCGAGCGCAGCGCGCGCTCGTCCGAGCCGACTTCGCCAAACGCGCCGTCGACCACCGTTTGAGGGGTGTAGACGCCGTTATACCCGCCGAGACCGCGCGCCGCGTAGGCGCGTTGCAGCGCGGTGTTTTCGGGCGAAGCCAGCGTATCCTTCCAGCCTAACCGATCCCAGTAATCCACGGGCCGCGAGACGATGACGAGGCCTTCCTCTTTGGCCAGACGCTGGGCCAGACGGTCAGCGGGCGGGCACGATGAACAGCCCTGGCTGGTGAAGAGCTCGACCAGAACGGGGTCGCTGGATGGCGCGGCGGCTTGCCCCTGCGCGAGGCTCGTCTGCGAGAAGCCCATAAGCGCCAGCAGGGCTGACCCGAGCGAAAGGGTGACGATCAAGACGGTTTTGGGCATGCGCGCGGGCTCCAGGCTGGACGGGTCCAGCGGGATATTCGCGGCGCGATGGGGTTTGGTTACAGCGCTGTGTGAGAGCCGCGCAGCAACGCGGCGTCAGAACGGCGTGGCTTGCCCAGCCATGATCAGCGCTGCGGCGCACGCCAGAACGACCACGCCGCTGGCCAGCTCGGTTTGGCGCCGTGCAATGGTGTAGGCTTGGATCGACAAGGCTTTGGCTTTGCGCATAGCGATGGTCTCACGCAAAAGTCCTAAGGATTCGTTAACGCGCGGCCCTCTGGTCAGGCTGGCGCGCTTGGCATTTGCTGGCTCGCGCAGTGAAAGCCGCCGCCTCCCGCCAGCACCGCATCCGCGCGCAGGCCCACCGTCTCGCGATCCGGAAACAGCGCCGCGATAGCCGCAACCCCCGCCGCATCGTGGGGCGATCCGAAGGTCGGCACGACGACGAGGCGCGAGGTGATCGCGAAATTCACGTAGCTTGCCGGTTCCACCGCGCCATCGCGCGCGATCCGGCCCGGCGAGGGTATGCGCACCACCTCAAGACCCGCTCGCTGCGCGCGCGCAGCGGCGTCGGCGTAGATCCCGGCGTTGGGATCATCGGCTCCAGTCGCCTCGGGCACCACGATCCGGCCCGGCGCAACAAAGCGAGCCAAATTATCGACATGGCCATCGGTGTGATCGTTGATCAGCCCGTCGCCCAGCCAGATAACCCGCTCAAACCCAAGCCGCTGGTTTAGCTCCGCTTCGATATCGCGGCGCGACATCCAGCGGTTGCGGTTGGGGTTGCGCAGGCATTGCTCGGTGGTGATAGCCAAACCGGTC
The DNA here is from genome assembly GCA_039033515.1 of Pseudomonadota bacterium. GTDB lineage: Bacteria > Pseudomonadota > Alphaproteobacteria > Sphingomonadales > Sphingomonadaceae > Erythrobacter. The sequence goes on from JBCCCM010000025.1 coordinate 11,310, forward strand.
CCGTCAGTGTCGATTGCGCCCCCTTCAAGCACCATCTGGCTCGTTTCAAGCGCGAGCCCCGCTTCGCTCGCCAATTGCGCGCCGATCGTTTCATCGCCGGGCATGTTGTACTTATCCCCCCAACCGTTGAACGCGAAGCGGCGCGCGGCGCGCTGGCCTTCGTCCATCACTATGAGCGGGCCGGTGTCGCGCAGCCAGATATCCCCATAGATGCGCCGTTGCAGCGCCACGCTATCGCTCACGAGCGTGCGTGCGCGCGCCTCGTTCGCCTCGTCGCGCACCAACAAGCGGACCTCTTGCCCGCTTTCGGCGACCGCGTTGGCAAACGCGGCGATCTGTTCCTGCGCAGCCTCAAGAAAGCCGGGCCATTCGTCAGCCAGATGCGGAAAGCCGATCCACAGCCAGTCCTGCGGGGCCCATTCCGGCGGCATGATGGCGTTGGGCATAGGTCTTTGGCTTTCTTGCGATGGGGCGTTTCTTGCGCCTTACAGCCTTGGCCTTGCAGGGCAAACACGGCTGAGCGGCACAGCCCCTTGCGCCGCGCCCGCGCCCGCTCCACAGCGTCGTGTGCCATGGCTGATCGTGCAAACTGGACCGACGCTCTTGAGCGCGCGCGCCGCTACGCGCCGTTCCTTGGCCGTGCGCTGGATCGGCAGCCTGATCTCAAAGCGTTGTTGGCGCAAGGGTCTGGTGAGGCGGCCCTGGAGTGGACCCATGCGCGCGGTGACCACGAAAACATCGACGTGGCGTTGCGGCGAGAGCGGTTGGCCCTCGCCACCGCCTTGGCGATTGGGGATCTGGCGGGCGCCTTCCCGCTATCGCGTGTCTTGGACGAGCTCACACGCTTTGCCGACCGCGCGCTCGACACCGCCATCCGCACCGCCATTCGCGAGCGCACCGGGGAGGACCGGGTCGACGGCTTCATCGCGCTGGCGCTGGGCAAACAGGGCGCGGGCGAGCTCAATTACTCTTCCGATATCGATCCTGTCCTGTTGTACGATCCGGCCAAATTGCCGCACCGGGCCAAGGATGACACCGGCGAGGCGGCCCAACGATACGCGCGCCGGATCATCAATCTGCTCTCGCAAAACACGGGCGAGGGCTACGTGCTGCGCGTCGATCTGCGGCTGCGCCCGGCCAGCGAGATCAGCCCCATGGTGGTCCCGCGCGCGCTCGCTCTGGAGCATTATCAAAGCGCGGCTCTGCCGTGGGAGAGGGCCGCGTTCACCCGCGCCCGCGCAGCGGCGGGCGATATCGCGGCGGGCGAGGATTTTCTCGAGGCGATCCGCCCGTTCGTGTGGCGGCCCACGCTTGATTTTGGCGCGCGCGAGGACGTGCGCTCGCTCATCGCGCGAATTCGCGACGCGTCCGATGGGCCGCCTGCGCCCGGCCCCGGCTTTAACGTGAAGCGTGGGCGCGGCGGCATTCGCGAGATCGAGTTCATCGTCCAGACTCACCAGATCATTCACGGCGGGCGCGATCCCTTGTTGCGGGTGCGCGGCACGCGCGCCGCGCTCGACGCGCTGGCCCGCGCGGATCGGATCAGCGCGGATCACGCGCAGATCCTGGGCGAAAATTACGACCGTTTGCGCGTCGTTGAGCACCGTTTGCAGATGATCAACGACCGTCAGACCCACAGTCTGCCCGAAGGCGAAGCGCTCGACCACGTGGCGCGGCTGGACGGCCGTTCCGATGGCGGCGCGCTGGTCGAGGAATTGCGCGCGATCACCGATCAAACCGCAGAAATCTTTGCGGAATTGATCGGTGAGCCCGCGCGCCAGAGCGCAAGCGTCGCGCCCGATGCTATGTCGGTGCCGGTCAAAGATCAAGAGCAGCGGCTTGACCAGCTCGGTTTTGACAACGCTTCGGAACTGTTTGAGCGGATCGCCGCCTGGCGCGACGGGCGCTATCAGGCGTTGCGCAGCGACCAGGCCCTGTCCGCTTTCGACACGCTGACGCCCGCTTTGCTGGACGCGCTGGCGGCCAGCGATGATCCCATGCGCGCGCTGACCCGGTGGGAGAGCCTGCTGGAGCGCGCGCCGTCGGCGGTAAACCTATTCCGCCTGTTGAACGCGCAGCCCAAGTTGCTCGACCGCCTGGTCGGTGCGTTGACGCTCGCGCCGACCTTGTCGGATGAACTCGCGCGGCGACCCGAATTGCTCGACATCTTGCTCGATCGCAACGCTCTGGAATTGCCCGGCAATGTCGAGGCCATCGCCGCCCGGATCGAACGCGCCGCCGAGCGCGACGATTACGAAGCGCTGCTCGACGCCATCCGGCGGGTGACCGGGGAATTGCGCTTTGCTTTGGGCATCCAGCTGATCGAGGGGTTGGCGGACCCCATCGATATCGGCGCCGCGCTCTCGCGCATTGCGGAGGCGGCGTTGGCGCTCGCTGTGCCTGCCGCGCATGAGGAATTCGCGCTCAAACACGGGCGCATCGAAGGCAGCGAGCTTCTGGTGCTGGGGCTGGGGCGTTTTGGCGGCGGCGCGTTGACGCACGCCTCGGATCTCGATGTCGTTTACCTGTATTCAGGCGACGGGGCCGGGCCATCGGATGGCGAGCGCTCGCTCTCAGCGACCAATTACTACAACCGCCTCGCCGGGCGGGTCACGGCCGCCTTGTCCGTGCCCACCGCGCAGGGCGCGCTGTACGAGATCGACACGCGGCTGCGCCCGCAAGGCGCGCAGGGCCCTTTGGCAGTGAGCTGCGCCGCGTTTGAGCGCTATCAGCGCCGCGCCGCGTGGACCTGGGAACACATGGCGTTGGCGCGCGCGCGGGTGCTGGTGGGCTCCCCCAAGGGGCGCGCTGATATTGAGGCGATCATGCAATCGGTCCTGCGCCGCGCGCGCGATCCGGCGAGCGTGCGCGAGGAAATCAGCGCGATGCGCACGCAGATGGCCGAGCATAAGGCGCCGCAAGGGCCGCTTGATGTGAAACGCCTGCGCGGCGGGCTGATCGATTGCGAATTTCTGGTCCATTTCCTCCAGTTGCGCGGGCAGGACGGCGAGGGCGCCGCGCTAGCCGAGCATCACCCCAAGGCCTATTCGCCCGATCTGGGCACCGCGATCCCGGCTTTGATCGAGGCGGGGTTGCTCCCGGCGAGCTTTCGGCCCGATTACGATTTGCTCACCCGGATGCTGACCGCTTTGCGCTTGCTTGCCCCTGCCGGGTCAGAGCCACCGGCTTGCGCGGCGGGAGCGCTGGCCAAGGCGTGCCGGGCCGAGAACTACGACGCGCTGCTGCACCAGTTCGACGAAGCGCGCGCGCGCGTGTGCACGGCGTGGAACCATACCATTGGCGCGGACATTTCCAATGCGTAGCGATATCCCTTCCAAAACGGAGCAAGAATGATGAGCGACTTTCCCGCAGCCGGTGACCCCATGCCCGATATCGAAATGGGCACGCCTGATGGCGGCACCGTTCGTCCCAGCGACTTCAAGGGCCAAAAGCTCGTCGTGTTCTTCTATCCCAAGGACAACACGCCCGGTTGCACCACCGAGGCCAAGGATTTCTCCGCGCTCAAGGACGAGTTTGAGGCCGCCGGAACAAAGTTGCTGGGCGTGAGCAAGGACAGCGCGAAAAAGCACCAGAACTTCATCGCCAAACACGATCTTACCACCCCGCTTGCGACCGATGCCGAAGAGGACGGATTGTCCGACGCGCTGGGCGTCTGGGCGGAAAAGCAGATGTACGGAAAGACCTATATGGGCATGGTGCGCACCACCTATCTGGTTGATGCAGAGGGAAACATAGCCCAGGTCTGGCCCAAGGTGAAGGTCAAAGGGCACGCGCAAGACGTGCTCGACGCCGCCAAGGCGCTTTGACCCGGATGCCATCGGCGGAAACGACTGTTGCAAGCGCCATCCGCGCGGCGCTTTTGACCGCTGATCCGCGCGCCAAGTGCTTTGCGACACGCGATGTCGCGCGGCGCTGGCGGCAGGGGCGCCTTGCCTTGGTCTTCGATGAGGCGATGCCCGAATATCCCGCGCGCCCCGACGCACCCGAGCTGTTGCCGCCCAACAAAATGCCCAAGCGCGGCAAGGGCGGCTCTGAGCGCGCCCGCCTCGCCTTGTGGCACAGCCTGGCGCATATCGAGTTTGTCGCAATTGACCTCGCGCTGGATATGGCGGGCCGCTTTGGCGAGGCGATGGGGGAGGAGTTCGTGAGCGATTTCCTCTCGGTTGCCGCGGATGAAGCGATGCATTTCGCGCTGCTCGACCGCAAATTGCACACGCTCGGCAGCCATTACGGCGCGCTGCCGGCCCATGGCGGCCTGTGGCAAGCCGCGCACGCGACGCGCCACGATGTGGCCGCGCGCCTCGCGATCGTTCCGATGGTGCTCGAAGCGCGCGGGCTGGACGTGACGCCTGCTACGCTGGAGCGGGTCAAAGCGGCGGGCGATGCGAACGGTGCAAAAATTTTATCGCGCATCCTTGACGATGAAATTCGCCATGTCGCGTTTGGCACCAAGCACTTTGTTAAGCTCGCCAAGAATCGCGGAGAACAGCCAGAAACCGTGTGGAAATCCCTGGTCAAGGAGCATTTCCGAGGGAGCGTTAAGCCGCCATTTAACGACTCAGCGCGTCTCGCAGCCGGTTTATCGCGAGAGTTTTACGCAGAGATTGCGCGTTAACAATCTGTCTCCATACTCCGTTCCAAATCAGTCGCAGAAAATTTCGCGGCGCGTTTGAAAGCCACAAAGCCATAAGAAATGGGCGCTCAAACGAAACCGGGCCGCAAAAAGGAACACGCCAGTATGTCATCGCCTCTCCGGCTCAAAATCCTCAAAACGGTGGCGTCGTTCGGCGCAACCTTTGGGATTGCTCTGGCCTCTCCCGTTCTCGCCAACACGGCGACCACAACCTCCACCGCCGCTGATGTCACAGCGCCCATCGAAGAAGCGCAGGAAGAAGCTCTCGCCACGGGCGATCCGAGCTTTCGTGAGCTTTTCGCGAACTGGACGTCGCTCGACACCGCAGGGCCCGATCCTTTTGCAACCGACGTGACGCCGAACGCGCCGGTCCCGGTTTCGGTCCCGTCGCGCAATCCGCTCACCGCAGGTTATCTGTCGAGCAATTACGGCATGCGCGTGCACCCCGTTTTGGGCCGCCGCTCGCGCCATAAGGGGATCGATCTGGCCGCGCCGACGGGCACGCCCATCTACGCGACCGCTGATGGCCAGGTGTCGCGCGCGGATCGTTCGCGCTCTTATGGCTTGGTCGTCTATCTTGAGCACGGCGCGGATCTGCAAACGCGCTACGCCCACATGTCGCGGATGCTGGTCGCGGATGGGCAGACGGTAAAAAAAGGCGATGTGATCGGCTATGTCGGTTCAACCGGACGTTCCACCGGGCCGCACCTTCATTATGAAGTTCGCGTCGATGGGGTTGCAGTCAATCCAATTCCCTATATGAAAGAGACAACACAGCGCGCCGAAGCCCCTACGGAACGGGTGATTGGCGCGGGCGGACGCAAGCGTCCCGGCGTTCAGACAGGCCAAGGCGGCCAGTAACGCCAGACACAGTTAACCCGCCTGGAAGCGGGTCGGACATTGGAGAGGGTGTCCGAGTTTGGGCGGCGGGTTTTCCCGCCGCCTTTTTTTGTCCTTTCGCCATCTGATCGATCTCCGCCCTCGAATTTCGCTTGAGTGCCCGTGCGGCCTCGTTAGGTTTCGCGTCGAGAGAGAAACGCGCTGCGCATGCCCGATCGGGCCGAGCGCCAGCGTCACTGGAGAGAGACCCATGCACCCTATCATCCACGCCGCTTCGCGCCCTGACCATCCCGCAGTAATCATGGCGGGTAGCGGCGCGACGATGACCTACGGCCAGCTCGAAGCCAAAGCCAATCGCTTTGGTCACCTGTTGCGCTCGCGCGGGATGGGGGCCACGGCGACGGGCGGCGATGCCTTTGCGGTCCTGCTGGAGAACCGGCTCGAATATTACGTGCTGGCCTGGGGCTCGCAGCGGGTGGGGACCATGCTTGTGCCCGTCTCGACCCGGCTCACGGGGCCGGAAATCGCTTACATCCTGCGCGACAGCGAGGCGAAGCTGTTAGTCACCTCGACCCGGTTTGCCGACATCCTTGAGGTCGTGCGCGAGCAATGTCCGGATCTTGAAATCTTGGTCATGGATAGCGGCAGCGAGGATGATTTTGCCGTGGAACTGGCGCGCCACAGCGAAAGCGCGGTTGCGGACCAGCACGCCGGACAAATCATGCTCTATTCTTCGGGCACCACCGGCCGGCCCAAAGGCGTCAAGCCCGCGCCGCCCGAAGACACCGATCCCAAAGCGCCCGTGCCGCTGATGGGACTGGCAACGATGGGGGTTGGCTGGCCCTCGGATGGCTCGATGGTCTACCTCTCGCCCGCCCCGCTCTACCACGCGGCGCCGCTGGGCTGGTCTTCGGTCGTCCACCGGCTTGGCGGGACGGTGGTGATGATGGAGAAATTCGATCCCGAAGCCGCGCTCAAAGCGATTGAGACCTATAAGGTGACCGACAGCCAGTGGGTGCCGACCCATTTCGTCCGCTTCCTCAAGCTCGACCCGGCCATTCGCACCAAATACGATCTGTCCAGCCACCAGCGCGCGCTGCACGCCGCCGCGCCCTGCCCGGTGCCGATCAAGCGCGAGATGATCGAATGGTGGGGCCCGATTGTGAACGAATATTACGCGGGCTCGGAATCGATCGGCATGACCTTTGCCAACAGCGAGATGTGGATGGCCAATCCCGGCACCGTCGGCGTCGCGATCCACGGCAAGGTTCATGTCTGCGGACCCGATGGCGAGGAAGTCGGCGCGGGCGAAGACGGCCTTATCTACTTCGAGAACGATACGCTGCCGACCTACCACAACGACGAAGCGAAAACCGCCGAAGCGATGAGCGCGCAAGGGTGGATGACGCTGGGTGATATCGGCCATGTGAACGAAAACGGCTTTCTCTTTCTCACTGATCGCAAGAGCCACATGATCATTTCGGGCGGCGTGAACATCTACCCGCAGGAGATCGAGAACCTACTGGTGACGCACGACAAGGTGATGGACGCCGCGGTCATCGGCGCGCCCGATCCCGATCTGGGGGAGAAGGTCGTCGCGGTTGTGCAGCCGATGGATATGAGTGTGGCCGGTGAGGCATTCGAAGAAGAACTGCGCGAATTTCTCGCGCCCAATCTGGCGCGGATAAAGATGCCCAAACTGTTCGACTTTCGCCCCGATCTGCCGCGCGAGGCCAATGGCAAGCTCTACAAACGCGAGCTGCGCGATGAATATGAGGCCAAGGCTCGGGAATCCTTGGGGGAGACCGCGTGATGGCGAGTGACCCCGCCGTCCTACCAACGCCGCTCGCCAGAGCGGTGATCGATCCGCAGGCTTACGCCGAATGGGACGGCTTGCTCGACACCTTTGATCACATCCGCGCCACAATGCCTGTGGCTAAGGTGGTTTCTGAGGATCCCGACCTGTTCGAGCCGTTCTGGTTCATCAGCCGCTACGATGACGTCATGCGCATTTCGAAGGATAACGCGACTTTCCTCAACAACCCCAAACCGGTGGTGTTCGCGACCAAGCAGGCGACCGAGTTCAGCCGCCAGGCCACAGGCTCCGATATGCTGGTGGATTCGCTGGTGGTGTTCGACGCGCCGATCCATCCCAAATACCGCAAGCTGACCCAGGAATGGTTCATGCCGCGCAACCTCAAACAGATTGAGGATGAGATCCGCGCACTGGCCGTGCAAACCGTCGACGCGATGATCGCAAGCGGCCCCGAAGTCGACTTCGTTCCCACCGTTTCGGGCCCTTATCCGCTACGCGTGGTGATGCAGATCCTTGGCGTTCCGCCCGAGGATGAGCCGCGCATGCAGATGCTCACGCAGCAATTGTTCGGTGGTCAGGACGCCGATCTGTCGGGCACTGGCATGGAGAACATGACGCCGGAGCAAGTGGTGCAGTTGGTCGCGGGCGCGGTGCAAAGCTTTGAAGCGTACTTCGCCGATCTGGCCGAGCAACGCCGCGCGAACCCCACCGATGATGTCGCCAGCGTGATTGCCAACGCCACGGTCGATGGCAAGCCGCTGCCTCCGCGCGATATGGCGGGCTATTACATCATTGTTGCGACCGCCGGGCACGACACGACAAGCGCCTCGACCGCCGGGGCGATGCAGGCGCTGGCGCAAGACCCCGAGCAATGGGCGCGCGTGCGCGAAGATCGCTCGCTGCTGCCCGGCATCGTCGAAGAAGCGATCCGCTGGACCAGCCCGGTGCAGCATTTCATGCGCACCGCCGCCGAAGACGTCGAGATGGGCGGCCAAACCATCCGCAAGGGCGACTGGATGATGATCAACTATGTAAGCGCCAACCACGACCCCGATCAGTTCGCCGAACCGCGCCGGTTCGACGCCGCGCGCTCGCCCAATCGGCACCTGGCGTTCGGCGCGGGCGCGCATCAGTGTCTGGGGCTGCACTTGGCGCGGCTCGAAATGCGACTGCTGTTCGAAGCGTTGCTCGACCGGGTCGAAACGGTCGAACTGGCGGGGGAGCCTAAGCGCGCGACGAGTACGTTTGTCGGCGGTCTCAAGACGCTGCCGCTGACGTTCAAACCGGCCTGAGCGCCGGGCGCCTTGGTGGTTTCGTTGATCAAACACCTGCAGGGGACGGGGGCGTTAAACAAGCGGACGAAGATGGCTGGAAAAGACAGGGTGTCGCCAAAAAGAAATAAACAGATCATTCGTCATTATTTATGGCAAGAAACGCGCAATTAATGTTATATGAACCGAGTTTTCTTCCAAATTGAGAGAATATGTGCTAACAATCGCCTCATGGAAAAAATGAATGAAAGGATGTTGCGCGATGCGCAGCAGGCCCGTGGCTGGCCGAAATAGTATGACTTTACTCGCTGAATATAACCTGCCGTTCCTGATCGCGCTTATTGCGCTTGTGCTTATTAGCGTGGCACAAATAGTTGGTCTTGGTGATCTGTTCGACAGCGCGGATGCCGATTTCGAGATCGACATGGACGTCGATCCCGACGCTATCGGCGATGGGGCGATCAGCTCTGGCTGGATCGAAGGCGCGTTCAGTCTGCTGGGTTTGGGCAAAGTGCCTTTCCTCATCTGGCTCATGCTGCTTTTGTTCGTCTTTTCGATCATCGGTGTTTCGGGGCAGGCTCTGGCCCTCTCCTTGATCGGCATACCCTTTGATACGCTCGCCGCCGCCGGGCTCGCGTTTGCGGCCGCTTTGCCGATCAACGGGGCGCTCACTCGGCCCTTGGCAAAGCTGTTACCGCAGGACGAAACGAGCGCGGTCGGGCTCGACACGCTGGTGCGCCGCGACGCGCAGATTCAGATTGGCACAGCGCGCGCAGGATCGCCGGCGCGTTCCAAAGTCGTCGATGTCTTCGGACATCCCCATTTTGTCATGGTCGAACCGCATGATCCCACCGCCGAGATGCGTGAGGGCGACACCGTCCTGCTCGTCCGCCGCGAGGGTGAGACCTTTTTTGCGGTGCATTACGAAAGCCCCGCGCTGCAACTGGATTAGAGCCACCCGCCCTTTGCGACGCCCAACTTTACGGCAGGGGCACCAAACCCGGCCAGCTCCGCGAAAGCTGGAGCCCAAACGAACCCATTAGGAGAGAACATGGACCTCATCACAATCGCCATTTACGTCGGCGCCTTCATCATTGGCATCGTCGCCATCTTAATCCTCCTCACCACGCTCTATCGCCGCGCGTCGAAGGAGACCGCCTTCGTGCGCACCGGTGTCGGCGGTGAGAAAGTTGTCATGAACGGCGGCGCGCTTGTCTTCCCGGTGTTTCATGAAACCATGCCGGTCAACATGAACACCCTGGTGCTCAGCGTCGTGCGCAAGGACACCGAAGCGCTCATCACGCTTGACCGGTTGCGGATCGATGTGAAGGCGGAATTCTACGTCCGCGTGCGGCCCGATGCGGGCGCGATCGGTATGGCCGCGCAGACTTTGGGCCAACGCACTATGCAGCCCGAAATGCTCAAGGATCTGGTCGAAGGTAAATTCGTCGACGCGCTGCGTTCGGTCGCGGCGGGTATGAGCATGAATGAACTGCACGAACAACGCGCCGACTTCGTTCAAAAGGTGCAGCAGGTTTCGTCCAACGATCTGGCGATGAACGGGCTGGAGCTGGAATCGGTCTCGCTCACCGGGCTCGACCAGACCAGCATCGAACACTTCAACGCCAACAACGCGTTTGACGCCGAGGGTCTGACCAAGCTGACCGAGCAGATCGAGGCGCGCAAGAAACTGCGCAACGATATCGAGCAGGACACACGGGTCGAAATGGAGACCAAGAACCTCGAAGCGGACAGCCGCAGTTTCGAAATTGGACGCGATCAGGAATATGCGCGCCTATCGCAGGAACGCGAAGTCGAAGTGCGCCGCGCCGCGCAGATGGCGGAAATCGCGCGCGAACAGGCCGAACGCCAACGCGAAGCCGATGCGGCGAAGATCGAAGCCAAAAAACAAGTGGACTCGCAACAGATCGAAGCCGACCGGCTGGTCGAAGAAGCCCGGATCGACCAGCAACGCGCGCTCGAAATCGCACGGCAGGAACAGCAAATCGCGGTTCAGAACAAATCGCGCGAGGAAAGCCAGGCCAAGGCCGAAGCCGACGCCGCGCGCGCTCTGGCGGTTGCGGCCGAAGAGCAGGTGGTCACATCGCGCGAGAGCGAGGTTGCTGAGCGTACCAAAAAGATCGAACTGATCGAAGCGGCCAAGGAAGCTGAGCGCGACGCGATCAGCATCAAGGTCGAAGCCGAAGCGGAAAAAGACGCCGCCACCAACCGCGCCGAAGCGTCAAGGCTCGAAGCCAAGGGTGAAGCGGACGCCGAAATCCTGCGCGCCGAAGCCGACCGCGTGCGCTTCGAGGTTGAAGCCGCAGGTCAACAAGCGGTCAACGAGGCGGCCAACATTCTTTCAATGGATCAGATCAGCCTCCAGACCAAACTGGCGCTACTTAAGGTTCTGCCCGAGGTCGTGCGCGAAAGCGCCAAGCCGATGGAAGCGATCGACTCGATCAAGATCGTGCAAGTCGACGGCCTCACCAACGGAGCCAAGGGCTCAAGCGGGGCCGCCGCCAACGATGGTGGCTCCGGTGGGGGCTCAGGCAACCTCGCCAACGACGCGGTCTCCGCAGCCCTCGCCTACCGTGCGCAGGCGCCGGTGCTCGACGGGCTGATGAAAGAGCTGGGCCTTGATGGGTCATCGCTAGGGGGGCTGGCCGAAGCGGCGGCCAAGGACCCCAAGGCGGTTGAGGAAGCGGTGTCGAAACTGACGTTCATGAACGATGAAAGCGCGGAGGAAGAAGACATGGGAGAGCTCGGCACCGACGAAGCCGCCGAGTAGCAGCGAGGGCCACAGCCTTAGGGCAAACAAACAACCCCGCTGCGCCCTTGGGTTCGGCGGGGTTTTTGTTTGCAATCCATTCGATTGTTTGAGTGATGCGGCTGAAAATGGGTGGGGAGCGGCGGATTGTTTCTCCGTCATCCCAGCGAAAGCTGGGATCGCTAGCTGTCATTGAATGGTGTCGAACAAGTCGTTCCAGTCGGGATTGCCCTTGTCTATCAGGTCGATCTTCCAAGTCCGTTTCCACGCCTTCATCGCTTTTTCTCTGGCGATCGCGTTGGCGATTTCAGCGTGAGGCTCGGCATAGACCATCCGGTCCAAGCCATAACGACAGCAGAAGGCGGAGCCTTTCCCTTGTTTGTGCTGCAAGACGCGCGCGGGAAGGTCAGTGGTGACACCGATATACAGCACCCCTCCGCGCTTATTGGTCATTATGTAGATCCAACCGCCCATTGTTATGAGCTAGCATCAGCTTGAGGGCGATCCCAGCTTTCGCTGGGATGACGAGTGAGGGAAGATAAGCAGCTCCGGCTATTGGGGGCACAGGCTCTTATCCACCTACAGCGGTTGTTAGAGAACTGACGCCCATTCCTGGCGGATCACCCCAACAACCTTTGCGCCATCGCGCGCACTTCGTCGCCCATATCGTCACGCTCCAGCGCCAAGGCAAGCGTCGCTTCGACAAAGCCCAGCTTGCTGCCGCAATCGTAGCGGTTTCCGTCAAAGGTCACCGCGTGGAAGGGCTGGTCGCCGATCATCTTGGCCATCGCGTCGGTCAGCTGGATCTCGCCGCCCGCGCCTTTTTCCTGCCCTTCGAGGGTGCGCATGACTTCGGGTTGCAGGATGTAGCGGCCTGAGACGATCTTGTTCGATGGCGCTTCTTCCAAAGGTGGTTTTTCCACCAGGCCTTTCACTTCCGTAAGCAATCCCTTGGCTTCGCCGGGATCGATCACGCCGTAGCTGGGCACCTCTTCCATCGGCACTTCGAGCACGCTGATCAGGTTGCCGCCGGCCTCATTATAGGCGTCCACCATCTGCTTCATGCAGCCTGTGCCGCCCTTTTTGCCGATCATCAATTCGTCCGGCAGGAAGATCGCGAACGGCTCATCGCCGACAATCGCGCGCGCGCACCAGATCGCGTGGCCCAGACCCATCGGCACTTGCTGGCGCACAGTGATGATGTCGCCGGGTGTCGCGCGCGTCGGGTCGAGCACGCTCATATCCTTGCCGCGGCTCTCCATCGTGTCTTCGAGCTCATAGGCGACGTCGAAATGTTCAACGATGGCGGTTTTGCCGCGGCCGGTGACAAAGATCATTTGCTCGATCCCGGCCTCGCGCGCTTCGTCGACGGCGTATTGGATCAGCGGGCGATCAACCACCGGGAGCAATTCCTTTGGGATCGCCTTGGTCGCGGGCAAAAAGCGCGTGCCGAGCCCGGCGACGGGAAAAACGGCCTTTTTGATGGGTTTGCGTGTTTCGCTGGTCATAGGAGTCCCTTGAATGTTCTGCGCGCGCCCGTGCTTTGCCGTGCCGACTGGTGCGAAGCAGGTCAACACCGCAGTGCACAATTATAGCCAAGCAGAGGCGCGTGTCAGTTGCGTGAAAGCCTCGCTGGTCTATGGGCTTTAGCCATGGACAAATTACTTATACGCGGTGGCAACCGCCTATCCGGCACTATCCCTATTTCGGGCGCGAAGAACGCGGCGCTAACGCTGATCCCCTGCGCGCTGTTGACCGAAGAGCCGCTAACGCTGCGCAATCTGCCCCGGCTGGCGGATATTGATGGGTTCCAGCATTTGATGACGCAATTCGGCGTTTCGACCGGCATTCGCGGCAAACGCCCCGAAGAGATGGGCCGGGTAGTAACGTTTGAGGCGGCGCGCCTCACCTCTACGGTAGCGCCCTACGATCTGGTGCGCAAAATGCGCGCTTCGATCCTTGTGCTCGGCCCGATGTTGGCGCGCGCGGGCGAAGCGACGGTGTCGATGCCGGGCGGCTGCGCGATCGGGAACCGGCCGATTGATCTGCATTTGAAAGCGCTCGAAGCGATGGGCGCGCGTATCGAACTGGCGCAGGGCTATGTCAAAGCGACGCAACCGGATGGCGGGATGCCGGGGGGCGATTTTGACTTTCCCGTCGTTAGTGTCGGCGCGACCGAGAACGCGCTGATGGCGGCGGTGCTGGCGAACGGGACGAGCCGTTTGTTCAACGCTGCGCGTGAGCCTGAGATCGTGGACCTGTGCAACCTGCTCGTCGCGATGGGCGCGGAGATCGAAGGGATCGGCACGTCCGACCTCACCATCCACGGCGTCAAAAGTTTGAACGGCGCGACCTACAAGGTGATGCCCGACCGGATCGAAGCGGGCTCCTACGCCTGCGCGGCGGCGATCACGGGCGGCGATGTGAGGCTGGAGGGCGCGAGTGCGCACGACATGGCCTCCACCCTGCACGCGCTGCAGAGCATCGGCCTGCATATCGAGAGCGACAAGAATGGGGTGAGCGTCGCGGCGAACGGCGCGTTGCATCCAACCGACCTCACCACCGCGCCGTTTCCGGGCCTTGCCACCGATATGCAGGCGCAGCTCATGAGCCTTTTGTGCAAGGCCGAGGGCACCAGCGTGCTCAAGGAAACGATCTTCGAAAATCGTTTTATGCACGTGCCTGAACTCACCCGCATGGGCGCAGACATCGCGACCGAAGGGCGCACCGCCATCGTTAAAGGCCCGATCGCGCTGACCGGCGCCGAAGTGATGGCGACCGACTTGCGCGCTTCCATGAGCCTGATCATCGCAGCCCTCGCCGCCAAGGGCGAAACGCAGGTGCGCCGCATCTATCACCTGGACCGAGGCTATGAACGGCTGGAGGAAAAGCTCCAGCTGGTCGGTGCGGATATCGAGCGGGTGGACGATTGAGGCACGCTGGCGCGATAATCGGTGCTCTGGGGCTCATCGCCAGCCTGGCTCTCGCTGCCACGTTTAGCGGATCACAGCGAGCGCTGGCGCAAGACGCCGAAGCGGCCAGCGTCGAACTTGTCATCAGCGGCCCGGTGATTGAGGCTGAGGAGACCCGGTCTGCCTTCATCTATGTCAGGCCCGAAGTCCCTGAAGCCTATCGCGGCAACTCGGCTTCCGCTGGGATATTGGCGCAGGGCTGGAGCCTGCTGGGCCGCGAGGATCTGGGAGCGGCGGCGGGGTCAGACGAATATGCGCCTCGCCCCAATGAAACGCCAAACGTGGTGGCAACGGGGATTGAGGCCACTCTTGATGCTATTGCCAAACGAGCCTCCGATGCGCGGGTTGTGATCATCAATGAAAGTCACGAGGTCACGCTGCACCGCGATTTTTCCCGGCGCGTGATTGAACGCTTGCGCCCGCTTGGCTTTACCGTTCTGGCCGCGGAGACTTTCAACAACCAAAAGGATAAGCCCGACCCGGTCGAAGAAAGCGCGCACCTGCCTTACCCGCGGGTCCAGGATGGGTATTACCTGCTCGAACCGGTTTTTGGCGAGATGGTGCGAACGGCCAAGCGTTTGGGTTATCGCCTTGCGGCGTATGAGCAGGTCTACGACCCTGATCGCACAAATCCCGGTCCCGACGAGGATTGGCGCCAAAGCATCAAGGACCGCGAGACCGCACAGGCGCAGCATCTGGCGCAATTGCTCAAATCTATGGCTCCGCACGAAAAGCTTATAGTCCACGCAGGCTATGGTCATGCAAATGAGGAGGCCCGGATCGGTAAAGATGGCTGGGATGACGCGTGGATGGCCGCGCGATTGAAGCGTGATCATGGGTTTGACCCTTTGACCATCGCTCAAACGAAATCGCGCGGCAGCGCAGACACCGTCCAGTTGTTCCTCCCCTCCGATAAGCTGGCAAAACAATTCGATCTCATCGTCGATCACCCCATACACGGCTTTCGCCATGGCCGCTCGGACTGGCGCTTTAGCGATGAGGCGCGGGCCGTGGATATCCCCCAACCCTATGCCAGCGCGGCCGAGCCGCTGGTGATCGAAGCGTTTGCCGCCGGCGAACCGTTCGAAGCCGTCCCGGTGGACCGCGTGTGGGTTGAACCCGGCGAGGATGTGAAACTGGCGCTCAAGCCGGGCCGCTACATCGTCAGAGCGGTGCGCCCCGTTCTTGCGCCCCTTTCTTCTCCTGAGCCTCAAACACCAGCCACACCCGAATAGCGCTCGCCAGGCCCGGCGGTGTGTCGGCCTGAATGCGCTCGGCATCGATGCGTGCGACGAGCGCGCTGATCGGTACGTTTTCGCTCGCGGCTGCTTCGCGCAGCGCCTCCCAGAACACCGGTTCGAGGCTGACGCTGGTCTTGTGCCCGGCGATGGCGATCGAGCGCTTGACCGGCGGATGATAGGGCGTGGGCATGCGCGCAGGACTAGCAGCCCGGGCGGAGCAAGGCCCAGAACTATTTGTAATGCGCGCGCCGGTCCGAGAACGCCCGCACCCGCTTTCGCCATGCGCGGTAGCTGCCGGGTTTGAGTCGCGCGCGCATCAACGCCTTGACCGCGCTTTCGCCCAGGCCAAATTGCGCCTCAATCTGCGAGAACGCGACGTGGTCGCTCAACGCCATTTCGACGATGGCGCTGGCTTCGGCTTCGGTGAGATCGGTATCAGACTTGGACGTGGCCATGCGCGCGCCTTACCCAAGGACGCCAAGGGCGCACACCAATTTTTTGGGGTTACGCGCCTGCAAGCCTGACCCTAGCGTTGCGGCATGAGCGAGTGTCCTGACAGGTTGAGCGACCGTTTGAGCGACAAGGAAAAAGAAGTCTTGCGCTTGTTTGGACGCGGGCACGACGCGAAATCCACCGCGAACACTCTCGGTTTGTCGGTTCACACGATCAATGAACGGCTGCGCGCGGCGCGGCGCAAACTGGACGTGACCAGCAGCCGGCAGGCGGCACGTTGGCTGTTCGAGGTCGAGGGGGAAGGGCGTGTGCCCGGCTCTCCTAATGCGCCCGGCGCGCAGCCTCCCCAAAAATCTGGGTCCGAATTTTTCGGGGATGCGCCAAAGGCCTCCTCACCCGATCCTGCAAGCCGCGCTGCGATGTCGCGCCGCGTGGTTTTCTGGATCGGAGGAATTTTCGTAATGCTTACTCTTGCTCTTGCCGCCGCTTTAATGGCCCCCGCCAGCCAGGCGCCCGAACCCACGGGAAGCCAAACGGCGCTCGCCGAGCGCTCGCCAGGCGATCCGGCGACGCTGATTGAGACCGCGCAGTTGCGTGAATTTGAGCGGGCCGCGCGCGATTGGCTCGCTTTGGTCGATCAAAGCGATTGGGACGCCAGTTTCAGCGCGGCTGGCCCATCCTTCAAGAAACTGAACACGGTGGCGACATGGCGCGAAGCGTCCCGGCTAGCGCGGGTTCCGTTGGGCGATGTGGTTGAGCGGGCCACCGATACAGCGGTCTACGTCAACGCGCCGCCGCATGGCTATGTCATCGTGAGCTTTCGCACCGATTTCGCGCAGCGCGCAGGCGCGCTAGAAAAGGTCACGCTTGAGCGAGATGAAGCGGGCTGGAAAGTGGTCGGTTACGTGATCGACTAGCGCGTCAGGCCGCGTTTGCGCTGCCGAGCACGGGGATCGGCTGTTGCAGCGGATCTTTGAGCGCGCAGGGGCCGAAGGGTTGCATGCGCACCGATCCTTGCGCCAATTGTCGCAGCGTCAGCGGGCTTTCGAACTGCAGGCCGTAGCGCCAGCCCTTTTCGGAGCGTTCATGCCAGACGATCTGGCCACCATGCGGGCGCATTGAATGCGCCTGAAAGGTGACGCGCCGTCCTGTCGGAATAGGCGTTGCCGCGACGGCTTTGGTTGCAAGGCCACAATCGAAACTGGCCCCATGGGTCGACATGTCGCGCAGGCGCGCGTCGTGCTTCTCGCTTCCATCGATCACCCGGGCCGAGGCGGCGATAGTGAGGCGAACCGGGCGCAGGGTAAAGGGTGTCTTTTCGTGCAGGAATTCCTCAAGGCTCATCGAGCCGGCAAACCGATAGCCCGCTTGCGTGTCGCCACTCCAGATGCGCTGGATCGGATAGGTCTGCCCGTTGCCCAGCGAAAGGATGATGCGCGGTTCGGTCGGAACGTCGTGCAGGTAGCTGAGCAGGACGCCGGTGTCCGACACATCGCGTACAAGGCAGATATATTCGCCCGATTGGCACACCACCTTCGCGCTGCGCAGCATGGGGGAGGCGTGCTTGACAGGGCTGGGCTGCAAGGTTTGCAGAGGTTCGGTTGTGCTCATCGGATACGCTCCTACCGTTTGACCCCCTCCGGTCCGCGATGAACAAAGATTAGCGCAGACTGGTTAACGCATCGCAAAGGATTGGCGCTGATCCCTGCGCATTACCCCACAGCTGTGCCCTCGATTTCAATAAGGATATCGGGGTGATAAAGCTCTTTGACGCCAAGCAGAGTGGCGCAAATCTGCGCGCCCGCTTGCGTGTGGATCGGCATGATCTGGTCCGCGACCGCCATATAGGCGGGCACGTCGACCGTATACATATTAAGCCGCACCAGATTGGCCGGGGTCATATCAGCGGCGGCCAACGCGTCGACGACATTGGCCCATGCGAGCTTGTATTGGGCCACCAGATCGCCGGGATGCATCGGCGCGCCCTCGGCGTCGGACGAGGTCTGCCCGGAGAGATAGAGCGTGCGGGTCTCCCCTTTGACTTCGACCGCGTGGTTGAGCCCGAAATGCGTCAGCCACTCGGTCGGGTTGTGCGTTTTAATGTCCATGCAGGGTGTCCTCCTCTCGCCGTTTCGGCGCGAGAATAGCACACATCAAGTTCTTGGCATTAATACATATGCTGGCCGCCGTTAATGCTCATGGTCGACCCCGTGACAAAGCCGCCATTGTCCGAGGTAAGGAAGGCCACGCCGCGCGCGATTTCCTCGGCGTGGCCAAGGCGACCGACCGGGATTTTGGCGACGATCTTCTCCAGCACATTTTCCGGCACTGCGGCGACCATATCGGTGTCGATGTAGCCCGGCGCGATCGCGTTGACGGTGACGCCGACCTTCGCCCCTTCCTGAGCGAGCGCTTTGGTAAAACCGTGAATGCCCGATTTGGCGGCGGCGTAATTGACCTGTCCATACTGACCCGCCTGCCCGTTGATCGAGCCGATATTGACGATCCGGCCCCATTTGCGTGTCCGCATGCCGGGAAAGGTCGCCTTGGCCATGTTGAAGCACCCGCCAAGATTGACGCGCATGACGTCGTTCCAGTCTTCAAAGCTCATTTTGTGCAGCGTGCCGTCGCGGGTGATCCCGGCGTTGTTGATGACGATATCGACGGGCCCATGCTCCGCTTCGACGCGGGCGCAGCCTTCGAGGCACGCTTCGTGATCGCCCACGTCCCATTTTGCTGAGGGGATGCCGGTCGCCTCGGTAAAGGCCTCGGCTTTTTCGACGTTGCCGCCGTAATTGGCGATGACCGTGTGGCCCTGTTTCTTGAGGCGTTGGCAGATCGCTTCTCCGATCCCGCGTGTTCCGCCGGTGACGATGGCTACTCGGCTCATGACTATCTCTCCCGTGTGGTTGCGCGCGGAGGGTAGCGGTGCCGTAGGGGCAGGCAACAAAAAACCCCGCAAAAGCGCGGGGTGTCACACTAAAGTTCTAGGTAAAGCACGCGTCGTTGGTGCGCCGGCTCAGAACTTGATCTGGGTTCCGACATAGACGGCCTGGCTGTCCTGCACCGAATCGGTGAGCGGGCCGAGGCGCTCGCGCTCCTGGCTCAGACGCACACCTGCGGTCACATCGACCTTGGACGACAAGCGGAAGGATCCGCCCAGATCGACCGTCTGCGTGCCGCGGTCATCAAGCGTGTTGACCGAGCGGCCAGCGAGGCGTTCGTCTTCAAGCTCAATGCGCGGTTGCAGGCGGCTGGGCTTGTCGCTGACGCTGGGTTGGAGCGGTTCGAATTCGGCCAGATCCGGCACGCTCAGGTCACGCACCGTGTCCGGCAGCGTGATGGTGCGCGCAAAGCTTTGATAGCCGCGCGATGTGCCCAGATTGAATTTGGCGGTCTTGAGCGCGGCGATCCCGTCGCCGGCGCCGGGCACGGCTTTTACCGTGTTGCGGATCGAGATCGCTTTGGCAACGTCCTCATCCACGCGCACCGCGACGGTGACCGTGCGTTCGCTCAAACCGGAGTTGGCGCGGGCCGGAGTGAAACGCAGCCCTTTTTCGCGCGCTTTGTCCGCGACCCGCGCGGCAAGATCGGGATCGACCGAAGCAGGCGTAAACAGATCAAGCGCGCTGGCGGGGGTCGGATCATCCTTCAAACCCAGTCCAACGAGGGCGAGGCTCGCGGTCGGCAAAGCCAGCATCAGAGCAGCGGACGCACCAAGAAGCGGCAGTTTAAACCGCTTGGTCGCTCCTTGTTTTGCACGCCGTGGCATGGCCGTCTTCCTCCTGAACGAATCGCCTCTAACAATGCGCGATGACAGCTTAACGTCGCCTGATAGTCACATTACGCACTGCGAGAGACTCGGTCGTTGTCATAAGTGTTACAAGCAAAAGCCGTGCGCGCGCAAACGCTTCGCCGCGTTTTCGTTACGGAATCGCGCGACCTGTGGCCCGGTTCACACAAACACGAGGGCCGCGCCGCGTGGCTCTGGCTCGCTTGGGATCCGCTCAAACGCACCGCAGACGCTGTTCAGCGCGCGTTCGGGCCACTTGCCGCAGGCGGCAGGCTGACTATAGGGTTACACAACACCATTGATGAGGAACTCAGCCGCCGTGTCCCAAGCTATTCTTGCACTTCCCCGCGCCGCTCTGGCTCTGGCCGCCATCGCCGCGCTCGCCGCGTGCGGAGGCCGCGATCAGCCCACGACGCAGCTGCAATCCGCGCAGGTCAACGCGATCGGTGTGAACGCATTTCTGTGGCGCGCTTCGCTTGAAACGGTGAGCTTTGCCCCGCTTCTTCAGGCCGATAGCGCGGGCGGCGTGATTGTGACCGACTGGTATTCCAACCCCGCCAACCCCGAAGAGCGGGTGAAAATGACCGTCACGATCCTCGATCAGGATCTGCGCGCGGACGCGCTGCGCGTTTCGGCCATTCGCCAGGTCGCGCAAAGCGGCAATTGGGTCGACGCGCCGGTTCAGGCGGCCACAGTGCAAAAGCTTGAAGACATCATCCTGACCAAGGCCCGCGACCTGCGCCGCAAAGCCGTCCAAGGCTAAGCCCTCGGGATTGATTTTTCGGGCTGATATTTCAGACCGCCCACTTTCTCGCTAGCGAGTTAGAATGACTGACACTCGATTCGATCCGGCGTCCGCTCCCGCGGATCGCTTCGATCCGCAAATCGCAGACTCGCGCTGGCAGCGCGCGTGGGACGAGGCGGGCACTTTTACCGCCGATTCGAACTCGCCCAAGCCCAAGAGCTACGTCCTTGAAATGTTCCCGTACCCTTCGGGCCGCATCCATATGGGCCACGTGCGCAATTACACGATGGGCGACGTGCTGGCGCGCTACAAGAAGATGCGCGGGTTCGAAGTGCTGCACCCCATGGGCTGGGACGCGTTCGGAATGCCGGCCGAAAACGCCGCGATGGAGAAAAAGGTTCACCCCGGTGAGTGGACTCACGCCAATATCGCGGCGATGAAACAGCAGTTGCAAGGCATCGGCTTTGCGCTCGACTGGACGCGGGAATTTGCGACCTGTGATCCCGAATATTACGGCCACGAACAGGCGCTTTTCCTCGACATGTACGAAGCGGGGCTGGTCTATCGCCGCTCTAGCGAGGTGAACTGGGATCCGGTCGACATGACCGTGCTCGCGAATGAGCAGGTGATCGACGGCAAGGGCTGGCGCTCGGGCGCGGAGGTCGAAAAGCGCAAGCTCGACCAGTGGTTCATGAAGATCACCGACTTCGCCGAAGACCTGCTGGACGGGCTGGGCGAACTTGAGGATTGGCCTGAAAAGGTCCGCCTGATGCAGGAAAACTGGATCGGAAAGTCCACCGGACTCGAATTCGCTTTCGATCTGTCGAACGGTGAAAAGCTGCCCGTCTATACGACGCGGCCTGACACGATTTTCGGCGCGAGCTTTTGCGCCATCGCCGCTGATCATCCCATCGCGCAGGGCCTGATGGATGACCCGGCGGTCGCGGCCTTTATCGAAGAATGCAAGAAAGGCGGCACCACCGCCGCCGCGCTTGAGACCGCAGAGAAACTGGGCTTCAGAACCGCTCTTACCGCAAAGCACCCATTTACGGGGGCGGACCTTCCACTCTTCATCGCGAACTTCGTCCTGATGGATTACTGCACCGGCGCGGTCATGGGTGTGCCCGGCCACGACCAGCGCGATTTTGAGTTTGCCACGAAATACGAGCTGCCGATTGCGCGCGTGGTCGCCAAGGACGTGTCCGAAGCGGATGCGCCCATGGGCAGTGAAGCGGAACCCGGTAATGGCGTGATCGTCAATTCCGACTTCTTGAGCGGTATGAGCGTTGAAGACGCCAAGGCCGACGTCATAGCGCGCGCCGAAGAAGGCGGCTGGGGCGAGGGCACGACGGTGTGGCGTCTGCGCGATTGGGGCATCTCGCGCCAGCGCTATTGGGGCACGCCCATCCCGATCATTCACAGCCCCGACCACGGCCCTGTTCCCGTCCCGCGCGACCAATTGCCGGTGACGCTGCCCGAAGACATCGACTTCGACACGCCGGGCAACCCGCTTGAGCGCCATCCCACATGGAAGCACACGATCTGCCCGATCAGCGGCAAACCGGCGCTGCGCGAGACGGACACGCTCGACACCTTCACCAATTCCAGCTGGTACTTCCTGCGCTTCGCCTCGCAGCCTGCGGACAAGCCGTTCGATCCCGAAGAAATCGCCAAATGGATGCCGGTGCAGCACTATATCGGCGGTATCGAGCACGCGATTCTGCACCTGCTCTACGCCCGCTTCTGGACGCGCGCGCTGGCTCACATTGGCAAGTTTGACGTAAAGGAGCCGTTCGCGGCGCTGTTCACGCAAGGCATGGTCACCCATGAGACGTATTATCGCGATTGGCGTCCAGGGGGCGAGATGGATGTCCGGACTTATTTCGAGCCGAAAGACGTCACTCGAAGAGATGGGAAGCTTTTCGGAAAAACATTCACTGGCGGCGAAGTAGAGGTCACCGCTGGCCGCGTCGTCAAAATGTCGAAGTCCAAGAAGAACGTCGTCGATCCCGACGCGATCATCGCGCAATACGGCGCGGACGCGGTGCGTTGGTTCATGCTGTCCGACAGCCCGCCCGAACGCGATCTGCCGTGGTCGCATGACGGGATCGAGGGCTGCGGGCGCTTCGTCCAGCGTCTGTGGCGGCTGTTCCAGCAGCTCGACACTTCCGCCACCGGCGAGGACAAGGCTCTGGCGCGCAAGGCGCATCAGGCCATCGTTGCGGTCGCCGAAGACATCGAAGCGCTCAGCTTTAACAAGGCGGTGGCGCGCATTTACGAGCTCACCGGAGCGACCGAGAAAGCCAAGCCCAGCGAAAGCCGCAACTTCGCGATCCGCACGCTGATGAGCCTCGTCAGCCCGATGATGCCGCACCTCGCTGAGGAAGCGTGGTCGGTCGCCGACAACGAAGGCCTCATCGCCAACGCGCCGTGGCCGACACACGATCCCGCCATGCTGGTCGAGGACGAGGTGACCATCGCCGTCCAGCACAAGGGCAAGCTGCGCGACACCATAACCGCTCCCAAGGGCGCGGCGAAAGAAGACCTCGAAGCGCTTGCGCTTGCGAGTGAGAAGGTCCAGCGTTCACTTGGTGAAGCGGAGGTGCGCAAAGTGATCGTAGTGCCCGACAGACTGGTCAACATCGTCACATGAGGCGCACAGCGCCCTTTCTGATGGCGCTAGCCATGGCCTTCCCCCTTTGGGCGTGCGGCTTGCAACCGCTCTATTCCGGCAGCACCGGGGCGAGTGTTTCGGCGGGCCTCGCGGCGGTTGATGTGCCCGCCATTCCGGGGCGCGGCGGATGGCTGCTGCGCAACGCTTTGGTTGAACGGTTCGAAGCCGCCGGGTCGGCCAGCCCGCAATACCGCCTCGATGTGCGGATTGATGACGCGCTTGAGGCTTTGGGCGTGCTCAACGATGACACGATCAGCCGCGAGCGGCGCATTATCCGCACGCGCTATCAGCTCATAGACCTCGCAACCGGCGAGATCCTGCTTGACGCAACCGCCGGGTCGGACGCAGGGATTGACGTTGTCTCCAGCGAATACGCGACCATCGCCGCCGAGCAGACGGCGCTCGAAAACCTCACCAAAGAAGTCGCCGAGCGCATGGCGACGCAAGTGGCGCTGGCCCTGCGCGGGCGCGCAAAGACCGCCTCTGTCACCGCCGAATGAAGGCGGTAACCAAGGATTTCGCGCGCGGGCTTCCCAGCGGGGCGGACCGCGCCTCGATCTTCTTCTTTTGCGGCCCCGACGAAGCGGGCGCGAGCGCGGCGGCGGGAAAAGTCATCGCCGCGCTGCCCGAGCCGGGCGAGCGGGTGGAGCTGTCCGGTGCGGATTTGCGCCGCGATCCGGCAAGTTTGGGAGATGAAGCGCGCTCAGGCTCGCTGTTCGGCGACACGCGCCACATCTATGTGCGCGCCAGCGGGGATGAAGCGCATGACGCGCTCAAAACCCTGATCGAAACCGGCGAAGCGGGCTCAGGCGACGCCGCGCCAGTGATTGTGGTCGCGACCTCGGCCACGGACAAATCGCGCACCGCCAAGCTGCTCGAAAAGCGGCCCGACGCACTGGTCGGCATGTTCTATGCGCCCGACCTCATGAGCGTTGCGGGGTCGGTGCGTGCAATGGCGGATGCAGCGGGTTTGCGCCTGGGCGGCGACCTGGCCGAGCGCATCGCGCGCGCGGCCGGGCTCGACGTGCGCCTTGCCCAGTCGGAGATCGACAAGCTGGCGCTGTATGTCGGCGCGGCCCCGCAATCCCCGGCGCCTGCAAGCGTCGAGGATTACGGCGAGATCGGCGCGGCCACCGAGGAAGACGGCTTTCAACCCGTGGTCAACGCGGTGCTGGGCGGTGAGACGGGCAAGCTTTCGCGCGAGCTTCATCGGATGCGCGAATTGGGTCTCAACCCTGTGGGGCTCCTGCTCGCAATCGAGCGCCGCGCGACGCAGCTGGCGCAGATCACCGCGAAACTGGGCAATCGAGGCAGTCTGGATGCGATGGGCCGGGGCGAAAAAGCGCAATTGGGCATTTTCTGGAAGGATGAGCGCGATATCCGCGCGCAACTGACCCGCTGGCCCCGGCGCAAGCTCGAACGGCTGATCCCGAGGCTTATCGCGCTGCACCGCAACCTGCTTGCGAACAGTCAGGCCGCGGAAACGTTGCTGGCGCAAGAGCTGGCCGAGATTACACGCTTCGCCGCGCGGCGGTAGCATTCTTGGACACCCCGCATTTCGCAGGTGCAAGATAACCTCTCTTGCAGGTATTTCCCCTTATAGGTTAGTTCAAGTAAGGCAGGCCTGAGGGCCCGGGGGAAAATCGAAATGAATACGATCAGCGGCGACCTGACTGAGGGCGCAAAGCCCGATCAGGTCGAGCGCAAATTGGCGGCACCGTTAGAGCGGCGGCGTCTGCGCGCGTATATTGCGCTGCTGGTGCTGGACGGCGTGTTGATCCACGCCGCGTTTATGCTCGCCTCGCGCCTGTATCATGGGCGCTGGTGGGAGCCGGAAATTCTGCTCGCCGCGCAGGCGCTCTTGCCGATCTACTTCACCATCGCCTTGTATAACCGCACCTATTCGATGAAAGCGCTGGGCGACTGGATGTTCGCTCTGCGCCAGGCGATGGGCGCGCTGCTGGTGTCGACGGCCTTGCTGGCGTTCCTCGCCTTTTACACCAAATCGACCGCGGAATATTCACGCGTCTCCGTGACATTGGGGCTGATTTTCTTCGGCTTTGCGCTGTTTGCGGTGCGGCGCTCGTTTCCCCTCATCATTGATCGGTTCTGGGAGGGGCGCGTTAACAACAAGCTGGTCATCAACGATGGCGGGCCCGATTTCGCGCTGGATCGCGCGGTCAGCGTGTCGGCGAAGGATTACGGCCTTGACCCGACAGCGCACGATCCGTTCATGCTGGACCGGCTGGGCAAACTCTTGGCAAACCAGGACAAGGTCGTGATCAGCACCCCGCGCGAGCGGCATCAAAACTGGGCGTTCGTGCTGAAAGCCGCCGGGGTGCAGGGCGAGATCGTCAGCGCTTCGGCGCATAAGCTGGGTGCGGTGGGTATTCATCGCTACGAGGACACCGATCAGACGACGATGGTGGTCTCCACCGGCCCGCTGGGGCTGCGGGCGCGCATGATGAAGCGCGCGTTTGATACAAGCCTTGCGCTGGCCGGGCTGGTCATCCTGTCGCCCGTTTTGTTGCTGGTGGCTCTGGCGATCAAGTTGGAAGATCGCGGGCCGATCCTGTTTGTCCAGCGCCGGTTGGGGCGCGGCAACCAGTTCTTCAACATGTACAAGTTTCGCTCGATGCGGGCCGAGGGCCTTGATCCGGACGGCAATCGTTCGACCGCGCGCGAGGACGACCGTGTGACCCGCGTGGGCGCGTTCATTCGCCGCACCAGCCTTGATGAAGTGCCGCAATTGTTCAACGTGCTGCTGGGCAATATGTCCATTGTCGGCCCGCGCCCGCACGCGCTGGGCAGCCGGGCGAACAACAAGTATTTCTGGGAGGTTGATGGCGCCTATTGGCAGCGCCACTGCCTCAAGCCGGGCCTGACGGGTCTGGCGCAGGTGCGCGGCCATCGCGGCGCAACGCAGCAGGAGAAAGACCTTACCGACCGGCTGCAATCCGACCTTGAATATATCGCCGGCTGGTCCCTGCGGCGGGATTTGGAGATCGTAGTCAAAACGATCTGGGTGCTGCGCCACCATAACGCCTATTAGGCGTCGGCGGAGCGCGCCGCGCGGTTATTCTTCGGGTTCGTTTACGCTCGGCTGGTCATCGCCTTGCGGCACAGTGAAGGTGCCGCGCACCCGCCCATCGCCCGACTGCGTCACGCCTGAGCCGCCGCCCGAGGCGCGGCCATCAACGCTGGAGACGCCGGTATCGAGATCGATCACCAAGCGCCCGCCCGAAAGCGTGTTCGAACCCTGACGCAGGCGCACATCACCAACCATGGTGATAACCCGTCGACCAAAATCGTACACGGCGGTGCTGCCGGTCGCGCGCTGGTCCCCGCGCGCCACGCTGACCCCGCCGGTGGCGGTGAGGCGCTTGAGATCCAGCGTGGAGGCGTTGAGATAATTGAGCTGCATGCGCGAGGCGCGCACGGTCAGATCCGCCTGGTTCACGATCACATTGCCTGAAAACACCACGCGGTCCTGGCGGTCCTGCGCAACGATGCGTCCGGCGTCAATCGTGACCGGCGCGCGCGTGTTGTGCGAAGAAAAACCCTGCGCCTGCAATTGCATCCCGCCCATCAACGCGGCTGTCAGCGCAAAGCCGCCCACAGCGTATCCAAGCGCCAGCGCGCCATAGCCCGCCAAGCGGTTCGAGGGTTGATTTCGTGTCATTGGGGCATTCTCACTTTGCCGGGTATCACGGTGAGGCGGGCGTTGCCTTCGAGCGTCAGCGTACGCGCCGAAAGATCCGCGCGCATCGAACGCGCGCTGAACGCGCCCGCCGGGATCTCGCCTTGGACCCCTTTGTCGCCGACCATCTCGCGCTTTTCGAGATCGAGCGAAACACCGCTCGCCGTCATGCGATAGCCGTCGACGGCGCGCATTTCGATCGCGCCATCGACTTCGACGACTTCCGAGTTGATATCGTAGATCCCGCCGTTGGCGGACAGACGCGCGGGTCCATCGGGCAAAAGCAGCTGCGCGATCAGATCGTTCATGCGAACCAATCCCTCGGCGCTGGAGCGCTGGACCGCGTCGCCCGCGGTGATCGAGAACGGGCGGCCTTCATCGTCGCGCCCGCGATACATGGCGTTGCTGACGCTCAAGCGTTCATCGATAACGGCCACTTCGTTGCGGTCGAGCAGAAAGCTCACTTCGCCGCGCGGTGACAGAGGGGTGATGATCATCAGCGCTGCGATAATTCCCACGCCGATGGGCAGAACGCGGGCGAGAAAGCCGACCAACGCGTCGTGACGGCCACCGGGCGCGGCAAAGTGCTGACGCTTGTTGCGCAGCGCCTTGGCCTGGTTCGTTTCGATGCGCCGTTTGATGACCATCATCAATCCTGTGGGTCTTCTTTGCCCGCTGAGGGACTATTCGTGGCTGAAGATATCGCGGTCAGCCCAACCCGCAATGTCGAGCAGCGCGCGCGTGGGCAGAAAATCATAGCACGCCTGCGCCAGATGCATGCGCCCTTCGCGCTCCAGCCGCACGCTAAGCTCTTCGCGCAGCGCGTGCAGATAGCGCACGTCGGACGCCGCATATTCACGCTGTTCCGGGCTCAACACAGGTCCGCCCCAATCGGACGATTGCTGCTGCTTGGAGATATCGACGTCGAGCAGTTCTTTCGACAGGTTTTTGAGCCCGTGCCGATCCGTGTAGGTGCGCACCAGCTTGCTCGCGATCTTGGTGCAGAACACGGGCGCGGCCATTACGCCGAGATAGTACTGGATCGCCGCCAGATCGAAGCGCGCGTAATGGTACAGCTTCACCCGGCTTTCATCGGCAAGGATACGGCACAGATTGGGCGCGTCGTATTCGCTGCCCACGCCAAAGCGCACGAGGTGCTCATCGCCCGACCCGTCGCTGATCTGGACCACGCACAAGCGGTCACGCGGCGTGATCAGACCCATGGTTTCGGTGTCAACGGCAAGCGCGCCGGTTCCTTCAAGGACGCCGTCGGGCAGGTCTTCTTCGTGAAAATGCACTGTCATCGCCCACGCCCTTACGCGGATCGGGGATAGGAGGGAAGGGGTGTGTGGCACGCGGGCCACGCGCCGGGGTAGAGTGCGCGCCATGGCCACCGACGACATCCCTGAAAGCTGGCGCGCAGCGCTGGGCCCTGTGCTTGAAACCAAGGAGGCGCGCGCGTTGGGCGGGTGGCTGCGCGCCCAGGAAAACGCGGGCAAGGTCATCTATCCCCCGCGCGGCCAGCGGCTGACTGCTTTGGCTTTGACGCCGCTCGACGCGGTCAAGGTCGTGATCCTTGGGCAAGACCCCTATCACGGCGCGGGGCAGGCGCATGGCTTGGCGTTTTCGGTTCAGGACGGCGTGAAAATCCCGCCTTCGCTGGTGAACATCTTCAAGGAATTGGAGAGCGATCTGGGCATCGCGCGGCCTTCTCACGGCAATCTGACCCGCTGGGCCGAACAAGGTGTGCTGCTGCTCAACAACACACTGACTGTGCAGGAGGGCAAAGCGGGCAGCCACGCCGGGCGCGGCTGGGACGCGGTGACCGATGCGTGCGTGCAGGCGGTGGCGGACCGGGGGCGGCCGTGCGTCTTCATCCTATGGGGCAGCCACGCGCGCATGAAAGCGAGCCGAGTGCGCGGGCTCGAGGGGCCGGACCACCACCTCGTGCTCACCACCGTCCACCCCAGCCCGCTCTCCGCGCATGGCGGCTTTTTCGGCTCAGCCCCGTTCAGCCAAGCCAACGCCTTTCTTGAAGCGCAAGGGGTAGAGCCGGTCGATTGGCGGTTGTGAACCAGCGCAATTTTGGCCGCCGGGCCCTGAAAGCCGGTTGCGTCTCAAAGACGCTCTCCTAGAAGCTATGGACAGGCTCACAGCCCCGATTCTACGCAGAGCCATTAACGGATTTTAATTGGCCCGCGGCTCGGCGTTTTGCCGATGTGGCTGAATGCGTGACGGGCCGCTTCTTCAATCGCAATTTGTCCGCACGCAATTTGCGCCCCATATCCAGGGCCTGCGCGCTATCGCGGTTCTCACGGTGCTCATCCACCACGTCGACCCTGCGTATCTGCCCGGTGGTTTTCTGGGGGTTGATATCTTTTTCGTGATCTCGGGTTTTCTGATCACCAGTCATATTGAAAAAGGACGGACACAAGGCACTTTCACACTATCAGGTTTTTACTTTCGGCGGATCCGCCGGATCCTCCCGAACCAGTTGGTGGTGATCGCGGCGGTGTCAATCGCCGCGTATTTCCTGTTTGATCGCGAGTCCTTTGAAATCACGGCAGCCTCGGCCGCTTACAGCGCTGGCCTGGCGGCAAACGTCTTCTTCCTTGAAAACTCCGGCTATTTTTCACCGGCCTCCGAAACCATGCCGTTGCTGCACATGTGGTCCTTGGCGGTTGAGGAGCAGTTTTACCTGATTTGGCCAGCGACTATTCTGGGGCTTGCTACGGTGAAAGGCCGTGCGCGCTCGTTCCTTATGGTTGGGGGCACGCTTGCGCTTTTGTTCGTGACCGAGTGGATGGTGGACGCTGAGCCCACGGCGGCATTTTATTTGACGCCGTTTCGCATCATTGAGTTTCTATGCGGCGGAGCGCTGGCGTTCTGGTGGCCGGAACCCAAGAAGAGCACGAACGCTTTGGCGCTTGCCGCGCTTGGTGTGATCGCGGCCTGTCTTGCTCTCTATTCTGAAAGCACCCCGTTTCCCGGCCTCACGGCTATCGTGCCGTGCGCCGCCACCGCAGCGCTGATTGTCTGGGGCGATCGCGGCCTTGTCGCTCGCCTGCTGAATAATCCGGTGGCTGTGGCAATCGGTGATCGTTCCTACGCGCTCTATCTCATCCATTGGCCGGTGATCGTTTTTGTCAGTTTGAGCTATCCCTTGCTAAGCGCGCCGAGCCGCATCGCAGTTGTTCTTCTGGTCACAGCGGCGGCGACCGAAGCGCTGTATCGCCTTTGGGAAAAGCCGCTGCGCTATGTGTCCTTGCCGACCGCGCTGCACCGACGTGTCTATGGCGCTGGGGTCGCGGGCGCTCTGGTGGCTCTGGTGGCGGGTGCCGCATTTGTGGGACAAACGCATTTGATCAGCGATGAGCGAGGGATGGCAAACCGTAATCCGAGGCTTACCGGCTGTTTGAACGCGGACGCAACATCGGTGGGTAATTGCGAGACGGACATCTTAGTGATCGGAGACAGCCACGCAGGAGTGGTCGCCAACGCCGTAGAAGCCGCGAGCCGGCGCGCAAGCGCACGCTCTGCCTTCATGGGGTGCCCGCCGCTCTTTGATGTTGTCCGGTTCTACACGCAGCCGGAAAATCGTTGGAAAACGTCTGTCTGCGCCAACTTGCGCGAAACGTGGCAAAAAGAACTGCCTTACGCTCCGGCGAAGACAATCGTTCTTGCCGCGCGCTGGGCGTGGTTGACCGAGCCGGGGGAGTACGGTGGCGGGCAGGTGCGCGAGGACTATCTCTTGCGAGACACCTCGCAAGAACCGAGCGTTGAGCGCTCACGCGCGGCGTTACGCGAAAGCCTCGATGAAACGGTCGGCGCCTTGATCGCTGCGGGCAAAACGGTGGTGCTCGTCGGGCAAGCGCCCTTGCGCACCAATGCGGAGGTGGCTTGCGCAAAAGCCAATGCGGATCAGCCGGACGTCAACGAAACCTGCCGCGTCGTTTCCAAGGACGAGGCTTTGGCGCGCCTTGACTTCGCCAATCAAACCATCCGTGATCTGGGTGAGAAATACCTCGCTTTGCGCGTTTTCATCCCTTCGGATGAATTGTGTGCGGATGAGTGCGATCTCGTGCGCGATGGTGTTGCACTGTACAAAGACAGCAACCATTTGCATCGCGAGGGTGCGGCGCTGGTTGGCCGCAAGGCGCTGGGCCCGCTTCTGGCTCCCGATTGATCGCGCTTTATGGGCGTTTAGTGAAGCGCGGCTTGACCACGCCGCTTACTCCGCGAGCTGTTTGTGCTTGCCTTCGCGAAAGAAGGTGATCGGGAACAGCCATTGCTCCTTGATCGATAGCCGCCGCCGGTCGTCCTGGCCGACCACTTCGCTCTCGCCGTCCTTGAACGTGCCGAACACGCGGTCCCACAGGATCACCGAATTGCCGTAATTGCAGCGCGTGTCTTCATAACTGAGCGCGGTGTGGTGCAGGCTGTGGTGGCGGATCGTCGTGAAGAAAAAGGCGA
This sequence comes from Pseudomonadota bacterium, assembly GCA_039033515.1. Lineage (GTDB taxonomy): Bacteria > Pseudomonadota > Alphaproteobacteria > Sphingomonadales > Sphingomonadaceae > Erythrobacter. The sequence goes on from JBCCCM010000025.1 coordinate 42,712, forward strand.
ACCAGGCGGGCGGGTTCGATTTAATATTAGCGTGCGCGTAAAGCGCGATCGCGTTCAGCGAAAAGATGCCCGCAAAGATCGCATTGCCATCGAAATCGAGCAGCGCCAGCACGCTCAAACTGATGAGGAACAGCTCCAGCGGGTTGCCGATAAAGCCTTTGAGCGCGTTCAGCTGCGTCACATGGTGATGCGGCGCGTGGGTCGACCACAGCACCGTGTTGTTGTGCATGAAGCGGTGCATCCAGTACTGGCCAAGCTCATAGATCAGCATGACCATGATGACCTGCACCAGAAACGGCAGTTGCGGCAGCCAGGGCGTGGCGATGCCCAGCGCGTCCTTGGCCTGCTCAAGCGGCCCATCCACCGAGATGCCCACCAGCGCGCTGATCACGAAGATCATGAAGAGCATGTAGAATATGTCGGTCGCGAGTTCCTTGCCATTGATCCGCCAGCCTTCGTAGCGCTCGTTCAGCAATTCCATCGCCTGAACGAAGGCCATGCCTCCGAACGATACGAGCGGGATCAGCCACCAGGCCTCAAGGATCGAGGCTGGAGCCAGGCCAAAAGCCGCCCAGATGGCGGCCACGTGAAGCGGTGGCAGATGGTCGAAGAAAGCTTGCTTCATGGTCCGTCCTCAAGTGCAAAGGGGCCGGGCGGGTGCGCGCGCCAAGGAGTATTACGACACGATAACAAAGTGGGACGAAAGGGGAAGGGCATTGGCCGCCCCGTATTCGCCGTTCGCAGAGTATGGCGGGGCTGCGTTTTCGCCCAACACCGAGCGAGTTGGTCAGTCTTCGCCTGATGCCGGCGTCTCGGCGGATTTGGCCGGCGGTAATTTGCGCAATTCCATCGGCCACTCACCGCCGACCAGTGTGAGCGTTCCATCGCTTAGAGACCCGGTGACGCCGGTGAAATCGGCCACGCCCATGTCGTTGGGCGAGAACACAAATCGCGCGGTCCTGCCCGGCTCCCATCCCATTGCGGCAAGGTCGAAGGGTTGAGAGCGCACATTGTAAACGCTTTGCACCAGCGTTGCCGTGGTCGGTACGTCGCAGGATTGGCGCGGGTCTCTTTCGGGCGGTGGCGGGTCTTGATACTCCAGCGCTATGGCTGAGGGGTATCCGTCCCTGTGGATCTGGCCGGAAAAGGTCTCGCCATTGCGGCATTGCAATTCGACGCTGGCGTAGGGGAAAGGCTCGAAATTCGTGCTCCATACCACGCGCAGATAGGGCGCAGCATTCGAGGATTTATCCGGCGCGGCGGAGACCGGATCTAGCCTCGACCATGCAAATTCGGGCGCGACCGGGACAGGTGCGCTGGCGAGGACAAGCGTGTCGCCGCGCCGCTGCCACGTACCCTTGGCTCGCATATCGAGGGCTCCGACCGACAGCCCCCAGCGCCAGGTGCCATCGGCGAGGATTTCCATCCCCATCGCCGTCTCGAACGAGCTGCCATTATAGCGCCCGACGAAATCGGACGGTGTTTCGGGTGGTTCAGGATTGCCTTGCGGCGGAGCCGCGTGGGCACTCACCGCCATCGCGAGCGCGCTTAGGGCCGAGCACAGAGCCGCGCGCGCTGGCCAAGCCAGACCTGTAATCAACGCGGCAACTGCGTCGCGCCCATCAGGGCTTCATCGACACTAGCGGCGCATTGGCGGCCTTCGCGGATGGCCCAGACGACCAGGCTTTGGCCCCGGCGCATATCGCCGCAGGCAAAGACGCCCTCTTCGCTGGTCGCGTAATCCTGTTCATTCGCTTCGACATTGCCGCGGCCCGTCAGGTCGACACCGGCTTGCGCGAGCAGGCCTTTCTGCTTGGGCCCAACAAAGCCCATGGCGAGCAGGATCAGATCGGCTTTGAGCGTGAACTCGCTGCCCACGATCTCGCGCATCTGGCCGTCGACCCATTCGACCTTGGCGCATTCGAGGCCGGTGACGGTTTCGCCATCGCCGATCACACGCTTGGTGAGGACCGCCCAGTCGCGCTCGACGCCTTCTTCGTGGCTGGAGGAGGTGCGCAGCTTCAAAGGCCAGTCGGGCCAGGTCAGCGCCTTGTCTTCCTTTTCCGGCGGCTTGGGCATGATTTCGAGCTGGGTGACACTGGCCGCGCCTTGCCGGTTGGACGTGCCCACGCAGTCGCTGCCCGTGTCCCCGCCGCCGATCACGACGACATGCTTACCGGTGGCGAGCAGGCTGCCACGCGGCGCGGCGCGCTCTTCGTTGTCGCCCGCGTTGCGCTTGTTCTGCTGGGTCAGGAACTCCATCGCGAGCCGCACGCCGCTCATCTCCGCGCCGGGGATCGAGAGCGGGCGCGCTTCCTCCGCGCCGCCGGCCAGCACGACCGCGTCGAAGTTTTCCTTCAGGTTCTTGAACGAGATATCGACGCCGACTTCCTTGCTGGTGCGAAACTCGACGCCCTCGGCCTCCATCTGCACCGCGCGGCGGTTGATGAGGTGCTTTTCCATCTTGAAGTCGGGAATGCCGTAGCGCAGCAGCCCGCCGATGCGGTCGCTTTTCTCGAACACGGTGACCGAGTGGCCCGCGCGCGCCAATTGCTGCGCGCAGGCCATGCCCGCCGCGCCCGAACCGATGATCGCGACAGTCTTACCGGTTTTCTTGGCAGGAATTTGCGGCGTGACCCAACCTTCTTCAAAGCCGCGATCAATGATGGCGCATTCGATCGATTTGATCGTCACGGGCTGGTCGACGATGTTGAGCGTGCAGCTCGCCTCGCACGGAGCCGGGCAGATGCGACCGGTGAACTCGGGGAAGTTGTTGGTGGAATGCAGAACGTCGAGCGCGTTCTTCCAGTCGTTTTCGTAAACGAGGTGGTTCCAGTCCGGGATCATGTTGTTCACCGGACAGCCATTATGGCAATACGGAATACCGCAATCCATGCAGCGCGAGGCCTGATTGGTCAGCACATCGTCGCTCGGCTGGACCACGAATTCGCGGTAATTGTTCAGCCGTTCCTTGGGATCGAGATAGTCGCGCTCGCGCCGATCCAGTTCGAGAAATCCGGTGTCTTTGCCCATCGTATCCGTCTCTTATTCCGCCGCTACGCTTGTCGCCTCGAGGCGTTCGGCCTCGAGCGCTTCGAGCGCGCGTTTGTAGTCTCGTGGCATCACCTTCACGAACTTGGTCAAGGCGCTGTCCCAATCCGCCAGCAGCTCGCCCGCAGCCGAGCTGCCAGTGTGCAATTGGTGCCGCTCAATCAAGATACGCAGCCGCTCCGCGTCGTGACGCAGCATATCGCCCATGCCGTAATCATGGACCGAGCGCGCGCGTTGCTGCGGGCGGCCTGTGCCGTCTTCAAGGCTAGCCTCGGCGCTGATCGGTTCTAGGTCGACCTGCGCGTGGTTGACTAGCTGGGCGAAGACGCCCTGGGGGTCGTAGACATAGGCGACCCCCCCGCTCATTCCAGCGGCGAAATTGCGGCCCGTCTTGCCCAGCACGACGACGACGCCGCCGGTCATGTATTCGCAGGCGTGGTCGCCCGCGCCTTCGACCACCGCGATCGCGCCTGAATTGCGCACGGCAAAGCGTTCGCCCGCAACGCCGTTGAAATAGGCCTCGCCCGCAATCGCGCCGTAAAGCACGGTGTTGCCGACGATGATATTGTCGCTGGCGTTGCGCGGCACGCCTTCGGGTTGGCGCACGATCAGGCGACCGCCGGAAAGGCCTTTGCCCACGTAATCGTTGGCATCGCCCACCAGATCGAGCGTCACGCCATGCGCGACCCACGCGCCAAAGCTTTGCCCAGCAACACCACTTAGATTGATGCGGATCGTGTCAGGCGGCAGCCCTTCATGGCCGTGGGCTATCGCCACTTCGCCTGACAGCATCGCGCCCAGCGTGCGGTTGACGTTGCGCACCTCATAAGAGAGCTGGACCGGCGTTTTCGCCTCAATCGCCTGCTTGGCGTCGGCGATAAAGGTGAGGTCCATCGCCGCGTCGAGGCCATGGTCCTGGGTCTGGGTGTGCCGCAGCGAGGCGTCCTCGGCCAGTTCCGGCGTGTAGAGGATACGGTCGAGATTGATGCCGCGCGCCTTCCAATGGCGGTGGACCCGGTTCATATCGAGCCGGTCCGCGCGCCCGACCATTTCATCGAGCGTTCTAAAGCCCATTTCGGCCATGATCGCGCGCAATTCTTCGGCGACGAAGAAGAAGTAATTGATCACATGCTCAGGCTCGCCCGTGAAGCGCTTGCGCAGCTCAGGATCTTGCGTTGCAACGCCTACGGGGCAGGTGTTCAGATGACACTTGCGCATCATGATACAGCCCGCCGCGATCAGCGGAGCGGTGCTGAAACCGAACTCATCCGCACCCAGAAGCGCGCCAATGGCAACATCGCGGCCGGTGCGAAGGCCGCCATCGACCTGCACCGCGATCCGATCGCGCAGATCGTTGAGCAGCAACGTCTGCTGCGTCTCGGCAAGGCCGATTTCCCACGGCGATCCGGCGTGCGTGAGGCTGGTGAGCGGCGAAGCGCCCGTGCCCCCATCATAGCCTGAGATCGTGACATGATCGGCGCGCGCTTTTGAAACGCCCGCGGCCACCGTGCCCACGCCCACTTCGGAGACGAGTTTCACCGAAATGCGCGATTGCGGCTGCACGTTTTTCAGATCGTGGATCAGCTGCGCGAGATCCTCAATCGAGTAGATATCGTGGTGCGGCGGAGGCGAGATCAGGCCCACGCCCGGTGTCGAGTGGCGCACGGCGCCGATGCGCTTATCAACCTTGTGACCGGGCAGTTGGCCGCCTTCGCCGGGCTTTGCGCCTTGCGCCATCTTGATCTGGATATCGTCGGAATTGACGAGATATTCGGTCGTCACGCCAAAGCGCCCGGACGCCACTTGTTTGATCCGGCTGCGCATCGAATCGCCGTTTTCCAGCGGCTTGAAACGGAAGGGTTCTTCGCCGCCTTCGCCTGTGTTCGAGCGACCGCCGATCCGATTCATCGCCAGCGCCATGGTCGAGTGCGCTTCGTGGCTGATCGAACCCAAGCTCATCGCGCCGGTGCTGAAGCGTTTGACGATTTCGCTCGCGGGCTCAACCTCGTCGAGGGGCAGCGGCTTGTCCGCCTTCACGAACTCCATCAGCCCGCGAATGGTCAGCAGGCGTTCGGATTGTTCGTTGATCGACTGGGCGTATTCCTCGTAGGTGTCCGCCTTGTTGCCGCGCACCGCGTGCTGCAATTGCGCGACGTTTTGCGGGGTCCAGGCGTGCTCTTCGCCGCGCAGGCGGTATTGGTAGATGCCGCCGACATCCAACATGCCCTTGTAAAGCGGGTTGTCGCCATAGGCCTGCGCGTGGCGACGTATCGCCTCTTCGCCGACCTCTTTGAGACCGATCCCTTCGATAGTGGTCGCGGTGCCGGTGAAATAGGTCTCCACAAAGGCGCTCGACAAACCGACCGCGTCGAAAATCTGCGCCCCGCAATAGGATTGATAGGTCGAGATGCCCATCTTCGACATGACCTTGCGGATGCCCTTGCCGATGGCCTTGATGTAATTGGCTTCCGCGTCCTCAGCTCTCACTTCGGGGTGTTTGCGCGCGCGGATTTCCTCAATCGTTTCAAACGCGACGTAGGGGTTAATCGCCTCCGCGCCGTATCCGGCCAAAACGCAGAAATGGTGCACTTCGCGCGCTTCGCCGGTTTCCACGACGAGCCCGGTCTGCATCCGCAGACCCTGTCGCACAAGATGGTGGTGAACCGCGGCGGTGGCGAGGGCGGCGGGCATCGGGATACGGCCCGGTCCCTGACGGCGGTCCGTCAGGACAAGGATGTTCTGATCCTGCAACACCGCTTCGGTCGCGGCCCAGCACATCTCCTTGATCGCGAGCTCCAGCCCTTCAACCCCGGCATCCGCATCCCATGTGATATCGACATTCGAACAGCGGAACGCGCCATCCAATGTCGTCTCGACCGAGCGGATCTTCGCCAGATCGTGGTTGGTGAGGATGGGTTGCTCCACCTCCAGGCGTTTGTGCGTGCCCGCATCATGGCCGAGCAGATTGGGACGCGGGCCAATCATCGAGAGCAGGCTCATCACCAATTCTTCGCGGATCGGATCGATCGGCGGGTTGGTCACCTGCGCAAAATTCTGTTTGAAGTAATCGTAAAGCAGCCGCGATCTGTTCGACAGCACCGCAATCGGCGTGTCTGTACCCATTGACCCGATAGGATCGTCGGCCTTCAGAGCCATCGGCTCCAGGAATTTCGAGACGTCTTCCTGCGTGTACCCAAACGCCTGCTGCGCTTCGAGCAGGGTGGGCGTTTCCTGGTTTTCGTCTTGCGGCAGCTCGGCAAATTCGGGGTCGATCTTGGTCAGATCGTCGAGCTTGAACTGCGCTTGCTCAAGCCATTGCGCGTACGGTTCTTCAGCGGCGAGGCTCGCTTTCAGATCGCTGTCTTCGATGATGCGGCCTTCTTCGAGGTCGATCAGCAGCATCTTGCCCGGTTGCAGGCGCCATTTGCGCGTGATGTCTTCCTCGGCAAAAGGCAGCACGCCGCTTTCCGAAGCCAGACACACGATATCGTCCTTCGTCACGCAAAAACGCGCCGGGCGAAGACCATTTCGGTCCAGCGTCGCGCCGATCTGGCGACCATCGGTAAAGCACACCGCCGCCGGGCCATCCCACGGCTCCATCAGCGCGGCGTGGTATTCGTAAAAGGCGCGGCGCCCTTCATCCATGAGAGCGTTCCCACTCCACGCCTCAGGCATCAGGATCATCATCGCGTGCGCCAGCGTGTAGCCACCCGCCAACAGCAGTTCGAGCGCGTTGTCGAGGCAGGCCGTGTCCGATTGGCCGTGCGGGATGATCGGCCACATCTTGTCCAGATCAGGGCCGAGCAGATCGCTTTCCATCGTGCGGCGGCGCGCGTTCATCCAGTTCACGTTGCCGCGCACGGTGTTGATTTCCCCGTTATGCGCGATCAGGCGGAACGGGTGCGCCAGACGCCAGCTGGGAAAGGTGTTGGTCGAAAACCGCTGGTGCACCAGCCCCAGCGCCGAGACGCAATCGGGATCGCGCAAATCGTCGTAAAACGAATTGACCTGATCGCACAAAAGCAGGCCTTTGTAGACAATCGTGCGGGTCGAAAAGCTCGGCAGATACAGATCGGTCAGGCCGGGCAGGTCGTGCTTTTGCGCGAGATCTCGCAGCGGATTTTGCACCTGCTTGCGGATGACGAGACATTTGCGCTCAAACGCGTCTTGGTCGGGAGTGCCGTCTCCGCGCGCAATGACCGCCTGTTGGATAACCGGCATCGAATCGATCACCGCATCGCCAAGTCCATCAAGCGTCGTGGGAACGTCGCGCCATCCGACAAGGCGTTGGCCTTCCTTGGCGATGAAGGTCTCGAACCGCTCGGTGATGAAACTGCGCGCGGCCTCGTCCTGCGGCATGAAGCACATTGCGACCGCGTAGTCGCCCGGCTGCGGCAGATCGAGACTGTGCTCGCTCGCCCAGCGGCGGATCAGCGGGTCCGGGATCTGCAACAGAATGCCCGCGCCATCACCGAGCAGCGGATCCGCCCCGACCGCGCCGCGATGGTCAATTCGCTCAAGGATCTCAAGCGCCTGGCGAACGATCGCGTGGCTTTTCTCGCCCTTGATATGGGCGATCATGCCCACTCCGCAGGCGTCGTGTTCGTTTCTGGGGTCGTAAAGACCCTGGGAGACCGGCTGTCCCATGCGTCAAATCCAATCTGTCAGGTGCCGAGCCTGGTTTACGCGCTCTCCGGCGCCGTTGCCGGGAGAGCGATCAGCGGGCCAGACGGCGTGCTCTTTGGTCCTGCCTTGAGGACGTTGCGTGCAACGAGTCAGGGCGAGGAGCGTTTCCGCATCCTCCCTTGCCAAGCAAAATGTGATTTTGCAACTGCACACTGCGAAGGAATCTTGCGTGGCTGACTAGACCAGCTTTAACGCTATTGCGCGTTTCACAATCTATCGCGCGCTTGCTTGCACAATTTGCGCCCTCGCGGGCGATTGCGCGCCGATCTGTGCGTTGGGCGCGCCTTTGTGGGGGCAGCCCGAGGGTATCGCGTCTCAGGCGGCGCCGCGCAGGCTCTGCAACCGGGTCAAAGCGTCGCGAAGATCGCGTTCGGTTTCGCTCAGCTGGCTGTCGCTCGTCGCCGCTTTCACGGGGCTGGCTGTGGGCCCGGCGGTGAAAAATTCGAGCGCCTTGAGCGCTTGGGCAAGGGCGCGTTCGCGTTCGGCGCTGGCTTGCCCGATTTGGGCGGTGGTAAGCGGCGAAGCATCCGAGTTTTGCACCTCATGCAAGGCGGCGGCGAAACGCTCGACCAGTTGCATCAGGCTGAGGTCTTGCGGCGCGCTTTGGCGCAGCTTGGCGATGCCCGTTGTGGGGGGATCCTGCAAAGGTGATGCCCGTCCTTCACGCTCGGCGCGATGCGCGCGATCCGCGGCCTCTTTGCGCGCTTCGAAATCGCGCGTCTCTTTCTCGAGGATGGCGGTGAAGACGTCGAAATTCAGGCCGCCTTGTGCGTTCTCAGCCACCGGCGTTTCAGGCGCTGCCGGTTCCTCTGAGACCTCTTCTGGAGCGTTCTGCCCCTCTTGTGTCTCGCTCAATTCGTTGAGGGCGCTCAGCTCAAAGACGTTGTCCTCGTCCGGCGTATCTTCCTCTTCAATCTCGGGCGTGTCGAGCGTTGCCAGCGGGATTTCGTCGGCCAGCGGGTCTTCGCTCTTCTCATCGACACCGATGGCGTCTGGCTGTTCGGACGACGAGAAGGGCGCCTCTTCAATCGGCGCATCCAGGCTGTCGCTACCCAGCTCCAGAGCGGGATCAATCGGCCGGACCCGCTGCGCGGCGATGGCGGCGACCGGGCCGGAGCGGCGCGTTCGTGCGAAGACCCGCTTGATCAACCACGCCGCGATAAACCCGCCGAGCGCGCCGATCGAAGCGGCGATGGCGGCGTAGAGAAGCTTGGCCAAAGCGCCCAGCGCTCCCAGGCCCAGCGCCATGCTGACCCGCGCAACATCCACGCTGGACACAGCCAGCACGCCAAAGCCCAGCACCGCTGCGCCCCAGACGGTCACAATGGGCGTGAAACGTGGATCGTTGATGATCGCATCGGGAGACAGCGCAAAGCGTCTGCCAGAGCGCGAGCCTTTGCGCCCCCCTTTACGCGTGCGCTCGCGTGCCGCTTCTTCAGCGGCTTCGCGCTTGAAATTCTGCCGCAGTTTTTCGATCACCATGGCGCCCCGCACTTCCTGGCCCCGGTTGCCCGAGGCCTGTTCTCACCCGCGCCGTCGGATCAGCCGTGCGACTGGCCCGCAGGGCGCGTAAACCCTGACTTTTCGCGAGAAATCCGGTGCGTTTCGCCGCCTAGGCCGCCTTGCCCGTGGGCACACCGTCTTCACGCTTAAGATTGGTTAACAGGCGTTGGTAAACGGAAAGATAACGCGTGACGTTTCGCGCCCAATCGTGCCGCTCGCGGACATGGGCCACGCCCGCCTCACGCATCGCCTCCCAACCTCCGCGCGCATCCAGCATATCCGCGAGCGCTGTGGCGCAGGCTTGCGGGTCATCGGGCGCAAACAGGGTGCCGGTGACGCCGTGGGTGATCAGCTCGCGATGGCCGCCAACATCAGAGGCCGCCACAAGACGCCGCTGCGCCATCGCCTCAAGCGGTTTGAGCGGGGTCACAAGGTCGGTCAGCCGCGACGCTTTGCGCGGATAGGCAAGCACATCGATGAGCGAATAATACCGCTCAACCTGATCGTGGGGCACGCGTCCGGTGAAGACCACCGCCTCACGGTCCTTCGCTTTCAAGGCGGTCGCGGCCACGCGCCAGGCGACGTCCATTTCGCCCGCTCCGACCAGCACAAGCCGCGCGTTCGGGTGGCGTTCGCGCAGCATCGGCACCGCTGCAATCAGATCATCGACGCCTTCGTAATCGTAAAAGCTGCCGATATAGCCAACCACCGGCGCGCCATCCGCAATACCAAGCTCATACGCGAGCGCGGTGTCGCGCGGCGGGGGATCGCCGAACAGCGACAGGTCCACCCCGTTGCGCATCACGTCAATCTTCTCGCCTGCAATGCCTCGTGTGATCAGATCGTCGCGCAGTCCATCGCAGATGGTGAAGACCGCATCGGCCTGGTTCACAACCTGCGTCTCAAGGGCGCGGGTCAGGCGGTATTTGGCCGAGCCTTCGCGCCCCGTGTTGTTGCCCACCGCCGCGTCTTCCCAAAAGGCGCGGATCTCATAGACGAACGGCACACCCAGAGCCCGAGCCGCACGCGCGGCGGCGAGGCCATCCAAGGCGGGCGAATGCGCGTGCAAAATATCGGGCCGCCATTCCTTTGCCAGCGCGCTGATCGACGCGGTAAGAGCGCTCACTTCGCCAAATTCGCGGAACGGGGGCACCCCGTTGGGCAATCCCGCCGTGCGGTGAAAGGTCAAGCCATCGCATTGCTCGACAGCGCCGGGCTGGGAGAGCCCGCCAATTTCCACCTCGTGGCGCAGGCCCGTGATCCCGCGCACGTCCAACCCCTTGGCCTCCTGCGCCTTGAGGATGGCGCGCGTGCGAAAGGTGTAGCCGCTGTGGATCGGCAGCGAATGATCAAGAACGTGGAGCACCCGGGGCGGATTCGGCATCATGGGAAACGGCGATAGACCGGGTGTGCTTAACGGGCCGTCAACTGCGTGCGCGTTATGGCACGGGCTCGATGATCGATTATCTCGCCCTTTCCATTGGCCATGGCCTGTTGGCTATCGGCTTTTTGCGCCTTGTGATGCGCGAGGGGTTGAACGTGGATCCCTTGCTTGATCGGTTTCGTCAAACCGAACGCGAACGGCGCGAGAGAAAACGGCGACGACCCAACCGGGAGACACCCAGCGCAAACAAGAGCGCGCGCTGATGCTGGGCTTCGTCTTCCTCGCCTTTGTCGCTTTTGTCGGCCTGTTGGGGCTGCGCCGACCGTTCCTGTGGGTGATGCTGTATATCTATATCGACATCATCGCGCCCCAACGCATCGCCTGGGGGCTGATCCAGAACATCTCGATCTCCTTCCTCGCGTTCCTCGCGGCGTTCGGCGGTTATCTGATCCTCGATCGCAAGGAATACGTCTCCTTCTCGATGCGGCAGGGCCTGCTGGCGCTGCTGCTCGCCTATTGCTTCTGGACAACCGGAAACGCCGAGTTCGCTGCCGAAGCGCAGACGAAGTGGGAATGGGTGTGGAAGGCGTTGTTCTTCGCCATCTTCCTGCCCTTCACGCTGACATCGCGCGCGCGTCTGGAAGCGATGGCGCTGACCATGGTGCTGTGCGTCGGCATGATCGTGATCGCGACCGGGATGAAAGTGGTGCTGGGCGGGGGCGGATACGGCCAGCTCAATTTCTTCGTCGATGACAATTCGGGCATTTACGAAAGCTCGACGCTGGCAACGGTCGCGATTGCACTGACCCCGCTGATCTGGTGGTTCACCCGTTTCGGCACGGTGTTCAAGCCGCATTGGACCGTCACCAGCTTCGCCATCGCACTGATCTTTGCCTGCCTGCTTATCCCCATCGGGACCGAAGCGCGCACGGGACTTGTTTGCATCGCCGCGCTGGCGGTGCTTATGCTGCGCTACACCAAGCGGCGCGTGATGTTTGTTGCGGGCGCGGCGGCGCTTGGGCTGGTGGCTTTGCCGTTCCTGCCGCAAAGCTATTACGACCGCATGGCGACGATCACCGATCCGAGCGGCGATGAAAGCGCTTCGACCCGCGTGGCGGTGTGGAAATGGACCCTCGATTACGCCGCGCGCAATCCGTTTGGCGGGGGATTCGACAGCTATCGCGGCAACAGCTTCACCTACGAAATGCCGGTCAAAGAAGAGAGCGGCAACACAACCTCGGTCGAATATAGAGAGGTCACCGACGAAGCGCGCGCGTTCCATTCCTCTTTCTTCGAAGTGCTGGGCGAGCAAGGCTGGCCCGGGCTCGCAATCTGGCTAGCGCTGCACGCGCTGGGCCTGTGGCAGATGGAGCGGATCGGGGCGCGCTGGCGGGCGCGCGAGAAGGCGGGTCATGTCGACGGCGTTAGCCTTTCGGAAGACGAGGCTTGGATCGCCCCTATGGCGACCGCGCTGCAACTGGCGAGCGTCGTCTACTTGGTTGGCGCAACCTTCCAAGGGATCGCCTATCAACCGGTGATGCTGATGATCATCGGCCTGCAAATCGGGCTCAATTCCTATTGCCAGCGGATCGATTCGGAGCGCGCCAAGGAATTGCGCGGCGCCGGGGCAACAGCCGCGCCGCCGCGTTCGCCGCGCGCGCGGCGTTCAAAGCCGCAATCGCCGCCATCCGGCGATACCGTAACGGCATAGCCCCCGAGGCGCGTCGACCCACCGGCACCACGATTTGCAAGGCGTTGCCTTGGCCCCTTTCATGCGTCATGAAGCCCATCATAACGGGTGCGTGCGGTGCAACATCAAACGCTGCGCGCTGGACAATCGAGAGGAGACCCCAATGACCCCGCAGGGGCCCTTTAAATGCACGTACACGGCGCTCGTGTCAAGGCCGGACCTGTCCTTTGTCGATTCGCGCAAGACGCTCGAGCGCTTCGAGA
>JBCCCM010000026.1:0-51611 GCA_039033515.1 Pseudomonadota bacterium
GCCATCGCGAACAGCTCGCGGCCCATATAGGTCGCCATCATAGTATAGCGCCGTTTGAACGCGTTACCGAGCTCCGAGATAAAGACCGAGCGCCGCACCCCGCCATCGAACAGGGTGACGCCCTTCTCGCCATCCCCGTCCCCGTCATTGGCGACCACACGCAATTGCTGATGAAAAACCGGCATGGCCGAAGACGCCAGCGTCGTCGCGAGCACGCAATTGGTCGCGCGCTGGGTCTGTTCGTGGTTGCCATCGCCATCATCGGGCTGAATTTCGCGCACCATGCGCTTCATATTGACCGAGCGGAAATCGCCATCGCGCCCCTGCACAACGCCCACCATCGTCGTGATCGGGGAAAAGGCGATCTGATCGACCAGCCGCCGTGTCGGCACCGGATCACCGGTAAAGCTGCCATCCGGCCGCGCCACCGCGTCGCGAAAGCCGTAGGTCTGCTCCAGCACGCGCGACACATGGCCACGCAGCGCCTTGGTCCCGGCCACCGACCCTTGGAAAACGATCGCGAGGAAGCCGTCATAGTCGACCAGTTCGCTCTGCTTTTTGGGCGCGTAGCTGTCCAGCATCTGTTGCAAGGCGGCGATCCGGGTTGCGTCGGTCTGTGTCTTGTCGAGGATGACCATCAGCAAAAGCGATTGAAGGCTGCCCGTGCTCACTCCGGTGATGACGCCGATATCCATCGCGTTGATGGGAGCAAAATCAATCGCCTCCGCCTTGATAACGCGGGCCTTACTCGGCGTGTCCATAAGGCACGGGACCGAGGCGGGGTCAAAGACCGGCGAGACCGCTTCGGTGCAGGCCATGCCGAGGAACAGACCCGCACCATAAGCGCCCCACTGGCCCCCGCCCGACAGCAACAGGACGTTGCGCGGCGCGAGGCTGGAGGTCACCAGAATGTTGCCCTGCGAAGCGGGAGCGCCCTCCGTTGCCGAGCGGGTCGGGACAGGCAGTGCGCGACTAGGCTGGGGAAGGCCCGAGATCGTAACACCGCCCGTCACGCGCGCCGATGATTCGGGACCAGGCGCGCGGCGCGCTTTCTCTGCGTCAAATTCGCGGCGCAGGCGGCGCGCCTCTTGCTCCAGCTCGGCGTCACCCATGCCGAACACCGCTTCGCCAATCATCGCGTCAATCGGACCGTTCTCACCCGCGCCTCGGTCCGCAGGCGCCGAAGAAATCTCTTCTGCTGCGCTGCGCGTTGCCGTGGGTGCGGCGAGGATCCGCATGGTCGGCTGAGCCGCCGTCTGCGTTTCGCCCCCGCGGTTCTTGACGCCATAGCGCTGGATGTCGCTGACGATAGCGTGCGGTTTGGGCGCGAGCGCAAAGTCGTCAAAACCGTCACACGCAATGTTCTGTCCGCCACGCGTCGAGGCGCATCCCGACAGCAAAGTCGCTGCCAACACCGCCGCACTCATAGTCTTCAGGCCCGCATTTCGCATCAATCCGCCCCCTACTTCGCAATTGCCGCTCCAATTTAGGCGCGCCGCGCCTGATTCTTGTGTACAATACTTTGCGAATTGGCGCGATAGGTGCAGGTTAATACGAAAGAGTGAGGGAGAGCGGCGCGATGGTCCAGATTGTCGAGATTGATGGGGGCGACTGGCTCGATGAGCACCGCACCTGCGACCGCCGCGCCACGCGGGTGTTCAAAGTCACCGCGCCTGTCTCGGGCAATCTGGCCGCCGACATGGCGGCACGCACCGCCGCGTTGGGCGGGTTGATGGATGCGCTGGCCAACCAGCCGCACCCAATCGCCATTACGGGTTCGGCCTGGTCGCAAGCGGACCTGTTCCCCTCGCCCGCCGTGCGGATCGACACCGCGCTGGACCGCGCGATCTGGACCGTGCCCGCCGAGGCGCTTTCGAGCGATTTTCACGGACAACGCGACCATTTCATTATGGCCAGCGGCGGGGCCAAGCTGGCCGACATCATGCGCTTTCTCGATGCGCGCGGTCTCTCCTTTCGCACCGCCGGTTCGCACAAAGGGCAATCAATCGGCGGCGCAATCGCGACCGGGACGCATGGCTCCTTGCTGGGCGAAATGGGCCTGGAGACGCATATTCGCGGGCTTCTATTCGTCGCGGGATCGGGGGCAAAGCACTGGATCGCGGATCCGGATTGCCCGGTTCTGAGCGACGCGTTTGTGAGCGGCTTTGCGACGCCGGCCGACCCGGCGCTGTTTGATGATTGCGTGGTGCATCTGGGCGGGCTTGGCTATTGCGCCGCTGTCCTCATCGAAGCGGTCCCGCGCTTTGGCCTCTCATGGAAGAAAGCGCTCGCCCCGCTTGGCGCGGATTGGTGGGACGCGGTCGCCGCCGCCGATTACACCCGCGCTGCGCAGAGCGTGATCGGCGATGAGGTGCCCGCGTTTTACGAGCTCACTTTTGATCCCAACAAGGGCCTCGATGAAGAGGTGATGCAGACGATTTATTGGCGCGACAAATTGCCCGATGACGCCCCGCACGCGCCCGACCCCGCTTCCTCACCCGAGGCCCGCGACGCGCTCGACGTGCTGACCGACGCACTCAACACCTTTTCCGAGCGCATGGTCGCGAACCACGCCGAGCGTGATGACGTGGGCGAGGAGGATGACGAGGACGGTCTGTTCAGCTTTGCCCGGCGCCTGCGGCTGCTCGACATTGCCAAGATGACCTTCGATGATTTTCGCAAGGAGGTGGCTGAAAAGCCGTGTTCGAGCGCCCCGGCAAGCTTGCTGGCGCTGACTGGCGACTGGACCCCGCGCGAGGTTTTCGGCGTCCGTATCGACACATTCAACGCCGCCTTGGCGGTGCCGGTGGGCGAGCTTAGACGCACGCTCGAAATCGGTGGCGAGATCGCTGCGAAATGGCGTAAGCACTTCGTGTTCACCGCGCGTTTTGCCGTAAAGAGCCGCGCGAGCCTCAGCTTCCTGCGGTTTGACGAGACCGCGATCATCAATATCGATGGCCTGACGCGCGCCGGGATCGCCGGGTGGATCTCGCACAGCGATGAGTTTACGCGCGACTTCACCAACGCGCTCGAAGCGGCGGGCGTGCCGTTCTCGATGCATTGGGGCAAGGACATCCCCAGCAACGCGGGTAAGATTGCCGCTGACTTCGGGCCCGCTGATCAGCGCTACAAAGCGGCGCGCGCCGCGCTGGTGCCCGAGGATTTGCGCGGCAAGCTATGCCCGCCATGGCTCAAACATTGGGGGCTAGACTGATCAGCTCTTCGCGTGCTCAGCTCGCGTGAGCTCGTGCAACCAGTCAGCGTGGCGCGGGGCCTTTTTGGTCTCGCTCCATTCGTCCAGCATCATCGGCGCGACGCGGGCGAGTTCTTCATATTGCTCATCGGTGCCGATATCGGCGGCCAGTTCCACGCGGTGGCCGTTGGGATCGAAGAAATAGATCGACTTGAAAATGCCGTGATGCGTCGGACCAAGCACGTCGATGCCAAGGCCTTCAAGGTGGTCCTTGGCCGCAATAAGTTCCTCTTCGGAGGCCACGCGAAAGGCGAGATGCTGCACCCATTGCGGCGTGTTTTCATCGCGGCCCATGTCGGGCTGATTGGGCAGCTCGAAAAACGCAAGAATGTTGCCATTCCCCGCGTCGAGGAAGACGTGCATGTAGGGATCATAAGCGCCGGTCGAGGGGACGTGGTCCTCGGCAAAGGCGGTGGTATAGGTCATGCCAAGCGTCTTGGCGTACCATTCCACCGTCTCTTTCGCGTCGCGGCAGCGATAGGCGACATGGTGTACGCCGCCGAGTTTCACTGGGTGTTCCTCAATGTCAGTCATAAGCCTCTCCTCGTCATTGCGAGGAGCCGAAGGCGACGCGGCAATCCATTTTCTGACGGATCGCCTTGGCGCAAAGTCACAAGCTGGATTGCTTCGCCTGCGGCTCGCAATGACGAATTCCTTTTACTCAGCCTGTTCCTCAACCGCCAGAGCGCCGCGGCGGATCTGGTCGCGCTCCATGCTTTCAAATAGAGCCTTGAAGTTGCCCTCGCCAAAGCCATCGTCGCCCTTGCGCTGGATGAATTCGAAGAAGAGCGGGCCGACCTTCGCCTCGGCAAAGATTTGCAGCAGCAGGCGCGGTTGCCCCCCGTCAGTCGTGCCATCGAGCAGAATGCCGCGCGTTTGCAGCTCGCTTACGTCCTCGCCGTGATCCGGCAGGCGCTCGGCCAGCATCTCGTAATAGGTTTCCGGCGGAGCGGTCATGAAGGGGACGCCCAGCTCTTTGAGCCTGTCCCAGCAGGCGGGCAGATCGTCGCAGATCAGCGCGATGTGCTGGATGCCCTCGCCGTTATAGTGGCGCAGGAATTCCTCGATCTGGCCTTTGCCGCCCTCGCCCTCTTCGTTGAGCGGGATGCGGATTTTGCCGTCCGGCGCGGTCAGCGCTTTGGAGGTGAGGCCGGTGTATTCGCCCTTGATGTCGAAGAAGCGGATCTCTTTGAAGTTGAACAGCTTTTCATAATAATCGGCCCAGTAGGCCATACGCCCGGTGTAGACGTTGTGGGTGAGGTGATCGATTGTGTGGAAGCCCGCGCCTTCGGGGTACGGATCGACGCCCGGCAGGTAATCGAAATCGATGTCGTAAATCGTCAGGCTCTTGCCCTCGGCGCCCGCGTAACGGTCAACGAGGTACAGGATCGCGCCGCCAATGCCGCGGATCGCGGGGATGCGCAGCTCCATAACGCCGGTGTTCACCTGAACCGGCTCAGCGCCCGCTTCGATCAGGTGGTCATAGGCCTTGGCCGCGTCGCGCACGCGAAACGCCATGCCGCAGGCCGAGGGCCCGTGCTCTTGCGCAAAGTACCACGCGGCGCTTTTTGGCTCGTAATTGACGATCAGGTTGATGCCGCCCTGACGCCACAGATGGACGTCTTTCGAACGGTGCTTGGCCACCAGCGTGAAGCCCATGGTTTCAAACACCGGCTCAAGAACGCCTTTTTCCGGCGCGCAAAACTCGACGAATTCAAAGCCGTCAAGGCCAGCGGGGTTTTCGAACAGATCGCCTTTGTGCAGCGCGGTCTTGATCTTGGATTGGGTGTTCATGCTCAATCGCCTCATGCAGCGCGCCGTTCGGGGGATCGCAAAACGCGCTTTGTTACAAACTGGTTTCTATTGAAACTATTTACGCCCTGCACGCACCAATTGCAACGCCAGAATTGTTGGATTTGGCGCAAAAAGGGCGAGACCCGCTCTCGCATGCCTTTGATCGACTAAACCCCTTTCCTGCGACGGCGCTTGCGTGCAGATTGCGCCGGGCGAAGGAGAGAGAGACGATGGCGATCAAGACCAAGGGCATCAACCACGTCGCGCTGGTGTGCCGCGATATGAAAGAGACGACGCAGTTCTACACCGAAGTGCTGAACATGCCGCTGTTCAAAACGGTGATGTTGCCCGATGGCGGCCAGCACTTCTTCTTTGACGCAGGCGGCGGAAATGCGGTCGCGTTCTTCTGGTGGGAAGACGCGCCCGAGGCCGCCCCCGGTATCGCTTCGGTGAAGAAGTTTCCCTATGACGCCAAGACCGCGCATGGGAGCATGAACCACCTGGCCTTCGATATGGAGGAGGCTGAACTTGAAGCCGCGCTAGACCGGCTTGAGGAAGCGGGCGTGCCTCACACGCATACGGTGGTGAACCACGATGACAGCCCGGGCGGCATGTCTCCTGAAATGCACGAGGGTGTGTTCGTGCGCTCGGTCTATTTCACCGATCCCAACGGCATCATGCTGGAATTTGCGGCGACCACGAAGAGCTTTGGCCCCGAAGACGTGGCACACGAACCCGCAACCGCCGCCCACGCACACACCGCGAAAGAGGAGGCGTAAGACTATGCCCCGTTTGCGCGAGGTGCCTCTCAATGAGGCTGACGACCAGGTTGCAAAGCCGCTCTACCGACTGCTGTTCGGAGATCGCGACCCCGTAGCCGAACCCGGAACCGCGACCGGCACGCCGGGCGATTGGTGGACGGTGTTTGCCGGCTCTCCCGCCACGCTCCAGCACGCAGCCCAAGGCTTTGCCTATTACCGTTCGCCCGAGCGCAAGCTTGATCCGGTGCTGCGCGAGCTTGGCCAGACTTGGGCCGGATGGGCGACGGGCAGCCAGTTTGTGTTCTCGCAACATTGCAAGAGCCTGCGGGGACTCGCTTACCCCGAAGAAAAGATCGCCGCTCTCACCACTTGGCAGACGAGCGATGTTTACGACGCCAAAGAACGTCTTGTTCTCGCTTACGCCGACCGTCTCGTGACGCATCAGGGCCGTGTGCCCGATGCGCTGTTCGATCAGTTGAAAGCCGAGTTCAGCGACGAGGAAATTCTCGAGCTAACCTACACCACCGCGATGTACATGATGCACGCGGTGATGAGCCGCGCCTTGCGCACCGAGTTCGACGACCGCGACGATCCCATCACCGAGGTCGATGCTCCCGAAGGGTTCGACGCGCTCGATTTCCTCGGAGGCAATCGCAAGAAGGAAAGCGACTAAAGGCGACAAAGGCGACACCGTGTCGCCTTCGGAGACGTCCACTAAACTTTTGATATAACCTACTTTTATAAGGTATCCGCCCGCAAAGGCGACACATCATGGGGTGCGGATTGTCCCGCACCTCTTCACGAAAGAACGGCGATTTCGAAGAACCGCTGCGTCATGCCATGCGCAACGGGTTGTAGGAAAGCGCCCTAGGCCAGCCGCGCGATGTTGCGACCCCGGTCGTCTTTTTTGACCACCAAACTGGCGCCAAACGGCTCACCTCCTTCGAACAATTCGCGCGTTGCTTCATCGGTGAGGTCGGCGTTGCCCGCAACCCGGCCACCGCTTTCATCGCGGCCGATCCAGATCGCTTCATCGCCCTTTCTGGTCCGGTGGATGGTATAGGTTTCCACCGTGGCGCGTTCGAATTCGGATGAGCCCAGGGCGACTTGATCCCTGGCCTCAGGTAACACATCAAACCGATCGTTGCCCGACCAATCGGCGGGCGCGGTGGAGTAAACGCCCGAGGAATATTTGCTCATCCATCCGCCATTCGCACCGACAAAGGCGAAGCTTCCCGCGTCGCCGCGCACGCGCTGGATCGCCTCGACGATAGCGTGGGCGGAGTAGTTGTTTCCGGCCCCGCCAAAGAACGGCAGGCCGCCCGTCAGCGTGAGCCCGCGCGAGTCTTGCGGCGACAGGCCGAAATGATCGACCTGGTTGAAAACGGGGATGGCAAAGCACGAATAGAAATCGAGATAGGCCATGTCGTTCATCGTCTTGCCCGCACGGCGCAGAGCGGCTTCGGCGCTGGCGATGCTCGCCGGGCAGCCGGAAAGGTCCGGGCGCTGCAACAGCGGCAACTCGGTCGCCGCCGTTACCGCGTGGATATGCACCCATTTGTCTTCGGGCACGCCCAATTCGCGCGCCTTTGCGGCGCTGGCGATGATGATCGCAGCCGATTGGTTCACCTGATCGCGCGCAACGGTCATGCGCGCATAAGGTTCGGAGACGACGCGGTTGCGATCCGTAATTGTGGCGAGTTCTTCAGCGCTGCGCTCCACCGGAGCGGCGGCGTGAGGGTTGGCGGCGGCTACGCGGGTGAAGGGTTCGAAGAGCTTGCCGATTTCGAGCCGGTACTCCTCAACGCTCATCCCCAGCTTGGCGCGCCGGGCGTTCTCCGCCAGCGCGTAAAGCGGGATCGCGCCAATGGCTCCGTGTTGAAACAGCGCGGGTTCGAGCAGCTTATCAAGGCCAAAGCCCTGATCTTCGAAGTCGCCTTCGACCTCTTCGGACCAGTCTGGCTTCTCCCCTTTCGCCGCGAGCGCGAGAGCGGTGGAAATCGCCTCCGCGCCAACGATGGCGGCGCAATGGCTTGTCCCCGCCGCGATGGCCTGCGCGAACTCGCCCAGCATTTGCTGGTTGGTCTGCCCGCCCGTGGTCGTCAGGATCGCGCGCCCGGGCTTGGCGCCCACGCGGTTGCCCATGGCGCGGGGAATATTGCTCGCAGTGCCAAACGGTGGCTCGCGTCCGGGACGCGAGATTTCAAACGCTCTGATCGCGGCCAGCGTGTCGATGGCCTCGGCGACGGAGCCAGACGCACCCGCATCCGCGACCGCTTCACGAAGCGCCGCGCCGCCCAGGTCCATGTAGCTGAGCGCTTCGTAGCCGGGTTCACCCACACGCTCCGAGTATTGCCCGCCCCCAATGATCACAGGCGTGTTGTCAGCCACCATTTTTCTGTCTCACTTGCTCTTCAAACGAGTGCGGTGACACCAGCTCAAAGCCAGCGCCACCGCATCGTTAAACCAAATAAACCCCGTGGGTTTAGTCGACGAAGCCGTCTACGCGCTCGACGATCATGGCCGGGGCCATGCCGCCAGCGGCGCACATAGTGACGAGACCATAACGCTTTTCCTGACGCTCCAGCTCGTCGACCATCGTCCCGATCAGGATCGAGCCGGTCGCGCCAATCGGATGGCCCAGCGCGATCGAGCCGCCGTTGACGTTCACCTTGTCCCAATCAAGCTCAAGATCGCGCACGAATTTGGCCGCGACAACGGCGAAGGCTTCGTTGATCTCGTATAGGTCGATGTCGTCTTTGGTCAGACCGGCCTTTTCGAGAACCTTCTTGGCAGCCGGCACCGGCGCGTTGAGCATCAGCGTTGGGTCATCGCCCATATTGGCGGTGGCGACGATGCGGGCGCGCGGCTTGAGGCCGTGCTTTTCAGCGTATTCCTTGGACACTACGAGCACAGCCGCCGCGCCATCAACCACGCCTGAGCTGTTGCCCGCGTGGTGGAAGTTCTGGATCTCGAGATCGGGATACTTTTGATTGATGAGCCCACGGAACGTCGTGCCCTTGGCATCGAGCGGCACGTCGGCGATCTTGGTGAATGCGGGCTCCAGCTTGGCAAGGTCTTCCTTCGTTGTTTGCGGGCGCGGATATTCCTCGCGGTCCAGCACCACGGTGCCATCATCCGCGATAACGGGCACGACCGACTTCGCAAAACGATCTTCGGCGATGGCTTCAGCGGCGCGCTTTTGCGAGCGGTAGCCGACCTCGTCCAGTTCCTCGCGGGTGAAGCCTTCCATCGTCGCGATGGCGTCGCCGCAAATGCCCTGGTGGCTTTGCGGGTGCACGGCTTGCAGGCGCTCGTTGTAGCTGCCCATCATCGCGGGCTTGATCCCGGCGGCCATCTTTTCCTTCTGCATCGCGGCGGTCAGGCTCATCATCTCGGTTCCGCCGGCGACCACGCAATCTTCCATGCCGCTCATCACCTGCGCCGCTGCAAGCGCCACGGAGGTGATCCCGCCGCCGCAGAAACGGTCCAGCGTGGTGCCCGAAGACGTGATATCGTAGCCCGCATCAAGCGCGGCCATGCGGCCAAGGTCGCCCGCTTGCATGCCGTCCTGCGTTGAAACCGACCAGATCACATCGTCCACCGTCGCGGTGTCGAGATTGTTGCGCTCTCTGATGGCTTTCAGAACAGTCGCGGCCAGATGCTGGGGGTGCTGGTCGGCCAGCGCGCCCTTGCCCTGTTTGCCAATGCCGCGCGGGGTGCGCACGGCGTCGATGATGTAAGCTTCAGCCATGGGGGTTCCTCTCTCTTTTAAGAATCTCGCGAATAGCGACTTGACGCTTGCGTAAACGCACTGCACCAATCGCACAACAATCAGTTTCGCTTCGCAACGCGAAACGCTGTAAAACACCAATCTGGAGAGAGATTTTGACCGATACCCCCGCGCCTGAAGTGCTGACCGAAGTCGATAACGGCATTCTGATCGTCACGATCAACCGTCCCGAAGCCAAGAATGCCATGACCAAAGTCGCGTCCGAAGCGATTGCGGCGGCGATGGACCGCCTCGATGCCGAGGACGATCTGCGCGTGGGCATCCTGACCGGCGCGGGCGGCACGTTCTGCTCGGGCATGGATCTCAAAGGCTTCCTGCGCGGCGAGAGCCCAAGCGTCGAAGGGCGCGGCTTTGGCGGCGTGGTCCAGGCGCCCCCGGCCAAGCCGCTGATTGCAGCGGTCGAAGGCTACGCGCTCGCCGGTGGTCTGGAATTGATGATCGCGTGCGACCTCGTCGTGGCCAATGACAAAGCGAAGTTCGGCATTCCCGAAGCCAAGCGCGGCCTTGTGGCGGCGGCGGGCGGCGTGATGATGCTGCCTGACCAGATCCCCGAGCGGATCGCGATGGAACTGGCTCTGACAGGCGACTTTATCGATGCTGCGCGCGCCTATGAACTGGGTCTGATCAACTCGGTCACAGATGGTTCGGCCCTTGAAGGCGCCAAGGCGCTGGCCGCCAAGATCGTGGCGAACGGTCCGCTCGCGGTGAAGGTCTCCAAGCAGATCATCAAGGAATCGCGTGGCTGGCCGATGGACGAGCGCTACGACCGTCAGGGCAAGCTGATCGCGCCGGTCTTCGTCTCGCACGACGCGCGCGAGGGCGCAGCCGCCTTCGCAGAGAAACGCGCGCCCAACTGGACGGGTAAGTGATTGCGCGGCGGCGTCCATATGCGACGCCGCCGCGTATTTGATTTGGGATTAAAGGAGAGAACACCATGCCCGTCATCGACGTGCCCCAGCCCGAGTTCATGGAAGACGAGGAAATCTCGATTTTCGCGGACGCGGTTGGCAAATTCTATCAGCAGCGCGCGCCGGAAAAGCGCGTCCTGAAATGGCGTGAAAACGGCCAGGTCGAGCGCGAATTCTGGAACGAAGCGGGCGCGGCAGGCTTGCTCGGCGTCAGCGTGCCGGAGGAATATGGCGGCCATGGCGGCGACTTTCGCCACGATATGGTCGTCATCGACCAACAGGCCAAACACGGCGTCGAAGGCTTTGCCGCCAGCCTGCATAACACGATCATCCTGCCTTATCTCGTGCGCCACGGCACCGAAGAGCAAAAGCAGAAATACCTGCCCAAGCTCGTCACCGGCGAGCTGGTCAGCGCGATCGCGATGAGCGAGCCCGACGTCGGCAGCGATTTGCAGAGCATCAAGACCACCGCGCTCAAAGACGGCAACGGCTACCGCCTGAACGGTTCCAAGACGTGGATTTCGAACGGTCAAACGGCCGATTTCATCGTGGTTGTGGCGAAAACCGACCCAAGCGAAGGCGCTAAGGGCATCTCCTTGATGCTGCTTGAAACCGAAGGCGCCGACGGCTTTCAGCGTGGCAAAAAGATCGACAAGGTCGGCCTTGATGCGCAGGACACGTCTGAGCTTTTCTTTGATAACGTCTTCGTGCCCGGCGACAATGTGTTGGGCGGCCAAGAAGGCAAAGGCTTTTATCAGCTGATGGGCGAGCTGCCGCAAGAGCGCCTTGTGATCGCAATGGGCGCGATGACAGGAATTGAAAAAGCGCTCGAAGTGACGGTGGACTACGTCAAGAACCGCAAGGCGTTTGGTAAAACGATCTGGGATTTCCAGAACACCCAATTCGTGCTCGCCGATCTGAAAGCGCGCGGCACAGCGGCGCGTGTGTTCGTCAACGATTGCATCGCCAAGCTGCTCGACGGAAAGCTCGACGTGGCGACCGCCAGCATGGCAAAATACTGGGTGACCGAGCTGCAGAGCGAAGTGGTCGACAAATGCGTCCAGTTCCACGGCGGGGCCGGCTTTACCAACGAATACACGATTGGCCGCATGTACCGCGACACGCGCATCGCGCGCATTTATGGCGGATCGAACGAGATCATGAAAATGCTGATCGCGCGCAGCATGTAACAGCGCGTTTGCACTGACATTCAAAAGGGCGGCTCGGGTAACCGGGCCGCCCTTTTGTTTCGGATGCGCTCATCCGCAAAAATGGAAAAGGGCGACCTGGAAACCCAAGCCGCCCCTTCTTTTGCAGTATTCTTTCCGCTTAGAACTTCGCGCGGACGACCACGCCGTAAGTGCGCGGTTGCAGCGAGAAGGCGGAACGCGAGTTCGCCGCGCCTGATCCGCGCAGCGTGGTGTTAAAGGTAACCCCGCGCACCACGTTGTCGGTCAGGTTGTTGACGAAGCCTTCGATGGAGTAAGCCCCATCGTTAAAGCGCAGGCCGGCGCGCAGGTTGATGAATTCCTGCCCGTCTTGCACATCGCCAATGATCAGCGGCGCAGCGTTGATCGCAGCCTGCACACTGCCCGCCGCCGCAACATCGGCCGCGCTCGGCGGGACGATGGCTTGGGTGGATGTGCGCTGGTCACCTTCGAGACGGATTTGCCCGGCGGCGAAGAATTCCACTCCGTCGCTGATCGGCTTTTCGTAATTCGCTCCCATGATCCCGATCACGCGCGGCGCGTTGGTCAGATCATTTCCGCACAGCGACGCGACCGTCACGTTGTTGGCCTGATCGCCCGCGCAATCGTCGGGATAGCTGGCTTCGAGGATCGTTGCCGAGGCGTTGATCGAGAGCGAGTCGCTCACGCGCCAGAGGCTTTCGATTTCCACACCGCTTGATTCAGCCTTGGGCACGTTGAACGTCTGGAACGCGGTGCCGGTGAATTCGAGCACCTGGAAGTTCTGGAACTCCTCGATGAACGCCGCGATGTTGAGCGTCAGCATGTCATTAATCAGACGGCTCTTAAAACCGATTTCATAGGCGTCGACCTCTTCCGACAGGAAGGTCGGGCTCGCGCCGGCGACAGCCGCGGTGGTGTCGAGGTTGATACCGCCCGCTTTGATGCCGTGGGTGAAGCTCGCGTAGAGGTTCACCGGCACATCGGGGAAGGCGTAGCCAAGCCGCGCGGTGTAGATGAACTCTTCATCGGTGAAGCGATCCTGGAAGGTCACAACCAGCGGGAAGACCGCCGCCTGTGGCAGATCCGCTGGCGCGGCAAAGCCAAAGCAACCGAGGCCGAACACACCGGCAAACAGCGGATCAGGCACCGCGCCCGCTCCAATCGCGCCAAGCACGCCCGGGCAGATCTGGTTGTTGGTTTCGGTTTGAGTGAACCCGCCGTCTTTCTCTTCCCAGATGTAACGCGCGCCCAAAGTCAACTCGAGCCCGTCGACAATCTCCAACGTGTTGTTGGTGAAGATCGCGTAGCTTTGCGCGTCTTGCTGGAAGCGGTTGACGGTGCGCGTGCCATTGGGGTCCGCGCCTGAGAACAGCTGGATCGGGGCCGGACCAACCGCGCCGCCAAAGATGGCGCCGACATTGGCGTCGTATTCCGAGCCAAGCAGGAAGGTGGTCGAGGAATCGATCGATTCATCAGCGTAGAACCCGCCGAACATATAGTTCAGCTTACCACCGAACGTCTCACCCTGAATGCGGAGTTCGGCGGTAAAAGTCTCGATCTCGCCATCAATGCCGACGTTGAAGATGTCGTTGGCGGTGAAGTCGGAATCGTAAAACTCCTCGTTTTCAAACTTGCGGTACGAACCGATGAAGATGACGTCCGCGTTATCAGAAAGCGGGAATTCGATCTCGCCGGTCAGGCCGTAATTCTGGATATCGGCGCTTGGCGCAAAGTTTGCCGAAACCACGCGATTGTCGAGGATCTCGCGAAATTCGCTTTGGCCAAACGGGTTTTGCGAGACGAGCGGTTGCCCGTTGCCCCCGTTCGCGCCCAGCCCCACAGCCGCGTAGGCGCCAAGGCCGACCAAGGGCGTTTCATAAAGCTCGACAGCGCCGCAGCAGCTCGACGTAGACTTGGAGTAATCCGCGATTAGCCGGCCGCGCAGGCCGCTGTCGTTCTCGAAACCCAGCTGGGCACGGATCAGGTATTGATCCACATCGTTCGTTTCACCGATGACCGTGCCGGTGTCATCGACGATGTCGAGGAAACCATCGCGCTCACGAAACGCACCCGTGACGCGCAGAGCCAGCGTGTCTTCGGTCAGCGGCACGTTGACCGCGCCTTGCAAACTGATTTCGTTAAACGCGCCATAGCCCGCGTTCACGAAGCCGTTGAACTCGCCCAGATCGGGGCGCTTCGTCGTGATGTTGAGAGCACCGGCCGAGGTGTTGCGGCCAAACAGCGTGCCTTGCGGACCGCGCAGAACTTCGACCCGCTCAATATCGACGAACTCGTTCAGCGCCACGCCGGGGCGCGATTGATAGGCGCCATCGATGAAGATGCCGACCGCGCTTTCAAAACCGATATTGTTGGAGGTCGTCCCCACACCGCGAATACGCAGCACGACCGATCCCGACGCGATTTGCGCCTGGCTGGAGGTGAAGCTGGGCGCCAGATCAGTGATCTCGCGCACGTTGTCGACGCCCTGGTTATCCAGCGCTTGCGGCGAAATCGCGGTCACAGCGATGGGAATGTCTTGAACATCCTGCGCGCGGCGGGTGGCCGTCACGATAATCACGTCTTCGCTGGCGTCGGGCGCTTCCAAAGTGTCATCTGCGTCCTGCGCAAAAGCGGGGACGGTGAACGAACTGCAGGCCATTAGGCCAGCAGCGTAAGCTGCAAGCTTGCGTGTCATAAATTTTCCTCTCCAATTTCCCCGGCGGCCTGTGTTCAGGCTTTCCGTTGAGAAGGGAGACTATCAGCGCGATGGCTGTCCGCAAGAGTCCAAGCGGCGTTCTTGCCTAAATGTAGCAAAAATATCACAAATCTTGCTGCGACGCAGCATTGTTGCGCGCGTTAGAACCCGACCCGAATTCCGCCCCACACGGTGCGAGGCGCGCCCAGATCAATCGCACCGCCCGCGTTGCGCGTCACGATATCTTCGTCGAACACGTTCTCGGCCCGCAGAACGAGCGACACGTCTTTGGTCAACGGTGCGGAGGCGAACAGGTCAAGCGTGGTCGCTGGCTTCAAGACATCGGTTTCCTGATCGTCCTCGAACTGGGCGGCGGTGTGGCGAAGCGTGGTAGCCAAGCGCCAGCCCTCGGAGGGCTCGAACGCGAGGGTCGCAGAGGCGGCGAATTCGGGCGTTTGCGGCGGACGATTTCCGTCAAGCGCCGCGCTGGTCCCCGACCCATCGATGGTCGCATCGGTGTAGGCCAGCGAAGCATCAAGGCTGACGGGTCCGAACACCATCACGGCGGAGCCTTCGATCCCTTTCGCATCAATCGCGGGCAGGTTTTGACGCTGGCGCAGATTGGGCGCGAGCGTGACGTTGGCGATGGCGTTTTCAACGCGGTTGTCGAACGCGGTCACCGAGATCGCGATTTGCCGCACCGGATACCAGTCCACACCCACTTCAAACCCTTCGAGCCGCTCGTTTTCAAGCGCCGCGTTCGCCTGCGTCACGACGGGAAAGACGACAAAGGGGCGGTACAATTCATTAAGCGTGGGCAGCCGTATCCCGGTATAGGCCGCGGCGCGCAATTCCAGGTCGCGCGAGGCGTTGAACTTCGCGCCCGCGCGCCAGTTGACCGCCCAGTCCGACCGGTCTTCGGCGATCGTCTCAGCCACCAAAGCGCCGCCCGCGCTCACTGCGCGGAAAAAGCCGTTATCGATCTGCGTGTGGTCCGCGCGCAGCCCCCCGGTAAGAAGCAGCGGGCCGATCTGCCAATCATCCTCAATGAAAAGCCCGATATTGGTCGTGTCCCCGCCCGCGTTGCGGCGCTCGCGAATTTGCCCGGTGAACGAGGAAATCGCGTTTTCAAACAATTCGCCATCCGCGCGGCGGTAATCAACGCCGATGCGCACATCATGCGCTTCGCTGATCGGCGGGCGCACTTCCAGCTTGCCACCCAACCCGGTCGAGGGCGTGTTGCGTTGGTCGAGGACCGGCACGAACCGCGTCGAGGAAATGACCACATTGTTGAAATTGCGCGCCTGAACATGGGCCAGCGCGTCGAACTTCCATTCCCCGCGCCCCACCACACGCAGCGAGGCGTCCTGTCCTTCAATCATCGAATCCGCGCCTTCGAAACGCAGCGTGCGGTGATCTTCGAACAGGCCGACACGCGCTTGCACTTCGACATCGGGGGTGATCGGGGCAACGCCTCGCAGGCCGACATTCCAGCTGTCAAAGGCCGCTCGCGCGCTCAGCGGGGCGCGCTGGTTGTCGGGCGTGGTGAAGAAACCGCGCCCTTGATCCCAGCGCCCGCTGAGTGTCGCAAAGCCCGCGCCCAGACGCTGCGTCAACGCGCCGCTGGCTTCGGTTTCTTCGCGGTCGTTGATGAAAAGCCCGCCAGAAAACGCGTTCATGTCTGCGGGTCCGGCGCTTTCAAGCTCAATCGTCCCCGCGAGCGCGCCCGAACCGAACGGGCCCGAACCGCCCCCGCGCGTCACGCGGATGTTGCGCAAGGTGTCGGGGTTCAATGAGGTGAACGGGATATAGCCAAAGAACGGATCAGCCACCGGCACTCCATCAAGCAGCACCAGCGCCCGGCTCGTCGCGTTGCCGCCCAGCGCGCGCAGGGTCACCCCTTGCGCGGTCGGGTTAGAGGAACGGCTGTCCGAGCGCCGAAATTGCTGAAAGCCCGCGACATTGCGCAAGACATCGTCCAACCGCCCAGAGGCGCTGGTGATGATCGTCTCGCGCGGCAATTCAATCGTTGCATAGACGCTGTTTGAGAGGGCCGGCTCCAACCCTTCGCCCGTAACGACAATTTCGGGTTCCGAAGCGTCATCCTCGACGTCTTGGGCCCGGGCGTCTTGGGCATGGACAGGGAGCGAGGCGCATAGGGCAAGCGCGCTGGCGGCGCAGGAAAATCGGAAACTCATGGCCCGCGCGCCTAATGCCTCAAATCGCATCCGTCACTACCTATGCGACAGGCGCGATCCACCGCTCGCCCAAAGGTCAGTTTCAATTTGCAATCATGACTCGCGTTTCGGGGCTAAAGACGATAGCCTTCGTCCCCAGAGAGAGAAGAGAGGCCCCGTAGACCCATGCTTGCGACACCCCCCGATTTCGACGTTCTCATTGTAGGCGCTGGCATTTCCGGCATCGGCATGGCCGCGCATATGGAGATGAAAGCGCCGGGTCATCGGTACGCGATTGTCGAGCGGCGCGAGAACCTGGGCGGGACGTGGGATCTGTTTCGCTATCCCGGCATCCGCTCGGACAGCGATATGCACACGCTGGGCTTTGATTTCGAACCGTGGAAACACGAGAAATCAATCGCGGACGCGCCCGCCATTCTCGATTATCTGAACACCATCGTGGACGAGCGCGGCATCCGCCAGCACATCCGCTATGGTCACAAGGTGGTGTCGGCGGACTGGCGCGAAGACGAAGCGCGCTGGCATGTCGAGATGGAACTGGCCGACGGATCGACCACGCGGTTGACCGCGAACTTCCTTTATTTGGGTTCGGGCTATTACGACTATGACGAGCCCTACGATCCCGGCTTCGACTTCGGCGAGTTCGAAGGGCAGGTGATCCACCCGCAATTCTGGCCCGAGGATCTCGATTACACAGGCAAGAAAGTGGTCGTGATCGGTTCAGGCGCAACCGCTGTGACTATCGTCCCGTCGATGGCGGACAAGGCCGCGCATGTCACTATGCTCCAGCGCACCCCCACCTGGATGTTCGCGCGCCCGGCAAAAGACAGATTTGCGAACACCCTGCGCAAGGTTCTGCCCGAAAAGATCGCGTATTCGATCACGCGCTTCAAGAATATTAAGATGCAGGACATCGCGTTCAAAACCGCCCGCGACAAACCGCAAAAGGTGAAGGATGCTCTGTACAAGGGCATCGAAAAGGCTCTGGGCCCGGATTACGACAAAGCCGCTTTCACTCCGCCCTATGACCCGTGGGATCAGCGCCTATGCCTGGTGCCTGACGATGACCTGTTTGAAGCGATGAAAGCGGGCAAGGCGAGCGTGGTCACCGATCATATCGCAGCGTTTGAAAAGGGCGGTGTGCGGCTGAAATCAGGCGACTTCCTCGAAGCCGATATCGTCATCACGGCGACGGGGCTCAAAATGGCGGTCGCCGGCAAGATCGACATTCGCCAAAACGGACAAAGCGTCGAATGGCCCTCACGCTATTATTACAAGGGCTGCATGTTTTCGAACCTGCCCAATCTGGCGGTGGTGTTCGGCTATCTCAACGCCAGCTGGACTTTGCGCGCGGATATCAACTCCGACTATGTCTGCCGCGTGCTCAACGAGATGCGCGCAAGCGGCACCGACATCGCCACACCGGTGATGACACCGAAAGACGAGGCTGCGGTGGTCGAAGACGACATCTTCGATTTCTCCAGCGGCTATATCCAGCGCGGCAAGGACATCATGCCTAAGAGCGCGATCAGCTATCCCTGGCGTCTCAATCAGGAATATGTCGCGGATCGCAAGATGCTCAAAAGCGATCCGGTGCGCGACGGCATCCTGACCTTCACCCGCGCTGGCGCTAACGCGCAAAACGCGGACGAACAACTCGAAGCCGCGGAGTAATTTGCCCGCTTTGATGGTGGAGTTTATCGGGGTCTTGGCCTAAGCCTCACCCCATGACCTCTCCCGACAAAATATGGACCGCTGGCCTCGTCATTATCGGTGATGAGATCCTGTCTGGCCGCACCCACGACAAGAATATTTCGCAAGTTGCCAGCTGGCTCCAGGTGCAGGGCATCCGCCTTGCCGAAGTGCGCGTGGTCTCCGATGACCAGGACGCCATTGTCGAAGCGGTGAACCAGCTGCGCGCGCGCAATGACTACCTCTTCACCACCGGCGGCATTGGCCCGACCCATGATGACATTACGGTCGACGCGGTGGCGGCCGCCCTCGGCGTGGATGTCGTGATCCACGAAGACGCGCGCGCGCTGCTCGAACGCTATTACGCCGACAAAGGCGGCCTCAGTGAAGGGCGCCTGCGTATGGCACGCGTGCCTGATGGCTCTGAGCTCATCCCCAACCGCATGTCCGGCGCGCCCGGCATCCGGCGCGGCAACGTGATCCTGATGGCGGGCGTCCCGCACATCACCGCGGGCATGCTCGACGCGCTGACCGGCGAGCTCGAAGGCGGCGCGCCGCTGCTCACCGAAACCATCGGGTGCTGGGTCGCCGAAAGCGAGGTCGCCAACCTTTTGCGAGAAACCGAGCACGCGCATGAAAACGCGCAAATCGGCTCGTACCCGTTCTTTCGTGATGGCAAAGTGGGCGCGAACTTCGTCATCCGCTCCACCAGCGAGGAAGACCTGAAAAGCTGCGTTGATACGTTGTGCGACGGCTTGGCGACGAGTGGCTACGACTTCACGCCCGGCGGCATTTAACGTCGCGCGCTCCGGGTATCGAGCGCACAACCTGCAATTAACCCGATCCTGCTAGGCCCGCGGGCGCAATGACGCAGGTCTACATCACGATCGACACCGAATATTCCTCGGGGCTGGTGCGCACCGGTAGCGCCGCCGAGCGCGCGGCCAATTTCGCCGCCTCGATTGCCTGCGCTGGCCCCTCGGGCAAGGCGGGCGATGACGCGGGCGTCGCGCACACGTTGCGCGTGCTCGAAGAAACCGGCCAATCGGCGGTGTTCTTTGTAGATCCGATGCCCGCGCTGTTGTGGGGAGCGGGCGCGGTAGAGGATGTGGTGGGACCCATCCTTGAGGCGGACCAGGACGTGCAATTGCACCTCCACACCGAATGGCTGCGATGGGCGGGCGACAATCACCCGCTGGCCTCGCGCCGGATGGGCCAAAACCTGTTCGACTTTCCCTTCGAGGACCAATGCGCGCTGATCGAATACGCCCGCGCGCAATTGATCGCCGCCGGTGCGCCCGCGCCTATCGCCTTCAGGGCGGGCAATTACGGCGCGAATGACGACACTTTGCGCGCTCTTGCGGAGCTGGGCATCGCCTATGACACCAGCCATTGTCCCGCTCTGGCGGGCTCAGCCAGCCGCATTTCGCTGGGGTCGCGCGATCGCGAGCCCGCCCCGCATCACGGCGTGATCGAAGTTCCCGTCGCCTCGATCAAGGCGATGGGCGGCACCGGTCAGCGCCACGGCCAGATCACCGCGCTCTCGCTCGCCGAAATGCGCGCCGCGATCCGGCACGCGCGCGATAACCGGCGCGCTGCGTTCACTCTGGTGAGCCACAGCTTTGAGCTTTTCAGTCGCAGCAAGGGCGTCGTCAAGCACCTGGTGCGGCGCCGGTTTGATGGCTTGTGCGCGTTCCTGCGCGACACGCCGGGCGTCTCGTCCGCCACCTATCGCGACCACCCACCGCAAACGCGCGCGTCGAGCCAGCCCGTCGATCTGCTCCCGGCGAGCCCTCTGCGCACCGGAGCGCGCGTCGCCGAACAAGCGCTCGCCAACGCGCTTTACGGCCAGTGAAGGGCTGATCGGTAAAGCATGAGCGCGCAGCCCACCCTCTCGGTTCCGATCGACTTCACCGTCGGATCGCGCCGCCTCCTCTCGGTAAAGCGAGAGTTGGCGACGTGGAGCTTTTCGCTCGGACAGGCGCTTGAAGCGGATATCGGCCCGCTATACGCGCCCGCGCCCGGCCCGGACGGCTTTCGCGTGCTGTCGGCTCCGCTCAGCATGATCCCGGCGATCACCGCAAGCTTCCCGAACCATGTGATCGGCGCGCGGCAGAATTATCCGCGCCACTACATCGCGATGGACGGCTCGTTTGACGACTATATGGCGCGCTTTTCCGGGAAGACGCGTTCGACGCTGCGGCGCAAGGCGCGCAAGCTGGAAAAAGAAGTCGGCGCGGGTTTCGCCGTTACCGAGCACCGCACGCCCAGCGAGATCGAGACCTTCCTCACCCGCGCAAAGCCCTTGTCGGCGATGACGTATCAGGCGCGCTTGCTCGACGCCGGATTGCCCGACACGCCCGAGGCCAAGGCTGAAATGCTCCGTCTGGCGCAGGACGACCAAATGCGCGCCTACTTGCTCGAAGGCGCTGACGGCCCGATCGCTTACCTCGCCCTGCCCGTCCAATCATCAAGCGTCATCTACGCGCATCTGGGCTATCACCCCGATTGGGCGCGCCTTTCGCCTGGCACCGTCCTGCAAATGGAGGCGTTGCAGCGCTTGTTCGCCGAGGACCGCTACACCCATTTCGACTTCACCGAAGGCGATGGCGCGCACAAAGCCATGTTCGGCACGCACCACATTCGCTGCGCCAGTTTTGCGCTGCTCGCGCCGACCCTGGCAAACCGGGCTCTGCTCACCGGGCGCGGCGCGTTCGATAAAGGCGTTGCCGCCGCGAAATCGCTCGCCGAGAAATCAGGGGCGCTTGCGCGGATCCGTTCGCGTCTGCGGGCCTAGCTCGGACGCGGCCTGCGCGGCGCGGCGGTTGCGCCCCAGCCGCTTGAAGCGTTTCGACATCTTGTAGCGATCCGTGTTGCTTTCGCCCGGTTGCATCGCAAAACGCACCCGGATCCACAATCCGATCGACACCAGGATCAGCAGCGCGACACCCACGGCCAAGCCCAATTCCGCGTCATAGCTGGCGGCGAGCGCAAACACGCTCAACGCCACCGCAAGCACGGCCCATTTAGGACTTAACATCGTGTCTCCTTCGAAAAAGTCGGCCGAACCGGCAACCGGTACGCGCACCGCAGACCTTACAGAAATATCCGTAGCTGTCTGGTAAAACATGAGGTCTCCAAGGCGAAAAACAAGGCGTTAGGACGAAGGGCGATGCCCGCTGGTCCCGAATGCCAAGCTGTTCGTCGGAAATCCGCGTTTTGTTACGCCGCCCGCTTCATTTGCATCGGCGCAGATCCGTTACCGAGCCGTTGACGCCGCGCAATTTGAGGCTCGATGGGCTGACGGAAAGCACCTCAAGCATCCTTGCTGTCGGGTTTGTCACCCGTTGCCGACTGCCCGCCTCACCAAGGACAAAGGTTTCACGCACGACCACAGCGATCCGATTTCCAAGCAGGCGCCAATCACCGATCTGCTCGTAAGATGCGTAGTCGCCATTCGGCTCAAAGTTGAGCACCGCGTCGGTCGCGCAGCCATCGGGCGCTTCGACCCATTGGCCCGTAATCGCCTGTCTGGTGATGGCGAGCGCGGGTTCCTCCCCCGCGACATCTGCGCCCAAAGGTCCGTCGATCTCGCGGCTGACCAGTTTTGCGCCGTTCCAGCTCCATTCGCGCTGGCAGACCTTCGCGAAGGTGCAGCTGCCGCCCTGATACGCCGTGCGCAGCACCGATTTTTCGCCGGACTGGATGAGGCGCGGGGCGATCTCCTGATGGTTCAGGATGGGTTTGGGCCAGCCGCCGGGCTTGTATTGGGAGGACAGATACACATCGACGCTGCAATTGTGCATCCCGCAAAAACCCGCGCCTTTGCGCTGCATGGCGGAACCGG
Organism: Pseudomonadota bacterium; assembly: GCA_039033515.1. GTDB lineage: Bacteria > Pseudomonadota > Alphaproteobacteria > Sphingomonadales > Sphingomonadaceae > Erythrobacter. The sequence continues at coordinate 22,132 of JBCCCM010000026.1, forward strand.
CGGTGCAGGTGACCTCGGCCCAATTGAACAGCACATCGGTGCGACCGTCACCGTCCATATCCGCTCTTTGAACCGCGCCGGGGCCAAAGGTTGGAGCGCTGCGGCAGGCTGCGCGCGCTTTGACCTGAAGCTCCGAAACGCTGATCGGCGGCGGTCCGGAGGACTGAGCCACCGCTTTTTGGGGTGTCCCAGCAACCAACCCCATTAAAGCGAGCGTCGCTGCGAAAGCCAATAACCGCATGGTGTCCTCCCAAAACCGAGCCGCCAATAGGCCCCCTGTCTAGTCTGCGCGCAAGAAAAAAGGGGCCGAAAGCGCTGACGCTTTCGGCCCCTTATTCACAGAATTAGAGCTGTAGGAAAGCGGCTTAAGCGCCCTCCACCTCAGCGGTGTCGATCTTAAGACCCGGACCCATGGTCGAGGTGAGCGAGATCTTCTTGACGTATTTGCCTTTGGCGCCCGACGGCTTGGCTTTGACGATCGCTTGCGTGATCGCTTCAAAGTTGGCCTTCAGCGCGGCGTCGTCAAACGACAGCTTGCCGATGCCGGAGTGGATGATGCCCATCTTTTCAACGCGGAATTCGACCTGGCCGCCCTTGGCGTCCTTCACGGCCTGTTCCACGTTGGGAGTGACGGTGCCCAACTTCGGGTTCGGCATCAGGCCTTTGGGGCCCAGCACTTTACCCAGACGGCCGACAACGCCCATCATGTCCGGCGTGGCGATCACGCGGTCATAATCGAGGTTGCCGTTCTGCATGTCTTCCATCAGGTCTTCAGCGCCAACCTTGTCCGCGCCAGCGGCGGTGGCTTTTTCAGCGTTGTCGCCGCGCGCAAAGACCGCGACTTTCACGTCCTTACCCGTGCCCGAGGGCAGCGAGATCATGCCGCGCACCATCTGGTCGGCGTGACGCGGATCAACGCCCAGGTTCATCGAGATTTCGACGGTCTCGTCAAACTTGGCCTTGTGCTCGCGCAGGGTCGCGATGGCTTCGTCTACGCTATACAGCTTGTCGTTATCGAGCGCCGCGACGGCTTTTTGCTTTTTGGTCAGTTTTGCCATTGGTTCAGCCCTCCACCACTTCGAGGCCCATCGAACGGCAGGAGCCTTCGATGATCTTCATAGCCGCATCGATATCGTTTGCGTTGAGGTCTTTCATCTTGGCCTCAGCGATTTCCTTGACCTGGCTCGACTTGATCGATCCGGCCGACACCTTGCCCGGCTCGGACGAGCCTGACTTCAGCTTGGCGGCCTTCTTGATCATGTAGCTCGCGGGCGGGCTTTTGAAGGTGAAGGTGAACGAACGGTCGGCGTAGACGGTGATCGTCGTCGGGATCGGGGCGTTCTTTTCAAGGTCCTGCGTCGCGGCGTTGAACGCCTTGCAGAATTCCATGATGTTGACGCCGCGCTGACCCAGAGCCGGACCGATGGGCGGGCTGGGGTTGGCGGTGCCGGCGGGCACCTGAAGCTTGATATAGCCTTCGATTTTCTTGGCCACGAAGGGCCTCCTTTCGCACTGTTGCCCGGGATGGTATCCGCAGGCTCATGTTAAGCGGTCCAACGGCAAGCCTTTCAGGCTCACCTCCCGCACGTTTTCTCGTCTTTCCGATGAGAGCGCGCGAAATAGTCTTGCGGCCTCAAGAAATCAACCCAAACTTGGGCCCGGCACCCGCTTGACGAAGTTGACGCCTGCGAAACACCTGATTTTCAAGCCAAGCCTATGTTTACAAATCACAAATCGCCCCGAACACTGCTTGACACCTCTCCAACACAATTTCGCGTTCTCCCGCCTAGGCGCTGCCCTCGCGCACCACCTTGGCTATCGCAGATCGCGGGCGTGTAGGAAAATGTGGCTTTGCAGCGGCGCGCTCCAACATTGTTTGGCTCGTAATTCTACGCCCCGCGCGCTTTTCGCGCCGCGCGAAAGCTGCCGATGAAGGCGATCATTGCGACAAGGCTTGTGAGCATCATGGCCACCACGCGCGCCAGGCCCAGCGGATCGCTGCCATCAAGGCGGCTCGATAGCGGCATCATCAGCGCGATAAACACCAGCAAGGTCAGCAGGGCCGCGATGTGCGCGACGGTCTTGTTCTGAGCCTTCACACCGGGCTGACACAGCAGCAGCGCGGCACCGAAACCAAACGGAATAAACGCGGTCAATGAGGGATCCGGGCTCTCCAGATAGGCCCAAATCGGCAGCGCGCACAGCGTCAGAGCGTTGATCAGATTGGCGGTCGGGGCGGATGGCATAGACTTTTATTCCGTCATGTGTTCATCCCTTGCCCAAGGCTCTTGAACGGTACGGGCACGGGTTTGGTCGAGGCAACCCTAGGACTTGACCGGCAAATCCGCTACATCTCATGCGACCATTTGCCATTCAGGAGCGGCCATGCCCGGCTTTGCCAGCAAACTTCAGGACATGATCACGCGCAACGTCGAAAGCGTGATCGAGGCCGCAACCAGCCCCGCCAAGAAACTGGCCAGCCTCCAACGCGAAATCGAGGAGGCGATCATCGAGCTTGAAGGCGAGCGCAGCCGCGCGAACGCACGCAAGGTCCGGCTCGAAGGGATGCTGGTTCAAAACGAGCTGAAAGAGGCCGATTGGGAAGACAAGGCCAAAACCGCGATGGGGCACGGGCGCGAGGATCTGGCGCGCCAGGCGCTCATGGCGCGCGAAGCTTCGCAGGCGGCGGTTGAGAAAGCGCGCGGCGAACTGGCGCAAACGCACCGCGAGCTCGCCGATATCGAAAAGGCGATGATGGACCTTGAGGACAAGCGCACCGACGCCATCGAGCGCGCCCGTGCGCAGGCCGAGGTTGACGCGCTGAACGCCGAAATGGAGAACACCCACCCCTCCACCGCCAAAGCCGACGCCCTGCGCAGCAAGATCGCGGGACTGCAAAAACGCATCGAATTTGCCGCGGAGCAATTCACGGAAAAGCAAAGCGCGAGATCAATCGACGACGAGATCGACGAGGTGGAAAGCAAACGCCGCATCGATATCGAAATCGAAGCGATGAAACGCGCGCGTGGCGAGACGGCGTCGTCGCCGGAGGAGTGAGAGGTTCAAAGGTGGCGACCGGCGCTAAGCCGCGTCAGATCGCCTTGCGACCGTGATGTCAGAGGGCGCCTGGCCCTTGCGAAACCGGTCATAGGCTTCGTCAAAACCCGCTTCGAGATGGCGGGTGTAAAGCTTCGTGTCGAATAAAGGTGCGGTCTTGCGCAGCCCGGCGAGTTTTGCACGCAGGGCCAGATGGGGCAACCCTTTTGGCCCGCATGATCCTTTAGAGTCCGCGCTCCAGTTCAAACCAGGGCGTTTTCATCCCCTTGGTGCGGCTAGTGAGATGGAATTTGCGGCACAACTCGCAGCGATAGGCGCGCAGCTTGAACGGCGCCTTGGCAGCCACGCGTTCCGCATCTTCGCGCGAGGCGAAGGTCTTCTTGCGGGTGCAGATTTTAAGGCACGTTCGCATTCGCTTGCTTCTACGGGCTAACGCTAGCCCCGGGGCTTTCCGCGCCCTCCACCCTTCCACCCGGATGCACCTCCGGAGTTATAATCCGGGTGGATGGGTGGAGGGCGCGGGAGGCCACGGCCAAGGGACGCGCGGAGGCGCGGCCCGCACGCATCTCAAACGCCCTTATTTAACCAGTTCGACCTGTTCGAAATCGAGCTCCACCGGTGTCGCGCGGCCGAAGATCGAGACCGACACCTTGACCTTGGCTTTGTCGAAGTCGAGCTCTTCCACGACGCCGTTGAAGCTGGCGAAGGGACCGTCGAGCACTTTGACCTGATCGCCGATTTCGTAGTCGACGCTGACCTGCGTCTTGGGCGCGGCCTTGGCTTCTTCGACGCCGCCGAAATAGCGCGCGGCTTCGCGTTCGCTGATCGGTTGCGGTTTGTTGTTGTTGCCAAGGAAACCAGTCACCTTGGGCGTGTTCTTCACCAAGTGATAGACATCGTCGTTCATCCGCAGCTTCGCCAGCACATAGCCCGGCATGAACTTGCGCTCGACCTGAACCTTTTTGCCGCGCTTCACCTCGGTCACGGTTTCGGTGGGCACTTCGATTTCCTCGACGCCCTCTTCAAGGCCGAGCCGTTCGGCTTCAGCGAGGATCGCTTCCTTCACCTTGTTTTCGAAACCGGAATAGGCGTGGATGATGTACCAACGGGCCATGGATAGTCCTTACTTAGAAACGAGTGGTGGTCCCTCGCTCCGCTTGATGATCAAGCGAGCGTCAGGAGGAATTTGACGAGAGCGTTGAACACGCTGTCAACGCCAAGGAAGAAGAGCGACAGCACGACCATCATGATGAACACGAAGATCGAGGTGCGGATCGTCTCGTCACGCGTCGGCCAAACGACCTTGGAGGTTTCCGAGCGGACCTGATTTACGAATTCAGGAATGCTGGGCTTTTTCGCTTTCGCGGGCTCGGTCTTTTGCTGTTCGGCCATAAGGGCGGCGCTCTCAATCAAAGGCTCAATCAAACGGGTGTGCGCCCGGGCCTGTTTGCCCGAATGCGGTCCCTAACAGGTAGGTCTCATCGCTCTGCGGAACAAGGTTTCCAGCAAAGCGGGCGAGTCTGTGATGTCAGGAGACGTATTGCCAATATGCCTGCGCCCGGCGGAATGCAAGATATAGTGTGCGCCATCATCTGATGGCGTTTGCTGGGCCGCCCGCACTCGGTCCGGCGTGTATTCAGGGCTTTCGTTTTGCACCCCGGCGCTTTAGCGTGCATCCTCTTCGGGGATACCAAACAGGAATTGATCTCACACATGGCAGCACAAATGAGCGGCGCGGAGGCGTGGATCGCGCCCATTACCAATGTCTCGGACTTTATCTGGGTCGGCACTTGGAACGGCGAAGAGATCCTCCCCTTCCCCCCGATGACCATCATCCTGCTCGGTATCGGGCTATGGATCATGGTGGGCTTGAAATTCTACCCAATCGTCAAACTGGGCAGCGCGTTCAAGGGACTTTTCGCCAGCCGCAAGGGATCGGGCGATGGCGAGATTTCGCCGTTCGCCGCGCTTTCCACCGCGCTTTCCGGACAGGTCGGGACCGGCAACCTCGCCGGCGTGGCCACCGCGATTGCGCTGGGCGGACCGGGCGCGATATTCTGGATGTGGATCACCGCTTTGTTCGGCATGGCACTGGCCTTTGCCGAAGGGTCGCTGGCGATCCGTTATCGTGAGCGCACCAGCGATGGCGTGCTGCGCGGCGGGCCGATGACGTACATCATGAAAGGGCTTGGCCCGAAATGGACATGGCTTGCCGTGGTGTTCTGCCTTGGCACGCTGTTTTCCGCGCTGGTGACGGGCAATTCGATCCAAGCAAACGCGGTCGCTGACGGGCTTAAAGAACTCTTCGGCGTGGACGAAGCCATTGGCGGCGCGATCGTCGCGGTCTTGGTCTTCATCGTCATCATCGGCGGGATCAAATCGATCGGCAGCGTCGCGGAAAAGGTCATCCCGTTCATGGCGGGGACTTATGTGGTGATGGCGGCGATTGCGCTGATCCTGAACGCGGGCGATCTGCCAGCGACGTTCGGCCTGATTTTCCACGGCGCGTTCAATCCGCAAGCGGCGGTCGGCGGTTTCGCAGGCGCGGCACTGATTATCGCGATCCGAGCGGGCGTGGCGCGCGGCCTCTTTTCTAACGAAGCGGGTCAGGGCTCCACGGCCATCGCGCACGCCGTGGCGCAGACCAACGATCCCGAACAGCAAGGCCGCATGGCGATGCTGGGCACCTTTATCGACACGATCATCATCTGCACCATGACCGCGCTGGTCATCCTGACCGTGCGCGGCGAGTTCACCGCGGGCGGCGAGGCGGTGGTCTATGCGTGGCAATCCGACCGCGTCGGCTTCGAAGTCACCAGTGGCGCTTTTGCGGCGGCCTTCCCGTTCCAGTTGGGCGGCATTCCCATCGGCACGCTGGTCGCCAGTATCGCGCTGATCCTGTTCGTGTTCACCACGCTGCTCACGTGGAGCTATTATGGGGAGCGGGCGATCACCTTCCTGTACGACCGCATTCCGGGCGCGAGCCGGGCGGGCGAGAGAATCCTGCACATCGTGTGGCGCGTTGTGTGGTGCGTGACGATCTTCCTGGCCGCCGCGCTGCCGTCGGAATTGGTCTGGCGTTTCGGGGATATCTCCAACGCGGCGATGGCGTTGCCCAACCTGTTGGCCCTGCTGTTGCTGTCGGGCGTGGTGTTCAAACTGGCCAAGGGGCAAAAGGACGCCGGGCCGGAATACACCGCCGACACGCCCGAACCGCCCAACGACTACTAAGCGGCGGGCGCGTTCGTTCTGGCGGTTTCGTTCAGACGCTCTCGTTCAGACGCTCTCGTTCAGACGCTCTCGTTCAGACTGGGGCGGTTCACCGCCGTCTCAGCAGACGCTCGATCCAGCTTGGCTCTTGCATCGGTCGAATGGGACCGTGTTTAAGGCGGCGGCGCGCCGCGCTTTGCGCAACTTCGGTGAGCGAGCTGTGCTGCGAGGATGAAAAGTCCGTGGGTGTTGCGGATGGGGCCACACGGCAGTCAGATCGGGACATAAACGCTCCACAACGGTCCGCGAGGAAAAGGGCAAGGCCGCACGCGACCAGCCACAATCTTCCCTTCTGTGAGCGAAGAGAACGTGACACGCCATTAGGGAATTGCCCCTAGCCACGCGCACTAAGACGCTTCGGGGCAGGTGAGCCTCTGAAACAAATGGTGTGTTGCGATGAGATCCAAATGGCAGGGGCGACAGGATTCGAACCCGTGGCCCTCGGTTTTGGAGACCGATGCTCTACCAACTGAGCTACGCCCCTGCACTTTGGAAGGGAGGCCTTTAGAATAGGTCTGCGCCCTGCGCAACACCGCATAGTATCGCTTTGTCGCCTTCTGCCTATCATAGCGGCGGAGGGCTGCTATCTTACCAGCATGCATTCGCCGTTGCGCTCCACGATTCCGGTTGAGACCCTGCTGCTCGCCTATCGCAGCGGAATTTTTCCGATGGCCGACACGCGAGAGGATCAGGATATCTTCTGGGTCGAACCGCGCGATCGGGCGATCCTTCCGCTCGACGGGTTTCACCTGTCCAAGAGCTTGCGCAAAGTGGTGCGATCGGATCGCTACCGGGTCACGTTGAACACCGCTTTTGCCGAGGTCATTCGCGCCTGCTCCCAGCCGCGCCCGGGCCACCCGGAAACCTGGATCAGCGAGCGGATTGTGCGCAGCTATATCGCGCTGCATCAGGCCGGGCACGCGCATTCGCTGGAATGCTGGCGCCTCGGCGATGATCCGGCCGGGGCGCCCACGCTCGTCGGAGGGCTTTACGGTGTGAGTTTTGACCGCACATTTTGCGGCGAAAGCATGTTCAGCCGCGCCGACAACGCCAGCAAGGTTGCGCTATCCTGGCTGGTCGCTCTGATGCGGCGGGCCCGGTATCAGGTGCTCGACTGCCAGTTCATGACCGATCATCTGGCGTCGCTGGGCGCGGTTGAAATGCCGCAGGCGCGCTACATGCAGACGCTGGAGCGTGCGCGGGGCCGACCCATGATGACCTTGGCTGAGGCCTACGCATCGTTTACTGAGCCACCAATCGATAGCGGCGCGGACAGCGCTCAGCTTTCCTCTGGCGCAGGCTCTCCGGGAAAGCGCATCGCGCAATCCTTGACCCAGACGTCGTAGATCGGGTGCTCGACCACGTTGAGGCTGGGCGATTCCTTGAACAGCCAACCTGAAAAGACCCGCGTGTGCTCGCTCGCGCCGCGTTCGAGCACGTCGAGCTGGACAAAAGCGCCCGTTTCCTGTGGCATTTCCCACGGCGCGGTGCGCTCGCACGAAGCCAGTCGCAAGATCACTGGCCCTTCTTCGCGCACGTCTCCGGGGCGCATTTCGATATCCTGACTGACATTGTTGCGCTTGTTCAGCAGGCCGATCGTTGCGACGCGTTCGGCGAGCGGGGTCGCGCCTTCGATGTCTTCGGCGGCCGGGTTTTCCGAACCGGCTTCGAGAGGGGCGGCCTCGGTGTTTTGCGCTGTATCCTCGCTGTCCTCAGCGACCTCAGCCTCCTGTGCGCACGCGCCAAGAGACACAGCGGCGGCCCCGAAAAGGCAGACGAAAGCGGCGCGCATAATGGTCGCTTTACCGCCCTTAGCCCTCAGGCGACCAGGCTTCGTAATCGCCGACCGCCTTGGCGCGTTTCCCGCCGCGATCGAGCGACCCCTGCGGCAGATAGGCCTGCGCGGTGCCGGTCGCGTTGGGCGTGTAATCCGCCTCCCAGATCTTGGCCGGGGGCAGGTGGCTTTCGGGCGCATCATCAAACGCGCCGTGCAACCAGCCGTGCCATTCGGCGGGCACGCGGCTTGAATCGTTGACGCCGTTATAGATGACCCAGCGCTTTTCACGCTGCGTGTACGATCCGGTCGACGCGCCGGTGTCCTTGGCGGCTTTGCGGTAATATTTGTTGCCCGCGTGATCGGTGCCGACATGCTCGCCCGATTGGCGGCTCGCCCAAAGGTGCGTGCCGAGCGTTGCGCCGTCCCACCAGGTGAAGATTTTTCCGAAGATTCCCATGGGCACGCCGTTTAGCCCAAGCGATCTGGCGCGCCAAGTGACTTTGCGCCAAACCGCGAGGCGCGCGCTTAAGAGGGCTGCTCCCATTCGACCCGGTCACCAGCGGCGATCCCAAGCTCCTCGGCCAGACCGCCGCGAATTTCGAACACGGCGATCACTGGGCCTTTCGATGCCACCGATTCGAGCGAATAGGGCATGGCGGTCTCGATATTGGTGATCCGGCCATCCGCGCCGATGAAGATGATGTCGAGGCTGACCGGCGTGTTCTTCATCCAGAAGCTGCGAACCTGCGGCGGATCGTTGGGGAACAGCATCGCTTCATCATCCGCAAGAGCCTCCCGGAACATCAGCCCACGCGCCTGTTCCTCGCGTGAGAGCGCCAGTTCGGTTTTGAATGTGGTCGATTTCCCGTCGCTCTCGACTGCAACGTCAATCACCCGAAGGCCGGAAATGGGATGGGTTGCTGCGATGCCGGATTGCGAAGCCTCGCCCTGCGTTTGCGCCGCCGAGGCTGCCTCTTGCGCGCCGTCCACTGGCGAACAAGCCGCGCCACAGGCGAGTGCGACCAGAATTCCGAAATTCCGCCATGGAACGGCATATCTCGGCCCATCACCAACCATTATCTTCGCCCTCTTCGTCTTCGGCTTCGATCACCCATTCTTCCACCGCATCGGGCTGGGTCGCCTCGAGGATGAACTGAATATGCTCAAACAGGTGGCCCGCTCGCAGCATGGCGGCAACCTGTTTCTCGCGCGCTTTATGGGCGGCTTGCCGATCTGTGTCGGGGTCGATCGGATCGCGCGCGAAGGGGCCAAAGCGCCGCTTTTTCGCCAGCAGCATCGCCGCACGCCGACTGGCCGCTTCGCCCGGTGCGCTCTTGGCGCGTGTGTCCTCTTCGACGCCCGCCGCCCACAGCGCCTGTTTAACCCGCCGCTTGCCATAGCCGCGCTGGGTCAGGTCGCGCGATTTGCCGCGCGCGTAAGCGTCGTCGTCGATATAGCCCAGCTCCACCAGGCGGCTGACCAGCGCGGGGACGTCCAACTCCACCATCCGGCCCTCGCCATCCTCGGCGACGCCGCGCTCGCGGATTTTGCGCGCGAGATAACCCTCCACCTTCGCTGCGGTCGTGGAAAAGCGCGCCACATAAGCCAGCGCCAGATCGCGCAGTCGCGTTTCATCGAGCGGCGCGGATTTTGCGCGCTTTCGCTCACGCGTGCGATGGCCGCGACGCGCCGCATTGGGAGCATCGCCTTGCTCTTCGCTTTCGCTACTGTGCGATGACGTTTTGCTTTCGCGTGAAACCATTTCGCCTTATTCGTGCCACAGTCCTTATCAAATGGGAAAAACTGGATCGTCGCGGTGGTACACGCCGATAAGACAGGGATACAATAGCGCAGGCTGTTCAAAGTCTACGCAAAGTACGGGTTTCGCTAAAGAATATGACGGACGCTGCCTTGACGCCAACGCCAAACGATTGCGATTTGCCGCGCATTCGCGCGCAATTTTCGACCTTCAACGAGGCCATCGATTACGCCGCGAAGAGCCAAAAAGGGCTCAATTTTCACGATATGCGTGGACAACTCGAACGCGTCTATCCTTACCGTGAGATGCGTGAAGACGCGCTGATGATGGCGCGGCGGATGATAGCGATGGGCATCAAGAAAGAGGATCGCGTCGCGCTGATCGCGGAAACCGGACCCGATTTCGCCGCGCTTTTCTGCGCCTGCGTCTATGTCGGCGCGTGGCCCGTTCCGCTGCCGCTGCCGACCTCGTTCGGGGGCAAGGACAGCTTTATCGACCAGCTGGCGGTGCAGCTAAGCAGTTCGGATCCGGTGATCCTGATCTTCCCCGAAGAAATCAGCGAAATGGCGATGGCCGCCGCGCAAAAACAGGGCTGTCCCGCGCAAAGCTGGCAGGATTTCGCCACCCGCGATGCGCCCGAATGCGAGTTGCCGCAGGCCGATCCGCAGGACATCTGCTATCTGCAATATTCCTCAGGATCGACCCGTTTTCCGCAGGGGGTCGCGGTCACCCACGCTTCGTTGCTGCACAATCTGTACGGCCATTCGACCAGCATGAACCTGCAAGCGGATGAACGCTGCGTCAGCTGGCTGCCGTGGTATCACGATATGGGCCTTGTCGGGTGTTTCCTGTCGCTGATCGCCAACCAGGTGTCGGGCGATTATCTGAAACCGGACGCTTTTGCGCGCCGCCCGCTTGCCTGGCTCGACATGATCAGCCGCAACACGGGCACGACAATCTCCTATTCGCCGACCTTTGGCTATGACATTTGCGCGCGCCGTATTTCGAGCCAGTCCAATGTCGCGGAACGCTTTGATCTGTCGCGCTGGCGTCTGGCGGGCAACGGCGCGGACATGATCCGGCCTGATGTCATGCAAAGTTTTGTGAACGCGTTTTCCGACGCCGGGTTCAAAGCGGCGGCGTTCACCCCGTCCTATGGCCTGGCCGAAGCGGTTCTGGGCGTCACCGTCATGCCGCCGGGCGAAGGGATCCGCGTCGAGCTGGTCGAGGAAGAGCGCCTGTCGGGCACGCCGCGCGACATTTCGCGCCCGGCGCGTTACCGCGCGATCGTCAATTGCGGCAAACCGATGCCTGACATGGTCGTCGAAATCCGCGACGAAGACGGCGCGCCGCGCGGCGATCACCAGATCGGCAAAGTGTGGTGCGCAGGCCCCAGCGTCATGCACTCCTATTTCCGCAACCCGGAAGCGACGAGCGATTGCCTCGTGCCCGACGAGGACGGCACGGTCTGGCTCGACACCGGCGACATGGGCTACATGGCGGATGGCTATCTGTTCATTGTCGGACGCGCCAAGGACATGATCATCATCAACGGCAAGAACCACTGGCCGCAAGATATTGAATGGGCGGTGGAGCAGCTGCCCGGGTTCAACCACGGGGATATCGCCGCCTTTGCGGTCGAGACCGACAATGGCGAGGAAGCGCCCGCCGTGCTGGTCCATTGCCGCGTGGCCGACCCGGAAGAGCGCGTGAAACTGCGCGAGCAGATCAGCGACAAGGTACGCTCGGTCACGGGCATGAGTTGTGTGGTCGAACTGGTCCCGCCGCGCACATTGCCGCGCACGAGCTCAGGCAAATTGAGCCGTGCCAAGGCGAAAAAGCTGTATCTGAGCGGCGAGATCGTTCCGCTGGATCTGGCCGCTTAGGCAAACCAACCCGCCTTATCCTAAGACACGCCGGGTTAGCGGCCCCTTCGGACCTACTGGTCTTCGGGGCCGCCCCATTCCGCTCTCAGCGGCCCGCGCCCAGTTTGCATGTCGACGCTCACCCCGCGTGCCGAAAGGATTTCCTGCGCAAGCAGCGCGTCGGCGGCCGGGCCCACCAGCGTCATTGAGACATCAAAGCGCGAGGCCGCCCATTCGATCACGTCAAGCGCCTGCTTGCCCCTGTCGGTGGGCGCGCGGGTGGTTTGCGTCGCTTCGTCTTCGCCGGGCACTTCAACCTCGACGTCTTCGAAGGTGATGACGCTGGGCAGGTCGCTGATCGGGGGCAGCAGCTCGATAGTCCATTCCGGCTCGGTCACGGCGATGCGCTGTTCAAGCACGCGGTAAGCGGACAGATCGGCCCCTTCGAGCCGCTGCGCGCGCACCATCGCGCGCCGCCTTGTGCGGTCGATGGTCACGTCCTCTTCGGGAACGCCGGCGACCAATGCGAGGCGCTGGGCCAGATCCTCAGCGCGCGAGAGAGCAACTTGTTCTTCCTGCGCGCGCGCGGCGGACAATTGCGCTTGCTGCGCGGCGGTCGCGCTCGTGCCGACCTGATACTGGGTCAGCGTCAATTCAACCGGGCGCGAAATGCGCTTGGCAAGCGCGCGTTCGATTTCGGTCTCGGCATCGGCCTGGATCTTCGATGACAGCACAGCCGCGCGCACCGCAATGGGATCGGCTCCAAATTCGATATCGAGCGAATCCACCAGTGTATTTTGCGGAAACGCGTCGAGGATTTCGTCGCGCATGATGCGTTGCGAGTTGGTCTGAAAGACGATCTGTTGCAGCGAATAGGTCAGCGGCACGATGAGCGCGATGAACACCGCGAAGACCGCCAGATTCTGATAGATCGACTGGCGCGCGCTCAAACTGGTGCGAAAACCGTAGGCGCGCGCCATCGCCCAAGCGGTCAGCGCAATGGTGATCAGGTTGGTCACATAAAGCAGCAACGCGCCGGAAAAGACGGTCCAGTTCCACGTCGCCAGACCAAAACCGACGGTGGCGAGCGGCGGCATAAGGGCCGTCGCAATCGCCACGCCTACGATCGTCCCGTCGCGCCCCCGGATCATCGCGTAAGCGCCCGCGAGAGCGGAAAACAGCGCCACGAACAGGTCGAACAAGGTGGGTTCGGTGCGCGCCGCGATTTCCGGCGTGATCGTCTGGATCGGCGAGAGATAGACGACCAGCGCGGTCAGCGCGATGGCCATGACCGTCCCCCACGCCAAAGAGCGCGCCGATTGACGCAGCCAGTGGTAATCGCCGATGGCGAGCGCAAAGCCCAGCCCCATGATCGGGTCCATCAGCGGCGACAAAAGCATCGCGCCGATCACCACCGCTGGCGAGGACAGGAGCAGGCCCAGCACCGCGATCCCGGCGCTCATCGCGGTCATGAACAAATAGCGTTCCGACAGCGAGCATTCCGCGCGGCGCTTTTCGATCACTTCGGACTGGTTGACGGTGCCCACGACGTCGCGCAGCCAATAGCGGCGAAGGCTGAAGATCACAGTCGCAAAGGAAGGCTGCTTGTCCTTCACAGCCCCGGCGCTGGCGTCAGCGATGTGCGGGGCAGTTTGCGGATTGGGGCTCGAAGGGTCGAGCCCGAGTGTGTCCTTGGACGTGTTCAACGGCGTGAAACCCTTTCGTGTGGTGCGGCGCAATACAGCCAATCGCAGGCAAACAAAAGCGACAAAAGCCGCATGGCGTGCGACAGACCGCAGCAAGGCGCGATTGGGCGGCGGCGCGCATTATCGTGGACGCGCGCGGATTGATCGGGCATTCTTGAACTTCGTGTTTTAGATACCTAATACAGTAAGCGAACGCCGCGATGATACGCACGTTAGATGCGTCCGTCGCGTTAAGGAGACCAAAGGCCAGCCATGAGCACTGAAAACGAAGCCGCTACCAACATCGCCACCGCGACCAAGGAAGCCGCCGCTTTCGAACTCACCCCGCCCGCGCCGGTGCCCACCGTCGCGCCCGAACAGGCCGCCGGGCTGGTGCCGGTCAGCACCGAGCAGAAGTCGAAGCTGGACGTGAAGGTCGACAGTTTCGTCAACGATCTTGTGGCTGAGGACGCCAATTCGCCCGCCTTTGGCGAGAAGGTCGATCAGATTACGCGTATGGGCCAGGAACAGATCCGCGCCGCCGCCGGTCATTCCAATCGCTTTCTCGACCGCCCGGTGCGGGCGATGGACGCCGACAGTTCGGTGGGCAAGGATCTGGCTGAGCTGCGCCGAACGGTCGAAGAGCTTGATCCGGGCCGCAAGGGTAAGCTGCTGGAGCCGCGCAAGATTTTCGGCATCATCCCGTTCGGCTCGAAATTGCAGAACTACTTTGACAGCTACACCAGCAGCCAGGGGCATATTCAGCAGATCCTCGAAAGCCTTGAAGGCGGCAAGAAAGAGCTCGTGCTCGACAACGCCGCCATCGATCAGGAACGCGCCAAGCTGTGGGAAGCAATGGGCGAGCTGGAGCAGATGATCCACATCGCCAAAACGCTCGACACGCGCTTGGAAGCGAAAGCCAACGAGCTTGAGGCGAGCGATCCGGAGAAGGCGAAGGCGCTGCGCGAATCGGCGCTGTTCTATGTGCGCCAGCGCACGCAGGATCTGCTGACGCAAATGGCGGTGAGCGTGCAGGGCTATCTCGCGCTTGATCTGGTCAAGAAGAACAACGTTGAGCTCGTCAAAGGCGTAGACCGCGCCAGCACCACGACCGTGGGCGCGCTGCGCACGGCGGTGACGGTGGCGCAGGCGATGACCAACCAGAAACTGGTTCTCGAACAGATCACCTCACTCAACACCACGACGGCGAACATCATCGATTCGACCAGCACTCTGCTGCGCGATCAGACCGGCAAGATCCACGAACAGGCCGCCGCCTCCACGATCCCGCTGGAAACGCTGCAACGCGCCTTCCAGAACATTTACGACACGATGGACGAGGTCGACGATTTCAAGGTCCGCGCGCTCGATTCGATGAAAGAGACGGTCAACGTCCTCTCAAGCGAGGTCGAGAAATCGAAAGGCTATATCGCGCGCGCTGAAGGCCAGGCCCAAGCGCAAGCCAAGGTCGCGAGCGAGCCGTCGCTGCTGGCGCTGGAGAGCTAAGGCACCGTGAACCTGAGCCAGGAAACCGACCGTGAACTCACCGCCGCTCGGCGCGTGCTTTCGGACAACCAGAACGGCGGGCGTCACCGCCGTGCGCGCTCCATCGGTGAAGGATCGGCCAAGGAGAAAGCCAAGGTCTGGAAGAGCCGCGCGAAGTATTTCGTCGGCGCTTTGGTCGCGATCCTTGTGTCAGCCAGCGTCGCCGGAATTGTGCTGGATGGCATCGGTTTCACCGGCGTCATGATGACCGCGCTCGCGGTGATGGCGGCGGCCTATGTCTTCACCAATTATCCCAAGGTCAAACAGGTCAAGCGCACCGAGCTCAAACAGGGCAGCCCCAAGCAAATGGTCGCCAACACCGAACTGTGGCTGGAGCAACAGCGCAAGGCCCTGCCCGCGCCCGCGGTGCAAGTGGTCGACCAGCTGGGCACGCAGCTCGACGCGCTCGGCCTCCAGCTTGAAACCATTGACGCTGCCCACCCGGCGATGAATGATGTGCGCGAGCTGGTCGGCGAGTATATCCCTGAGACCATCGAGAATTACCGCAAGATTCCCGAGCATCTGCGCACCGAACAGCACACCGGCAAGAGCGCCGATGAACGCCTGACCGACAGTCTCACCAAGGTCTCCAGCGAGATCAACCGCGTCACCCGTGAGCTCGCCGAAGGCGCGATGGACGATCTGGCCATCAAGGATCGCTATCTCGACTACCGCTTTGGCGGCATCGAAGCGCTCAGCGACGACACGAAGGGATAGTCTTGCGATGAAAGTCCGCCTGCCGCACGGCCTCGAACGCGCCGAAGTGCGCCGCCGCCTCGAAGAGCGCAAGGGCGAGATCATCGATTACTTCCCCGATGGCATGGCCGATCTGGAAAGCCGCTGGAAGGGCGAGGACCACATGGATTTCGTCGTCGCCATTGCGGGCCAACGCATCCAGGGCGCGGTCGACATCGCGGACGATCATGTGGTGATCGACGTCAATCTGCCGATGATTCTCAGCTTCCTCAACGGCAAGGTCGAAAACTCGGTGCGCAAGGAAGGCACCCGCCTCCTCGCCTGACCCGATGATTGGATACGCCCCATGATCGGGGGCGCCTACTGTTGGCGGCCACACCTCGGCCACACCCGATAATTTGATGGCGTCGAGAACGCCGCGTCATGTCCTGAGCAACTTTGCCATTCAAGGCTGGCAATCGCCGCCAATCCGAAGACGATTAGGCGGTTCTACGGGATTGCCCGTCAGCGTCGTATTTCGCACCTTTCGTAACATATGTAAGTTTACATGAACAAATCGGGGTGTCATATTTCAACGTCCCATGGAAGGCGCGCGATGAATTACGTTAAGCCTTGCGATAATCTGCGGCAGACTTTGCGCGAAGCGACAGCGGACGCGCATGATCGGCTGGACGGAACAATGCGCGCGGTCGCGGGCTGGACGACGCTCGCCGATTACACCCGTTTTCTAACGCTGCAATATTGCGCCCGCCTCCCGGTCGAAGCCTGGTTGGAGGCGCACGCACCCGACGATCTGCGTCCGCCTGAACAATGCTCTTTGATTGCGCTGGATCTTGGAGCGCTGGGCGTGGCTCTGCCATCAGACATGCCGCGCTTTGATCCGCCTCGCGCGCCAGGCGGCGTGGGCGATGCGAAACACTCATCCGCGCTGGGCACCGCGTGGGTCTTGGCCGGATCATCGCTCGGCAATCGCGCCATCCTCGCTGAAATCCGCCGCTTGACCTCCCGCGAAGGATGGCCCGCCTGGCCCGCGCACTTCCTTGGCGATGCGCGCATGCTGGAATTTTGGCGCGGTTTGCGCACGCAGATCGAGGATAGCGCCGAAACGGAGACAGTCCTTGTAGCCATCCAATCAGCGAGTCTGGTATTCGATCACTTCATCGCGCACGCCGACACGGCGCAAGAGGCCCTTAAGCAAAAGGGCACCGAAAAGACGCTCTAGCCGCGCCATCAGCGCGTGGCGCTCAGAGTATCAGTCCATCTTGAGAGGGATCCTCAAGGCGCACAAAGAAGGCAATTGGGATCCCATGAACGTCGTCAGCACACCGCGTGAACTCACCGAATGCGACCGTGAGCCGATCCAGAACATCGCCACCGTTCAGCCCTTTGGCGGCTTGATGAAAATGAACAGCGATTGGTCCGTAGCGCATATGTCGGGCAATTGCGCGGATCTCCTCGACCTGCCGCACTTGCCCCGAACGGGCACAAACCTGTCCGATGTGTTTTGCCCCGCCGCAATCGAAGCGATCACAGCCGCGCTGGTTCGGCGGGTGGCCAACACGGATGTCGAACGCTTTTTCGGCCTTCAACTCACGAAAGGCCCCCGCCTGTTCGATTGCGCGATACACACCGTCGGCGAGCGCATTGTCGTCGAGTTTGAACCGCACGACGTCGACGAATTCGTCAATCACATCGCTCTTATCGCCCCCCTTTTGTCTCAGCTTGAGGGACTGAGCGATCTGGATACTTTGTGTTCAAAGGCGGCCCGATTGGTGCGCGACATGCTCGGTTATGACCGTGTGATGGTGTACCGGTTCCATGCCGATGACGGCGGTGAAGTGATCGCAGAGGCCGTACGCGAGGATCTTGAGCCCTATCTGGGCCTTCGCTACCCCCATACCGACATTCCCCGACAGGCGCGCGAGTTGTTTCGCAAAAACCGCGTGCGCGTGATCGCCGACGTCGACGCCCAGCCTTCGCCGATCGAGCCGCCCACTGCCTTTGGCAATAGACCGCTGGACATGACGCTAAGCGGGCTGCGCACGTCTTCGGAAATCCACCTTCGATATCTCAGGAACATGGGCAGCGCGGCCACGATGACGCTGGCGATTGTGCGGCAGGGGCGCTTGTGGGGTTTGATCTCATGCCACCACATGACACCGCGCCTGCCATCCTTTTCGCTGCGCACGGTTGCGGAAAGCTTTAGTCAGATGTTCTCGCTGATCCTCGATCGGATGCTGATCGATCGGACAGAGCGGCTGCGTTCGCGCGCACGCGATCTGCACAGCCAATTGATGGTCGATCTCGCCGAAGGGTCCAGCCTGGCGGATAATCTGGAGAAAGTCGCCGAAATGCTTGACGGCCTGATCCCGCATGACGGGTTGTCGGTCAAAGTGGGCGGCGATTTCAGAGTTTACGGGGCATCCCCCACCCGTGAAGAGTTCGAGGCCGTAACGCCTGATCTGGGCGCAAAGCCGATAAGCGAAGCCTTTGGCACGAGCCGCTTGGCTAACTATTCGCGGGCCGCAACCGCCTTTTCGGACCGGGCGGCCGGCGCTTTGCTGATCCCGATTTCGCGTGATCCCTACGACTACCTGATCTTGTGGCGCAAACCCTTGTCGCAGCGGGTAAAATGGGCCGGCGATCCGTCAAAAGCAAAGGTCGTGACGCCCGGCGAACGCCTGCAACCGCGCGAAAGCTTTGCCGCGTGGGAGGAAACGGTCGAGGGCCACAGCGAGGAATGGAGCGCGGATGATCTTCACATTGCTGAAGGGCTGCGCGTCACTCTGCTGGAAGTGATCTTGCGCATGTCCGAAGAGGTCGCGCGCGAACGCAGCCGGGCGCAGCAACAGCAGGAATTGCTGATCGCGGAGCTGAACCATCGTGTGCGCAATATCCTCAATCTGATCCGAAGCCTCGTCTCGCAATCGCAGCACGACGCGACCAGTGTGGAAAGCTTTGCGACCATCATCGGCGGACGGATCGCCGCTCTGGCCTCGGCGCATGACAATATCACGCATGAGAACTGGTCGCCCGCCCCCTTGGCCAAGCTGTTTGAAAGCGAGATCGAAGCCTATCTCACCAATAAAGGCGACCGCTTCTCGATCACCGGCGAAGCGGTCCTGATTGCGCCGGAGGCTTACACCGTGCTCGCTCTGGTGGTGCACGAATTGATGACCAACTCCGCAAAATATGGCAGTTTGTGCGACCAGTCGGGCTCGGTGAAAGTGACCGTTGATCGCACATCGCGCGGCGACCTGTCCGTGGCCTGGCGCGAGCGCGGAGGCCCGCCTGTGCGCCCCCCCACCCGGCGCGGATTTGGCTCGACCATCATCGAACGCTCCGTCCCCTTCGAGCTGAAAGGCGAAGCGGAACAGCGCTTTGTCCTCACCGGGCTCGAAGCGGATTTTATTATCCCCAAACGCTATGTCACAGCGGGAAACGGAGAAGGATCTGGAAGCGCAACGGACGCCAAAGCCGAAAATCCGGGCAACGACAACACCCGCGTTCCCACGTCGAGAAAGATGGGCGGAGGGGACCTGCCCGAACGGATGCTGGTCGTGGAGGACAGCATGATCATCGCGCTCGATGTCGAAGAAAACCTCAAACGCGCCGGAGTGCGTGTGATTGATGTGACCAGCAGCGTGGTTGGCGCTCTATCCGCGATCAGCGATAATCAACCCGCGCTCGCCATTGTCGATTTCAACCTCGGCACTGGATCCAGCATGCCTGTGATCGAGGAGTTGACCCGGCGCGGTGTCCCCTTCGTTCTCGCCACCGGCTACGCCGAGCTGGGTGAGAAAATCACGCAAAGCGGGGCCTTGGGAATCATCCGAAAACCCTATGGCCGAGCCGAAATCGAAGATCTGCTCAAAGCGTTCAAAGCGACGCAATCGTCGCCGCAAGCCCGGCCAGCCAAAGCCTTACTGGGATCGGGTCAATAGGGTCACGCCCGAGGGGCTGAATTCAATTGCGCTGAGCGAAGGGGCGTAGAGGCACTCGCCCGGCCCGGTGACTTCGCCGGAGGGCAACAGCGTCAATTCGCCTTCAAGCGGGAGCGCCAAGACACCTGCGTCATACCGCGCCTTCGTCGCCTCGTCCGGCGCGCCCTCGATGCGGTCGAGACGAAAATGGGGCGCGTCTATCAAGGTGACCCCGCGCTGTTCCACGTTCGACGCATGATCAGGCGGGTAGGGTTTGCAATCCGCCACCGCGAGCGCGCGCTCCAGATGCAACTCGCGCGGGCGGCCGTAATCGTAGAGGCGGAATGTCGTGTCGCTGCTTTGCTGCACCTCAACGAGGGCTAATCCCGCGCCAATCGCGTGCACCGTGCCTGCGGGCAGGTAGAAAATGTCGCCGGCGCGCGCGTCATGCCACGTCAGCAGCTCTTCGATCGATCCGTCGCGGGCCGCGGCCTCAATCCGCTCAACGGGATGGCTTTCGTCAAACCCGATGGCCAGCTTGGCCCCGGGCTTTGCGTCGAGGACGAGCCAGCATTCTTCCTTACCCTCTTCCCCCGGCAAGGCGTTGTGGATCGAGGGGTGAACCTGCACCGAGAGCTTTTCGCTGGTGAACAGATATTTGACCAAGAGGTCCGCCATTTCCGGCGGCGGCTCAAACCAGATTTCTCCGATGCGGGCCTTCTCCGCATCCGCATAGTCCGACGAATTTGCATCGCCATCGCCCGGTCCAAATGGCGCGGGCAGGTTGGCGCGACCCCAGACCTTTTCCACCATCCGGGTGGGAAGCCGGCGCGCGCCGCCCATCGCGGCGGGCGACAAATTCATTGGTTGATGGCCCCGGGCAAAGCGCCCACGCGCTGCGCGCCATCACGCGTTGTGACGAGAACCTCGTCGCCCGAAACGACGATGCAGACATCTTCGAGCCCCACGACCGAGACGCGTGGCCCATCGCTGATCGCCAGCACATTGCGGCAATCCGCATCGAAATCGACCGTGCCGCGCGCGATGTTCTGCTCGGTTGCGTCTTGTGGGGCGGCAGTCGGCTGTGGATCGCCCGCCTCCTCTTTCAGCGCATCCTGCAAAGCGGCCCAATTGCCGATATCAGACCAGCCCATATCGACCGGGACCATCGCCGCGCGCGCGGTGTTTTCCATCACCGCGTAGTCGATCGATTCCCCCTCGATCTCGGCAAAAGCCTGCGCCAGCGGGTGGAAGCGCGCGCCCTTTCTCGTGCCCGCCGCCGAGGCGATCGCGATGGCCTGCGCCATGGCGGGCCGGTGCGCGTCGATCTCATTCAGCAAAGCGCCCGCGCGAAAGGCGAAAATGCCGCCATTCCAGCTATAATTGCCGCTTGCCAAATAGGCTTTGGCCGTCTCCAGATCGGGTTTTTCAACGAACTGACCGATTTGAAAGCCGCCAGGCAAAGGGTCGCCGCGATGCAGATATCCATAGCCGGTTTCCGGGCGATCAGGCGCGATCCCGAAAGAAACCAACCAATCATCGCGCGCAAGCAAAGAGGCCGCCATCGCCGCTTCGCGAAACGCGTCCGTATCCGCGATGTGGTGATCGCTTGGGCACACCAGCATGACCGCATCACCGGGCAATTGCGCCGCCGCCAAAGCGATGGCGGGCGCGGTGTTGCGGCCCATCGGTTCGACGATCAGGCGATAATCTTCGACACCGGCCAATTGCTGTTCGATAAGGTCGCAGTGAGCTTCCCCGGCCACGATAAGCGGAGCCGCAAATCGCGCGTCGCCCGCCACCCGGTCGATGGCTTGTCGAAACAAGGTCGTCTCACCGATCAGCGGCAGAAACGGCTTGGGCTTGATGGTGCGGCTCATCGGCCACAGCCGCGTACCGCTGCCTCCGCATAGGATGACGGGATGGATCGCCGGAGATGTGCTCATATCGCGGTCCGATATAGCAGAGCCGAACTGCGAGGCTAGCGTGTTAACAAACCCATCTTTTACCCGTCGCAACCTGGGTCAAAACCAGCGTTGGCGCCAGTAAAATGGCGCGTCGACCGGGTTGCCACTGGCGTCGCGCGCGGGGCGAAAGCCGAGGCGATCCACGACCAGTTGGCAGGTGATCCGATCAGCCTCTGCGTCCGGGCTTGCGCGATAGATCGAGCAATTGCGCGCGCGGCCATCGGTGCCCACAATAACCCGCACGATCACCTCGGTCCCGCGCCGCGCGTCGCGCCCTCCGGCGGGCGTTGGGTAATCGCGCGCGTTGTTGATCGAGCCTGAAATGTGCTGTGGTTTGGTCACAGCGACACCGCCGCCGCCCACGCCCTGATTGCCAGACCCAGTGCCAAGGCCCTCGCCAGCGGCGCCCGTTCCCTCACCGCTTTCGCGCGCGCCGGAATTGGCGGCGGTTCCGGTTGAGGCCGCCTGAGGTCGCGGCTTGGGATCAGGCGTGGGGCGCTCGGGCGCGCTCACCGCATCGGCTACCGCTTTCTCGCCAGCGCTGCCTTGCGCGCCCTCATCGGGCTCAGGCCGGTTTTCAGGCGGAGGGGGCGGCGCGGGCGGCGGCTCTGACACATTAAACGCCGCGATCACTTCGCGTTCAACGTTGTTTGCAAAATCGGGCACCAGCGCGTGAGCCAGCCAATACAGCGCCAGAACATGAAACACCGCGATCCCCGCTAGCAGCGGCCAGCGCAGGGGCTTGCGGCGCTTTGAATAGCGTTTGGTCGCGCCTTTGGGATTGCGTTCGTTGACGTTCATTCCATCCGTTTCGGAGGCAATTGCGCCCCATTTTCCGATTGGCCCGATTATAGCGAGGCTAAAGGATTATGCGATGGAGCGCACTATCAGGTCTGCGGATAGGCCGCTCGAAAACCCCGATACGCACATCTTGATGGATGGGAGCGTAACTCCCGGCACCAAGGCGCGTTCGCCCGGCCAAGGCGCAGCCATAGGCGCGGCGAATAAGGCAGTCTTGCGCGGCGCTGATCCACTTGCGGAGCCGGTTTCTGACGGATCGCGAGCTGGAGGCGCCGGTTCGGGTGCGGGAGGGGGATCTGGCCCCGGCCCGGGCGGTAGTGTGCGTCTGAAGGCGGAGAAGGTGCCGATCATCGCGCTCGCGCCGCCTGACCTGCGCAGCTTGATCGCGGGTCTGATCGGCGCGGCGGGCTACTTCGTCCTCGCGCTGCTCAGCTTGTGGCTCTCGCAATTTGACAACACACTCGCGACCGTCTGGCTTCCCAACGCAGCCGCCGTCGCCTTCCTGCTGCGTATGCGGCTTGCGAACGAGGCAGGCTTTCTCGCCGCGCTCGCCCCGCTCAGCGCGCTTGCGAATTTCATAAGCGGCACTCCGCTGGAAATCTGCATAGTCTTCACAATCGCGAATCTGTGCGGGATCGTGCTGATAACGTGGCTGACGCGGCGCAATTGCGGCCCGGCACCCGATCTGAGCCAGATTTCCACGCTCGCGCGCTTCGTCCTGATCGCAGGGGTTCTGGGGCCGCTCGTCTCCGCATCGATCGCGGCGATCGCGATGGGATCAGCGCTGTTCGCGTCTGACGCTCCAGATGAATGGATGCGGGTCTGGGACGCGGCGACCAGTTGGTTCCTGACCGAAAGCGTTGGGATGATTGTCATCATCCCCATGGCCCTTTTAATCGGCGATGCGCTGGCCACCCGGCAGATCCCTGCCCGCGCAACGCTGGTTGAAGGCGCCGCGCTGATGGTGTGCAGCCTGGTGTGCGCCATGCTGGTCTTTGGCCAGAACGCCTATCCGCTGATGTTTCTGATCCTGCCGATGACCTTTGTCCACGCGTTCCGATTGGGCGGGATCGGCACCGCCTTGCACGTGGCACTGGTCGCGGCAGTCTCAACCGCGATGACCTGGGCGGGTCACGGGCCCATCACGGAAACCACCGCCTCTCCCACGGTGCGGCTGCATTTGATCCAAGCCTTCATCGCCGCTAATTTTCTCACCGGTCTGCCGATCTCCGCCGTTCTGGCGGGGCGCAACCGATTGATGCAGGCCGCTACCGAAAGCCGACGTGAGCTCGCCTTGCTGGCGGATAACATCACCGATGCCGTGCTCAAGCTGAACCCAGCCGGCGTGGTGACCTATGCGTCGCCCGCGGTACGCGATGTTCTGGGCGAGGAACCCGGCGCGCTGATTGGCCGACCGCTCAAGGACATCATGCAGGAGGATGCGAGCGAACGGATCGCGCGCATCCTGCAGCGATTGTATGATGGGAAAAGCGATAAGGAGCGCCTGACATACCGCCGCAGGCTTGATGATGATGACGGTTTAGCTGTCTTTATCGAAGCGGATGGCGCCATCGCCGTTGACCCGCAAACCGGGCGCAAACAGGGCGTGATCCTATCCGCCCGCGACGTGACCGAACGCGTTGAACTGGAGCTTCTCCTCACACGCGCGCGGCGCCACGCCGAAAAAGCGGCTAACGCCAAATCGGATTTCCTCGCCAATATGAGCCACGAAATCCGCACGCCCATGAACGGCGTTCTGGGCTTTGCCGAGCTCATGCTGCAAAGCGAACTCGACACCGATCAGCGCCGCCACATGGAAATGATCGTCGAATCGGGTCGATCCATGATGCTGTTGCTCAACGATATTCTCGACCTCAGCAAAATCGAAGCTGGTGAGATCGTGGTCGATCCCAGCCCGATTGACCTGCACAGCGCGCTTGAAGAATGCGTCGCTTTGCATCGCCAGACCGCCAAGAAAAAGGGCCTTTCGCTGCTGCTGGAATATGAGGTCGATGATTTGGACGCGGGCGCTGCGATGGGATCCGACAGCGCTCGCGCCACGCTTTTGCCGACCGTCGTCACCGATGGCCTGCGCCTGCGCCAGATCGCGCTCAATTTGATCAGCAACGCGGTCAAGTTTACTGAAAACGGCGAGGTTCGCGTCAGCTATTGGGCGAACGGTCGCGAGCTATGCGTGCGCGTGCGAGACACCGGGATCGGGATCAGCCCCAGCAAGCTCGACACCATCTTCAGCCCTTTTACGCAAGGCATGGAGACCAACGATCATTCGTTTGGCGGGACCGGCCTTGGCCTTTCGATCAGCCGCCATCTGGCGGAACTCTTGGGAGGCCGTATCGATGTTGAGAGCGTGCCGGGTGTCGGCTCGACCTTCACTCTGACGCTGCCGGGCGCTTTGGTGGAGGCCGCGCAGCCCGCCCCGGCCACCGCGCCGGCCACACCTGCGCCTGCAACTCCGGTTGAACTCCCGCACGAAGCGCGAATCCTGCTTGTCGAAGATCACGATGTAAATCGCATGCTCGTCACCGAAATGCTGGAGAAATGCGGGCAAAGCGTCGCCATCGCGCATGACGGCAACGAGGCGATCGCCATGGTAATGGACAGCGTCCTGCGTGAGCGGCCCTATGATCTGGTGCTGATGGACGTGCAGATGCCCGATTGCGACGGGTACGAAGCGACCCGCGCCATGCGCGAGGCCGGAATCAACGCAGACTCACTACCGATTATCGCTTTGACGGCGAACGCTTTTCCTGAAGACGTCGCCGCCGCGCGGGAGGCGGGCATGCAGGCGCATCTGGCCAAGCCGCTCGTCTTTGCGCAGCTGGCCGAGGCGCTCCAGCGCTGGCTGCCAACCCGGATTGTCGAAGCGCCGATGGATCGCGACGTGCCACTTGAGGACGGCGACGCGCCGCTAGCGCCGGACGGTCCTGGATTTGACGCCAATGCGCCTCAAGCTTCCAGCGAAGGCAGGCTGCGAGATCGTTGGATCGCGCGTCGCCTCGAAGCGATCGAAGCGATCCGCCATGGCCTTTCCGACGGGATCATCGCCAACACGAAGAAACGGCGCGCTCAGGACAAGGCCCGGCGCAACGATGTGCTGCGCCTGCTGCACAAATTGGCCGGAACCGCCGGCTCCTTTGGCGAAGCCGAGCTTGGCAAACAGGCCGCCGCGCTCGAACGCGCGATGACGAACCATGCCTCGCCCGATGAATGCGAAGCGTTGGCGTTTGAACTGCTGGCTCTGGCGGATGAGCCCGCTCCCGCCCCGCCGCCAGCCGGGGTCTGATCGAAAACTCCGCACGGGTCACGGCGCGCGGTCAGCGGTGCGCTTACGCTCGTAGGTGCCCCGCTCTCGCCGTTTTGCTCGACCGCCCTTTCTCTGGCCCTTCTGGCCGCAAAAACAGAAACGGCGGAGCCCGAAAGCCCCGCCGTCTTGTGTCCGGTGAACCGAAACGCCGGTTTGAACGAGATTAGAACTCGTAACGAGCGCCGATCTGGATGCGCCAGAGGCTGGCGTTGGTTGCCGTGTTGGGGTTACCAGCCGCGGGGTTGAAGTTCGAGATGATGTAGCGACCTTCCTCATCAAACCCGCCATCAACGAGATCGACGCGGCCTTGGAAACCGCCCACCGCGCGGCGTGTGTTCCAGCCACCATCAATCAGGTTCAGGACGTTCGCAAAGTCAGCGAAGAGTTCGATACGATCTTCGGCAATGCCCGTGAGGCTTCCCAAGAAAGGAATTTCCTGGCTGATACGGAAGTCCATATCGAAGAACCACTCATTGCGGCACTGGTTGCGGCGAACCGTTTCACCCGGCGTGAAGTTACAGTTGAGCTGCTCACGACCGCCGCCGTTGGGAAGTTGAACCCCGTTCTCAAGCGCATCGAGTAGGCTCGTTACGGCATCAGCGTTGCTGTCAGGCGAGAGGTTCGGATCGTTCAGACCTGTCGGAATATACAGCAGCGCGTTCTGCTCACGCGTCGTGCGGTCCTCGAAGAACGGGCGACCATCATCGAACACGAGGCTGTAGGGACGGCCTTCCGAAGCGCGGAAGAACAGACCCAAGCGCGTGTTGTACCCCTCAAAGAACTCCTCGCGCGCCGACACCGTGAACGTGAAGTTGTGACGCGTTTCAAAGCCCGACTGCGAAACGGCCGGGTTCTGACGATTGAACGCCGGGAAGTTGTCGATGGTCGAAGTCGCGGTGGACGAACGGAAGTTGTTCGTCTGCTCGCTGTCTGAGAACGCGTAACCGAAGTTGACATTCACGCTGCCGTTTTCGGTGAAGAAGCCTTCGCTGAACTGCTTGCTGAGGATCAGCGAGAAGTTGTGGCTTTCAAAGCTGGGCCCGTTGTTGAGCTGAATAAACTCATCGCGCGCGTCGCCTCCGTTAAAACATGCAGGCGAGAGACCCGAATAGGTCGGCGGCGTGTTGTCGATCAGCACCGCGTTACAGCCAACATTGGTGGTGTTCACCTCACGGCGAATTTCGCGGCCATCGACGGTGAAGCCGTTGAGACCCAGATCAGGATTGATGGCCTGCGAGAGGTCGGTCACATTCAGCGTGTCGTTGAACCGGGTGTAAATGTAGTCGAGGTTCAATTGCCAATCGGAGAAAAAGCCCGTTTCCGGTCCGACATTGGTCGCAAAACCAATATTGGCGCGCAGAGCGGTCGGGATATCAAAGTCCGGTGCAATGGTCTGGACGCCCGCTGAGCCGGCTTCGGCGCGCGATGCAGCCACATTGATGGCACACTGCGGTACGCCAGTGAACTGCCCGCCTGAAAGGACGCTGATCTGACCAGTGGCCGGGTCAGTCGTCAAATCGCCAGCTGCGCAATCGCTCGTGTCCGCTTCCGCCGAGGCGAAACCGTCGTTCGAAAACGCGTTCGAGAAGTAGACGACCGGGTCACCGCCAGCGAAGATGCCGACGCCGCCAGTGATACGGCTGTTCGAGAAGAAACCGTCGTTGTCGAGTTCATAGGTTGCCGACAGGCGTGGCAGCACAACCGGATCAATCGCACCGAACGAAACCGAATTGGTGAGACCAAAACGCTCAAGATAGAGCTGGTTAGGCCGCGGTGCGTCGCCGTCGTAAAGCTGGACACGAACACCGGCGTTGATGCTCAGCTGATCGGTGGCCTGCCATTCGTCCTGTACGAACACCGAATAGGTGCGACGGCTGAACTGCGCGGCGGCGTTGTTGATATCGCCGCCGATGCCGGTGCGAATGACCGCGCCGCCAGAGCCTCGCTCAATAACTTCATCCGGGCCGTCAAACGAACTGGCTGAGCCCGGCGCCAACAGGCCGTTGCGGAAATCCTCAAGGCCGTTGAAGAAGAGCGTACCGGTGGCGTTGATGGCGAACAGGTTGAACACTTCCAGATCGTTCAGCTCAGCGCCGAACTTCAGGAAGTGACCGCTGCCCGCATCGTAGTTGAGCAGGAAGCGCGCCTGGTCGATCTTGGTGTCGAGCTGGTTAGCCGAGCGGAAGATGCCGGGGCCCGTTGCAAAGCCGCCATTGTCAGCGCCGCCCAGAGCCGAGATGATTTCCGGGTTCGACTGGTTGGGGAACGCCACCACCAGACGCGGGCTGGGATTATCGGATTGCGCTTCGTTGAAGCCCACGGGTCCTTGAACGTCGCCGACTTCGGCGCGGCTCACGCGCAGTTCGGTCGAAATCGTGTCACTCCAGTCAGAGTACAGACGAACCGAATAATAGTCCGAAATCGTGCCTTCGTCTTCGAAGGAGTTGAGGCCGGTGAAGGTGTTGCCGCCAAAATCGTCTTCGACATTGGTTTCTTCGAGGCGCTGATAGGTCGCTTCGAGGCGGTGATCGTTGTTGATCTGCCAATCGAGACGACCAAAGTAGCGTTGGCTGGCTTCGGGAAGCTGCGTCGGCAGACCGCCCACGTCCTGACCGTAGACGTCGCGCGCAATTTGCGCGAACTCGTCGAACTGGGACTGGGTTACAAAGTCAAACGGGACCGGTGCGCCGGAACCAACCGGCCCGCGATTGAACCCGTCGCCCAGATCGGTTTCTTCGTAGCCGAACGAGAAGAACAGTTTGTCCTTGATGATCGGACCCGAAAGCGTCGCGCCCCAGCGCTTTTCCTGACCGGCGTTGATCGGGTCTGACGTGCCGTCGGCTTGCTCAAGAGAGTCGCCCTGCAAACCTTCGTCGAAATAGGTGATGAAGGCCGAGCCGCTGAAACGGTTCGAACCCGATTTGGTCACGACGTTGACGAGGCAGCCCGTGAAGTCAGAATATTCAACATCGAACGGCGCGAATTCGACCGAGGTCTGCGCGACCACGTCAAACGGCAGCGGCAGCGCGTTGCGCGCAGCGAACGGCGTACCGTTGAGGCCGAACACGTCGGACTGGATGATACCGTCAACGGTGAAGGTGTTGGAACGGTCGTTGCCACCAAGGCACGAGATACGATCAACGTCATTCGAACCTTCTAGGCTGACACGCGGGTCGATGCGGATGATGTCGCGAATGTCGCGGGTGATCGAGGGGAAGGCTTCGAGCTCTTCGGTGCCGAAGGCTGAACCCGGTCCAACCGCGACCTGCGTTACGCGGGCGCGGGCGCCAGTGACGACGATGGTCGCGTCCGACGCGCCCGACGCGGTCGAGGCGAGCTCAAAGGTGAAGGCGGTGTTGCCCGAAATGTTGATGAAGGTGCTTTCAATCGTCTGCCCTTCGTAACCCGGAGCGGTCACGGTCACCATGTAGGGGCCGCCAGGCTGCAGCGCGTTCGAGCGGAAGAAGCCGCTCGAATCGGTCACGGCCACGACTTCGCGGTTGGTGCGCGTGTCGGTGATGGTCGCGGTCGCGCCGGCCAGCGGCATGCCCGCTTCGTCAGTAACCGTGCCTTCGTTGGCGGTGGTGATGGTCTGCGCTTGGACGGGCGCAGTGAATGGGGCGGCAGCGGAAAGCTAAACGACGCTGGCTGCCAAGAGATACTTAAGCTTCATGAAAAGGCCCCTGATCATGGTGGAGAGGAATGAACACACGGGCCCCTAGGCCGAGTCCGAGACGGAAAAGCGACCGTTTTGTTACAATAATGTGAAACCAGTGGGGAAAGGCCTCAGCGCGCGGCCTTATGGCCGGC
>JBCCCM010000027.1:0-50626 GCA_039033515.1 Pseudomonadota bacterium
CGAGGGGAAGGCTTCGAGCTCTTCGGTGCCGAAGGCTGAACCCGGTCCAACCGCGACCTGCGTTACACGTGCGCGGGCGCCGGTGACGACGATGGTGGAGTCTGATGCGCCCGACGCGGTCGAGGCGAGCTCGAAGGTGAAGGCGGTGTTGCCCGAAATGTTGATGAAGGTGCTTTCGATCGTCTGCCCTTCGTAACCCGGCGCGGTCACGGTCACCGTGTACGGACCGCCCGGCTGCAACGCATTCGAACGGAAGAAGCCGCTCGAGTCGGTCACGGCCACCACTTCGCGGTTGGTGCGCGTGTCGGTGATGGTCGCGGTCGCGCCGGCCAGCGGCATGCCCGCTTCGTCAGTAACCGTGCCTTCGATGGCGGAGGTGATGGTCTGCGCTTGGACGGGCGCAGTGAATGTGGCGGCAGCGGAAAGCGAAACGACGCTGGCTGCCAAGAGATACTTAAGCTTCATGAAAAGGCCCCTGATCATGGTGGAGAGGAATGAACACACTGGCCCCTAGGCCGAGTCCGAGACGGAAAAGCGACCGTTTTGTTACAATAATGTGAAACCAGTGGGGAAAGGCCTCAGCGCGCGGCCTTATGGCCGGCAATAAGGCGCTCAAACCCACGCAAACGCAGGGGTTTGGCGCTGCGTGTTGCTGCAATGCAACGAAGCTTTAGTTTCTCGCCAAGGGGGCCGATCAGCGGCTCGGAAGCGCGCCTTTACGCCAGATTAATTTCACGCAGACGCTGTTGAAGGAAATCGTGAGCGCTGATCGGGGATTCGGCGGAACCTTCGCCCATCTGCGCAACACACGATTCGAGCGGCTCGATCACGTAGTCTGGACGGAAATGCAGGAAGAACGGCATCGAATAGCGCGATCGCAAGGCGGCCGGGCCTGACGGGTTCACGACCCGGTGCGTTGTCGAGACCAGCTTGCCCGCGGTCAGACGCTCCAGCATATCGCCGACATTGATGACCAGCGCGCCTTCGGTCGCGGGGACGGCGTGCCATTCGCCCGATTTGGTAAGCAATTCGAGCCCGGCTTCCTCAGCCCCCAGCAGCAAAGTGATGGTGTTGATGTCGCCATGCGCGGCGGCCCGGATCGCGCCTTCGGGGGCGTCGGGGCCGAGCGGCGGATAATGCAGCAGGCGCATGACCGAATTGCCGTCCTTGACCGTGGGTGCAAAGAAATCGCGCGCCAGCCCCAAATGCAGCGCAATCGCTTCGAGCACGCGGGCACCGGCGACTTCGAAAGCGATGAACAATTCGGTGAACGTCTTCTTGAACCCTTCCACTTCGGCGGGCCATTGGTTGGGGCCCATATAGTCAGCCAGCTCGTGCCCCTCTGGCAGGGTGCGCCCGACGTGCCAGAATTCCTTGAGGTCGAAAATCTGCGCATCCTTGGCCTTTTCGGTGCCGAAGGGCGTGTAGCCGCGCGAGCCGCCTTGACCCGGCTTGTGATAGGCCTTTTTGACCTCTTCAGGCAGTGCAAAGAACGCCTTGGACATCGCTTCAGCCCGATCAATCAGATCTTGCGGGATGCCATGGTCGCGGATCACCGCGAACCCGTTCTCCGCAAAGCTGCGGCCGAGCTCGTCCGCGATATCTTCCAAAGGCTTGGCAAGCGAGACGCTCGCGATGTTTACGGTTTCCTGAGTCACAGTTGCGCTTTTCATTGTGTCGGATGTCATATCGATAGGGATATTCATTAAAGGTCGCCCCTGCTCGTGCCAAGCCGTCCGGTTTGAAAGCGGTCTTGCGCCCCCGAAATTGGGAGCGCTTTGATGCCGATCAAGCCTGATGGGTCAGAGCGGCAGGAACAGGCTCGCCAAGGCCGCGCTCATCAAATTGGCGAGGCTGCCCGCTGCCAGAGCTTTCAACCCCAGCCGCGCGATCACCGGTCGCTGGTTGGGAGCCAGACCGCCGGTGACTGCCATCTGGATCGCGATCGAGGAGAAGTTGGCAAACCCGCACAGCGCAAAGGTCACAATGGCGCGGCTGCGCTGCGACAATTGATCGGTGGTCATCGCGCCCAGATCAATGAAGGCGACGAATTCGTTGAGCACAATCTTGGTCCCGAACAGGCCGCCTGCGACCTGCGCCTGGCTCCAATCGGGAATACCGATGAGGAACATGACGGGGGCAAAAATATAGCCGAGCAGTTTTTGGAAACTCAAAGCGCTCAGCCACTGCGCCGTTTCAGGTGCAAAGGGCGCGCCCATCGCTTCAGCAGCGCTCGCAACTCCTGCGCCAATTCCGCTCAGCATGCCATTCGCAAGCGCCACCAGCGCGACAAAGACCATCACCATGGCACCCACGGCGACCGCCAGTTTCACACCGGTCTGCGTGCCTTGCGCGGCGGCTTCGATGACGTTGGCGGGGCGGTGGCCCTCTTCGAAGGTTTCCGCCATGGTGACTTCTTCGGCCTTACCGCTCTCGACAATCGCCGCCGGACCGCCCGCGCTGATGCGCGCTTGCGGCAATTCAACTTCTTCGCCGTTGCGATCCACCATCATGACGCGCGCGGTTTCGCTCGCTTCGCCGCCAGATGCGGTGGCCAGTTCCGGCGATTTGGCGTGATCCGCGCTGGGATCGTCGGGCATGATGATCTTGGCCATCAGAATGCCGCCGGGCGCGGACATAAACGCCGCCGCCAACAGATACGGGACGGTCTCGTTGCCGATAAAGCTCGCATAAGCGGCCAGAATAGTCCCCGCGACGCCCGCCATGCCAACCGTCATCAAGGTAAACAGGCGCGAGGGCGACAGGCCTTCGAGATAGGGGCGCACCACCAGCGGGCTTTCGGATTGGCCGACAAAGATGTTCGCCGCCGCGCCCAAAGCTTCGACCTGGCTGATCCCGGTGATCCAGCCAATCGCCCCGCCGACCCAGCGCACCAGCCGCTGCATGATGCCAAGGTGGTAAAGGATCGAGACAATCGCAGCGAAGAACACGATCACCGGCAGCGCGGCGATCACAAAGGTGTTGGCAAACGGGTTGTTTTCCATCGGGCCAAACACCGAAGTGATGCCGACCTTTGAATAGTCGAGCAGCGCGATCACGCCGTTCGAGAGCCCCTGAATGACGCTGACGCCCACATCGGTGCGCAGCACGAGAACCGCCATCAGCGCCTGCAACGCAAACGCCGCGCCCACGACACGCAGATTGATCAACTTCTTGCCGGAAGACAAAAGGAACGCGATCGCGAGGATGGCGCAGATGCCCAGCACGCTGGACCCGGCGGACGTAAGAGTGTCGTTCACAACCTTGGTATGACCTTAAGATTAGACCCCGAAAAGCAAAGCGCGGACCTGTAATCCGGCGCTTTGCGTGTCACCGACACCCTCTACAAGGCGGGATGAACGCCCTCGTCTGTTGGCAGTCTCGACCGCTCGGCGCAAGTGCAGCGGGCGCCGCGCCCCTCGACGAGAGAGCTAGCCGCTCACCCACGGATTGTTCGCGGACACCCGCTTCCCTTTTGCAAGTCTGCGCGATACGCGTCGGCTGCATGAGCCAATCCAACACCATCAACGCCGCCGCTGACCCGCGCGGATCGACCATCTCGATCCCTTTGGGAATGTTCGTCTACACGCTCTTGTATGGCGGAATGACCGTCCTGGCAGGCGTTCTGGCGTTCAAGCAGGTGCAGCTTTGGCCGACCAGCCTTGCCGTTGAATCCGGCATTTTCCCCTTCCTGCTGCTGGTGGTGATCTCCAGCACCCTGTCGCAGCTTTACGGGCGCAAGGCCGCGACCCGCATTGTGTGGTGGGGATTTTTGCCGCTGGGGCTGTCGGCGTTGCTGATGCAGCTCGTGCTGGCTTTGCCCGCCTCCTCGGAAATGGTGGCGTTTCGCCCGGACGATCTGGCGGCGTTTGAGCAGGTGCATCGGTCCACCTGGCGCGTGTGGCTGGCGGGTCCGGCGGCCTATATTACCTCGCTGCTGCTCAACATCTGGATCTTTGATCGGCTGCGCGGAGACGGCGAAGCGAGCACGGTGGGGCTGATGGTGCGCGGCGCGATCGCCTCTGCGCTGAGCCAGGCGATCGATTCCGTGATCTTCGTAACGCTCGCCTTTTATGGCGAGTTTGACATCACCGACCTGATGATCGGGCAAGTGCTCGCCAAGGTCGCGCTCAGCATCGTCTTGGTGCCGTTTCTGATCACCTTTGGCGTCCGGTTCGCCACCTGGCTCGACGCGCGCGAAAAGGGCTGATTTCGCGCGATTTTAGGCGCTCCAGACTAATCCTAACAGACATTGTCATACGCGTAACGAAGCTTGTCAGCGGACACGCTGCGCCCGCTGCTGCATCGCATTGCTCAGGATCTCAACACGATCAGGGGCACATTTCTTATGCGACGCCTTCCAAAGGCCATCACCACCGCCGCCGCGCTCGGCTTTGCGCTCACCGCAAGCCTTGGCGCGGGCCAAGCCATGGCGCAAACGGCGGCTCAACCCGCCACTGCGACCTCCGCCGATAAGGACGATAAGGAGCGCGCCTATCAGGCTTTGAACGCGCAGGTCGGACAGCGCGCCGGCGATCCCGCCTTTGACTACCAGCTTGGCATTGCCGCGATTGATGCGGGCCGCTTTGGCGACGCGATCATCGCGCTTCAGCGGGTGCTGGTGAAGCAGCCCAACAATTCCGCCGCGCGCGCCGAGCTCGCCCGCGCTTATGCGCTGGCGGGCGATATCGACACCGCGCGCGACCAGTTCGCAACCGTCGTCGATGACCCCAGCCTGCCTGATCCCGTGCGCCAGCGCTTCACCGGTTTCGTGCGCCAGTTCGACAAGCAGATCGCGGGCGGCGGAAGCGACATCAGCGGCTTTGTCGATGCGTCGGTCGGCTATGATGACAACATCAACTCCGCGACCGAATTGAACAGCATCGTCATCCCGCTGTTCAGCTTTCTGGGGCCGGGGCAGCTGGGCGCGCAAGCCCGCGCGCAAAGCGATGAGTTCTTCGACATCACGGGCGGCGTTTCGGGCGTCACCGCGATCAGCCGGCAAGACCGTCTGTTCGCCTCCGTGCTCGGCAATATGCGCGAGAATTTCTCCGACAGCGTGTTCGATCAGGCCGCCGTCACCGGGACAGTGGGCTACGCGCATTCTTTTGCTGGCGGCGATGTCATTTCGCTTTCGGCGCAGGGTCAGCAGTTCTGGCTGGGCGGCGATGGCTTTCGCAGCTCGGTGGGCGCCATCGCGCAATACACCAAGCCACTGTCGAAAGGGCGCGCGCTGACCGTATCGGCGCAGTTCAATCGGCTCAACTTCGACAATGATCCCCTGCGCGATGCGGACCGGTTTTCCGGCGGCATCGGCTTTGTCGGCAAACGCTTCGCGGTGAACCTCACCGGGGGCAAGGAAGAAACCCGCAGAGGCGCAGGCGATGCGCAAAGCTTCGCCTTTATCGGCGTCAACGCCGGGACCGAATACCCCGTCGCCAAACGGCTCGCCGTCGTTGCAGGCGCGGCCTTTGACGTGCGCCGCCACGATGATCCGGATGCGCTGTTCCTGACCGAACGCGAAGACGAGCGCCTCGACCTTCAGGCCGGGCTCAAATTCGCGGTTCTCGACCAGCTCTTCATCCAGCCGCGCGCCACCTACACGCGCAACTGGTCCAACATCGCCCTGTTCGATTTCGACCGCTGGACCGTGTCGGTCGGCGCGCGCTTCGAATTCTAATCCGATTAAGCAAAAGGCACATTCCCATGACCAAGATCACGCACACTTCGCGCAAGCTCTCGGCCCTTTTGATGGTCGGCGCATCGGGCCTCGCTCTGGCGAGCCCGCTTCACGCGAACGAGTATCTGTTCACCACGCAAAAGGCTCCGCTGGAGACGGGCCAGCGCATGACGCAGACCGAAGAGCTCACACAGATTCGGTTGAACAACGGTGGCACCGCCTCCTTCACCGATAACGCGGAATATCAGATCAACGCCGATGGCTCGATTGAGCTCTATCAAGGCACGGTCACGATCGCTTCCGAACGCGGTCGCCGGGTTTCGCTGCGCATGCCCAAAGGCCTCGAAGCCGAAGTGTTCGGCATGGGCGCGGCGGCGAACTTTACGGTGCAGCCTGACGGCGAAGCGTCAGGGCATGCGATGAACGGTCAAGTGCGCGTGGGACGCGATGGGCGGCTGCGCCCGTATCGCGCAGGCGAGATGTGGGCCGCTGAGGCCGGCGAGCGCCCGCGCAAGGTCATAGCAAACGCCGCGCAAAGCGCGCCCGATGCCGCCTCGTCAACGCAAGCAACCGAACCACAGGTCGTCGCGATCAGCGGCGATGCGGGGCCAGTCGGTGCGGCGGAAAACGGCATTCCGGTAACGCTGGGCGATGCGCTGGCCGCGGCGGGCGCGTCGAGCGATATTCTTGCCGCCGCGCGCCGCGTTGAAGCGGGCGTGGGCAACCCTGCGCTCGACACTTTTCCCAGCGGCGATCTCGCGCTGCTCGTGGGCCGCGCGGCTGAGATCGAATTCGCCAATGGCGGATTGCCCTTCCCGCAAGCGCAAGCGGACATCATCCGCTCCTATCTGGGCTTCCTGGCACGCGGCGGATCGGGCGCGGAATTTCTGGCGGCGTTCAGCGGCTTTAGCCTCGACTATCTCAACCTCATCCGCGCGGGCGGCCTGCCCAGCGGCTTTGCCGTGGCGGGCGGCGTTGGGCTGGCGGATATCAACGCCTATCTCTCCTTTATCGAGCGCACAGGAGCGCTGGCGCAATTGGGCGCGAGCGACCGGGTGTTGGCGCAGGCCTATCTTGGCTTCCTGCGCGATGGCGGCAATCCGGACCTGTTCGCAGGCTCGTTCACCGACCTGACCGACGCCTATTTCGCATTCGTGCGCGCAGGCGGCGTGCCGAGCGAATTCCAAGGCGCGAGCCAAGCGGTTCTGGCGCAGACGATCGCGTTCCTGTCTGACAGCGGCCTTGTCGCGCAGTTGAGCGCGGCGGATCAGGCGCTGATCTCCGCTTTCCTTGCGAATGGCGGCCTTGCCTTCACCGGGCAGTTTCAAGCCGCGCTTGATGACTACTTCGCCTTCCTTGCGAGCGGTAACCTGCCCAGCTCCTACGAACCCGTGGATCAGGCCTCTTTGCGCCAATTCCTCGAAACTCTGTCGAACACTGGATTGCTGACCACCGTCTTGGGCGACCAAGCCGGTTTCTACGCCGATTATCTCGCGTTCTTACGCGCGGGCGGCGATGTGGACGCGTTTGCGGGCCTGCCGGTGAACATCTTCACCAATTACGCTACTCAGCTCGCGGCCTACCGCGCCTTTCTCGACGCAGGCAACGCGCCCAGCGCCTTTACCGCGACCAGCCCGGCCCAATTGCAGGCTTTCATCGCCGAATTGCAGGCGGCGGGCGCGCTGGAGAGGTTTGTCGGCGCGGACGCTTCCTTCTTCGCCGCTTTTGCCGCCTTCGTGAACGATGGCGGGGCGTTTGACGCGTTTGGCGGGCTCAACGCGAACATCTTCGCGGGCTACGCGACCGATCTGCAAGCCTACTTCGCCTTCCTCGAAGCGGGCGGCGTGCCGTCGACTTATGAGCCGCTGAGCCAGGAAGTGATCGCGCAATACTTGGCCGAATTGCAGGCGGCGGGCGCAAAAACGCGCTTCCCGCCTGAGCTCGCCGCATTCTACGCAGACTATTTCGCCTTCATCTCAGGCGGAGGCAATCCGGACAATTTCGCCGGCCTGCCCGTGCCGCCCGATTTCGGCGCGTTCGCCGCTGCGCTCAACGCTTACGCCGACTTCCTGAGCGGCGGCGGCTTCCCGGCGGACTTTGACGGCACGGATCTGTCGGTGCTCAGCAGCTTTATCGCCGCGCTGAGCGATGCGGGCGAGCTTGACGAAAGGCTGGGCGCCAACGCCGACCTGCTGAACGCTTACTTCGCGTTCCTCGCAAACGGAGGCGCGCCCAACGCCTTTGCGGGCCTGCCGATCTACGCCCAGTACGTTGCGGATCTGAACGCCTATTTCGCGTTCCTCGCGAATGGCGGATTGCCGCAAGACTACACCGTGCTTGATCAAGCGACGCTGACGGCGTTTCTCGACGCTTTGTCCGGCACCCAAGGCGGGCTCGCCGGGTTCGGCAATCTCGACGCGTTCTTCACCGATTACGCCGCGTTTGTGCTGGGCGGCGGGGATCCCACCCAGTTCGCCGGATTGCCGGTGTTCACGCAATATGTGGCGGACCTCAACGCCTATTTCGCGTTTCTTGCGGGAGGCGGATTGCCGGAGGATTACACGGTCCTCGATCAGGCGACGCTTAATGCCTACCTCGCGGCCTTGTCGAACGCGCAGGGCGGGCTGACCGGTTTTGGCAATCTCAACGGGTTCTTCGAAGCCTATTCGGCTTTCGTCCTCGGCGGCGGGGATCCCACGCAATTCGCCGGATTGCCCGTGTTCACCCAGTACGTCGCCGATCTGAACGCCTATTTCGCGTTCCTCGCTGCGGGCGGTGTGCCCAGCGAATACACCGTGCTCGATCAGGCCACGCTCAACGCCTACCTCGCTGCGCTGGCGAACGCGCAGGGCGGACTGACCGGGTTTGGCAATCTCAACGCCTTCTTCGTCGATTTCTTTGCGTTTCTGCAAGGCGGCGGTGTGGCGGATGATTTTGCGCCGCTGCCGGTCAACGTTAACCGCCCGCGCACCGAGCTT
The DNA here is from genome assembly GCA_039033515.1 of Pseudomonadota bacterium. GTDB lineage: Bacteria > Pseudomonadota > Alphaproteobacteria > Sphingomonadales > Sphingomonadaceae > Erythrobacter. The sequence goes on from JBCCCM010000027.1 coordinate 8,659, forward strand.
GCCGGGCTCAGCGCCTTCGTGTTTGACGGCGGTACTTTGCAACAGGGATCGGGCTCGGACGCGCAGATTGACCTCGATGGCCGGATCGCCTCGGTCACGCTCAGCGAGAACCGCACCAACCCCATCACCTTTGACTACGCCAATCGCGACGCGGATTTGCGCGAGTTTGGACGGATCGGAAACGACGTCGCCTGGACGCGCTATTTCGAAGGACGCGTGGGCTCCAACCCCAGCTTCAGCACCAATCTGTTGGTCGGCAATCCGGCGACCAATCTGCCCACGATGGGTACGGTCGACTATAAGCTGGTCGGCGGCACCGCGCCCAATCTGGCGAGCGCTGAGACCGAAACGCAGGCGCTTTTCACCGGCGATCTGGCGGTCGCCTTTGGCTCGACCTTTGCGCGCGTCGGCCTCAATTTCGACGTCTTGACGGCCACCGAAGGATACAGAGTGGCGACCGCCGGGGGCGCAGCGGGCGCTGCCCAAGGCGGTCTCATCGTCTCCAACGATGGCAATATGCGCTTCGAAGCGCTAAGCCTTGGCGCGACCGGTTTGACCGACACGTCGTGCAACGGATTCTGCGACGCGCAAGTGTTTGGCGGCTTGTTTGGCGAGGCGGCGAGCAGCGCCGGGTTCACCTGGGACATCATCGACCGCGGCGTTGGCAACAGCTTGCAGGGCGTCGCGATCTTTGGCGCTGAGGGCACCGAGCTCGACAGCCTCGGCTCCCAGCCTGCCCCGCCTGAACCGACCGTTCCAGCGGGCACCGGCACGCCGCTGATCCTTGCCAACAGCGCCGCGTTCGTCGCGGATGGCGAGATCAAGTTCAACGCCTCCACTCCCACGGGCGGTCGCACCGGCTTCACCGCTGATACGGTCGTGTTCAACGCCAATCAGGGCGCGACCGATCTGGTCGACAATTTCAGCCCGCTGCGGATCGGAACGGCCAGCGTCACCGATGTCTCGACCAACGAACGCTTCGCAATCGGGCGCTGGAACGATGGCGAATATATCAACGAAGGCCCCGGCACGGTCGACACGACGCTGACCACGGCGCAAGGGCTCCATTACCTCGTCGCCTCAGGCGTCGGCACCGGGTTCGCGTTGCCGACGATGGGGTCGATCGAATACGAACTCATCGCGGCCACCGCGCCGACCATTTCGGACAGCTCGCTCGCACCGGGCCGCTTTGAAGCCGATATGACCGTGCTGTTCGGTGCCAGCCCGACCGTCGCGATGGAGGGCATGATCACCATGCCAACCGCGAGCGATGATCTGGTCTACAGCTTTGCAACGCTAGGCGGGATCGCCAATCCGGAGCAAAGCGAAACCGAGTTCCGCGTCAGCTTTGTGCGCAACACGAGCTTCAACCTGCGCGACGGTCTGGTAACCGCCAGCGACGGAAGCTGCGGGGGCGATTGCAACCTCCAGTTCAACGGCTATTTCGCCGGCGATGACGCGCTGGAGATGGGCCTAACCTACGCTTTGAGCACCCAAGAGGTGGGGCAACGCATCAGCGGCGCGGCGATCTTTGGGAATGGTGTGTTCGATGATGGCATTGACGACACCGGCATCGCCTTGGGTGCCGAGGGATCCGTCGTGGCATACAGCCAGATTGGCGCCCGGACGCTGGGCGTTGTCAGCGACACCACTATCACCGATGGCTTGCTGACCGCTTTGACCAGCACAGCGATTGCTGGAAACGTGCGCTCGGTCGAGTTCAACGGGTCAACGGCGAGCTACGCGGTTGAATCCGGCACGCTCGACGGCGCGATCGGATGGGCGCGGTACTTTGCGCCTGACGATGAGAACGCGAGTTTCTCGCGGCGGGCGACCAATGGCAATCGCTTTTCAGGATTGATCAACGATCATCACTATATGACCTGGGGCACCCCGGTGATTAATATGCCCATGTCTGGCGATATCACCTATTCGCTTTACTACGCGACGCAGGTCACCTCATCAGGGCGCGACGACGTGGACAAGCGCGGGGGTTTCACAGGATCGCTTGATGTAAACTTCGCCGCGATGAATGTCGGCATCGACGCTCAGGTGGCCTTCGATGGCGCGACTTACGCATTGACGACCCCCAACAGGCTCTCAATCACACAGGATGGTCTTTTCACTGGCCGGATCAACACGCCCGCTGGCGCCACCGTGCCGACATCGGTGAACGGCTTTCTCGCTGGCGATGATGCAGGCTATGCGGGGCTCAATTACCTGATCAGCATCCCAGGAGCAGCCTTGACGGGGAGCGCGGTCTTTACCGCCGACGCAAGCGGCGGCGGCTCGGGCGGCGGAGCGGCGATGGTTGACGGGGTCGTTCCCCTAGGCGTGGTGAACAGCGGTTTCGCTGCACGAGGTCCGAGAAACGTCCCGGCGGTATCCGCCGAAGAAATCAGCGTGGTCGATGGCGTCTTCCAAAATGCCAAACGAGGTCGGACGGGCGGTTCGATCTCATATGGGTACACCGACGCCTCGACCGGAGAGGTGTCCGGCGACCAAGGCGTCATCGGTTGGCAGCGCTTCAACGCTGTCTTCGCCAACTCATCGGGCGGGACCGGCCAAGTCATCCAATCAAGGCCGTTCGTCGAGCAATTCTGGCACACAATCTGGGGTGCGCCGCTTGTAAACCTGCCCACGAGCGGGCTCGTCAATTATGAGTTTATCGGCGGCAGCACCGCGCACCAGACTAACGCTCAACCGGGCGAAGGGACGTTCTCCGGCGATTTCGCGGTGGACTTTGCCACTTTGAACGTCGGGCTTGAGGCGTCGGTCGATTTCGAGGGCTCTGTGTTCCAATTTTCCAGCGAGGGCGGCGTGGCTGCGCCATCCATTGCTTTGCAGGATGACGGCTTTGGTCTTCAGCGGTTCTTTACCACGCTGGACACAGAACAGATAGGCGTCGGCGGCGTTGTGAGAGGGACCGAGGTATCCGGTTTCCTTGCGGGCGATGGTGCGACCCACGCTGGGATCACCTACGCCATCGGCCTCTCTTCGAGCAATAAGATCGTAGGTACTGCGGCCTTCCGCGCGACTTCGAATACTGCAAGTAACGCTCTTCCCACCCGCACCACCGCGAGCATCGCGCCCAGCGTCGTTCCCGCCACCATGACTGGCGGCAACTGGGCGCGTTGGGGCGGTACGGGCAGCGCTTCGGTGCAGGGCTCGGGCGGGGGCCAGGGTTCGAAAGGGCTCGCCAATCCGCAAGCGGCTAACTTGTTGCCGCCCGGTGTGGACCCCGCTGAGCTGGCCACGCGCCTAAACGCCGGAACGCGCAGCCGCGAAACCGTGATCCGTCAGGCCGAGCGCATCATGGGCGGCGCGATCACCTTTGCCCGTCCGGGTGAAGCGGGCGTCGCGCAGTAAGGCGGCTCGGAGCGACAAAGCCCCTCGGCGCTTGGCGTCGGGGGGCTTTTTCCAAAGGGGCACAACAGCACCCAGGCGCCTCACACCGCCCCCTAACGGCGTTTGTCATCTCTCTAATAAGGACTGTGTGTGGGCCGCGCAGTGCGCCTTCGCCACAGTCTGCTCACCACATTCGCTTTGGGGAGTAGAACGATGAAAAAGACGATTGCCAGCCTTACCATGATCGCCCTCGCGGCCGGCGCAATGGGCGCCAGCGCGCCCGCGATAGCCAAGAAAAAGAAGAAAGAAGCCGTCCAACTGACGCAGTGTGAGGCGAGCCTTGGAACCATCGCGGTGGTTGATGGAGATACGCAAGGCTGGGCTGAGTTCGATCTGGGATCGCCGCGCAGCCTCGTCAATTCGCTGGCCACTGAGAGCGGGTGCTTCACCCCGCACAATATGGCCTCGGGCCAGCCAGCCGATTTCCTGATGAACATCGTCGCAGGCTCCAGCGAAGAGGTCGACCAATCGATCGAGACCGCCAAGGGTCTCGCGATGGATGGCCTCGTTCGCTCTGGCGCGGCGGGTCAAGTGCTTAGCAAAGTGCCTGGCGCTGGCGCGATCATGGGCATGTTCGGCGGCCTTGGCGGCAAGAAAAAGCGCGTCGCGGCGGGCATCAAGGTGCTGAGCCCGGCGAGCGGTCAAACCATCGTCACCGGGCAAGGCGTGGTCAAGAAAAGCACGCTCGATTTTCGCGGCAACGGCGCCTGGAGTGTCGGCGCTCAGGCGGCGGGCTATGGCGACAGCAAGAAAGGCAAGATGCTGACCGAAGCGTTTGTCATCGCCTTCAACGAGATCGTGTCGCAAAGCGCGACCATCGCCTCGGTGCCCAAGGCCAGCCCTGCCCTCGCGCAGACGAACCCTGCGGCAACGGTGGCTTCGGCCACGACGATGCTGGCCCAGCCCAGCAGCGAGGCCGCCAAGGTGCGCGACCTGCGCGTGGGCACCACGCTGATGCCGACCGGCAATCGCGATGGGCTTTATATCGAAGTGAAGGACAATTTCGGCACGCAAGGGTGGGTTTCGGTTGAAACGCTCAACTGATCGCGACCCGGCTTGCATGAACCCGACTGTGTTCAAGAGGCGACCCGAGGGGGCGGGAAGAGCAATCTTTGTTCTTCCCGCCTTCGCGCGCGCTCGCTTGCACGGTCTGGTTCATCGTGGCAGCAAGGTGCGTGACGCAAAGGGGGGCGTGGCCTGCATAGCACAGCCGAGTGCATGAGGCCGCTACAACGATGAAACCGCTCAAGATTTTGTATGTCGAAGACGACCAGCGCTCCGCCCAGGCGGTGACCGAACTGGCGGCGCAATCGGGCGACACGCTGGTGTGGGAATCCAACGGCAGCGCGGCGCTGCTGCGCGCCGGGATGGAGGCGTTTGACGTCATCATCCTTGACCGGATGCTGGGCGATATTGACGGGCTGACGATCACCAAACGGCTGCGCGAAAGCGGGATTGGGACGCCGATCCTCATCCTGTCGGCGCTGGGCCGGACCAGCGACCGGGCCGAGGGGCTCGATGCGGGCGCGGATGATTACCTCGCCAAACCGTTTGAGCCCGAAGAATTGCTGGCACGCCTGCGCGCTTTGCACCGGCGCTCTTCGGGGCGCGAGCACAGCGCAGTCATCCTCTACGGCGATTTTGAATGCCACGTTAAAGCGCGCACCGCCTTTCGCCAGAACCAGCACCTCTCCTTGAGCCCCAAGGAATTTGAGCTGTTCCGCTATTTCATGGAGAACGCAGGCGAGATCGTGACGCGCGAAATGCTTTTGCGCGATGTGTGGAAGATGGACTTTGACCCGCAGACCAACGTGGTTGACGTCAATATCGGCCGACTGCGGCGCAAGCTCGAAGAGGGATTTGCGACCCCCGCGCTGGAGACGATCTGGGGATCGGGCTATCGCATCCTTGATGGGCGCTGAGAGCTCTTTGAGGATTTGAAGGTCGTGTCGCACCACTCCCGATCCATCTTTACCCGCCTCGTCTGGGGCGCGGGCGCGCTGTCGACGCTGTTGCTGATCGGGCTATGGTGGACCACGCATCAGACCGTGCAGGCCACGCTTGAGGGAGGCGCGCGCACGCAGGTCGATATCGACATAGCCGGGCTGGTCGACATCTACGCCACCAATGGCCGAGAAGAGCTCGCGCAGCGGATTGCGGATCGGGTGGCGGTGATCCCGATGGAGGGGAACACGCCGCATTATTACCTCTCCGATAATTCCGGCGCGCGGCTCGCGGGCGATCTGGCGCGCTGGCCCAGCCTTGACCCGCGCGTTTCGGAAAGCGGCCTGATCCCGATCGGGGAGACCTCGCAAGGGTATGCGCGCGCGGTGCAATTGGACGACAATCTGCGGCTCGTGGTCGCGCGCGGCATGGCGGACAGCGAACCCCTGTTGCAGCGCATCGGCTTTGTCTTCGCCATCGGGGGCGCGGTGCTGGTCGCGCTGGTTTTGCTGCTGGGACGTTTGGCCGCCGCGCGGCTGCAACGCCGGATCGAGCGCATCAACGCCGCCTTTCGCGAGCCCACACAAGACGCGCTTTCGACCCTGGCCGAACCACAGGACGGCGACGAGATTGATGAGCTCACCGCGCATAGCGGCGCGGCGCTTGCCCGGGTGCGCAATCTGATGGAGGCCTACCGCGACACCTCCGACCAATTGGCGCATGAAATCCGCACGCCCCTCACCCATCTCGACAACCGGCTGGTCAAGGCGCTGAGCGAAGGGCCCAAGGGCGCGGTCGCGCAAAAATTGATCGAAGCGCGTGAGGAAATCCGGCGACTTGTGCAAACGCTGGAATCGTTGCTCGACATCGCGTCGAGCAAGGCGCGCAAGGGCGATAAAGCGGGCCTTAAAAAGTTTGACCTGAGCGCCATGGTCCTGCGCATCTGTGAGCTTTACGCGGGCAGCGCGGAGGAAACCGGCCACCAGTTCAGCTGGCAGGTCGAAGGGGGCATCCATTTCGAAGGCGAGGAATGGCAATTGAGCCGGGTGCTTACCAATCTGCTCGATAACGCGTTCAAATATGTGCCCCAAGGTGGCCATGTCGAAGTGGCGCTTAGCGCGGATGCGACGGGCCCGGTGCTCACCGTCAGCGATGACGGCCCCGGCGTGCCCAAGGACGAGCGCTCGCGCATTTTCGAACGGTTCTTCCGTGGCGGAGCCGAGGGCGCAAGCGACCAAACTGACCAAGTGCCGGGCAGCGGACTTGGCCTCGCCCTCGCGCACGCAATCGCTGAGCGCCATGGCCTCGCGCTCACCATCGAAGACACGCCAAGCGGCGCAACTTTCAGGCTGGCGCGGCCATGACTTCTCGCGCCCTTTCAAGCCTGTCGGGTTTGTGCAAGCGGCTCGCGGGCGGCTGTCATATCGTGCCCCTTGGTATGAACGATAAGAAAAATACCGCGTTTTTCACTTCGGCGATGATCGGCGTTTTAGCCACGCTGACAACGGCGTGCGCGACATCGGCACCCGCCAATCAATCCACCAGCAGCGCCTCAACGCTGGCATCGGCGCCAAATCTGCCCCCCATCAAATCGCGCGAAGAGCAGAGCCGCGCGGGCCGGATCGCGGTGAAACTGGCGCGCGCGGAAGCCGCTTTCGAGGCGGGCGACACCGAGCTATTGAGCAAACTCGTCGCCTCGCTCAACGCCAACGGGGTGAAACCGGCGACGGACACGCAGCCCGACCGGCTTGCCGTGTGGCAATCGGCGGCGGGAAGCAGCGCGCCCCCGTTTCGTGGACGCCTCTTGGGTCCGGCTTACGTGCGCGGCGAGCTGGCGCCCGGCGAAACATGGCGCAGCGCGCAGACCTTCAAATCGGGCGAAGCGAGCACTCTATCGGTTTCGCATAAGGGCGCTGGGCCAGTGCACATGACCGTGAGCGATGCGAAAGCGCGCGCAGTTTGCAATCCGGGGCCTGCGACGACGCCTCCCTGCCGGTTTACCCCCATGTTCACCCAGCGATACAATATCGAGCTCACAAACGAAGGGGCGCAGCGTGCGGTTTACTACCTGGTCTTTGATTAGGCGAACAGGCCGCGCGTTCATCGCCGCATGGCTCGTTCTGACGAGCGGCGCGGCGCACGCGCAGTACAGCGACATCTACTCCGATGTCGCGGCCAAGGAAGCGTCAGCGACCGAGACCCTCTCCGCGTTGCCTGACGGTGCGAGCGAGGCGGACCGCGCCAAAGCGGTGTCGGATGCGATCATGGCGCTCACCGTCATGACCAAGAACAAGCAAGCTTACGACCTGTTTGACCAAAGCCGCGCTCTGTCGCTTAACCGGCCTGCCATGGCCACCGGCCTAGGGCTCGGCTTGATGCAATACGCGCCCGACGCAGCGGTCGAGGAGACCGCGCGAACGCTGATGCAGATGGCCGAGGATACTCCGCGTGCGGGCGATTACGGCCCGGCCCTCGCGGCGCATTATCTGGGGCATTATTATTTCGAGCGAGCCGATGACCTCGCCAATTCGGTGAAGTGGTTTCGCCGTTCAACCGAACTGGCCGAACGCGACTTCCCGGACGATCCCACACGCATCAATTTTGAAACACTTTACGTCGATCACCTTAATTTTGCCGATCGCGAGGCGGGCTCAAGGGAAACCGAACGGGTCCAGAAACTCGCGTTCGATCTTTTGGATGATGATCATCTTCTCTGGATCGGGGTTCTAACGAACCAGGCCTACAAAGCTCAGAACCGGGGACGTCACGATCTGGCGGCCGATTTGTGGCTGCGCACGATCGATATTGCGGGCTCCGAATGGAGCGAGGACAACCAGATCTTGTTCGGGCTTTTCCAATACGCCTCCATCTCTTTTGCGGGCATGGGTCAGCAGGAAAAGGCGCTGCAATACGCGCTGCGCACCTTGCCTAGCGAAAAACACGCTTCGGTGCCCGACCGCGCCATGAACCGTTCCCTGATCGGCGAGGCGTTGTATCGGGTGGGCCGCCCCGAAGAGGCGGTCGCGCGTTTTCGCGAAGGGCTCGCCATTCTGGAGGGGCACAATCCGGGGGATCTGCGCTGGGGCCACCTCGAAATCAGCATGGCGCAAGCGCTCAGCGCGATGGGCGAGCACGAAGAAGCCACAGCCTTGGCGGACAAGGCGCTGGCGCAATACGCCGCAAAACTCCCGCCCTTCCATCCCGGCCGCGTGACCGCGAACATTCGCGGAGCGATCGCTTACACCGGGGCTGGCGACGCGGCGAAGGCCAACGCGCTGCTTACCGCGGCGGTTCAGACCAACGAAGCCAAGCTGCTTGATACCTATGCGAAAAGCCAGGATGTCCGCTCCATCGCCATCGCGACGAACGGGCTGTTTCGCCATGCCGCTTACGCCGCTCTGCTGGATGGTGACCTTGAGACCGGATGGCGAAACGCGCAGCTCACCAGTCTGAGCGAGCTTGGCATGAGCGCGGCGAGCCTCTCTTATCCGGGTGACGCCGCCGGATTCACCAAAGCGGTCGACGAAGCCCGCGAGGCGCGCACCAAGGTCGATGAAGTCCGCGTCCAGTTTGCCGATGGCAAGGCCACGCAAGCCGATCTGGAAGCGGCGATTACGGCGCGCGATACCGCGCAGGAACGCCTGCAAAGCGGCTATCCCGACTACGCCGAAATGCTACGGCCCAAACCGCTCTCCATCGCTGAGGCGAAGGCGCTGATGGGGACGGGCGATGCTTATATCCTGCCGCTGTCCTATGGCAGCCAGATGGCCACCATCGTGGTGACGCGCGAAGGGCTAAGCTGGGGGCAAACGCGCATTCCGCTGCTCACCACGCGCAAACTGCTGCGTTCTCTCCGCGCCTCGCTGGAGCTGGGCGTCGATGAAAGCGAAGGGGCAGCCGCGTTCGACCGCGAGGCCGCGCATGAGATGTACCGCCGGATTTTCAACCCCGAGGTTCAGGCCGCGATCCGGGGCAAAACCCGGCTTATCTTTCCCGCAGGCGGCATCCTGTCGCGCATTCCGCCATCGGTCTTGCTGACGAAAGCCGCCAGCGATGACGCGCCGCTGCCCTATCTGATCCGCGATTTCGCGGTGGCGCTGACGCCGAACCTTGGCGGGTATCAAGCCGCCGAAACGCGCGCGGCCAGCGCCTTTGCCGGGATCGGCGCGCCCCTGCTCGCCGCTGCACCCCGAGGGCGCGCGAGCCTTCGCGGGATGGATGTGGACATCAAGGATATCGCCGCGCTTCCCTCGCTGCCCGGAGCGCAGAGCGAGCTCGAAGCGATGCGCGGCGCCTTCCCGGGCGAAGCTGCGCTGGTCTTGACGGGCAAGGACGCGACCGAAGGCGCGGTGCGCGCGGCCAAGCTTGACCATTTCCGGGTGGTGGCTTTTTCCACGCATGGTCTGGTCAGCGGGCAGATCGCGGGGCTTAGCGAGCCCGCGCTGGTCCTCACCCCGCCCGCCAGCGATCAAGGCGATGACGGTGATGACGGCCTGCTCACCGCCAGTGAAATCGCCTCGCTCAAACTGGCGGCGGACTGGATCATCCTGTCGGCCTGCAACACAGCGGCGGGCGATGGGCGCGGCAACGCGACCTATAGCGGTCTGGCCCGCGCGTTTCAGCTGGCGGGCGCGCGCTCACTGCTGCTGTCGCATTGGCCCGTGCGCGATGACGCGGCAACCCGGCTGAGCGTTGCCACGGTCAAAGCGGCGGCCAACGGCGTGGAACGCAGCGAAGCGCTGCGCCAGGCGCAATTGGCGCTAATTGCAGATTCGGAGATGAAGGGCGCGGCCTCACCTTCTATCTGGGCGCCGTTCGTTCTGATTGAGTAAAGCGCCGCGCGAGCGATCACGGCGTAACGTGGAAATCCTGCGTGGCGGCGTATTGCGCGATCCAGCGTTTATAGCGCAGGCTCTTGTTCCAGCCCGCAACCGTATGCTTGATATGGCGCGCCTGATCCATCAGGCCCGGCGCTGAGCGCACATTGAGGAACCGGCTGAGCTCAGGATGCTGCGCCAGAATATCGGCGTAGGGCCCGTAATAGCGCGGCGCCCATTCGTGCTGCCCCTCGCTCCACGGTTTGGGCCGCGAGGTGAAGTGGACAATGCGCGGGTCAAAGCCGGGCTCGCCCACCAGCTTGTTGAAATGCGAATTCCAATTGAAGGCGGGATGGATCGGCGCCCAATCTCCCCCCAGCACCGCGTTGAGCGCGCATTGGTCGTAATTGGGGCAGATATCCGCGTTATCGCGGAAAAAGCTCAGCGCCTTGGGAGCCAGCTCTTTCCACACCGGAAGGCGAAACGAGAGCATGCCTGAATTGAAATACTGGGTCTCTTTCTCAAGGCCCAACGTGTCGAGGTAATCGAGTACCCATTGGCGGGGCGATCCGTCTTTCTCGCGCAGGATCACATAGGTTTCGGGCGCAGCGGCGATGCGATCTTCGGGCGGCGCGGTGCCGAACAGCGGATCAAGCGTGCCCAGGATCTGCATGTCGCCATCGAGATAGACGATGTTGTCGTAATGGTCGGGCAAGATATCGGCGATCGCGAGCCGCATGAGAGCGGTGGGCGAAATCCCGCGATCAAAATGCGCGACCAGCTTTTCGTCGACTTTGAGGATATCGGTCGAAACTCGGACAAACTCAACATCGTAGCGGTCGCCAATCGGGCGCACGATCTCGAATTCTTCGTCGGTGAAATCGGAGAGGTAAATTTTGAGGTCGGGCGCCACATCGCACTGATGGAAGCGCACCTGGCGCGCCACCACCAAGGATGGAACGATGAACCCCTGATCGGTGGCAAGAACGCCCAGCGCCTTCATAACGTGCCCTTCCCGCGGTCGTTTCTGGAGTTGGCCAAGGCCGCCCTACGAATAGGTGAAGGCGGACAGCGTCTCGTCTTCGCGCAGCAGCCCTTCGAAATAATCGATGGTTTTCACCAGGCCCTGCTCAAGCTTGACCACCGGCTCCCAGCCCAGCGTGTCGCGCGCTTGCGTGATATCGGGGCGGCGCATCTTGGGATCGTCTTTGGGCAAAGGCAGCGACACGATCTTCGAGCTGGAATTGGTCATTTCGATAACCTTTTCCGCCAGTTCGCGGATCGTGAACTCGCCTGGATTGCCGATATTCATCGGGCCGGTCACCTCGTCCGGCGTGTTCATCAGGCCAAAAATGCCGTCGATCAGATCATCGACATAGCAGAACGAGCGCGTTTGCTCGCCATCACCATAAATCGTGATCGGCTCGCCTTTGAGCGCCTGAACGATGAAGTTGGAGACCACTCGGCCATCATCGGGGCGCATGCGTGGGCCATAGGTGTTGAAGATCCGCACGACCTTGATCGGCAGGTTGAACTGGCGGCGGTAATCAAAGAACAGCGTCTCCGCGCAGCGCTTGCCCTCATCATAGCAGGAGCGCGGGCCGATTGGATTGACGTTGCCCCAATATTCCTCCTGCTGCGGATGGAAAGCGGGGTCGCCGTACACTTCCGAGGTCGACGCTTGCAGGATCTTTGCACCGGTGCGCTTGGCCAGACCCAGCATATTGATCGCGCCATGCACGCAGGTTTTGGTCGTTTGCACGGGGTCGTACTGGTAATGGATCGGGCTCGCCGGGCAGGCAAAGTTGAAGATCTGCGAGGTCTCCACATAGAGCGGAAACGTGATGTCGTGGCGCACGATCTCGAAGTTGGACTTGCCGATCAGATGTTCGACATTGGCTTTCCGGCCCGTGAAAAAATTGTCGACGCACAAGACGTCGTGCCCCTGATCGACCAACCGTTCGCACAGATAGGATCCCAAAAATCCGCTGCCCCCGGTGACCACCACCGTGTCTTTCAGTAGCCCTGCCATTGCCTTGCCCCGTTTTCGCTGCCCTGCGAGTTGAATGGCCATGTTGCACAGCACAAAACCGAATGCACGGCTTTTTGGGAAAAGCTGCGACGAGTGCCCTGTTTGGGACAGATCGAGTGGGATCGAACGCCAGCAGCGACCGCCAGCCCTCCCCCTACGACAGGCCGAGGCAAATTAGCGGGTTGATAACCCTCAAAGCGTATCGTCACGACAAGGCATTCAGAGAGGCAAAACGTGTCGGCGGTCCTGTCCCTTCAGGGGGCGTTTGAAGGGTCAAATCGGATCCGGCAGGAACATTAAGGCGATGGCTTTCAATCTTCTTCGCAACGCGGGTTCGCCTAGCGCTAATCAGGGGGCCGCCGAGAAGGAGCAAGAGCCGCGCACAGCCTCCGCTTATTTGTCGCAGATCGAAGACGCGGGCGTCGGCCTTTTCTGGGCGACCAACGCAGCGGGCGAACTGGCCTATCTCTCCCAGTGCGCGCTCGCGTCGCTTGACGTCCCCGCTGATAGAATTGTGGGCCGACCACTCACCTCGATCTTCTCGCCCACCTCGATTGACCGCGACGGCGAGCCCGCGCGATCCCTGAACCTGAAACTGAAATCCAAATCGCGGATCCAGGATCAGGTGGTCGAGATCAATCTGGGCAACGATGCCGAGGACGACCCCGCAAAGGTGCGCTGGTGGTCTATCTCCGCAAAGCCCTATTACACGCGGGGTGACAACTTTGCAGGCTATCGCGGGATCGCAAGCGATATCACGCGCGATTTTCTCAACCAGCAACAGGCCGCGCGCCAATCGCAGTATGACGAACTGACCGGCCTCGCCAATCGCCGGCGCCTGAGCCACAAGGTGTCGGCAACGCTTTCCTCCTTTAAGTCGTCCGGGCGTTCGTGTGCGCTGATCATGCTGGATCTCGACCGGTTCAAACATGTGAACGACACGATGGGCCATCCGGCGGGCGATGAATTGCTCAAACGGGTGGCGGAACGGTTGAAGACCATCGTCGATGGCAAAGGCGAAGTGGGCCGTTTGGGCGGCGATGAGTTTCAGATCCTGCTGCCCGACATGGACGACCGCGGCCATCTGGCGGATCTGGCGCGCCGGATCATTCATGTGGTCTCCCAGCCCTATTCGCTGAGCGGTCGGCGCGCGATGATCGGCACATCGGTGGGGATCGCGATAGCCCCGTATGACGGGATCGAGGCCGAAGAGCTGAACGCGGCGGTGGACATGGCGCTCTACGCGGCAAAAGAAAGCGGCAAGGGCACGTTCCGCTTCTACTCAGCCGAACTCAAAGACGCCGCCATGCGCGGAGCGATCATCGAAGAGGGGCTGCGCGACGCTCTCACATTGGGCCAAGTCAGCCTGAACTATCAGCCGCTGATCAATCCGCGCGACAACGAAGTGCACGCTTTCGAAGCGTTGATGCGATGGGACCATCCGGAACACGGGCGCATTTCGCCCGGGCAATTCATCCCCATTGCCGAACAAACCGACCTGATCGTGCGGATGGGCGAATGGGCCCTGATGCAGGCATGCCACGACGCGGTGCAATGGCCCGGTGACCGGCGCGTGGCGGTCAATATCTCGGCCAAGCAGTTTATGACCGCAGGCTTCGTCAAAACCGTCGCGGACGCGCTGGCGCACACTGGCTTGCGACCCTCGCGCCTCGAGCTGGAGATCACCGAGAGCGTTTTCGTGGGCGATGATGAGAATGTCGACAAGACCTTCGCCTCGCTCAAACGCCTGGGCGTGCGCCTGGCGATGGACGATTTTGGCACGGGTTATTCCTCGCTCGGCTATCTGAAACGCGCGCCGTTCGACAAGATCAAGATCGACCAGAGCTTTGTGCGCGGGTGCACGGCATCGGGCGACACCAATCCGGCGATTATCACCGCCATTGTCGCTCTGGCGAGCGCGCTGAACATGGAGACCGTCGCGGAAGGCGTGGAAGCAATGGACGAGCTCGAGCTTGTGACCGAGCGCGGCGCGGACCTTGTCCAAGGCTACATCTATTCAAAGCCCATGCCCCACGACGTGGTCGTCAAACGGTTGGCCGGAAGCAAGACGCTGTTCCGCCCCGAAGGCCCACCGCGTCACCGTGCCGACCGCATGACCGTGCTGCGCAAGATCGGGCTGATCCACGAAGACCATTATTACGATGTGATGCTGCGCAACATTTCACGCACGGGCGCCCGCGTCGAAGGTCTGGGCAATGTGCCCAAGGGTGAGAAAGTGGTGCTTGATCTGGGCGGCGGGCAACTGGTGGTAAGCGAGGTCGTCCATTCCAAAGAGATCGCTCAGGGCGTGAAATTTGAAACGCCGCTGATCAACGATGGCTATAGCGGTCTGGTGACCCGCCACCGGGTCTCCCCCTACGCGCTGGCCGCGGCGGGGATGCCGCTCAAGGCGCTGGGCGACGGATCCTATCCCATGCATATGGTGCAGGACTCGTCGGGACGGCGCCCGCCCAAATTTCTCCAGCACGAAGTCTGATACCGCGCTCTTTAGCGGGCGGTGCAGCATACGTTCGTCAAGCGCGTATCAGGCGTTCGTCAAAAAAAGCGGTTGCGCACGCAGCCCGGTTGCTCTCCAAAGTTGACTGAAGACATGCACGCGTAGCCCTGAGAGGGGGCCTTGGGGCGGGGTTGTGAAATGGGAGCGACGGCGCGCAAGCGGCGTTTATCCGGGCGCAGCGCTTCTTTGGTCCTCATCCCCGCGCCACGCGGCGGCCTGAAGAAGAGGACGATTTATGAAAACTGGATGGTTTGCAGCGGCTCTGCTGGCGTCAAGCGCGTTTGCCGCGCCGATGGTGGCGGCGCAGGAGAATGAGACGAAACTTGTCCGCGATCCCGCGCTTTCGGATGATAGGCTCGCCTTTGCCTATGCGGGAGACATCTGGGTCGCGAACGCCGATGGCAGCAACCCGGTGCGCCTCACTTCACACGCCGCGAGCGAACGCGATCCGATCTTCTCGCCCGATGGCACCAAGGTCGCCTACACCGCGAATTACGATGGCAACAACGATGTGTTCGTTATCAATGTCACCGGCGGAGAGCCCCAGCGCCTGACCTGGTATCCCGGCAATGACGAAGCGATTGACTGGCTGCCGGATGGCAAGACCGTCGCGCTGGTCAGCACGCGCGGGCGGCGCAGCGGCCGCGCGGGCCAGCTGTACCATGTCGGGCTCGAAGGCGGCTTGCCTGAAAAAGTGTCCGAAGCGGTCGTCGATGGCGGGGCCTATAACGAGACGGGCACGATCTTCACCAACGTCCCATCGGGCTCTGGCAACTCAAACCTGACAGGCGGTGCAAACGGATGGCGCGGCTATCGCGGCGGGCTGACCCCTTCGCTGCAATTGCTCAATTTCAGCGAGGGCACGCAGGAGACGATCCCCGGCGAGCGCACGACTGAATTCGACCCGGTCTGGATGGACGGCCAGCTCTATTTCCTCTCGGACCGCTGGAACACGCGCTCGAACATCTTCCGCTATGATCCCGCCGCGCGCACCGTCTCGCAGATCACGCAGGAAAGCGACTGGGACATCCGCAACATTACCGCCAAGAACGGGCGCATCGTCTACGAAGCGGGCGGCGTGTTCCATTCGCTCGATGTGGCGAGCGGGGCGACTGCGCGCCTTCCGGTCTCGCTCGTGGCGGACTTGCCAGCGCGCCGGGCGGGCTGGAAAAATGTGGCGGACACAATGACCAGCGCTTCGCTGTCGCCATCGGGCGCGCGCGTTGCGGTGACCGCGCGCGGCGAGGTGTTCACCGTGCCGACCGACAAAGGCAGCGTGCGCAATATTTCGCAAAGCGCCGATGTGCGCGACTATGGCGGGGTGTGGTCCGATGACGGCACACAGCTCGCTTACATCACCGATGATGGCGCGTCCCAGGTGCTCAAGATCGAAGACCAGAGCGGCACCAAACCGGTGCGCACCATCCCCTTGGGCGAGCGGTTCTACACGCTCATCGGCTGGGGCGATGAAGGCAAGACGATCGTCTATTCCACCAGCGATGTGCGGCTGATGGGCCTCGATGTAGCCAGCGGGAAAAGCTGGCAGATCGCGACCAGCCCTCGGCGCGCCGGCACGTTCGGTGCAACCATGTCGCCGCAGGGGCGCTGGATGGCTTATGTCACCAGCGGCGCTAATGTGAACGGCGCGCTGAGCCTTTATGACCTAGAAACCCGCACGGCACACATAGTTTCGCGCGGCTACGCGGACGCGCAGAATCCGGTGTTTTCGAAGGACGGCAAGCTGCTGTTCTTCACCGCGTCGACCAATGCGGGATCGGTCTATGGCGGGCTTGATATGACCACGCAGGACCGGCCCTATCGCGCCGCCGTGTACGCCGCAGTGCTGGAAGCGGACGGGGAATCCCCACTTGCGCCGATCCTTGCCAATGAAGAAGCGCCGGACGAGGACAAGGAGAAATCCGAAGGCGACAACGGCGAGGATAAAGAGAACGGCGATAAGGCCGACGAAAAATCGGAAGACGTCACGGTCGCCCCCGAAGGCATCGCCCGCCGCATCGTCGCACTGCCGATGGCCGAAGCCGCCTATGGCAGCCTGGCGACGGCCAAGGACGGCGCGCTGTTCGCGATTGAGCAGCCGCAGCCCGGTTCCGCCACGGGGCCTGGCACCGGCGGTGAACGCTTCCGGCTGGTGCGCTTCGACTTCAAGGAACGCGAGGCGGCGAGCGTTGCGCCGGGGATCACCTTTGTCACGACCGACAAGGACGGCGACAAGCTGCTGCTGGGCAACGCAGACGGCCAGCTGCTTACGTCGCCCGCCGCAAAGAAGCTCGACCCCAAGCCGGTCAACATGTCCGGCGTGCGGATGTATGTTGATCCGGCGGAGGAATGGGCGCAGATCTTTGGCGATGTGTGGCGGATGGAGAAGGAGTACTTCTACGATCCCAACATGCACGGCCTCGATTGGCAGGCGGTGCGCGCCAAGTTTGAGCCGCTGCTGGCGCATGTCGGCCGCCGCGAGGATCTAAACGAACTGCTCGTCGAAATGACCGGCGAAATGGGCGTGGGCCACAATTACGTGACCGGCGGCGATGGCTATTCCTCAGGCAACGCTTCACCCGGCCTGCTCGGCGCAGACATAGCGCGCGAAAACGGGCGCTATCGCATCAAGCGGATCTTCGACGGCGAACAGTGGAACCCGGGCCTTGAGGCACCGCTCGCGAAACCGGGCGTCGATGTCAAAGAAGGCGATTACATCATCGCGGTCAACGGGATGGAGCTTACGTCGAGCGGCAACATCTACGAAGCGCTCTCAGGCGCGGCGGGAACGCAAATCGAACTGACCGTTGCGGCCACGCCAAACGGCGAGCGTCGCACCTCGACAGTCGAGCCTGTGGGCAGCGAATACTTCCTGCGCCTGTGGTCGTGGATCGAAGACAACCGCCGGTATGTCGATGAAAAGACCAACGGCCGCGTCGCCTATGTCTACATGCCCAACACAGCCGGAGCGGGCTTTACCCTGTTCAACCGGATGTATTTTGCTCAGACCGACAAGGACGCGCTGATTCTGGACGAACGCTCCAACGGCGGCGGCCAGGCGGCGAACTACATCATCGACATTCTGAGCCGCAAATGGCTGTCGGGTTGGAAGGACCGTCATGGCCTGAACTGGTCAACGCCGGGCGGCGCGATCTACGGCCCCAAAGTCATGCTGATCGATCAGGATGCAGGCTCGGGCGGCGACTGGATGCCCTACGCTTTCCGCGAGAGCGGTCTTGGCACGCTGATCGGCACGCGCACATGGGGCGGCCTGATCGGGATCAGCGCCAATCCGGGTCTGATTGATGGCGGAGGTCTGGCGGTGCCGTTCTTCCGCTTCTTCGATACCAACGGCAATTTCACGGTCGAGAACGAGGGCGTTGCGCCCGATATGCGGGTCGCGCTTGATCCGCTGGCGCTGGACCGGGGCGTTGACACGCAGCTCGATGCCGCGATTGCCAAGGTGCTGGCCGATCTGGATGGCTTTGAAAGCCCGGTGAAACCAGCTCCGCCTTATCCTACGGAAATCGGCAAATAAGGCCCAGAGGACCAAACCAACAGGGCGCAAAAAAGGCGGCCTCTCACATGTGTGGGAGGCCGCCTTTTTGTTGTTACTGGGTTAAGTTAACCCTTGTTCTTGCTGGCCTCTTGCGCGGCGACTTGTTCAGCGGTGGCGGCTTCGAGGGCCTTGTCCTCATTGGCGCGCTGGATCACGTAGGCGCGGATCGCGTCGACCTCTTCTTCAGAGAGCGAGGGAGCAAAGCTGACCATGCCGCGATCTTTCAAAATGCCTTCGTGAACCACCGCTTTCCAGCTTTGCGCGCTGCCCAAAGTGCCCGAACGGCGCAGGTCAGGCAGCTCGGTCGAGCCGACAGCGGCGGGCGCGTGGCACACCGCGCAATACCGCGCGTATTTGGCCTTGCCCAAAGCGATAGTCTCCGCGCTCGCCCGGCTTGGCGGCGGGTCGAGCGGCAGGCTTGCGAGCTCCATTTCAGGCGGCAGCTGACCCTCCGCGCCCAGCTTGAAGACGAGCAAGCGCGACACATTGCGCACCGGCCCTTGATCGTTGATCAGATGCCCATCGGCGGTGATCGCGTAAGCGCCGCCCCAGCCTGCGAGAACGGCAATATATTGCTCGCCATCGACCGTATAGGTCATCGGCGGGGCGACCACGCCGGTCTGCGCGGCAAAGCTCCACAGCTTGTCGCCGGTGGCCGCGTTGTAGGCGGCAAACTCGGAGGACGAATTGCCCTGAAACACCAGATCACCACCGGTTGCCAAGATCCCGCCGTTCCACGGGCCGGGATGTTCAACGACCCAGCGCGGCTCTTGCGCGACCGGATCCCAGGCCATCAACTTGCCTTTGACCGTGTCGTAGATTTCGCGGCGCACGCCCAGATCGGGCGGCAGATCGCCCGCTCCCAGATCAAAGCCGACGTTGAACCCGCGCGCGCGGTCGGGCTTCCAATTGGCTTCCGGTGCGTAGACGGTCGCGGCTTCGAAAGCCGGAATATAAACGAGGTTTTCGCCTGGATGGTACGCCATGGGGTGCCAGTTATGACCACCCAGCGGCCCCGGCATGACCAGAGCGGGTTGGCCCGTTTTATCGATCCGCGTCTCTTCGTTGAAGATCGGGCGGCCGTTTTCATCAATCCCCTTGGCCCAGTTTTGCGGGATATATTCTTCGGCCGAAATGAACTCGCCCGTCTTGCGGTCGAGCACGTAGAAAAACCCGTTCTTGGGCGCCTGCATCAGCACCTGACGAGTCTCGCCCTCAATCTCCATATCGGCCAGGATGATGTGCTGCGTCGCGGTGTAGTCCCAGGTCTCGCCCGGCGTTGTCTGGTAGTGCCAGACATATTCACCCGTTTCAGGCCGCACCGCGACGATCGAGGAAAGGTAGAGATTGTCCCCCTCGCCCGTGCCGTCTTCGCCCGGCGACCGGTAAGCGCGGTTCCACGGGCTGCCATTGCCAACACCGAAATACAGCAGGTCCAGCTCTGGATCATAGGCCATCGAGTCCCACACCGTCCCGCCCCCACCGATCGCGTCGGACCCGGCGAGCGCTTCCATATTCCAGGTTTTGGATGCGGCCTTCAGGTGCTCGGGCGCGTCTTCGCCTTCGGTGCCGTCAGGCACGGTGTAGAAGCGCCATAGCTCCTTGCCCGTATCCGCGTCATAGGCCGCGATATAGCCGCGCACGCCAAACTCCGCGCCGCCATTGCCGATGATGACCTTGCCATCGATCACGCGCGGTGCGCCGGTGATCGAATAAGCCATGTCCTGATCGACCGTGACGACTTCCCACAAGACCTTGCCGGTCTCCTGATCAAGCTTGACCAGCCGCCCGTCGAGTGTGCCCAGGAACAACGCGTCGCCCCATGCGGCCACGCCCCGATTGACGACATCGCAGCACACTTTGACGCCGGTTTCGCCGGGCACCTTGGGATCGTAATCCCACTTGGGCTGTCCGGTCGCGGCGTCGAACGCCTTCACCTTACTCCACGCGGTGGTGAGGTAGAGCGTGCCATCGATCACCAGCGGCGTCGCCTCTTGCCCGCGGGCGGTGTCCATGTCGGCGTACCAGGCTAGCCCCAGATCGCCGACCGTGTCTGCACTGATTTGGGTAAGCGGGGAGAAGCGCTGTTCGGAATAGGTCCGCCCATGGGTGATCCAGTTCGCGTCATCGCCGCCCGCGCCAACAAGCGCGTCAGCGGTGATGCCTTCCGGCGCGCAGGCCGAAAGGCCAAGGGCGCCCAGCGCGAAAAGGGGGGCCGCCCAAAGGACTCTTCTTCGTGTCATGACTGATCTCTCCCATGCAAGGCGTGCGCTTGCTTGATGCTAGTAAAGCCTGTCGATCAGCGCTTGTCCATGGCTTCCATCGGCAAGAGGCTTGGGATGCGGCGTGCGATTGCCTAGAGTAGAAACGCCTTTTGATCGTAGCTTTGAAGAGAGACCACCATGACACAGCCTTTGCGCGCCGCTCCCATCCTTGGTTCTACACTGGCCGTAATGCTGGCGGTCAGCGCCTGCTCCAAGAAGGAAGACCGCGGCGACGCGCCCAGCTTCCTTGCGCAGCCCGCATTGGCCGCAACCGGCGCTAGTGAAGAGCAGACGGCTAGCGCTATTCGAGACGTTAGCGTCGCGCAGGCCGACGCGCTGATCAGCGGCGAGGAAGCGGTGGTGGTGCTCGATGTGCGCACGCCGGGCGAGTTTGCCGATGGCCACATAGGGGGCGCGGTCAATCTCGACGCGATGAGCGACACGTTCGTTGATGACCTGGCCAAACTCGACAAGGACACCGCCTATGTCGTCCACTGCCGCTCGAGCAAACGCAGCGCTCGGGCGGTCGCCGCGATGAAAGAAGCGCGCTTTACCAGCGTCGCCCATATGAAAGAAGGGATGAACGGCTGGAACGAAGCCGGGCTACCGCTTGCGAAATAGCGTACGTTGAGCGCGGGGCGGCCTATTCGAAAGCCGCTGCCAGCCCTTCGAACCCTTCGGCGAATTCGCGCTTGAAATCTTGCACGACGCCGCCCGCGCTGCGGACCTCGGTGACCAGACCCACGCCCTGCCCGACGAAGTAAGAGCACAGATCCTGCGCCTTTTCGTTGCCGTTTACCGCCGCCTTATCAATCGCGCGCAGGACCGGTTCGCTAAGCAACATCATCAGCGGCATCGGTAGCGCGGGCATCCCTGCCTCCTCCCACTGCGCATGCCAGCCTGAACGCAATTGGCGCGAATATTTGCCCGTGCGGTGTTTCGATCGGATCGTGTCGCGGCTGGTGGCGGCGACCATTTTCTCGCGGAAAACCTCGTGCGTTTCCGCCTCGGCGGTGGCGAGCCATACGCTACCGCACCACGCGCCTGCCGCGCCCATGGCCATCATGCCCGCCATCTGTTTGCCGTTCATGATGCCACCCGCTGCCAGCACCGGGATATCCGCGCCCGACGCTTCAATCGCGGCGAGCACTTCGGGCACCAGCACGATGGTGGAGACCTCGCCGCAATGGCCCCCGCCCTCGCCGCCCTGCGCGATAATCAGGTCCACGCCCGCCTCGATCTGCTTCATCGCATGTTCTTTCGCGCCGACCAGCGCGGCGACCGGGATGCCGTGCTTCTTGCCCGCTTCGATCATCGAGGGCGGCGCGGTTCCCAGCGCGTTGGCGATCAGGCGCACCGGGTGGTTGAAGCTAACCTCGAGCAATTCCTGACCCAGCGACGTGTTGGGTCTTTGCGAGCCGCTGAGTGGCTCAGTCCCATCCAGATTCACGCCCGCTTCGGTCAAAATCCTGGTGGTCATATCGCGGTAATGCGCCGGGATCGCCGCGACGATTTCGTCCTGCGTCACCGCGTGATCGACCGCTTGGACTTCGGGGATGAGGACATCGACGCCGTAGGGTTTGCCTTCAACATTGTCGTCGATCCATTGCAGCTCGGTTTCCAGTTGCTCCGGTGTGAAGCTCACCGCGCCCAGCACGCCGAAACCGCCCGCGCGGCTGACGGCGGCGACCACGTCGCGGCAGTGCGAAAAGGCGAAAAGCGGGAATTCGCATCCCACCATGTCGGTCATACGAAATGGCACTGTCTTTCTCTCCCACAGGCCCGGCGCCGGGCTCTTTGCCGACATTGTTGGCGCGAAAGCGCGCGAGAGCAAGCCTCATCAGGCATGGAGCGGCGGCGTTAGAGAGGCATGGCGGGGCGGTGAAAAACCAGCGCGGACATCGCAAGCCACACGCTAAACATGATCCCATAGGTCCATCGGCGCGGCCACAGCCGCACCACCACCAAAGTCGCCGCCGCCGTGCCCGCTAACGCGATGAGCGCTGAGCTGGCCCCACGCGCTCCCGTGCCCGTCAGCGCGGATTGGATCGCGACGCTGGCCCATTGCGCGGGCAAGAGCGCGAGCAGCCATTCCGGCAAAGAGCCGGGCGCGGCCCAGGCGGTGAACACCACCGCGGCCTCGCCCGCGACCACGAACACCGCGATCCACCAGCCCCTGCCGGGCACGCTGCGCGCAAACAGGGTTCCTCGCGCGGCAAAGCTGAGGGCGGCAACGATCACCGCGAGCGCCATTGAAGCCGAATGCAGGAAGGACGGCACGCCCAGGAGGCGAGCGAGCGCCAGCAGCGCGACTCCCGTCAACACCGCGAGCAGCACGCCGACCCACAGCCGCCCATCCAAGGCCGCCGTGATCATGCCCATGCCCATCAGAGCGACCGCGAAAATTGGGCCGCCGCTGTGAGCTAACGGCGCGCCGCCTTCAGCGCTCGCCAGCGCAATCAACGCCAGAACAGGCCCGGCGACCCCGGCGATAAGAGCGGTCAACCACCCCAAAACGGGCCGCGACGGGGGCGGTTCATGCAAGGCGAATGACATGCCGCAATCCCTTGCGAGATGCGCCGGAACTTGTCGAGGGGGCGTTGGAAACCGGGGGTACTTGCCGGAACGCTTGCGTCCCTAATCCCACTCCTCATTCATCCGCAGCGGGCCGTCTCCGTACAGGTAGCTCGCGTCGAACCCCGCGTAATCGCGCAGCGCGTCCCAGTTGCTGGTGTAGAGGCTGCCCCGGCGGATTTCACCGAGGTTGAGCTCGCGCAGCTTGCTCACCGCGCGGTTGGCGTGGATCGCGCTCACACCGCACATTTCGGCGATATCCTTCTGTGTAAAAGGCGCGCGCAGCACGCGTTGATTGGCGCTGCCGATCAGTTCAAGGCGGGTTTGCAGCTCGCAATAGATATGCGCAATGCGCTGGGGCGCGTCGAGCCCTTCGAGCATCTGAATCCATTTGCGATGGATTGCGGCGTCCAGCAGTGTCGAAAACCACATGGCGCGTGCGATTTTAGGGCGGTCCCGCATCACTTGCTTGAGCTTGGAATGCTGGACGACGCCGACTTTTACATCATCAACCGCAACGATGGAATGATCGAGCCGCTTCAAGGCGAAAGCGTGCAAATCGACGAAATCGCCGGGCAGATGGACGCCCACGATGTAGCGTTTGTCGTCGCGTTCAATCGTGCGGAACGCAAAGCCGGAGACCAGAATTGCGCTGACATCCACGCGCCGCCCACCTTCCACCAGAGTTTCACGTGCTGGGAGGAACAGCGTCCCATCAATCAGGCCTTCGATATATTGAAGGTCATCGGAACTTAAGTGTTTGCGCAACCGCCCCGCCAGAAAGTCGCCGGTCAGCGGGAAGGCCGCTTCTTGCGCCGTCTCAATCGTTTTCAACATACGCAAATTGTAGAGAGCCCGGCCACAGCGCGTCTATTGACACATGTTAGCTTGGCGGGATTTTTCTGGCGAAGGCGCGATTTGCCCTTAGGCGTAACCCTCTCGTAAGTGAACCGTGCCCTCGCCGTAGAGGTAATCCGGCTGAAAAAGTCCAAACTTTTCAAGCCGCTGGCGGTCCTCCACAAAGACTCGGCCGCGCCGAAAATCCGCAATCCCTTCTTCGCGCAATTCGCGCAAGGCCCGATTGACGTGAATGGCGGTCGCGCCGCTCATTTCAGCCAGTTCGGGTTGGGTCAGAGGCGTGTCAAACCCGTGCGCGTCTCCCAATTCGACCATGCGCATGCGGCACCAGATCTCTGCAAAGATATGCGCCAGCCGCTTGGCGGTGGTCAGCTGTTCCAGCTTCATCACCCATTCGCGGTGCATCGCCGCGTCGAGCAAGGTCGAAAACCACAGCAAGCGCGCCAGATGCGGCTGCTCTTCCATGATCGAGCGCAAGGTTTCGTGCGGCACATAGCCGAGCTTGGCCGGACCGATTGTGTCGATGTTGTGATCAAGCCGTTTGAGCGCGAAACAGTGCAGATCGACAAAGTCGCCGGGCACGTGGAAACTCACGCTGTACCGGCTGTCGGACCCGTCAATGCTGCGCACCACGAACCCTTCGATCAGCATGGTGGAATGATCATAGACCTCGCCGTGTTTGAGGATACGCGTCGGCTTGTCGACGATGGCCACCTCGGCGACGGAGTCCTCGAGGATTTCCTTTTCCGCCTCCGACATGTCATGCCGCAAGCGCCCGGCGAGGAACCGCCCGGTCTTGGGGTAGCGTTGCAGTTCGTCTGCCATCCTTCGTGACGTCACGCCGTTTCCCCGCTTTCATTCCGAGCTATTGCATCCGCGCCGTCGCTGTACGAGCGCGCGCCTCTTAGGGCCAACGTTTAGTGTATCTTGCGCATACTTTGGACCGTCGCCTTGAGCTCGTCTTTCACCTGCGCCCAAGCGAGCAGCGCGAACAAAGCGGTGCCGCCGATCACATTGCCAAGGAGCGTTGGCAGCACGCTGGTGAGCGCCAACTCGCCCAAAGGATAGCGGCCTTCCCAAGCCAGCAGAAAGACCTCACACGACCCCACCACGACATGGGTGAAATCCCCCAAAGCGATGACATAGGTCATGATGAACACCAGCCACAGGAAATTGTTGCCCGCGCTCGGTCGCATCCAGACTAGGGCGGCGATCAGCAACCCGGCCGGCATGCCTTTGACCAAAGCTTCCGTGAAGGTGAGCTTTGCCACTTTTTCGCTGATGGAAAGCATCGCCTCGACGACGTCGGGCGGCACCAGCGGAGTGGCGGACAGCAAAAAGGCCAGGGACGCCGTGCCGATGAAATTGGCGACGAGGCTGATGCCCCACACCCGGCCAAGATTGCCGACATTCAGCGCGGACGGCACCGCAATGGCGGGCAGGACGGGGGTGATCGTGTTCTCGGTAAACAATTGCAGCCGGCAAAAGATGACGAGGATAAAGCCTACCGTGTAGCCGACGCTGTTGATCGCGTGAGCAAGGACCATGCCCTGCGTCTCCGCGTACAGCGCCCCTTTGGCCACGAGCGAGAAACTGACGAGCAAACCCGCCGCCACCGCCGACCAGAAGAGCGAACCCGTGGGTCGCCCCATCTCTTCGATGCCTTCGCGCGCGATGTCGATATAGATTTCGGGCGAGGTGGGTTGCTCACTTTGCCCCTGCCCTTCTTCGGGCGACGGCCCGATCAGGTCATCAATTTCCATGCATTTCCCTTCCCTGCGCGCCGGCGGTCAAAGCGGCCTGCTACGGCCCAAACCGACGCGCTTTTGAGCAACATCTGATTTGACCTACCAGTCATTCGCCCAAATCGCTTTAGGCTTAACACATGTTTGAACCGCCTGACGGCGCGGTGTGTTCCCCTGATTGGTCGCCCAAGCTGGAGACGCACCGGGCTCGCCATGGTTGGACTTGGCTCGCCCACACGGTCGCTTATTCCACCGGGCGGGAGGTGTCGAGCAGATCATCCTCTTTCATCTCTGAACGCTCGCTATCAATCGTTTCGGCCAGCGCCTTGTCGGGCTTTACATCCGTCAGATCGTCGCTTTGCGCGCGCTGCGCCGCAGGCGGTTTGGATTGCGAGCGATCAGGCTTCTCGCTCGCCACTTCATCCCCGCCCGCAGCGGTGCCGAACGCCGCAGCAGCGGATTGATCAAAGCGCAGCCGGTAGATCGGCTCGGGCAGCGTAAAGCCGCTCTGTTCGAGTGCGTCTTTAGCCGCGCGTATTGAAAGGCTGCGCGCCTTGAGAAAATCGGCCTCGTTCTGATCGATCCATGCGTAGAAGCGCAAGATGATACTGGAATCGCCCACCTCTTCAATCGCGGCGATGGGAGGGCGCTCGTCGAGCAGAAAGGGAAGCGCCTTGAGCGCAGCAATCCCGACTTCCATCCCGTTCGCCGGATCGTCTTCCGCATCAACGCCCAACGTGAAGTCAAAGCGGCGCTGCGGGTTGCGCGTGTAGTTGAGGATCACGCCCTTGAAGACGTCCGCGTTGGGAATGCGCAGATGGTTTCCATCGAGCGTCATTAGAATGGTCGCGCGCGAGGTCAGCCGCATGACGATGCCTTCATGCTCGCCAATCACCACGTGATCCTTGGATCGAAACGGCTGGCGCAGGCTGAGCATAATGGAGGCGACGTAGTTCTCCAACGTGTCTCGCACGGCAAAGCCAATCGCGATGCCGATCACCCCGGCCCCGCCCAAGATGGTTCCCATGATTGCGTTCGCCCCCAACAGGTTGAGCGCGGCGACCAAGCCAATGATGATGGCTATCACGCGGATCGCCTGCGAAACGAGCTCCGCCAAAAACACATTAGGCAAAACCGAGCGCCACAGCGATTTCCACTGCGCCAAGAGGTGCCCGACCGCAGCAACCAAAAGGAACAGCGCGAAGGCCACACCCAGCAGGGGCAGCCCCGACACCGCCGCATCCAGAGTGTTGGACAAATTCTCCACCGCCGGTGACAGATTGCTCTCAAGGTCGCGCAGCCGTTCAATATTGTCGCGCACGAGGATCACGCCGTCGACCCGCTCAGCCAGGGCGATGGCCTCGCTCGCAGCCTGCCCGTTGGCGACGCTGCCTCGTAATGTCACCACACCGGATTGGGTGATGACCTCCACCTGATCGAGGCCATCTACCTCGGCGTAGATCGCGCGCAGGCGCTCGTTCACCAGCGCGTCGAACTGGTCGCGGTCGGTCGCCATTTCAGCGGGCTCTGACACCTCGGGCACTGAAACCTCGATCGGGTCCGCCGGGGCGTCGTTTTCGGCAGGCACATCTTGCGCAGCAGCGGGCGAAAGCGCCGCCAACAAGGCAAAAATAAGAGCGGCCACAAGCCGGGCGAGCGTGGGCAAAAGCAGGGTCTGCGGGTGTTTCATACCCCTACCAAAGCGCGCCGCCCCAGATGTTTCCGAACTTACCGAGGAATAAACGCGGGACCGATTGGATGCGGCTCAATCCGAGAACCTTGCCGTGCATTAAATTGGGAACCCTTATGACAAGCCCACCATTGAGTAACCACATGTCAAAGCCAAGTTCGGCTTTTGAAAGGGATACTATGTCACTATCGGTACAACCAACTGCAAAAGCACTAAACACGGCGCCGCCCCCACTACGGGTCGATCAAAAAGCGTCGCCTGCCGCATTGAATCAGGCATCCGCTAGTGGGTCAAAGACCGAACCGCGCAACCCATGGCCGCAGTCCAATATCAAACGTCGCAAATCGGTATCAACGCGTTCTTTCAAAAAACAGATGGTTGCCTCACAAGAACCGCTGCGTCGGTTCGCCCTGCGTCTGTGCAAGCGCGAGGATATGGCCCAAGACCTGATGCAGGAAACACTGATGAAGGCGTGGGCGGCACGCGCACAGTTCAAACCGGGAAGCAACTTCCTGAGCTGGGCGTTCACGATCCTTCGCAACACGTGGCTCAACCAGCTGCGCCGCCAGAAGAAGTTCGTGGGCGATTACAATGAGCAGGCCGCTGAAAACATGCTTTCGCAGCCAGCTTCGCAAACCACGACATTCGCCTTGGCCGATCTGCAAAGGGCGATGTCGGAGCTTCCCACCGATCAGCTGGAAGCAGTCATGTTGGTTGGGCCAGGCGATCTTACCTACGACCAGGCTGGCGAAATCCTTGGCTGCGCGCCCGGTACGGTCAAAAGCCGCGCGTCGCGCGCACGAGCCGCGCTGGGCGATATCATCGATGAGGGTAAGGTGAAGATGCACTTGGATCAGACCGAGGACGCGACCGATATTGCAGAGACTTTCGTCGAAGCGATCGGAACCATCGAAGACGGTGGAAATATCGAGGATGTGATCAATTTGGAGCAGTCCTCTTAAGCGCCACTGACGAAAAATCTGCTGGGAACGCCCCCTTCCCTTCCCTGACCCAGCAGAAAGACGCCGCAAAGCTTCAAGCTTCGCGGCGTCTTTTTCTGTGTGAAGGGCACACGCGCACTTATTGTTAGAGCATGAGTGAGGCGATCTGCATGCCACCGCGCAGCCCAAAAATCAGCCACACAACAACGCCAATGACCGGCAGTGCAAAAATCAGAAGCGACCAGACGAGCTTCGCCGCGATCAATCGAGATTTCCGATCCCGCGAATTCTCTCGCTTGATGAGCGCGCTGTCTGCGCAAACAAAAAGCCCCGCCATCCTGTAAGGATTGCGGGGCTTCTTCAATTCCGTGAATGATGCAAGGCTTAGCCGCCATCTTCTTCGTCTACGTCGCCCGGCTCAACACCGACGACTGGCACATCGACGGTCTCTGTGTCGGTGGAGACATCAACTTCGGGGACTTCGACGTCCATCTCGGTTGTGCCGACTTTCAGTTCGGGCGCGTCGACGTCATATTCGGGCAAATTGCCTTCTTCGACTGAGACATCGACGTCGGGCATTTCGCCCTCTTCGGTCTGCTGTACGTCGCACGCGGCAAGGCCGATAGCCGAGATAAAAACAGGGATAAGGGTGGATTTGATACGCATAATAAAAGTCCTTTCGTGATGAATTAGAGACCAGGCGCTTGATCGTTCCAAGATAGCTCGATGGCTTCCCGATCAGCGTCGCACGGGCCACACAGAACGCAGCAATCAATCGTTTGATGCGAGTTGCATCGGCTCCTTGAAAGTGTGCGTCTGGTAAGGGAACGGGATCTCAATACCGGCTTTGTCGAGCGCGGCCTTGATCTGGCGGATCATGGCGTCGCGGCTTGAATGGTTGTCGCGTTTAGCCGAACCGGCCCACCAGCGGACCCGAAAGTCGACCGAACTGGAATTGAATTCCGTCGCGAAAATATCCACCGGCTTGTCGCCATCAATGGCGTCAGAGTTGACCACCGCACTGCGGATCACATCAGAGGCTTGTTCAAGATCGGTGTCGTAGGAAACGCCCACCAACAGCTCAAAGCGGCGCTGGTCCTTGTCGGTCAGGATTTCGACGGGATTTTTGAACAGAAACGAATTGGGCACGACCGCCAGCTCGTTGGATAGCTTGCGAATGTGGGTTTCGCGCAGGGAGATCTGCTCGACCTGGCCCTCCACCCCTTCGCATTCGATGTAGTCGCCGATGCGCATTTTCTCGCGCAGCATCAACAGAACCCCGGCGAGGAAATTCTCGAAGACGTCCTTGAAGGCGAAACCGATCGCCACGGTCCCGATGCCCAGCCCGGCGATAATGCTGCTCAAGGTCAGATTGGGAAGAAGAATAATCGCCGAAATCAGGATACCGAACGCCCAGATGACCATGCGGATGGTCAGTTCGATCAATTCTCGCAGAGAAGGGCGCATGTCCGCGCCTCGCGTGATGCGGTCGGCGATACGCGATGCGAAGCGGGCGAGCGCCCACGTTGCCGCCAAAAAGACGATGGCGATGATGATGTTAGGCAACAAAGCGATCACCCCGCGGCCCATTTCGGTGAGCTGCGTGGTCAGAATTGCCAATGGTTCAAGTGAGGTGTCGGTGGATTGTGTCATGCCTCGCCTACATCCGGGAGAGGGCCGCGTTCCAAAATAGTCCGGCCCGACCCGCCAGGTGCCGGAGCCCACGCAAGCGATGGATTTCTCTCGAGAATTTTCGGAACGCTGCCAAAGTCCCGTGTGTAGGCAATATGAACAGCGCGGATCACATGCCGCTGTGACAAACTTTGATCCCCTCGAACACAAGCGAAGGATATTATGACACTCTCAACCCTCAAAGACCTCTATATCGACCAACTTCAAGACCTTTACAGCGCAGACAAGCAGTCGCTCGAAGCGACCAAGAAACTGCGCGACGCGGCGACCAACAGCGATTTGAAAGACGCGCTGAGCGCAGGCGTCGACGGCATTCAGGAAGGCATGAACACGCTGGAGACGATCATTAAAGGACATGACGCCAAACCGACCGGCGAATTCTGCAAGGGCATGGAAGGCCTCGTGAAAGAGGCGCGCGCCCACGCGTTGGACACGAACTTTGATGATGACGACGTGCGCGACGCCATGATCATCACGCAGTACCAGCGTATGACGCATTACGGCATCGCAGGCTATGGCTGTCTTGTGGCCTTCGCCAAGCGCCTCGGCCTCACGAGCGAAGTAGACAAGCTGCAAACGTGCCTCGACAACACCTATGGTGGCGACCGCGAAATGACGCGCATTGCGACCGGCGAAGTGAACCGCGCCGCCGCTGCCTAGAGACCGGGACGTATAGATATCAAAGAACCGGGCTGCGCGTTAAGCGCGGCCCGGTTTTTTCATGCGAGTTCACGCGCTCTCTAAATGTCCTCTTGCTCGCTAACCGAAGCGGAATTGTCCCACAGATAGCGGTACACCCCGAAGAGATTAATGCCGAGCAGCACCACATTTTGAACCGCAAGCGGACTGTTCCCGCTCAGTATTGACGCCATGATCCAGACCAGCGATGAAATCGTGAAGACGACAAAGCCAGCGCCCGTGATGCGCGCACCCGCATTCGCGGCGACCATGATTGCGGCGATCATTCCCGTTCCACTCGCCACCCAGCGCAAGATCTCCACATTGTCCAAAGGTCATTTCCTTCTGGTCTGGCTCTGGCGAGGGACTGCTGCGCCGCAGAGCTCTCTAGGCGAGCCGCACGCTCGGCCAGTCGGTGTCATCGCTGAGCGGGTCGAGAATGTCGTTGTGCGAAAGCCATTCCTGCATTGCGCTCAGATCCGGCGTTTCGTATTCGCGCAGCCCCCGGCCTGATCGACTGAGATCGCGGATTGTCGCTATCAGCGATTTCGAGCTCGCGTAACGCTGCGACACGTCGTCCTTTGAAGAGCCCAAATGCTCGCTTAGCAAGTCGATCAGCACGGTCTTGATGTAATCTTGGACTTGCTCTGATCGGCTCGTCGATTGCGCGTCGAGGCACACATCGCATTCGCTATCAAAGCCCATGGATCGGTTGGCGATGTTGGATGACCCGACTCTCAACAACCGCTGATCCGCGATTGTGATTTTGGCGTGTACGTAAATGTCAGCGCCGCCCTCGGTCATAGGATGGAAAACGGCGAAGCGACCCTCATGGTCGATCGCGCGCAAGGCCGTGATTAATCGCGCGCGCGTCGAGTCCATCACCTGCTGTTCGAGCCAACCATCCGAGTTGGCCGGAAGAACTAGAACGATCTCTGGCCCACCGGCTATCAGCAGTTTCTGCGCCAAAGCGCGAGCGATCACTTTTGACGTAAAGTACTGGCTTTCAATGTAGAGAGTATCGCGGGCCGCTTCGATAATACCGCAATAGAGCGCTTCGATCTCAGCCGTTGTGGGAAAGGCGTCCGTGGCCCCGCGCGTACGCGCTATGGCCACGTCGACGTTGCTGATTTCAAGCTGCTCGTGCGGCGTTGCGGGCGGTTCTTTGATGACGCTGTGCGCCTCTATGGGCCGCTCCCCCGTAGCCGCTTCCCAGCGCTTTTCCGCGTGTTCGCCAAGCGAGCGAGCAATTTCGCCCGTCAGCCTTGCCGCCGCATCATGCCACGGGCCGGTGTCGATCCCCGTGGGTTGCTTGCGCTTTTCTTCGACATCGCGGTGATCTCGCGTGTCCCAACGATCTTCGGTGATGTCGATGCCGCCGCAAAAGGCGATGCCCTGATCGACTATAATCAGCTTCTCATGCTGGGCGGCGCCCACGGGATGCGCACCATCAAGCGCGACGTGCACTCTGGGATGGGAGAGCCATTCAGCCACTTTGATCAAAGTGCGCCCGCGCTTGACCAGTTTAATAGCGCCGACGTTCCATTGCAGAATGTAGATGTGCAAAGCGGGGTTTCGACGCACCAGCCAATCGATGAATTCGCCGATCTCCAAAGGCCCTTCGACGTCACCTTGCGTGTCGTACATTTTGACACGCGCATCGAAATCCCAGCCGATCAGGACAATCCGCTCTTGCGCTTGCATCATCGCGGATCGCACTGCACGAAAATAGTTTTCGCCATCGATAAGGACAGCAAAAGTGTCGGCAGCGGCTACCCGCCAGCAATTATCATCCGGTTCAAAAAAGGTCACGCGCTGGTCGATCCTGCGTCTGAGGAGGCGCGCGCTGTCGCCGCCAAGAGTGCTTCACCTACTCTCAAGGGCAAGCCTTGGGAAGCGTGGATGAAGCCCTCTCAGCGCGCATCGAGCGTCATCACATGCCGCTGAACAAACGCTCCAGAAAGCCAGGCTCTTCGAGAGGACGGATGGGTCCGTGTTTTTGCAGCCGGACAGAAGCATCAGTGAAGGGACGGGGCACGGTCCAGTGGTCGGGCTTGCTTGTGGTGATTGACGCGCTGGTCATGGGCTTTCTCCGTATTAACCAAGTCGGAGCGTCCGGGCGCTATGCCCATCCACCTCCATTTTGGGAGGCCCTGCATTCTGCGTGATTTCACAGCGTGTTAGCAGGGTCTTGGTTGAGGTTGATATGTATATCCGAAGAAAGAAACGAGACGATGGATAGTTCCAAAAATAAGGTGGAATCCCCTACCAAAAAAGCCCGCTCCGCCTCTTTGTGGGCGCGGCCGGCCGCGTTAGACTTTGCGAACCTCCGAATGGCTTTTGAAGACCTCTTGGCCGTCGGCCTGCTCGATCTTGTAAGAAGGACAATCCTCGCTCGCCTCTCGGGTCACTTGGGTGCCGTCGATCTCTAGCGTGCGTTTCTGCGTGTACACCGCCGCGACCGTGCCGCTGGCGGTGCCATTGCCCCAGTCCCATTGGACCTTCGTTCCTTTATCGTATCCCATACCGATAAACTCCTGTTGTCTTGATTTGGCTGCGAAGTTCACACGATCTCGTGGGCTACGGCCTCAAGCGATGTATGTTCGTCGGGCTCGGGTGAAGCGACGGCGGGCTTCGCGTGAATCCAGCGGTCATGCGCCACCGCGTCCAGCAGCAGCTTGGCGATGTCACCCGTCCGGCTGCGGATCAGGTCTTCGGGGATGACGTTGTCGCTCACCACGGCCTCGTCAGACGGGTCGGCGTCCAAGATCCAGCCGGGTCGCACAGCGGTCCAACGCAGTTCTTCCTGCCGCGCCAATTGCGCTTCCATCTGTTCCATCTGCTTGAACACGAGCGAGAGAGCCGGAAGCGTCGCACGAAACGAGACCGGACCACGATCGAGGGTCTCGACAAACGAGGCCGAGATTACCGCAATCCGGTCAATCCCGGCTTCTTTCATCGCGGTCGCAATGTGCAGCGTGCCTTCGGTGTAGAGCGGGGGCGGATCGAGCAAGGTGAGCGGGTCATTGTCCACGCCGAGGCAGGAAATGACCGCTGAAGACCCACTGACCGCTTCAGCCAAATCGTCTTCGAGCACGTCCGCCTTGATAAACGTCACGCCGGGTTCGCTGGTCTGGTAGTCTTCGTGAGAGATGGCTTTGACCTTAAGGCCTCGCTCGATGGCTTGATCGACCACGCGTGAGCCGACGCGGCCAGTTGCTCCGAATACGGAAATTTGCATGTTGAATTGTCCTTTTGTCTGTGTTGTGGGGCGTTCGATCCGCGCGGTTCGCTTGGTCGAACGCAGGCGCGCCGTCAGGGCGCGAAGGTTGTTGCGATTAAGGTGGCAAGAGCGCTTGAGGTGGCGGTGGCGAACGCGCCCCACGTGATGTCGGCGAAGCTAACCTTCGTGGACCAGGTCTTCAAAACCGCCTGGCTGGTGAGATCATAGGTCGCGTAACACAGCCCGCCCAGAAGCGCCCCGTTCAGCAGGGCATCAGCAGCGGCGCCGCTTTGAAGAGCCGGCGCGATCACGAACCAGCCCATGCCGGCCAAATAGATCACATAAAATGCGAGGGCGGGTGCGATCCGGAAATTGTCCGCCATCACCTCGCCAATGGCCGGCCGATAGAAATTCGGACCGGCCCAGCGCAGCCACAGTGCGTCCATAAAGCCAAAGATTAGCGCAGCCGAAGCCAGCGCAACGGCCAGTTGCATTGAAATTTCTCCTGTATCGCGTTCGCCCCGCTTACAGAGCACAGGCCGGGATCGTTCCCAAGCGGGCCAAAAAGCCCACCGAGCCAAAGCGCCTGAGGCCAGGGCGCTCGTCCACCGACCGCTCGCCTTTCAAAACGCGCGTCGCGCCCACCGCTGGAATGAGTCTCCCGCGCTCCCCAAAGCAGCGCTGGGTTTCAGCGCGCGACTTCTTGATCCATTGCGGTCAAGGGGATGACTGGGCGATCAGAAACTCGCATCCAGTCGCACCGCATAAGTGCGCGGGTTGCCGAAGCGCGCGATCTCGTTACCGACCTCCGCCCCGTTGAAGAACGAATAATAGTCGTCATCCAGCGCGTTGCGGATGTAGGCGCTGAGGCGAAAACCGTTCCAGGCGTATCCGATGCGCGCGTTCATCAGCAGGCGGTCGCAGCATGCGTTGATCGCGAAGTTGCTTGGTTCAGCGAAGGCTTCGGACTGGAAGTTCGCGTCGATGCCGCCGAAAAAGCCGTCCTCATTCGCATAGGCGACCCCGAAATTGCCCGACCAGCGCGGCGCGGCGGGAAAGCGGTTTCCGTCAAAGTTGGCCTGGTTGCTCTCGTTTGCGGGCTGCGCGGGGTCAAAGTTGCCGTTGGGAAAATCGTCAAACTGCGTGAACGCATAGCCGATGCCGCCATAGATCTGCAGTTCGTTGGTCGCATCGAGGCTGAAGTCGGTCTCAAAACCGTAGAGCGTCGATTGGCCCGCATTGACCGTCTGGCCGAACGTGGGAAAGCCCGGAATGGGCTCGGTCACCTGTTGGTCGCTCCAGTCGGAGTAGTAGACGTTGGCGTTCCAGCGCAGGCGTCCATCGAGCCAAATGGAGCGGAACGCCAGTTCGTAGTTCCACAGAAACTCGGGATCGAACTCGTTGATTGAGCCATCAAGGACGATGATTTGCGCGCCGCCCGCGCGATAGGCGCGTTGGGAAACGAACGAGACATTGGCGTCGTCCGAGAGGTTTAGTCGCAGGCCGAACTTGGGCAAGAAGGCCTCGTAGTCGGCCTCCGTCAGAGTGGACTGCGAGCCCAGCAGCGGCGCGAGAAAGTCAAAGCCCGGCGGGAGACCGCCCTGCACCGAGGTTTCGGTGCCCGATGTGTTTTCAAGCTGCTCGTTGTCGTAACGCGCGCCGAACAACACATCGATCGTGTCGTTGAGCGCGTATTCGCCATCGACAAAGAACGCGAAGTTGCGCGTTTCATTGGTGGTCCGGCTGACGCGGTCGATCAGGATGCTGGCGGGCAGAGCCGGGTTGACGATCGTCGCTGGCACGGTGAAAGTGTCGGTGAAGCCGTCTTCGTTCTCGAAATAGTAGAAGCCACCGGCAACGGTCAGATCATCGCCCAGATATTTGACGCGCAGCTCTTGCGAATACGCCTCGTCAACGCCGGTGCGGTCCAGTGCGGCGATGGGTGCGGGCGTGCGATCAAAGTCTTCCACCCGCAGGTAATCGGTGTCCTGATAGGTGGTGATCAATTGCAGCTGGACCCGGTCGGATATGTCCCAGGTGGCGTTGATTGACTGGATAAAGGTCTCCGTGCCTTCCCGGCCGGGCGTATCATAGGCGACTTCTCGGATCACCTGGTTGGCCGAGACAGGCAGGCCTGGATTGCCATTGGTTGCGTCGATCAAATCCTCGCCGGCGAAATTCTCGGTGTAGGACGAGGTCGAGATGATCTTGAAATTGTCGGTTGGCTCAAACAGCAATTTGAAGCGTCCCGTCCAGATCTCGGTCGCATCGGCGGGCTCGTTCAGAAAGGTGTTGAAGACGAAGCCGTCCGTCTCGCGGTAATTGCCTGCGATGCGAAAGGCGAGAACGTCGTCAATGATCGCCCCGCCACCGGCAAGGGCGGCCTGGCGTTGCCCGTTATTGCCGTATTCGAGACGGCCCTTCACTTCGGTGTCGTAGCTTGGATCTTGCGTGCGCACATAGATCGCGCCGGCCAGCGCGTTGCGGCCAAAGTTGGTCGATTGCGGCCCGCGAAAAACCTCGACCTGCGCCAGATCCCAGCTGTCTGTCGGGCCAAAGAACGTGGTCTGATTGCTCAAGGGGCTGTCGTCGACAAACACGATCAGCGTCGCGCCGGTGCCGCCGATACCGCGCTGGTCGATGCCGCGAATGGAAAAGCCCTGCTCGCCAAAGCTCGAGGTGACGTTGGGCACGCGCTCGATCACGTCGTACAGATCGGTGATCGGCTCGCGCTCAATCGTCTCGGCTGTTGTGACGTTGACGCTCGCGGTCACGTTTTGAAGCGATTGTTCGGTCTTGCCGCCGGTCACGACGATGACGGGCGCATCTTCGTTGAACTCGGTTTCGCTGTCCATGGTCGGATTAGTCTGCGCGGCGGCGCTGGCCGCACCGAAAGTAGCGATGGCCGCAAACGAAACAGCATTCAAAAAAGTGGAGCGCATGAGGGATCCCTGTCCATTGAGCGAGCGATCAATTGCAACTGACTCGCATTTCAAAATACGCCTCTATTGAGAATAATTCTTATTTACAACCCCCCTTCGACTGATCTACGAAAGCGTGGCTTTCAGAGGACTCGGGAATGTTTGTGACGGGTGGAATTGTTGCGCAATTGGTGAGCGTCGCTGCGATGCGCGAGGCTCAGAAACGCGCTAGCTGGACGATCTGGGCTATCAGCCTCGCTCTGTTCGCCGCGTCCGTCTGGTCCATGAGCGTTGGCCTTGGCGCGGAAATGGGAGTGACCTGGGCCCTCACCACGATCTCAATCGCGGCGTGGCTCCTGATCCTGTCACCCTTTTTCCGAGCGAAGACGATCGGACACGACCGCGTGCCACGCACGCAGCGCCGCGCTCCGGTGGCGCCTAGCGGTTCCAAATGGCGGCTGACCGTGAAGCTCATCGCCGCCGGTCCCTTATGGCTGCTCGCCGCCCTTGGTCTCAGTCTGCTGATAGCGACCAAACCATGGACGAGCGAGCTTACCCGGCTCTTCGTTGGGGGCCTTTCGACCCCGCTGTGGTGGTCAATCGGAGCGCTTCACTCAACGGTTGATCTCAATCTGTGGCGCGTCGTGCTGCTGCCCATCGCCTTGTCTCTCCTCACGCTCGGAGCGTTCTACCTGACATGACCATCGAGACACCGGCCCCAGAAGCGCGCAGCCAGACGTCGTTCGTGCGGCGCATGATCGATTCTCACTCGGTGCTGGGACTGGGCCTGGCCGCGCTGATTTACGTTGTGAGCGTAACGGGCGCTTTCACCCTCTTCGTGCCTGAGCTACACCTCTGGGAGAACCCCGGGATTACAACGTCCCAAACCCTTGAACCCGAAGTCGCGGCCAAGGCGATGGAGAACGCAGAGGCACGGCTGGAGCCGGGGAACGAGATCCTCAATGTCATTCTCTATGCACCGGGCGAGTTTCAACCCTACACCGCCGTTCGGCTGAACCAACGCGCGGATCGCGAAAGCGAACTCCAATCCGATGACTGGATTGTGGACCCGAATACGGGCGAGCTCATGGGGTCGATTGACGCGCCCTACGCGCATTTCATCGAAGACTTGCACACGGTGCTGCATTTGCCCGCCCCTTGGGGGCGCTATCTAGTGGGTTTGGTCGGCGTGGTGATGTTCACGCTGATCCTGTCCGGCATCTTCGCGCATCCAACAATCTTCAAGGACGCGTTCAAGCTTCGTCTTGACCGCAACGCTCGGCTGGCGTGGACCGATCTGCACAACCGGTTGAGCGTGTGGGGCCTGCCATTCCATTTGGTGCTGACTTTCACCGGCGCGTTTTTGGGCGTCGCCGGGATTACCGTGTCGGCGCTGGCCTTTGTGGCGTTCGAAGGCGACACCGAGAAGGCGGTCTCGGTCATCAATGGGCCACAACCGATACTCGATGCGCCAGCGATGACAGCGTCGCCCGATTACGCCACGATGCTGCGCCAGTCGGATCAGGCCGACCGCACGATTGCGATCATCGTCGCCAACAACCCGAAGGATAGCGGGCAGACCACCTCCATCGCTTACGCCGAGGAAGGCGTGCTCTCAACGCGCTCGTCCGACATTTATCGCAATTCAGGCGAGTTTCTTGAGAAGTTCGGTGGCAAGGGTTCGGAGGTCGGCGCGCGTCTCTTCGGCGCGGTCCAGCCGCTGCATTATGGGACGTTTGGCGGCTACCCGATCAAGCTGCTCTATTTCGTCCTCGCCTTGGGACTTACCTACATCACCAGCACCGGAATGATGATCTGGTTCAAACGCAAGATGCAGCAAGGCCAGCCCAAGCCAAAAACGGAAGCCGCGTGGCGCGGAATGACGACCGGGCTGACGGTGGCGCTGTCTGTGGGCGCTGTCTTGGCGAACAGCGGCTGGGCTGTTCCCATCTCGGCTATTTGCCTTGCATTCTGGGCCGCTGGCTTCGCGGCGATCTATACGAGTAAGCGCCCCCTTGGATTGGTCCGGTTTGGGTGGCTAGGGAGCGCCGCTCTTATTGGCGTGGCAGTCGTTATGAACGCCGCCAATGAAGGCGCGACATCATGGCTTGTGAACGCCATCCTTGCACTCTGCGCGGCCGGACTGATCGCGGCGGCGCTGCGCATTGCCCCGGAAACAAAAGAACGGTTGGAACCGCTAGGCGCATCGCCGGAGCCCGCCGAATAGGCTTTGGCTCCGGGGAGCTACTGCGCCACTTACGCGGTTTAGGCGCGCCTTCTCGGTGACGAGAGCATCGGCCTGCCGACTTCCCACCACCCCGCGTTTTCGCTCTGAAGGGGCCGCCCTTGTCTCCACGGCTGCCTTCGCATAGCCTCGCGCTCGGGTGTCGGCGTGGGAAAGCGGAAGGGGGACCATTGGCTGCAACCGCCGTCATTGCCGATGATCACACGTTCATGCGCAAAGCTCTTGCCGACATGCTGGCGAGTATGCGCGACATCCATGTCGTCGCCACCGCCAAAAACGGGCTCGAAGCCATCGCTGAGGTGCGGCGACACACGCCTGATTTGCTGATCCTCGACGCGGCGATGCCGATGGCTAACGGGGTCGAGGTGTTCGCGGATGTGCGCCGTTGGTGCCCGGAAACCAAGGTCGTGACATGCACGGGCTTTACCTCACACACCTTGTTGGCGGAGTGGATCGACCTTGAAGTTGATGGTTTGCTTCTCAAGACCAGCGACACCGATGAGTTTGGGCGTTGTATCGAAACCGTCCTGGCGGGTTACCGCTTCGTTGCCGACGATGTGCGCGAGATCCTGAAAGGGGCCAGCGACGTCCCGAGCCTTACGCACCGAGAGCGCGAGGTGCTCTCGCTGATCGCACTTGGTAACACGAGCCAGGCCATTGCCGATAGGCTGCACATTTCGATCAAAACCGTTGAGAAGCATCGCGGCAGCCTCATGGCAAAGCTGGGCGTGGGATCGGTGGCCCAGCTGCTTGCCTACGCGCTCAAAGAGGGCTTTCTTGATACGCACCAGCAGCTTTAGCGGATATTTCGAATGGGGAGCAGCCCCCATCGACTTTCGGGCTCACGGGGCGCAGACCGCGCTGATGGTGCGGCAAGCGATAAAGCTCTGGGCGAGATTGGCTTTGATAGCGCTCGCCGCGTCTTTTACGCATCCAACCACAGCGCAAGACCGCCCGCCACTTGTCCTAAAAGACGATCCGGCGATCTACCAATCGATTAACCCGTATGTCACGGCATGGCGTGATCCCAGCGCTCAACTCAGTGCGAGCGCAGCTCTGGAAGAGCTTGACCGTTTCGCACCGCTGACGACGCGTTATCTTGCTTTCGGACTGACACGCGACCGCGTCTGGCTCCACTGGAGCGCGCGCAACGCCAGCGCCAGCGCCAGCCGCCAGAGATGGCGGATCGATATCAAGCGGCAATATATGGAAGAGCTGGACCTCTATCGGATCATCGATGGAAAGCCGGTTGCGCTGCTATCCCACAGGCAAGGCGATCCGTTTTCAAAGCGAGATATACCCAGCCGGTTCTTGCAGAAGGATGTGATCATCGCGCCGGGGGAAACGGCGCAATTCTTGCTCGGCTATCGTTCGACCACCTCCACCTTCCTCAAGATTGCGATGGGGACATCGGATGCGGTGAACGAGGTGCATTCGAGCGAACAGGCGATCGATTTCGCCATGAACGGGGCTTTAGGGGCGATGATCTTTCTCGCGCTCCTGATGATCCCGGTGATTGGCTGGCGGCTCGGTCTGGCCTTTGCGCTCTATGTTCTGGCGGGCATTTTCTATGTCGCGGTGGCCGATAGCTACGCGATGCGCGCGCTTTGGCCCGGCGCGCCCTGGCTCAGCGAGCCCATGAACCTCTCATCCGTTCTCCTGATGGGAATGGCAGGGGTGCATTTCCCGCGCGTGCTGTTTGGCCTCAAGAAGGCGGCGCCCAAGCTTGATCGTTTTCTCGGAATATACGCCGGCGTCGCGGGCGTGGCCGCTTTGCTCACGCCCGTCTTGTTCACGCAGCGCTGGTTCATGGTGCCCGCCTATCTGATCACGCCTTTGGCGACCGTGATTATCGTTGCGACCGGATTATTCGCAATCCGGCGCGGATATGTCGGCGCGCGTGTGTACATTTTCGGGGCCGTACTGGTCTTTTCATCCTTCGCCTATGCCTTTGTCGCGCATGTCTGGCCCGGCCAGTTCGATTTGGACAACACGCTCGATTACGGCCATTTCACGCTCTTCACCGAATGCATCGCCTTTGCGACCGTGATTTTGATGAGGCTGATTGCGCTTCGTGACGAACGCGACGGCGCGATGCAGGCCGAACTCGCCGCGACCCGCGAGAAATTGGCGCTTTCAGGCCGGCTGCTCACCAGCCAGCGCGATTATTCCAGCGCGCGCGACTTGGCGGATGCGCGCGGACAGCGCCTCTCAGAGCTTGGCCATGATATCCGTCAGCCGCTTGGGGCCCTGCGCGCGGCGATCTTCAAATTGCGCGGTCTGGATGACGAGCAATCGGGTCACATTGATGCGGCGCTTGATTATCTGGCCGGAGTGGCGGGCGATCAGACCACTTCCGCTTCATCCCATGCGAGCAATGGCGAACGAAAGCGCGAGCTCTTCGTGGCCAATGTTGTGCTGCGCAACGTCCACCATGTCTTTGCGCAAAAAGCGCAGGAGGCTGGAGTGGACCTGCGCCTGCGGCCAAGCGAGCTCCAAATAGAGGCGGACCCGGTTGCGCTAATGCGCGCGGTGTCCAATCTCGTCGCTAACGCTTTGGAGCATGGTCGCAGCGGGTCGGGCAAATTGCGGGTGTTGATCGCGGCGCGCTGGCGGTCGGACGGCGCGGTGATCGAGGTGCGCGATAATGGCCCGGGGATGAGCGAAGCGGCGCTCCATCACGCGCTACAACGCGGCGGCAAAGGCGACACGTCCGAAGGCGAGGGGTTAGGCCTTTCCATCGTTCAGGACATCTGCGCCGCGTCCCACTTTCGTCTGGATATCCAGTCGCAGCCCGGCGCGGGTTGCAGGGCCTCCATTCATATCACCGAAAGCCAATAGGCCGCGAAATGGGGACTATCC
>JBCCCM010000028.1:0-49893 GCA_039033515.1 Pseudomonadota bacterium
AGTTCGGCTTCTTCGGCGTCGTCGTGTAGACGCGCGTGCAGACACCGCGCTTCTGCGGGTTCTGCTCCATCGCAGGGACCTTGCTCTTGGCCTTCTGCGGAGTGCGGCCCTTGCGGACCAGCTGGTTAATCGTCGGCATAAATACTCTTCACCGTTTGTTCGGCGGCGACTTGCGGGACGACCATGAGGATGGAGTGAGTGAGCTTGTGCCCTTCCCCGTCATTCCCGCGCCAAATGATTTGGTGGCGGGAACCCAGCGAGAAGAAAACGCCCGCGACAGCGGCCATTCATCGCACAAACTGAAACGCTCCACCCAGATAATCGACCCAGACCATTATGGTCTCAGACCATGATG
This sequence comes from Pseudomonadota bacterium, assembly GCA_039033515.1. GTDB lineage: Bacteria > Pseudomonadota > Alphaproteobacteria > Sphingomonadales > Sphingomonadaceae > Erythrobacter. The sequence goes on from JBCCCM010000028.1 coordinate 356, forward strand.
GTCCCCGGCCACCGGGTTACTCTGACGGCCACCCCACACTCTCTTGCGAGAGCCCAATAGAAAAGGCCTTACCGCGTTCCCCACTTGGAGCGAGGAGCGAGCAAGACCTGCGGGACGAACCGGCAATGTTCAGCTCTATTGTTTGAGGATGCCACGGGCGTGTTTGGCGCGGGGCGTCCTCTGATAGACGGGCCGTTAGGGGAAATGGGGGGTGGGGTCAAGCGTGTTGCAGGTTTCGTTAGTGAGCGCGTCAGGCAGAAAAAAACTGTGCCCAGTGTTCATCCTCGACGCGAATTAGCTGTTTCAGAACGTCGCTACCGGTCGGCCCCTTGAGTTTTTTGGTGAGCGCGTCGTTATCTTCGTGGACCATAATGAACCGTGCACCGAACGGATCGCTGCCGTCATTGCGTACAGAGACAAGAGCGCCGCTTAAGAAGCCCTCACGCTTACCACCCTTCTGATAGGTTTTGGCGACTGCTAGTCGGAGGACATTGTCACGCACCCCCGGAAAGAACAAAAGGCTATTTGCCTTGAACACCAGACCGATATTCTCGGCCCTCGCCTTTTCGCCCTCCTTTTTCAGATAATCTTCTGACCAATGCTCGAAGACCGGATTATCTGACACATCATCGTTACTGATGACGACCTTGCCCCAAGTAAGCTCAATCGGAACGTTGGGCTTTCTCTGAAAAAATCGAAATGACCAGAATGTCCCTTCGTATCCTTCAAGCAGGGCCGGAGCTTCCTTCGCCAAGAATCGGGCATTACCTCGAATCTGATCATACAACGAGTGCCGAGGCTGACCTGACAGGTACCAGATCAACGCCTTTTGCTTCTGTTGGCTAAAGTCGACAGACGGCTTAATGGCACCCTTGATCAAACGCTTGCCAGTCATCTCATCAATAGTCTGCTGCGACATGATCTGGTCTAAGCCGGGTAACTCGCGCCCGATAGTGGTTAGCTGCCTGAGCTTTTCGCGTGCAACGTCAAAGCCGTCGACCACGACCTTTTGAACTTTCCGCGTTGTTGCCACAGTACCCCCTGACCAAATTCTTTACTGCTTTGGGTCAGTTTCCCGTGACGCAGCCTTTATTCGATTCATGACAGGTGAATAACCTTAGTCAAGTACCGTAACCTTATTTGATCAACAGTAGAGTTACGAGCATCTACCGTACACTCGGTAAGGGCATTTACGTTCACGTAAGGCCATCCAAAAATACGTATTGATATCAGTAGTTTCGCTGAATTTTTTGTCCCGATAGGCCCATTTTCGCAGTTGTCAATTGGCGCCCATTCGAGTATCAGGATAGACGAGAGACAAGCAGGGGCTAAGAAGATGATCCAAGCACAAGCTATTCGAGCCAAAGGCCACGATTCAGCGATGCCACAGGACAACAGGTCGCTTTGGCAGCGTGCTTACGCTTCAAACCCCCCGGACAATTGGCACCGCGTATATTGATTATCTCGCGCGACCTAATCTCGCGCCAGACAGTAACACGACTAACGGTGCCGCACACTCACTTAGAGTGCGCGGCATTTTTTTAGGAGAATGCTATCGGAAGAACGATCTAACGCCAGTAAATATTAAGAATGTCGGGATGGGAGCGCGCGGCAACGCGCTCCACATCCCTACGGCAACAAATTCCAACCCCGTGCAGGAACTGGAGGCACAAAATGCCATTTTATCATCCGCCGCCGATCTTTTCGTTCGCCCGGTGGGCGAGCGCTATTCTTTTCAACTCTTACAACTTCGCAATTTCTGGGCAAGCCGTGATGAACGCGGATCTTCCCAACGGAGTGCCTGAGACACTTCAAGATGCTGTACTAGATTCATACTACAGCTGGTATTACGTTTCAATCGATATTCACGCTATGCTTTTGAACGACATCGGTTTTTGGCTATTCAGTCATTGGGTCGAGGCAGCCGTGCTCGCCTGGGGCGTCGTCGAGACAGGGCTTATCATGAAAATGGTCCGCGACTGGTTAAAGGAGCGGAAACGAAAAGCCGAGGGTGTCCTGTCTTCAAAGTATGGCGACCCGAATCGCTACTGAGTCCTAGAGAGTGTCAACAGACAGAACTGCGAACTTTCTGTTCGGTAGAAGGATCTTCCTTAAGAACGCCCATGAGGTTCTGCGGAGCGATCTCAGCGCTGCTAATGAATTGCGGCAATGTTCCAATTCCAAAAGGACATTACGCAGATTTGGCGAATGACGCCCGCTTAGCCCCTTGCGAACTTAGCCACGCGAAATCGTAGATTTCGTTATTGCGCTCAACCTCTCCGCATGGCGCCCAGACGCTTGGCGCTTCCTTAGCAGGGCAAGCGCTAGAAACGGTTTGCGACAGCAAACCGCAAGGCCAAGGTCCGCCCGCAGCGGGTCCGCAGGCGAAGATTCGCCAGAGGACGTCTAGCGAGGATGCTCGCCCGGATGGGCGAGCGTAAAACAAAAACTCAAAACCTCTCCACTCGTCGTCATCGCGAGGCGAAGCTGTGGCGATCCATGATCTGCCGTCTCCGCTTGGTGAGAGGTCCGTCCGTGGATTGCCGCGGCGCCTTCGGCTCCTCGCAATGACGCGATGAAGGCACGCTCTCAGAAAAACCATTTTCCTACTCGCGCATAATCTGCACAATGCCGTCGGGCTATGACCCACACCCCTCCCCGCTCCGCCCGCAATGAGTCTTTGTCTTCGTCCGCCGAGGACCCTTGCTCTGGTACGCCAGACCCTGTCCCTGCCCGCGTGTCTCGCGCGCAGGGGGACGTCGTCAACAAGCGGCGGATCGCTCGCCAGGCCACCAGCCGCGTCGCCTTTGAACACGAGCCGCCCTCGCCCGAGGATCCGCTGCTCGCCTTTGAGCCGTACCTCCATACAGCGCCGCGCGCGAACTCGATCACGCCCGATTTGCAGCGCGAATTTGTCGCGCATCTGGCCGCCACCGGGATCGTCACCAGCGCCGCGCGGCATATCGGGCGCTCGATGGAGGCGCTCTACAAGCTGCGCCATCGGCCCGGCGCGCAAGGCTTTGCCAAGGCGTGGGACCGGGCGGTGCAGATGGGGGTGGAGCGGCTCGAAGACACCGCGCTCGCCCGCGCCATCGAAGGTTCGGAGCGGCATATTATCCGGAACGGCGAGATCATCGCGACCGAGCGCACGCATAACGAGGCGCTGGTGATGTTCTTCCTCAAGACGCGGCTGGCGGATCGCTACGCCCCTTCCGCGCATATCGGGCCGGGCCATCCGCTCTACGAAAAGGCCGCGCGCGCCGCCGAGGCGGACCGGATCGCGGCGGAGAACCATCCGGACGAGGTCAAGCGGGTGAGGGACAAGATCGACGCGACGATCATGAAGCTGAAGCGCGAACTGGTCGATGAATGGAACCGGCAGGTGCGCGAATGCAACGCCGAGAACGGGACCGGCCTGCCCACGCTGGGCGATGATGGCATGCTGGTGTTTCCCGACGCGTGACACCGCCGCGCGGCGCGTCCATATCGGGGCGCGCTAAGAAAAGGCTTTGCATGATCGCGTATTCCACCCTGGGCACCAACGATATGGACCGCTCGATCCGCTTTTATGACGCGGTGTTCGGCGCGATTGACGGCGCGCGCGAGAGCACCACGCCGACATGGACGGTCTATGGCCGCGCGGGCGAGCGGCCCAAGGTCGCGCTCACCCCTCCCTATGACAAACGCGCCGCGCAGCCCGGCAACGGCCCGATGTTGGCGTTTGAAACCGACGCGCACGATAAGGTCGACGCCTTCCACGCCGCCGCTATGGCGCATGGCGGATCGGATGAAGGGCTCCCCGGCATCCGCGAGGGCACGCACTACGTCGCCTACGCGCGCGATCCTGAGGGCAACAAATTGTGCGTGTTTGCGAAGAAGTGATCAGATTAGGAAGGGCTCGGGGCTTGCTCCCACCCCCGCGCCAGCAGGCCGTACCAATAGATATCGCACAACCCGATATGGGTGCTGTCATGCTCGCGCAAAAGCGCCTCGCGGGTGAAGCCCAGCCTCTCGAGCAAGGCGATCGAGGCCGCGTTGCGCACATCGACCTCGGCGGTGAGTTTGCGCGCGCCTTCCTTGAACAGATGCCCGATCAACGCGCGGGCGCATTCTGTGGCGACCCCTTCGCCCTGGCGGTTCATGGCCACGATATAGCCAATTTCAAAGACATCGCCCGAGGCGTCTTGCGGCACGCGCGGCACCGCGCAGACCCGCGCCGCCACCGCGCCATCAGCGCCCACCGCAATCCAGGTCAGGCCCGGCCAGCCCGGCTCCGCCAGCCAGCCCCACAGCTCTTCTTCGGAGGCGAATTTCTTACGGCTGAGATAGCGGCATTGCTCCTCGTCCGACAGGGTCGGGAACAACGCCGCCGCATCGCCGCGCTCCAAGGGCCGCATGACAAAGCGCGGCGTGATCAGGGTGGGGACGTCAACCATCGCGAGACCCTATGCATTCGCCTTCAGCACGAAAAACACCACCGTCATCGCCGACATCACGACGATCCCGCACAGGCTCAGCGCTTTCATGCGCGCGCTCGGGCGGTCCTCCTCGTCCATATCGCAGCGCGTCACCACCAGATGGTTGAGCAGCGCGGTCGTCGGCGTCAAAACGAAGAAGATCGACGTCACCAGATCGATAAAGTCGGTGAAGCTCTCCAAAAACAGAGCCAGGAAGGCCGTGCTTAAAATCGCCATCAGGATCAGAAAGAACGCATAAGTCGTCCGGCTGGCGGTGCCGCCCACATCTCCGCGATATTCCTGATAGATCGCGCCCAATCCGCGCGCCGCGCCGTCGAACGCCGCCGCCACCGTGGTCGCCATAACGCACAAAGCCGCGATCCCGACAAAGAAGGCCGCGCCCGGCCCCAGCGTTTGCGCGTAAAGCGCGATGATCTGCGCCGCGAGCTGCGCCGCGCCGCTTTCAGGCGCCAGCCCGTCAGCGTGCATGATCCCGGCGCCCATGATGCAGAAACAGATCGCCAGAAAACCAGTCAGAAGATACGCGCCCAGAAAGCCTTTGCGCGCGGTCTGAAGCGAGACGCGCTCGCCCGGCGCATCGCTCTTTTGCGATTGAAGGGTCCATAAGGACACATCGACCGATTGGCTGATAGCGGTTGGCATGAACCCGGCCAAAGCGATCACGAACAGCAAAGCCATCGGATCGAACGCCCAATCGACGCTAACCGCGCTCGCCCATTGCACTCTTGGCAGCGCCAAAGCGGCGGCGAGGATCGTCGCCAGCGTCAAAAAGAGAACGAGCGCCGCGCTCAATTTCTCCAGCCAGCGATACCCGCCGACGAGCAGCACGAACAACGTCGCTCCCAAAATCAGCAACACGAGAACCACCAGAGGAAGGTCCGTGCCCGTCACCGCCGCCAGGATCGCCGCCGTGGTCGCCGTCACCGCCGCCCCGCCAATCGGCATGATCAGCAGCGAGACAATGCCCTGAAGCACGACCAACCAGGGCGAAAGCTCGCGATACCCCCCGATCAACGTCTTGCCGGTTGAGTGGGCGTAATCGACGCCAAATCGAAAAGCGGGGTATTTCAGCGCGTTGATGAGCACAATCACGCCAACCAGCGCGAGCCCGAAGATCGCGCCCGCGCGCGTGGATTGGACCAGATGCGACACGCCGATCGCCGACCCGGCAAAGATCAAGCCGGGCCCCGCGGCCCGCTGCAATTCGTGAATGGTCATTCGCCCCCCAAGCGATCCAGACATGCGCCCCCAAGCGCGCCGCGATGCGCGGCTACCCTACGTTAGGGCGCGGGGGGAAAAGCGCAAAGGCAAAGTGGTGGGAGGCCGTGAAGCGATCGCCCGGATGGCCGGCTAAGAGGTTAAATGCGCGACCAGCGCCTTCACCTTCTTGCTGCGCCATTGCGGCAGCGGGGCGACCAGCCAATAGGCGCGCTTGCTTTCGACCGGTTCGTCGAGGGCGATAAGATCGCCGTCTTCGATGGCCCGCTCAACCAGCGCCATGGGCAGCATGGTGCGGCCCATCCCGGCGAGCGCCGACGACATCGCCTGACCCGCGCTTGATGCCTTGATGCAGGCCTGCACGTCCTCGGGCAGGCCGGCCTCGGGCCAGTCGATCCACGCATCGCGCGCGTTCGGGGCGGCAACGGCCACCTTGAGCGCGGGCGCCAATTGCACGCCTTCCAACTCGCCCGGCCCCGCGATAAAGCGGATCGCAAGGTCGAGGTTCGCTTCGGTGAAATCGGAGCCTTCATCGGGCGCGAGAATATATTGGACGCCGGGGGTCTTGGCCTGAAACGGCGCAATGCGCGGGGCCAGCCAGACCGCGTAAAATTCGCGCGGGGCCGCGATGGTGTAGCGGTCCGAGGCTTGCCCGGCCTGCATCGCATCGACGCTTTCCTCGAACCTTAGAAATCCCTCGCGCAGCGCGTCGAGCCCAGCGGTGCCTTCGGGCGTCAGTTCCAGGCCTTTCGAAGTGCGGCGAAACAGCACGACGCCGAGGTGATCTTCGAGCGCGCGGATCTGTTGGCCCACCGCCGCCGGGGTCACCGCCAGCTCGTCCGCGGCGCGCGTAAAGGAAAGATGGCGCGCGGCCGCGTCATAGACTCGCAGCGCGTTCAAAGGCAGGTGCGTTCTTTTCACGAAAGCCCGCTTAGGCGCGGCTCAGCGCGCGGGCAAGTCAGCGCATGGTTTTAGGCCGCAAAGCAGGGCTTTAGCGTCCGACCGTGAAGCCCCCGGCTTACGAGCGTTCAGCGGTTTCCGGCGCGGCGAGCGGGAAGAACGGGATGCGCACTTCGACCGGTGTGCCGTCGCTGCGGATGAAGGTATAGAACCCTTCCATCGATCCGTGCGCCGTCGTCAGCGGGCAGCCCGAGACGTAATCGTGGCTCTCATTGGGAGCGAGCGTCGGCTGTTCGCCCACCACCCCTTCGCCATCGACATGGTTGACCATGCCGCGCGCATCGGTGATCCGCCAATGCCGCGTCTTCAATTGCAGCGGCTCGTGCGAGCCGTTCTCGATACGGATATGATAGACCCAGAACCACTTGCCCGCTTCCGGGTGCGATTGCTCCGGCAGGAAGTTGACAGCCACCCGAACGGTGACCCCTTCGGTGACAGCGGCGTGTTGGAACAGTTCTTTCATATCGTCTTTCAAAGTAGCGATAATCGGACGAGCGACAAGACACCAACGCGAGTTTTCGCCGAGGTTTCCCGCTGATGCGTAGATTCCGCCACAAAACGCTTGATGGCCGCGCGACCACGCGCACTTAATAGAGCTTTTGAGCGCAGCCGTCTTCGATTAAACGCTTGCTTATGTTGCGAGCTCTTCACCCTTCACAGAGGCGATCCGCTGTCTGGCCGCTGGCTCTTGCTCCGTTTTGCATCCTCATGTCCGGATGTGACGCGGTGAGCGACCTGATCGAATTGCTACCCTCACGCGCGTTCTACTCCGCTTCGACCGTGATGGAGCCGACCTTGGCCACCGGGGAGACGATGATGGCTGACAAGGTGTCGCCGGGCGAGGTGCGTCGGGGCGATATCCTGATCGTCACCCATCCTCTGTCCAAAGAAGACTATGTGACGCGCTTGATCGCCCTCCCCGGCGACACCGTCGCGGTGACAGACGGTGTGATTGTGCTGAATGGCGAGCGGATCGACCAGCGCGATGTGGGTTTGCACCGCTACACCGACGAAGCCGCCGGGCGCGAGGTAGAGGTGCGCCGCTTTCGCGAGAGGCTTCCCGATAGCGACGCGACCTACGACGTGCTCGATAGCGCGGTGACGCCCGGCGACACGTTCGGACCGCTAGCGCTTGGCCCAGACCAATACTTCTTCATGGGCGACAATCGTGACAACAGCGCCGACAGCCGCTTCCCCGCTGACATGCGAGGCCTTGGCCTTGTGAAGGGCGATCAAATCACTCGGCGCGTGGATCTCTCCAGCGTCGGCAATTGAGGCTAACGCGGCGTCGGACAGCGATGGTGCTAGGCACTCACCCCTCGCTCAGCAATTCCTCGATCTGGCCCAGCCGCTCTTTGCCGAAGAACATTTCCGTATCGCCGCCCTTTTCGCCGACATACATGGTCGGAATGCCGAAGGAGCCGCGCGCGACCGCGTCGTCGGTGTTGGCGAACACGGTCTGCTTGACCTCGTCGGTCGCGATGCGCGCCATCATGTCGGCGGCGTCAAAGCCCGCATCCGCCACTGTTGTCGCAAGCATTTCTGGATCGGTGATGTCGACGCCCTCTTCCCAGATCTTGGGCAGCATCGCTTCGACAAATTGCACTCCGCGCCCATCCTGTTCGGCGGCCACCAGCAGACGTTGCAAAGCGATCGAATTGAACGGGAATTTGGGGTGCAGCTTGAACTTTGTGAGGTCGTGCCGGGCGATAAAGCGGCGCATTTCGAGCGCGTCGTATTCGACCTTGCCCTTCACATCCTTGTTGCGGATCATCGGCGGGGCGTTGCCCGTCAGCTTGTGCATGCCGCCGAGGAAAACAGGCGTGATATCCAACTGCGCGCCCGTGCGCTGCACGATCTCGCGCAGCGGCCACCAGATGAGGTAGGCGTTGGGACTGACGAAATCGAAAATGAGCTCGACGCGGTTGGCCATGAATTCTCTCCCGAATGTGTGTTGAGAGTATGCGTGGCATGCGGCTGAAACGGGCGCAAGTCTGAAAAGTAGATGTTTTGTTTTGTGTTCGGCGGTCAGGGTGAACTCCTCGGTGCTGTTCCCTCCGGCCCATCCGGGCCTGCGGGGCACCTGCGGGCGGCCAGTCGGCCTTGCGAAATCGTAGATTTCGTTATCGCACTCCACCTCTCCGCGTAGCGCCGGGAGGCTTGGCTCTTCACCTGAACTAAAGCGCTAAAAACGGTTTGTGACAGCAAACCGCAAGGCCAAGGGCCGCCCGCAGCGGGTGCGAAGGGGAAGATTCCCCGGAGGACGTCTAGCGAGGACGCAGCCCCGGATGGGGCTGCATGAGAGAGACTAATGTGGCGCTAGCCCCGTCTCGAGGCCCGTCCGATCCTCAAGCGCGAATTTGTCGACCAGGTCCGCGCTCGCCGCGTTCAGGCCTACGACGCGAACGTGGCGGCCGTTGCGGCGCATGCGGTCGACCGCTTTTTCCAGCGCACCGATGGCGGAGATGTCCCAGAAATGCGCCTTTGCCACGTCGATGATGACGTCGTGCGCGGGGTCGTCTTCCTGGCTTTCGGGGCCGAGCATGCGCTGAAACTTGTCCGCGCTGGCGAAGAAGATTTCGCCCTCGACATGGTAAACCGCCGAATGCGGGCGGCGCACGCGGCTGACGGTGAACAGATCGCGCACTTTGTTCGCAAAGAAGATGCCGGATAGCAGCACGCCCACCAGCACGCCAAGCGCTAAGTCAGCGGTCCACACGGTCACCACCACGGTGGCGATCATCACCACCGAAGACGTCCAGGGATGCAGGCGCAGATTGGGGATCGAATTCCAGCTGAACGTGCCGATCGAGACCATGATCATGACCGCGACCAGCGCGGGCATGGGCACTTGCCCCACGTAGGGGCCCAGCACGGCGAGAAGGAACAACAGAAACGCGCCCGCGGTGAAGGTCGACAGGCGCCCTCGCCCGCCGCTCGCTACGTTGATGACCGATTGGCCGATCATCGCGCAGCCGCCCATCCCGCCAAAGCACGCCGCGACGATGTTGGAGAACCCTTGGCCCGCGCATTCGCGTTTCTTGTCGCTTTCGGTGTGGGTCATGTCGTCGACAATCTGCGCGGTCAGCATGCTTTCCAGCAGGCCCACCGCCGCCATGGTCAGCGAATAAGGCAGGATGATTTCCAGCGTCTCCAACGTCAGCGGCACGTTGGGCAGCGCGAAGCTCGGCAGACCTTCGGGCAGCTTGCCCTCACCCGCGACGTTGTTGACCGGCAGGCCGAACCACACCGCCGCTGCGGTCAGCGCAACGATGGCGACCAGCGGGCTCGGCACCGCTTTGGTCAGGCGCGGGAAGAGGTAGATAATGGCGAGGCCCGCGGCGACCAGCGCCCAGGTCCACGGTCCAACCCCTTCGTTTCCGGGGAGCAATTGCGGCAATTGCGCCATGAAAATGAGGATCGCGAGCGCGTTGACGAAGCCGGTGATGACGCTGCGCGAGACGAACTGCATCAGCAGGTCGAGCCGCAAAACCGCCGCGATGCCCTGGAACAGGCCCATCAGGATGGTCGCGGCGAAGAGGTAATCGACGCCGTGCTCACGCACCAGCGGCACCACCACGACGGCCACGGCGGCGGTCGCGGCGCTGATCATGCCGGGGCGCCCGCCGACCAGCGCGATCACCATCGCAATCGCGACGCTGGCGTACAGGCCCACGCTGGGATCGACACCCGCGATCAACGCGAAGCCGATCGCCTCCGGGATCAAAGCCAGCGCGACCACGATACCGGCGAGAATGTCAGCGCGCGGTTGCGCGAGCCAGTCGCGGCGAAATGTTGCCGCAAAGGAGCTGTCCTGGGACATGCGATTTCCTGAAAATCAATCGAGAGAGGCGGCACAGGGTCTTGCCCGGCCGGGTCGGAGTGAAGGTGGGTGAGTGCGCGTCATACTGCAATGCACAATGAAATGCACCGGTTTCCCACTGCCCTTGCGCACGCCCCCTATCTGCGGCCCGCCCCCGGCGCAAACAAAAACGCGGTAAACGCGACGTTACCCTCAATCGGTACACCCCCGTTATCCTATCGCCGTCTAATGCCGTCCCATCGTCGGTGTGCTCAGTGTTCCGAAGGGCTTAAGGGTCCAAGGAGAGCATGTGCTGTCGTTTCCAGGCAGGGGAACGCGTCTTTGTGGCGCGCGCCTTTATCCAATGTGCATCAGGCCGGCGCCCTCGTGACCAGAGAGCGTCGGCCTTTCGCGTTAGGCGCGGGGCGCGGTGGCGTGCGGCGTGGTTTGGCTTGGCGTGGCGCGCCCTTACCCCCAACTTGCCGGATCCAGATCGAGCAGCCGTGCAAGTTGCTCGTAAAGCGCGGGCTCGTACGCGCGCAGGTCGCGCGGCTTTTCGAAGAAGGTCACGACCGCCTCGGCAAGGAACTCCTGATGGTTGGTCGCGCCATAGGGGTCGATCGAGGTTGCAGAGCGCGTTTGGACGGCCTCGACATGCCGATCATAGGCTTCCAGCATCGCTTTCTCCCAACCCTTATACGCCTGCCCCGTGCGCAGGATCGGCACGCCGTTGGTGTGTCCGGTGAGACTGTCGAGCTGGTGCGCGAATTCGTGGATCACCACGTTGTAGCCGTCGTGTGGGTCGAGCCCTCCTTCAAGGGCGTCATCCCAAGACAGGATGACCGGCCCGCGCGTCCAGCTTTCGCCCGCCATGTGGTAATCGCGCTCGTGCACGATTTGGCCGTCATGGCTGGGCCGCCGTGTCGAAAAGGCGCTTGGGTAGACCAGCACGTTGCGCAAGGTTTCGTACCAGACATCAGAATTGACGATGGGCAAGCACGCCTGCGCAGCGATGGAGAGCCGCATCGCCTCGCTCACCTCAAGCCCGTTCTGCCCGCGCACGGTGATCTGATCGAGGAAGAGGTTGATCTTGCCCTCCAGCTTCGCCTGCAAGTGGGCAGGCATCCGGTTGACAAGCGGCACCAGCCGATCAAGCGCCATGCGTTGTTCCGGGCTGAGCGAAGTCGCCAGAATACGCGCGCGCCGTCGCCGCCCCCAATATCCGCGCAACCAAAAGCCCGCGACCAGCAGCGCGACGAAGCCGAAGAGGTAGGGCAGAAAGGCCATGGCAAGCACATAGGCATACTTTCGCTGTACTTTTAGCCTCTCGGTATCGCGGGCTCTGTTCCGTCTCCACTCGATTTGACAAGCGGCGGGGAACGTGTATTAGTCATCCAACACAGCGAGGGCGCGGAATCGAACAGTCGATTCCGCGCCCTCGCTGTTTGTGTTTGAACCCCATTTCCAGGAGCGACCAATGTCCCACGAAACCCTTTCGCAAGAGCAAGTGCGCGGTTTGATTTACAAGGCGCTTGGCCGGTGGCGCACAGAGGAACTTTCCTTCATTCGCCGTCGTCTCACCGACATCGAGGACAAGCTGGACGCTTTGGACAACCGGGACTTGCGACCGAATCCGAAAAAGGCCGAATTACGAGCGAGCCTCGAAGAAAATGCCGCGCAATGGGTTGAGCGCAGAGACGCGCGGATCGCCATGATCGAAGACGCGTATAACCAGATGATCGACTACATGGATCGCCGCGAGGACGAGGGCGGCTGACCCTTTTGCCCCGACTCTAAACAACCATCACCGGCCATTCGCATCGTTCGCGACATGGCTGGTGGTGCTAAACCCCCGCCACCGCCAAGGCCTGGTCCATATCCTCGATCAGATCCTGAATATCCTCCAGCCCCACGTTGATGCGCAGCAAGCCGTTTGTCACGCCCATCTCGGCGCGCGCTTCCTCGCCCATCACCGCGTGGGTGCTGGAGGCGGGGTGGCACATCAGGCTTTTGGCATCGCCGATATTGTTGGAGATATCGATCAAGTGCAGCGCGTCGAGGATCGCGAAGGCGGTCTCTTGCCGGCCCACGTCAAAGGCGAAGATCGGTCCGGTCTCGTCCATCTGCTTGACCGCCATCTCGTGGCGCGGATGGCTGGCGAGGCCGGGGTGGAGCATGCGCCCGCCCGCCTTTTGCACGCGCGGCTCCAGAAATTGGCCGAGCGCGGTGGCGTTGGCGCTTTGCTGCTTGGCGCGCAGAGGCAGCGTCTCCAGCCCCTTCATCACGACCCACGCGTTAAAGGCGGACAGGATCGGCCCGGTGTTGCGCTGGAAAGGCATGAGCACTTCGGTGACCCATTCCTCGCTCCCGCAAATCGCACCGGCGAGCACGCGGCCCTGCCCATCCATGATCTTGGTCGCGCTGTAGGCGATCACGTCGGCGCCAAATTCCATCGGGCGCTGGAGCGTCGGCCCGGCAAACGCGTTGTCGACCACCGTGATGATCCCGTGCGCGCGGGCGAGCCCGCACACGAATTCCAGATCCACGATGTCGAGCGTCGGGTTGGCGGGCGTTTCAAAGAAGAACACCTTGGTGTTGGACTGGATCGCCGCTTCCCACGCGGCGTTATCTGCGCTGTCGATGACCGTGGTTTCGATGCCAAAGCGCGGCAGCAATTGATCAACCAGCCAGCGGCACGAGCCGAACGCGGCGCGCGCCGCGACACAGTGGTCTCCGGCGGATAGCTGGCACAAGAGCGCCGCCGTCATCGCCGCCATGCCGCTCGATTGCGCCCGGCACGCCTCAGCCCCCTCCATCATCGCGATCCGCTCTTCCAGCATCGCGACCGTCGGGTTCTGAAGGCGCGAATAGGTCATGCCCTGCGCCTCACCCGCGAACCGATCGGCCACGGTCTGCGCGTCCTCATAGGTATAGCCCGAGGTGAGATACAGCGCTTCGGAGGTCTCGCCATGCTCGGAACGCATGGTCCCGGCACGAATGGCGCGGGTTGCGGGGCGCCACTTCGACGTGGCTGAGCGGTCCATTCCGGTGGTCTTTTTCATCGTGGAGGCCGCTTAGTCTGCCGGGGGATCGCCCGCAAGGCCGCTCGCGGCGAGCGATTACGCTTTCAGCCCCTCCGCCAGACCCTCTCGTGCGGTGCGCGCGTGGCCGACTGCGCTCAGCATCTGCGCGCCTTCGATAAGCGTCAGCAGATAGCGCGCGCCGGCGTGCGGGTCGGGATCATCCTCGGGCATTTGCGTCTCCAGCCATTCAAGCAGGCGGCTCATCACCGCCTCAGCGGCTTCGCGGTAACCGGGAGCGTTGCGCGCCGAACCCGCGACAATTTCCCACCACAAGATGAGAAACGGCTGCATCGTCGGCTCGCGCGTTTGCGCCAGAATCCGGCTCGCGCATTGCGAGCGGGTCGCGGCGCGCGTATCGCCGATGCCTGCATCGAGCGCCGCCGCGTAGGTCGCTGCAATATGGCCGAGCACATCAGCGATCAGCCGCTCTTTATTGCCAAAATGGTAGATCAGCATGCGGTCCGAAGTCTGGGCTGCTTTGGCGAGCGGGCGCAAGCTCGCGGACCCAAGCCCGTGTTCAAGCACATGCGCAGCCAGCGCAGGCAACAGCGTTTCGCGCGACATGGCGGGCTTTTTCCGACGTGTGGACACGGAGCCCTTGTAGCGGACGCTACATCACGTTACAAGTTAATGTAGCAGACGCTACATTATTGAGAGGATTCGCACTCATGACGCCCTTCATCGCCCTGTTCCTTGGTGGATTGTTCGCCATTCTCATCGCCGTCGGGATCATCCTTTCCGCACGAGGCGCGACCGGCAACTTCACCGCCGCGGCCATGCTGTCCGCTGGCTTTGCCGCCTTCACGGCCGTCACGATCGCAATCGAAGGCGTCATGCCGATTTGGGAAAACCACACAAGCAATCTGTGGGGTGTGCAGGTCTGGTGGGATTTATTGTTCGCGGTGGGGATCGCGCTGTTCCTGATCATGCCGCGCGCCCGCAAACAGGGGATGAATATCGGGCTTTGGACGCTTTTTGTGGTGGCGACCGCCAGTATCGGCCTGCTCGCGATGTGCGCGCGATTGTTTTGGCTTGAGCGGGCGCACAGCGCGGAGGCCTAAGCAAGCGGCCCTAAGCAAACGGCGCAGCAAAGCGAATTGGACCTCACCGCAACGGCATAATGCCCCTTGCCCGGCCCTGCGCGCCTTTCTAAGCGCAGGGCTGCATGTCCGACGCCGTCGCTCCCCTGTCCGCCATCGATCCTGAACCGCTTGGCCCTCCGCCGGACGAGAGCGATCCGTGGCTGTGGTGCCTGATCATTCCACTGGTCTTTGCCGCGCTCGCAGCGGTGCGGCTGACCATTCCATCGACACCCTATTTCGACGAAGTGCATTACCTCCCCGCCGCGCGGGAATTTCTGAAAATCGGCGAATTTACCGGCGCGCAATATCTCAATCAGGAACACCCGCTGCTGGGTAAGGAACTGATTGCGCTGGGGATCACTCTGTTTGGCGACAATCCGCTGGGCTGGCGGATCATGTCCTTGATCGCTGGCACGCTGGCGCTGAGCGCGAGCATGCGGGCGCTGTGGCACACCGCGCACGAACGCTACGCTACGATTGCCTTTGGCGTGCTACTGGCGAGCGGGTTTGCGCTGTTTGTTCACGCGCGCATCGCGATGCTTGATATCTTCATGGTTGCGTTTCTGGCGCTCGCCGCGTGGCAATTCGCCGCTGCCATCCGCGAGCCGGAGACGGGCCGCCGGCGTCTGGCGGCAACGGGCGTCGCGCTGGGCCTCGCCATGGCGTCAAAGTGGAACGCGGTGCCTATGGCGATGGCGCCGGGCCTCACCTTTTTCGCCGCGCGCCTTGCCGCCGGGCGCCGCCGCCTGATCTTCAGTCGGCGCGGCGTGCCGGTGCCCGGCATCAGTCTGGCCGAAGCGTTTGTGTGGCTGGGCGTGGTTCCGCTGGCGGTCTACGCTGTGACGTTTGCGCCCGGCTATTGGCTCGGAGAGCCGCTGCGCCCCTCACCGCTCGTCACCGAAGGATTGATCGGCCTGCACGCCCGCATCCTTGAGCTGCAAGGCCAGGTGCTGATGCCGCACACCTATCAGAGCACGTGGCCGCAATGGGTCACCAACACGCGCGGCATCTGGTATCTGTACGAATTCACCGACAACGCGCAGCGCGGCGTGCTGCTGATCGGCAATCCGGTGACGATGTGGCTGGGCCTGCCCGCACTGGTGTGGTGCTTGATTGCGGGGCTGTACCGCATGAACTGGCCGCGCGTGGCGGTGGCGGTGGGCTATGGCGTGGCGCTGGGCTTCTGGCTGATCGCGCCCAAGCCGGTGCAGTTCTATTATCATTACACGATCCCCAGCGTGTTCCTGCTGGCGGCGCTAGCCTTCGCGCTCGGCGACCTGCGCCAGAGCGAAAAATACCGCTGGATAAGCACCGCCGTGCTGTTGGCGAGCGTGGGAATGTTCGCGGTGTTCTACCCCATCCTGACCGCCGCGCCGCTCGAAGGGCCGATGAGCTTTGCCAAGTGGACTTGGCTGAACGGGTGGCGGTGAGGTGGCTGAAATTTGGGCGGGAGGCAGACTCAGACGACCCCATGGCTTTCCGAGTTCTCTTGTTCCCATTCGTTCAAAAGTTGGGCGTGGCATCCCGCGTCCAGCGCCTCACACAGTTTCGTGGCTTTATCGATCTTTGCGAAAAACCAGTCCCTTCCGTCCGCTTCATAAAGTCGTATCGCATCCCTAAGCTTTATCTTTGCCCCATTCGCATCGCCCAAAAGGGCCGCAGCGACGCCTTGTTGGAACTTTAAATGGTGACTTGAAGCCCAGTCTTCCTGACCCAAAACATCAGAGAAGCCCTCGACAGAATTGGTTCTCGCAAGGAATGGGAAAGCCTGCTCTTGAATAAGGCCGGTAACGAATTTCACGGAGGCCTCCGCGTCATCCATTGTTTTAGAAGGCAACCAAGCGTCCCTGCCGTCATAATCGGAAAGACGGAAACCGGGCTGGAGAGTTACGAACTCATTTGACGCTATCAGGTTGGCGGACACGTTGACGCAAAAGTCTCGTCCACCCCAACTGGTCACCTGAAAGTCTAAGCGTTGAACAATGCGCCCATTACTGCGGATGAACTTACGCCTTTGAAGTCTTTGGAAACCGTCCTGCTTCAAAACTGGATTGGCTAGCTTCGTGATCGCCTTTGCAAGTTCGTCTGCCATTCGTGATGATTTGCCAGCTTATGCTTGGGTCCGCAAATGAGTTATAAGCCGCCAAACGCCCCAGCCTACAACCGTTCGCGGACCGCTTCGCCAATCGCGGCGCAGCCGTGCGTTCCGCCCAGATCGCCGCCGTGGATGCCGTCGGACAGCGCCTTTTCCACCGCCGCTTCGACGCGGGTCGCTTCGGCTTCGAGGCCAAAGGAGTGGCGCAGCATCATCGCGGCGGACAGGATCGTCGCCATCGGGTTGGCCTTGCCCTCGCCCGCAATATCGGGCGCGGAGCCGTGGATCGGTTCGTAGAGGCCATAGGTGCCGTGCGCGGTCTGGCGCGCGCCCAAGGAGGCGCTGGGCAAAAGGCCGATGGAGCCGACCGCCGCGCTGGCGAGGTCGGACAGGATATCGCCGAACAGATTGCCGGTGACCATCACCTTGAACTGGGCGGGGTGAGAGATGATCTGCATCGCGGCGTTGTCGACATACATATGGCTGAGAGCGACATCGGAATATTCGGCGTTCTGCGCGATGATGGTGTCTCGCCAGACTTGCGAAGTTTCCAGCACATTGGCCTTGTCGACGCTGGTGAGGCCGACCCCAGCCTGCCGAGCCGCGCGATAGGCGACCTCGCCGATCCGGCGCACTTCGGGTTCGGAATAGGACATGCGGTCCCACCCTTCGCGCGCGCCTTCGGGGGTGTGGCCAATGGCTTTCTCGCCAAAATACACATCACCGTTCAACTCTCGCACGATCAGGATATCGAGATCGCTCGCCACCTCGTGCTTAAGCGGGGAAAGATGCTCGAGACCGGGAAAAACCTTGGCCGGGCGCAGGTTTGCGAACAGCGCCAGCTCCTTGCGCAGGCCCAGAATGGCCTGTTCGGGGCGCAGATGCCGCTCCAGATCGTCACACGAAGGATCGCCCACCGCGCCAAACAGGATCGCATCCGCCGCGCGCGCGGTCTCCAGCGTTTCAGCCGGCAGCGGGTGGCCGTGGTTCTTATACGCGATACCGCCGACATCCGCATGGCTCAGCTCCATGCCCTCCAGCCCCAAAGCCTCAAGCACGCCGACCGCCTCAGCCGTCACTTCAGGACCAATGCCGTCACCGGACAGAACCGCAATTTCCATGGAGTTTTTCCTCAAGTCAGCATCTTGGCAAGCCGTTCGCCAAGGGAAACGCGCGCCGCCATAACATCGGTGCGCGCGTCGGCAAGCAGATAGCGAGCGAGTGGGCCGTGCAGCTTTCGGAAGGTCTGGAACTGGTCTTCGAACGGCGCGCCCGCATCCGGCTTGCCCCCGCCATAGCCCAGCTCGCGCATCAGCATCGCTTCGTACAGGTTCATCGCCGCCAGCCAGCCGCGCGCCGAGGGCGCGGTGCAGATCGCATCAAGCAGCGCCTTCAACGCCTCATAGAGAGCGGGGTAAGGGTTGCGTTCGGGCAGGACGCTCGCGGTGAGCGCGCACGCCCATTGGATCGCGGCGGCGGGCAGCGGTTCGGACAGCCAGGGCCCGCGGCTCTCGACCAGTTCGATGCGCGCAAAAGGCAGCTGGCTGGCGCTGCGGGCGCGCAATTCCAGCGCGACCAGATTGCCCGGGATCATCACCGGGCGCAGCTGTCGCCCCCTCCCCCCGGCGACATAGCCCGCGACCAGGCCGTGCTCGTGCGTAAGCAGGCGTGCGATGGCCGCCGTCTCGGCATGCGGACGGCTGGCGATCAGAATGGCGGGTGTGTCGTCAGCTATCGAGAGGGTCATTGCCTCACCCGATCAGCGCGCGGCGGCAATAGCCTACTTGAGCTTGGCTTCGAGCTCCGCGACTTTCGCTTCGAGCGCGTCGGCCTGTTCGCGCGCTTTTTGCGCCATGGCCTTGACCGTGTCGAATTCTTCGCGGCTGACAAAGTCCATGCCGCCCATCGCTTCGCGCATGCGTTCGCGCGCGCTTTCGCGGGCCTCGCGCGTCATGCCGGCCATGGTGCCAGCGGCGCTGTTAGCCATTTTGACGATATCGGCGATCAGTGGGTTTTCGCTTTGCATGGGTGCGAAATGGGGAATGGGAGCGGGTTTGTCTAGAAGAGTCTTCTCGTCATGCAGCCCCATCCGGGGCTGCGTCCTCGGTGCTGTTCCCTTCGGCCCATCTGGGCCTGCGGGGCACCAGCGGGCGGACGGTCGTGCTTGCGAAATCATAGATTTCGAAATGGCACAGATAAGGGAGGTCAACGCTGGAAACGGTTTGCGACAGCAAGCCGCAAGGCCAAGGGCCGCCCGCAGGTGCCCCGAAGCCGAAGATTCGGCGTAGGGAACAGCACCGAGGAGTTCGCCCGGATGGGCGAACACAGGCTTTAAAGCTTCACCTCCACCGCTGCGCCGCTTTCCTCGCGCGCGCCGCCATCGGGGTTCTCCGCAATAAACTGATAATTGAGCGCGGTCGCAAAGCACGCCCACGCGAAATAGGGAATAAGCAGATAGGCGGCGAGCTTTCGCACGCTGAAAAACGCCCACAGCACCGGCAACAAGGTGACGACGGCAAGGCCAAGGACAATCAGTCCTCCTTGCATGTTTTGCATGCCGAAAAACACCGCCGTCCACGCCAGGTTGAAGGCGAAGTGGATGCAAAACAGCACCACGGCTATCCGCCGGCCATAGGCACCCCAAGAGCTGACCACCAGCGCGACCGAAAAACCGATCATCACGTAAAGAACCGACCAGACGATGCCGAAGGCGGCGGGAGGCGGAAAAATCGCGGGCTTTGTCAGGCCCTGAAACCACAGCGTGTCGGGGCTGCCCATCTTGCCGCCCAGAAAGCCGAGCAGCACAATGAGCGGCACGCAAAACAGCGCCCAGCGATAAAAGCTTGCGCGCAATTGCGCCTTGGAGGCGAGCCGGTTCATTGCCTTCTCCTGTGATGGCCCTGTTTGAGGCCGGCGAGTGGCGGATCGCTCGGGGGCAGACCGCAACCCATTAATTCGCCGCCGTCAAATAAGGAGCCCTCTTCAACGTCTTGAGCGCCGATACACCAGCGCTCGCCTCACGCCAAACGGCCCGTTGGATCGCCGCCCCGGTGCGGGCCGCAAAATACGACAAAAGCGGTTCAACGTGGGACAGTCGGCCTCTTAATGGGAGAGCCATCGCCCACGCTTCGTCGTAACTTTCCCACGATCAACAGCGGCGGCGGCGCAAAAATGCGAAAGGGAATAGCGCTGGCCGAACAATGTGCTAGCGTCGCCACAATCTTGCCGTGATTCGGGGGCGCGGTGCGGCAAGAAGGAGGACTTTCGCGCGTCCTGATCGTTTTTCGGGTCCACTTACTTCGGGTCCAAAAAGGGGAACAAAATTATGAAAAAGACCAACTTTGCTTCGATGCTCGCCGTTGCCGGCGGCCTCGCCGTGACCACCGCCGCTTGTTCGGCTCCGGCCGAAGACGCCGCCAGCGAAGCCGACGCGATGTCGGTTGAAGAAGCCGCTGACACCGTTGCCGAAGCCGCTTGCGAAGCCGCCGAAGACGTTGCTTGCGCCGCTGAAGGCTGCTGCGCCGCCGCTTGCTGCGCCGCCAAAGACTGCTGCGCTGCCGCGTGCTGCGGCGCTGCGTGCTGCGCTGCCGCCGAGTAATCGGATGCGCCGCCACGCTCCACTGAGCGTGTGAGAAAAAAGGGCCAGCGGCGACTTCGATGTTGCCGCTGGCCTTTTTCTTTGCGCCTTCCGGCCGTGCGCTCTCTGTAGAGCGCGTAACCCAGCCCCTCTTTTCAGCGAACACAGCTCCATGACACCCGAACAAGCCGCCCTCACCGTTATCGAAACCATCACCGCCATGGCGGGCGAGCAAAAACCGCTGATGCTGCGCGTGATCCCCGAGGACGGCGCCACCTTCTGGACGCATTATCCCAAGGCCGACGCGCGCTCAGCGGCGTGCAAGGCGCGCTGGTACTATCACGTTCACGCGCCCGGCGACCGCGACGAGGATGAGCACGGCCATTTCCACCTGTTCCTGCACCGCACGCAATTGCCCGAAGGCTTGGAACCCAAAGTCTGGCCGCCCCAGGGCGAGGACGCCAAGGCGCATGTGACGCACGTGATCGGTCTGTCGATAAACACGCTGGGCATCCCGCGCGCGTGGTTTGCCACCAACCGCTTCGTCACCAACGAATTTCTCTACCCCGCCGACGTGATGATCGAGCACCTGCCCGACTTCAACGTCGACGACACCAAGGAAGACGATCTGGTCAACCGCTTCGTCACCGCGATGGTCGCGCTCTATCGCGAGGAAATCGCCGACCTGCTGCACCAACGCGACGCGCGCCACGCCGAACTGGTCGAGGAAATGGGCGAGGAGAAGGCTTACGAAAAGGCCAGCGGTGTCGATGTGCTGGCGCAGATCCCGATTGATCTCGATGCGAAGATCAGTTCGCTGGAATTGGAAGAGGCGTAATTTCCGTTAAGCCGCATCCGCGGCTTCGTCCTCGCTAGAGGTCCTCCGGCCAATCTTATCGTTCGGACCCGCGAAGTTTATCCTGAGCGGCTGGCTTGCCAGCCAGTCGAAGGGGGCGACCCTTGGCCTTGCGAAATCATGGATTTCGTTTCAGCATTCGTCATTGCGAGCGTAGCGAAGCAATCCATGGCCTAACGGTTCAACTCGAAGAACAAGTCACGCCATTCAGGATTCTGTGTTTCAATCAGTACGATTTTCTTCGCTCTCGAGCCCCCTTTCAGTTGCTTCTCCCGAGCAATCGCCGCTTCCATGGTCGAGTGTAATTCAAACCGGACCAATCGCTTGCACCCATACCGTTTTGTGAAGCCATCGGTGTGACCCTCACGGTGTCGCCAAACCCGCCTGGGCAGGTTCGAAGTGACGCCTACATAGATTGTGCCGTTTTTGTGGTTAGCCATAACGTAAACGGCGGGCTGGAATTGAGATGATCGGTTCATGGATTGCTTCGCTCCGCTCGCAATGACGAGGCTACGACCGAACCGCGCTCACCAGAAACTCAACATTCCCTTTAGGACCGGTGATCGGGCTTTCCACGATACCTTCGATATCCCAACCAAGACCCTCTAACCATTCGCGAACTTCGCTGCACACCCGCCGGTGCAGCGCCGTGTCGCGCACCACGCCGCCTTTGCCGACCTCGTGCTTTTCGACCTCGAATTGCGGCTTGATGAGCGCGACCAACCGGCACTTGGGCGCCGCCAGTAGGAGCGGCACATCGAGCACCTTGGCGAGGCTGATAAAGCTCGCATCGCACACCACCATATCGCACGGTCGGTCGATCAATTCCGGCGTCAAAAGGCGCGCGGAGGTCTGTTCGTAAACCGTGACGCGCTCGTCCTCGCGCAGCTTCCACGCCAACTGATTGGTCCCGCTATCGACCGCAAAGACATGGGCCGCCCCGCCCAGCAAGAGCACATCGGTAAAGCCGCCCGTGGAGCTGCCGATATCCATCGCAACCGCACCTTTGGGTTCAATGGCGAAGTGTTCCAATGCGTGCGCCAGCTTGATCCCGCCACGGCTGACCCAGGGATGATCGCGCCCGCGCACCTCGACTGCGGCGTCGGCGGCGACCTGTTGACCGGGCTTTTCGGCCTTGGCCTCGCCCACGAACACCGTGCCCGCCATTACCAGCGCCTGCGCGCGGGTGCGGCTTTCAGCAAGGCCGCGCTCGACCAGCAGCTGGTCGATGCGGATTTTCTTGGGCGTTTTGGTGGCTTTAGTCATGGACGCGTCAGGCGTTAGCGCGCATTGAGGGGGCATGAAAGCGACCTCTTCTTCCTTCGCCCTGCTCGGCGCCGTTGCGGCGTGCGCTCTCACCGCTGTGGCCTGCGCGAGCGCGCCGCCATCGCCCGCTCCGTCAGGCTCCGACGCCGCCGCCTCGGTTCCGGCGGCAACGCCCGTCGCAGCGGCGAGCGCCGCCTCGCAGCCCGCGCCCGCACCCAGCCCGGCGCCGGCCCCGACGCGCAGCGCGCCCGCTTATGAAAACTATCTCGACGCGCCCCAAACGCCGGGCACGTGGGCTTATCTGGGTGAGCGCGACGAAACCCTCGCGCTGTACGGCGAGAATCCGCGCGCGCCGGTGTTCATGGTGCGGTGCGGGGACGGCGCAGTGTCGCTGGGCCGCGTGATGAGCGAACCGCAAACAAACCCAAGGGTCATGCGCGTAACCGCCGAAACCGGATCGCGCCAATTGGAGGCCGAGCCGGTGGAGCAAAGGCCGATCATCCTGGCAGCCACGCTCGATCCCGCCGATCCTCTGCTCGACGCGATCGCCATCACCAAAGGTCGGTTCGCCGTCGATGTCGAAGGCGCTGAAACGCTCTATCTGCCCGCCTGGGTCGAGGTGAGCCGCGTAATTGAGGATTGCCGCTAGAGGCCCGTTCGCGGAGTCCCTGCGGAGAATTATCCCCTCGCTTTCCCGGGCATATCCACGCGATTCGCACAGAGATATCCACAGGTCTGCGCTCAATATCGGAGCGACGCCCCTCCACCGGCGCATCGGAACGCACGCCCCCTAGGGAGCGTGAATGAGCAGTGTTCTTGGGAAGACCTCTATTGTGACGAGGGAAAAGAATAATTCAAGTCTTGCGTGGCTCGTCGCGATGATTCACAAAGATCACAGGCCAGCGGCACACGCGAGGCTCGACCCCCCAGTGATTGGAAGTGGGTCTTGGCTAAATAGCTCGAAAGGAGGTGATCCGATGTCTCATGGTTCAGTAGCGAGGTCGGTGAAGATCCCTACGGAGCATATTCGGTAATTTCTTTTGCCGAGTGAGGCTTCGTGAGCGGCGCTTTACGGCCGCTGACCATGAAAGGGCTGTTCCTCCTACCGGCGAGGGGCAGCCCTTTTCATTTGATGGGGGTGTTGGTTTGCCAAGCCGCATCCGCGGCGTCACAAAGCAAAATTCCTCTTCCCCCCCGCGCTCTCTCCTATTACGCGCAAACCCATGCACTTTACACGCATCCCGCACCCCTCGCCCACGCCCGATGACGTGCGCACCGCCGCCATTGCCGATCCGGGTTTCGGCAAGGTCTTCACCGACCATATGGTCACGATTGACTATGACGAAGCGGCCAAAGAAGCAGGCGGCACCGGTTGGCATTCCGCGCGGATCGGCCCGCGTGAACCCATCGCGCTCGATCCCGCCGCCAGCGTGCTGCACTACGCGCAGGAAATCTTCGAAGGGATGAAAGCCTTCCCGCACGCTGAGGGCGGCCTTGCCCTGTTTCGACCCGAGGAAAACGCGCGCCGCTTCAACGACAGCGCGCGCCGCATGGCGATGCCGGAAATCCCGGAAGACCTGTTTCTCGACGCGGTGGAGCTGGCGGTGGAGACCGACGCGGACTGGATGCCGCCGGTCGAGGGCGGCTCGCTCTATATCCGCCCCTTTATGTTTGCGTCCGAAGCGTTTCTCGGCGTGCGCCCGGCCAGGCAATACAAGTTTGTCGTCATCCTGGTGTCGAGCGGAAACTACTTCAAAGGCGGCGTAAACCCGGTGAAAATCTGGGTGTCCCAAGACTATGTGCGCGCGGCCCCCGGCGGCACCGGCGCGGCCAAGACCGGCGGCAATTACGCCGCTTCGCTGGTCCCGCAGGCCGAGGCGATTGCGCATGGCTGCGATCAGGTGGTGTTCCTCGACGCGGTCGAGAAGAAATGGGTCGAAGAACTGGGCGGCATGAACCTGTTCTTCGTGCGCAAGGATGGCAGCGTCATCACCCCGCCCCTGACCGGCACGATCCTGCCCGGCATCACCCGCGCATCGCTGGTGGCGATGCTGCGCGCTGAAGGCCTCGACGTGCGCGAAGAGCCGTACTCGATCGAGCGATGGCGCGAGGAAGCGGAAAGCGGCGCGCTACTGGAAACGCTCGCCTGCGGCACGGCAGCGGTCGTGACCCCGGTGGGGACCGTCGCGTCCCCGGATGGCGAGTTCACCATCGGCACCGGCGGCATCGGCCAGATGGCCACAAAGATGCGGACAAAGCTGGTCGATATCCAGCACGGGCGTGAGCCAGACAGCCATGGCTGGGTGATGCGGGTTTGATGATTGAGTGACCCGTTCGCCTCGACGATTGGCGAGAAATTACAACGCAGCCGATCACTCCTGCTCGTTTTTGGCGGGCTCTTCTCCGTTTTTGGGGTCGCATTGTATTTTGCTGTCCAAGTGCACAGAGTTTCGCCTATCTTTGAAGAGGCTGTAGTCCTGTCATTCGGAATGGAAAGCGATTTCGATGGCAATACGCCTGTTATCCGGATCCGCACTCAAACAGGGCGAGAACAAAGTATCCGCGTAGCCAAACAAATGCTGAAGAGTTGCCGAAAAGGCGATCAAATTCTTCTACAGCGCCGGGGGTTGAACCTTCGCGTGCACCTGAAGCCTGCCACTTACCTGCTAACGACCTATGACTGACTCCATCCAAGTCGCCGCACTCTATCGCTTCACGCGCTTTGCCGATCACGCAGCGCTCAAGGCGCCGCTGCTCGCTTTGTGCGAGGCCGAGGGCATCAAAGGCACGATCCTACTCGCCCCGGAGGGCATCAACGGCACCATTGCCGGCTCGCCGGAAGCCATCGCGACCGTCCTCGACCATATCCGCACCCTGCCCGGCTGCTCTGAGCTTGAAGTCAAATTCTCGACCGCGACCGACATGCCCTTCTACCGGATGAAAGTGCGGCTGAAGCGTGAGATCGTCACTATGGGGCAACCCGACATCGACCCCACCGCCAGCGTCGGGCGCTATGTCGATCCGCAAGACTGGAACGCGCTTATCTCTGATCCGGACACCGTCGTGATCGACACGCGCAACGGTTACGAAGTGGCCGTCGGCACTTTCGAGGGCACCGTTGATCCACGCACAAAGTCCTTCAGCGACTTTCCCGCCTGGTTCGAGCAAAACCGCGACATCTTGCTCGATGGCAAGAAGCGCGTTGCGATGTTCTGCACCGGCGGCATTCGCTGCGAGAAATCCACCAGCTATCTGCGCTCGCAAGGGGTGGAGGATGTGTTCCACCTGAAAGGCGGCATCCTCAAATATCTCGAAACCGTGCCCGAAGAGGACAGCGCCTGGCGCGGGGAGTGCTTCGTTTTTGATGAGCGCGTGGCGGTGAAACATGGCCTCAAGCAGGGCGACCACACCCAATGCCGCGCCTGCCGCATGCCGCTGAGCCCGCAGGACCGGCTCTCGCCTCATTTTGTCGAAGGGGTCAGCTGCGCGCATTGCATTGCGGATCGCACCGATGAGCAGCGCGAACGCTACGCCGAGCGCCAACGTCAGGAAGAGCTCGCGGCAAAACGCGGAACGCAGCATGTCGGCAACGCGTTGCCCGACAAGGCCAAGGCCACACCATGAGCGCGCACCCGATCCTCTATTCCTTTCGCCGCTGCCCCTATGCGATGCGCGCGCGCATGGCGCTTTGGGTCGCCGGGATCACGGTGGAGCTGCGCGAAGTGAAGCTCGCGAACAAACCGCCCGAACTGCTCGAAACCTCGCCCAAGGCGACCGTGCCGGTCCTTGCCCTAAACGACGGGACAGTCCTTGAGGAAAGCCTTTCAATCATGCGCTGGGCGCTGGAGCAAAGCGATCCGGAGGGGTGGCTCGCGGGCGATGACGCCGCGCTGATCGCCCGCAACGATGGCGCGTTCAAACGGCACCTTGATCGCTACAAATACCCCACCCGCTACCCGGATGAGGCGGGCGGGGACGAAGAGACGTTCCGGTTCGACCATCGCAGCCACGGGCTCGCTTTTCTGGAGAGCCTCAACACGCGCCTCGCGGATAGCAAGCAGCTATGCGGCCCCGCGCGCACGCTGACCGATATCGCGCTGTTCCCGTTCATCCGCCAGTTCGCCAACACCGACCGCGACTGGTTCGACGCGCAGGGCCTGCCGCACCTGCACTTGTGGCTCGAAGCGCATCTCGCCTCCGACCTGTTCGCTAACGTGATGCCCAAGTTCGCGCCCTGGAAAGCAGGCGACGCGCCGACCTTCTTCGGTCCCTGAGCGCGGGGGCCATGGTAGGCCTTCGTTAACCAAGGTAGGCTACGCATCCGCGCATGAGCGAACTCAAACCAAACTTCACCATCCTTATCGACGATGTCCGTCGCGAGGCGCACTACACCGTGTCCGGTTTTTGGGCGGCTGAGGACATGGTCCGGTTTCAATCGGCCTTGCTCAAAAAGGGCAAAGACCTGTTCACATCCGGCAAGGGCTTCAACGTCCTTGGCGATATGAGCGGGCTTGCTGTGCAGGACCGCATGATGGCCGAGAACATGCGCTCCTTGATGGACGAATCGCGACGGCTCGGGATGAAGCGCCAAGCCTTCGTCATCACATCCAGCCTGCTGCGGTTGCAATTTGACCGCCTGATCGAGAGCGACGACACCGCGATTTTCAGCAATCGAGGCGACGCCGTAGCGTGGCTGCGCCACCCATAAGCTTGGCATGGCGCCCTTGGACAATCTGACGCTGCGACCGGGTTAACGGCACCCTAACCCTTTGCCCTTAGTGAAGGAGTTATGGACGCGCTGGCCCCAACCTCGAAGATCCACGCTGATCGCGAAACGTGCGAACTGCACTTCACGATTGCTGGCTTTTGGACGCTTGCGACGATGGAGGAATTCCTGCGCGATCTCGCCAAGGCGGCCGTGCCCTTTATCAAGGCGCGCGAACCCTTCACCGCAATGGGCAATCTGTCCGATTTCGTGCCCCAGGATCGCGCCACAGCCGACGCCATCCGCGACAGCCTGCTAATGGCGAGCAAGAATGGCCTGACGCGCTTTGCTGCGGTGTCCCCGCCGCCGCTGGTCAAAATGCAATATCGCCGCATCACCGCCGGGCTCGACTTTGAGGTCTTCGACGACGAGGTGAGCGCGCGCCACTGGCTCCGAAGCGCCGCATAAGTCGCCTCATCACCTGTTCGCGAGCGCTTCGCGAAAGGCATCAATCAGCCAACTTGTCGCCGAACCCAATTGCGTGTCGCGCCGCCACATCGCGCTGAGCGTATAGAGCGCGCCCGGTTTTTCAGGCAGGTCCAGCTCAACCAGGCGCCCGCTTTTGATATCCGCGGCAACCATTTCGCGCGGCATGTTGCCCCAGCCCAGTGCCTGTTTCAGCAGCGAATGTTTCGCGCCCAGATCGCCCAGCCGCCATGTCAGCGGGCTGAGCACAGCAAATTCGCGCCCCTCGGTCAGGGTTGAACGATCCGCCAGCACCAGCTGCAAATGCTCGCGCGACAGGCCCGGCGCCGCGCCCCCATCGCGCATGGCCTGCGCCAAGGGGTGGTCGGGGCTGGCGACCGGGATCAGCTCCACCGCGCCCACCGCCTGGCGTTCCAGGCCGGGATGATCAGCCACTTCGGGCCCGCCGATGGCCAATTGCGCTTCGTCTTCGAGCAAGCATTGCAAAACCGCGCCCAGCCCTTCGACCTTTAGCGACAAGGACACGGTCGGGAACATGCGTCGAAAATCGCGCAGGACGCGCGCGGTAACTTCGCCGGGCATCATCACGTCGACCACCAAACTCACGCTGGATTCAAGCCCCGCGTGCAGGCTTTGCGCCTTGGCGAGCAGCGCATCGACCCGGTCCGCCACACCGCGCGCTTCGGCGAGCAGGCCCTCGCCCGCCTCGGTCAGGACGGGTTTGCGCGACCCTTCGCGCTCGAACAGCGTCAGCGCCAATTGCGCCTCCAACTGCGCCACGCCGTAGCTGATCGCCGAGACCGCGCGCCCCATGGCCCGCGCCGCCCCGCCAAAGCTGCCATGCTCCACCACGCTGAGGAAAATGCGCAATTGGTCGAGAGAGGGATCGCCAAGCTTCATGCGCGTTTGTTCGGATAATCTGAACATCTTTACAAGTTTTATCGCACTTATCCGCTCATGCGAGTGCGCCTATCTCCTACTTAACGAAGCGAGGCGCGCGGCACCGATCGCCGCCTCGCCAACAGGAGAAACGTTGTGATTGACACCACTACTTCCACCAAGACCCGGCCCATCGTCGAGCTGCGCCCTTTTGAAAGTCTGGGTTCGGCCAACCATGGCTGGCTTGATGCGCACCACCACTTCTCGTTCGCCGGCTACCACGATCCGGCCCGCGTGCAGTGGGGCCCGATCCGCGTCTGGAACGATGACACTATCGCGCCGGGCACCGGATTTCCCACGCACCCGCATCAGGACATGGAGATCATCACCTATGTCCGCAAAGGCGCGATCACGCACACCGATTCGATCGGCAATGAAGGCCGCACCGAAGCGGGCGATGTGCAGGTGATGAGCGCGGGCACGGGTGTGCGGCACTCCGAATACAACCGCGAAGACGAAGCCACGCAGATCTTCCAGATCTGGATCATTCCGAGCGAGCGCGGTGGAGAGCCATCCTGGGGCGCGCGCGCCTTTCCCAAGGGGGAACGGTCCGGCCAGTTTGTCGAGCTTGCCAGCGGCGCGGTGCCCATGGGGGTGGCGGATGACGATAATGGCCCGCTGCCGATCCGCACCGACGCGAAGGTGCTGGGCGCGACCATCAAGGCGGGTGACAGCGTGACCTACGCCATCGCGAGCGCGCGGCGTCACCTCTACCTCGTGCCCGCGACGGGAAGGGTCTCGATCAACGGTGTCGAGGCCAAAGCGCGCGACGGCGTGGCGATCACGCAGGCCGAGGACATCACCATCACCGCGTTGGAGGACAGCGAGATCGTCCTCGTCGACGCGGCCTGACCTTTAAAGAGCCAGCCGAGCCCTCCCCCGCTCGGCTGGTTCCCCTTTCACAAACACCTCATCTTTCGGAGAATCCCAATGGCCCACCTCCTCCACATCACCGCGAGCATGCGCGGCGAGCAAAGCGTCTCGAACCAGATCGGCGCTGCGCTGCTGGACACCATCCAATCCGATGGCGACACCGTTACGCTGCGCGACTTATCGAGGAACGACATCCCCTTCGTTGACGCGGCACGGTTCGAAGCAAACCTGACCCCCGCGGCCGACCGCACACCTGCGCAGGCTCAACTCGCCCATGTGGCCGACACGCTGATCGCAGAATTGCAGGCCGCCGACACCATCGTCTTTTCAACCCCGGTCTACAATTTCGGCGTCCCCGCCGTGGTCAAAGCCTGGGCGGACATGGTCGCACGCGCGGGCACGACGTTCCAATACACCGAGAATGGCCCGGAGGGGCTGCTCGACAGGAAGAAGGCGTACATCACGGCATCCTCCGGCGGCACGCCAATCGGGTCCGACATGGACTTCATGTCGAGCTGGTTGACCTTCTTCCTCGGCTTCCTCGGCATCAAGGATGTCGACATCATCGCAGCGGACGGGATCATGGGACAGGACGGCGCGGCCAAGATCGAGGCCGCAGTCGCCAAGGCCAAGGCTTTCGGCGCGGCCGTGTGACGGGTCGATCATCCCTCGTTCAGCTTTGTGAGGCTAGACGAAGATTGAAAGTTGCGCATTCGCGAAAGAAGTGCGGCGCAGCGCTTGATTAAAAGACCAACCGTCAAAGCACGTTACCCCGTTGTCCCTCGAGTCCGAGGGTCGCAGGGAGGGCCGGGTTCGCCGAAAGGCGGGCTCGGTCCTTTCCTATTGTTCTAGCGGCGGCAGGTTGTCTTTCAGATCATCCAGCCACACATCCGCCACCGCGTCGCTGGGGGCGCGCCAATCGCCGCGCGGGGATAGCGCACCCATGGAGGACACCTTGGGCCCGTTGGGCAACGCGCTGCGCTTGAACTGCGAAAACGCGAAAAAGCGCCGCGCGAATTTCTCCAGCCAGCCTGCGATAGTCGCGAGATCGTAAGCGTTCTTGCGGTGCTCGGGGAAACCGGCGGGCCAGATCCCGGCCTCGGCGTCCTTCCACGCGTGGAGCGCCAGAAAAGCGATCTTGCCGGGCCGTTGCCCGCTGCGGATCGTGTGGTGCAGGAAGAAGTCGTTAAGCTCATACGGACCGATATGCGCCTCGGTGTCCTGGATCGCACCGTCTTCGCCCGCTGGCACCAGCTCGGGCGAGATCACCGTGTCGTAGACGCTCATCAGCACCGCGCCGCAGGCGGGCAGGAATTGCTCGGTTTCCACTGTCCACCGGATAAGATAGCGGATCAGCGTCTTGGGCACGCCCGAATTGACCCCGTAATGGCTCATATGATCGCCCACGCCATAGGTGCACCATCCCAACGCGAGCTCGGACAAATCGCCCGTCCCCACGACAAAGCCCGAATGCTGGCCAGCGAGGCGGAACAGATAATCGGTGCGCAGGCCCGCCTGCACGTTTTCGAACGTCACGTCGTAAACCGGCTCCCCCTTGCTGAAGGGATGATCCATATCTTCCAGCATCCGCTTGGCGGCGGGCTTGATGTCGATTTCCTCAGCGGTGATACCAAAGGCTTCCATCAGCTTCCACGCGTTCGACTTGGTCCCATCCGAGGTCGCAAAGCCGGGCATGGTGTAGCCGCGGATCATGCTTCGCGGCAGGCCGAGTCGGTCGCACGCCTTGGCCGCCACGATCAGCGCGTGCGTGCTGTCGAGCCCGCCGGAAATGCCGATAATAAGGCTCTTTGGATCGGTCGCCTGCATGCGGCGCATCAGCCCGTCGACCTGAATGTTGAAGGCTTCGTAGCAATCCTCGTCCAGCGTCTTCACGTCGCTCGGCACGAAGGGGAAGCGGGCGACGGGCCGCATCAGGCCGATATCGCCTTGCTCGTAGGCGTGCTCAAAGACGATGCGGCGATAGGTGTCTTCGGGCCGCCCATGCGCTTCGGCGGCGTCGTTGAAGGTGCCGTTGCGCATGCGTTCGAGCGCGATTTTCTCAACGTCGATATCGGTGATGCACAATTCGGCATCGAGGTCGAAACGCACGCTTTCCGCTTGCAGACCGCCCAGCTCGTAAATCACGCCCTGCCCGTCCCACGCGAGATCGGTCGTGCTCTCACCATGCCCGCAGGCCGAGTAGACATAGGCGCACATCGCGCGGCTCGACGCGCTGCGGCAGTGCATGTGGCGGTCTTCGGCGCGGCCAATCGTGATCGGCGAAGCGGAAAGGTTGCACAAAACCAAGGCGCCCGCGAGCGCGGCCAAAGTGCCCGGCGGATTGGGCGCCCAGAAATCCTCGCAAATCTCCACGCCAAAGGTGAAATGCGTGAGGTTCGATGCGGCGAAGATCAGATCGGTGCCGAACGGCACCTCTTCGCCCGCGACCGCGATCCACAGATCCTGGCAATCGCGGCCATGCGCGAAATAGCGCTTTTCATAAAACTCGCGGTAATTGGGCAGATAGCTCTTGGGGATCACGCCGAGCAATTCGCCGCGCGCAATCACCAGCGCGCAATTGAAGATCTTGCCATTGCGACGCAGCGGTGCGCCGATGACCAGCACCGGGGTCAAGTCTGCGCTGGCTTCGACCACTTCGGCCACAGCGCGCTCCACCCGGTCGAGCAAGGCGGCCTGCAAATGCAGATCGTCAATCGCGTAGGAGGAGAGCGTGAGCTCGGGATAGACCAGCAGATCGACATGGCATTCATGCGCGCGTTTCGCTTCGCCAATGACCCCGGCGGTGTTGTAAGCGACGTCCGCCGGCCGCGAAGACGGCGTCGAGGTCGCCACGCGCACAAAGCCTTGGGCGTGCATGTCGTAAAAGCGGTGATTGGTGTTGGTCATGGGCCCCCGATGCGTTGCCGTGCGTTGCCTGATGCGGCTGCGCCCAAGCCCTAGCGGTTTTGCGCCGCGCTTCCTAGGCGGCAAGCAATTCGCCAGCGGGCGGCGCTTCGCCCAGCAGTTCCAGCAGCCCGCGCTCTTCGCGATCAAGCCACTTGGTCGAACGCGGCAGCCGCACTCTTTCTCGCCATTCGGCCTGCCCATCGACGCGTTCGATCACAGCGGGGTGGATATAGGATTTGCGCGCGATTGCGGGCGTGTTCCCAAGGCGCTCGGACACCCGCTTCATCAAAGCGCGGATCGGTACGTCCTCATCCGCTTCGTAGAGAGCGCCAAAGGCGAGCACGCTCGCATGCCAGGTGCGAAAATGCTTGGCGGTGAACCCGTCGCCCATCGTCTCGCGCACA
Source organism: Pseudomonadota bacterium (assembly GCA_039033515.1). Classification (GTDB taxonomy): domain Bacteria; phylum Pseudomonadota; class Alphaproteobacteria; order Sphingomonadales; family Sphingomonadaceae; genus Erythrobacter. The sequence goes on from JBCCCM010000028.1 coordinate 33,087, forward strand.
TACTCGTTCACCTCGCGCGAGGTCACCGGCTGGACCTCGCCCGCATCGCCCAAATAGCGAAACAGATGCTCGTCATCGTCAGCGGGGCCTAGCTCGCGCATCGATTGAACCGCCTTTGCCAGCCGCGCATCGGCCAGCTCCATCTCGCGTTCTCGTCCGCCCTTCGCGGAGAAATGCAAACGCACGCCGCTGGTGGTCACGTCCGCGTGTTCTTCGCGCAGGGTGGTCGCGCCATAGGTCGCGTTCGCTTCGGCGTAGCGCTCGTTGCCGACCCGGATCGCGCTCAGATCAAGCAGCCGCACAACGCTGGCAAGCGCGCGAGTCCCGGTCACGCCGGACTGAGCCAGATCGTCCGCAACCCGCGCGCGGATCAAAGGCAGCTTGCGCCCAAACCGCTCGCACGCGTCAAACTTGTCGCCTTCGCGCATTCGGCGAAATTCGGGGTGATAGCGATATTGCTTGCGCCCACGCTCATCCACGCCGGTGGCCAAGATGTGCCCATTTGGCGCCGGGCAATACCACGCATCACGATATGCTGGCGGCAAGGCGACCGCGTTCAAACGCTCGCGCTCGGCCCGGTCACGGATGAGGTCGCCCTCGGGCGTGTAATAGGCAAAGCCCTTTCCAGCGCCGCGCCGCGTGATGCCCGGCAGGCTGTCATCGACATAGATGATCTTTTCCATGGCCAAGCAACACGTGGGCGCAGTGATCGGTTTCAATCTTGTGCTTTGTTACGGCTGCGCCCACTTGTCGGTTTGTCAGGATAAACGAGCACCGTCTCCTTTTCGAAAGGACATAAGAACAATGGCCGATCCCACCTACACCCCGCCCAAAGTCTGGTCCGCGGACACCGCCTCCGGCGGGCAGTTTGCCAATATCAACCGCCCCACCGCCGGTGCGCGCGAGGAAAAAGCGCTGCCCGAAGGCGCCAATCCGTTTCAACTGCACAGCCTCGCAACGCCCAACGGCGTGAAGGCCACGATTATGCTCGAAGAGCTCTTGGAAGCGGGCCATGCGGGCGCGGAATACGACGCCTACACCGTCAATATCGGCGAGGGTCAGCAATTCACCAGCGGCTTTGTCGCGATCAACCCGAACTCGAAAATCCCCGCGCTGATCGACAAGAGCGGAGACAAACCGTTCCGCGTGTTCGAATCGGGCGCGATCCTTGTGCATCTCGCGGAGAAATTCGGCGCGTTCCTGCCCACCGATCCCGCGGCGCGCGCGGAAGTCCTCAGCTGGGTGTTTTTTCAGGTCGGCACCGGCCCGTTCATCGGCGGCGGCTTCGGCCATTTCTACAATTACGCGCCGGAAAAATACGAATACCCGATCAACCGCTACGCCATGGAGACCAAGCGCATCTTTGACGTGGTCGACCAACGCCTCGCGGATAACCGCTTCCTTGGCGGAGATGACTACACCATCGCCGACATGGCCAATTGGCCGTGGCTCGCCCCGTTTGTGGCGGGCACGATCTATGGCGAGGCCAAGACCTTCCTGTCGATTGACGAATACAAGAATGTGGGCCGCTGGGTGCGCGAGATCGCCGCACGGCCCGGTGTGCAGCGCGGGCGGACCGTCAACAAGGTGTGGGGCGATGAAAACTCGCAGCTGCGCGAACGCCACAGCGCCGCCGACTTCGAAGGCAAGAAGCTCGACTGGTCGTTCTGATCAGCGCCGCGCATCAGGCTTCAAAATCGCAAGAATGGGCTGGAAGTCACCGCGCTTCCAGCCCATGTGCGCAGGCGTGAAGGATATTGCGATTTGAGCGCCGAGGCAGACGATCGGATCAAGCTTGGCGAAAAGCTCGGCTATGGCGTGGGTGATCTGGCTGCCGGGCTGATGCTCAATTTCTTCGGTTTTTTCCTGCTCTACTTTTTCGTCGATCTGGGCGGGCTGGCCCCGGTTGCAATCGGCGTAATGCTGTTCATCACCAAGCTGATCGACGCGGTTACCGATCCGATGATGGGCGCGATTGCCGATCGCACGCGCACCCGGTGGGGGCGGTATCGGCCCTACATCCTGTTTGGCGCGATCCCCTTGGGAGCCAGCATGGTGCTGATTTTCAGCGCGCCCGATGATCTAGGCGACACCGCGCTGCTGATCTGGGCTTATGTCACCTACACGATCTGCATGCTCGCTTTTACGGCGGTCAATGTCCCTTATGGCGGGCTTTTAGGCGTGATTTCGCCTTCCTCCGAGGTACGCTCGAACGTCACTGCCTTTCGCATGTTTTTCTCGGCCAGCGGCGGCATTCTGGTCGGCGCGCTGGGCACGACATTGGTGCGCGAATTGGGCGGCGGCGACGAGAAGCTGGGCATCCTCATGACGATTTCGTGCATCGCGGCGGTGTCGGTTGCGTGCCTGCTCACGACGTTTTTCACCGCGAAAGAACGCATCCCGCCCGTGGAGCAGAACGGATCGCTCAAAGGCGATGTGAGCGTGCTGATCCGGTCCGGGCCGTGGATCGCCGTTGCGATTGCAGCTATTTTGGGCGTCACTTCAATCGCCGCGCGCGCCGGGACCGCGCCGTTCTTCTTCAAATATGTGGTGGGCGACAGCGGCGCGCCGGTCTTCCTGTTCTTTGACAGAGCCGCGCTGTTTTTGACCGCGCTCGCGCTGGGCCAGGTGAGCGGCGTTATTCTGGGCAATATCGTTCAGCGCAGCTTTGAAAAATCGCATCTCCTGATCGCGTCGGGTTTGTTGATGGCAGGTCTGACCACGGTCTTTTATGTTCTGCCGCTCGACGCCGTCTGGCCGCAGACGGCGGTGCAATACGGCATCGGCATCGGCTTTGGCGTCCTGATGGTGCTGTCCTATTCGATGTTCACCGACATCGCCCAATATATCGAATGGAAGAGCGGGCGGCAGATGACCGCGCTCGTGATTGCAGCCTCAGTTTTCGGAGTGAAAGCGGGCATTGGCCTCGGTTCGGCGATACCAGGCTTTGTTCTGGAATGGACCGGCTTTGTCGCCGACGCTGAGCAGACCGAGGCCGCGTTGATGGGCATCCAGATCGCCTTTGCTCTGATCCCGGCGGCGATCCTGCTGCCCGCTGCGGGCGCGCTGTTGTTTTACGGGATCAATCGCGAGGTGCTGGCGACGGCGGAGAGCGAACTGCAAATGCGCCGCCGCTCAGGGGTTTCCCCCGTCGCCGCCCCATCCTGACCGAAAGCCCGCGATTTTCGTGTTTTGGGGCCTTCACATTTGCGAAAGCGGCGCTATACGAGCGCTCTCTGTTGGGGTGTAGCCAAGTGGTAAGGCACTGGTTTTTGGTACCGGCATGCGCAGGTTCGAATCCTGCCACCCCAGCCAGACCTTTAAGGTCCGATCCTCCGGGATTATTCCCCTAAAACCAAATCCGCCAGCGCTGCGCCTGACACCCACGCCCCTTCGACGCGCGGGCTGTGCAGATAATCGCCCGCGATCCCGATCCGCTGATCCGCATCAAAATACGCGGGCTCGCCTTTGAGGCTGGCGGGCTGCGCGTAGAGCCAGCGATGCGCGACCAGGTGGATCGGCTCAACCGGAGCAACACCCGTTTGCGCGAAGAAATCGGCGAGCAGGATCTGCGCGGCCTCTTCTTTGTCTCGGTCGATGATCTGGCGGCTGCGCGCCGGCGAGGCGTGGAGCATCCACGCCTCTGGCCCACCGCGTCCCGGCTTGGCCGAATTGCGCGCGGCCCATGAGATCTTGGCGCTTTCATCGCGCAGCTGATCGGAATGGATCGGCAAGCGCTTGTCAAACGCCGCCATCACCGCCCAGCATGGCTCGGACGTGACGCGGGATGCGATGTCAGCAAAGGGGCGCGCGGCGTGCTGCAACAGGTCGCTCGCCTGTTCCGCCGGGATCGCGACCAGCACGGTGTTCGCGGTGAAAGCGGCGCCATCGGTGGTGGTCAGGTGCCACGCCTTATCGCCGCGTTCGAGGCTTCCAATCCGCGTGCTCCACGCGACGCCGCCAATGTCCTCAGCCATCGCCTTGATCGGACCGTTCATGCCGGGCGTGCCGACGAAAGCGGGATCATCGGGTGATTTCGAGGCCGCGTCCCAGCGCGCCACCACCCCTTGCGCTTCCCAACCGGCCACGGCTGCGCGGAACCCCGCATCGCGCGCGGTGAAATATTGCGCCCCGTGATCAAACCGCACGGTTTGCCATGCGATCTCGGCCCGGCGCGCGGCCATCCGGCCACCGGGCCCGCGCCCTTTGTCAAACACGCGCACGGCGCGCCCGGCGGCTTTGAGTTTGGTGGCGCAGGCGAGGCCGGCCATGCCGGCGCCGATGATCGCGATATCGCTGTGGGTTTCGTCCATGGGTGCCTAACGCGCGCGAAGTGGGTCGGTTTCGCAGTTTCTTTACGGTGCGCTGCGCGTTTATGGTGCACTGCGTGGAGGTTTCGCCTCCGCAAGGATCAGCGAAAAGCGCTCCTCGCTGTCCAGCCAGCGCTCCTGCGGCTCCCACCCTCCGGCAAGCAGCAGAGTGTTCGCGGTACGACGGCTGAATTTGTGGCTGTTTTCGGTGTGAATGCTCTCCCCCTTGGCCATCGCAAAGCGCTGCCCAGCCACCTCAAAGGCGATGTCGCGCGTTGCCACCAGATGCATCTCGATCCGGGCGTAATCGTCGCTCCAGCGCGCTTCGTGCAGCAGATCGTCGACGGGAATGTCACCCGAAAGCTGGCGGTTGATGCGCCGCGCGAGGTTGAGGTTGAATTGCGCCGTAACGCCCGCCGCATCGTCATAGGCGGCGATCAGCGTATCGGAGGCTTTGATCAGATCCATCCCGATCAGCAGCTTCGCGCCCTCGCCCAAAGTCTCGCGCATCGAGCGCAGCAGATCGACCGCGGTGCGCGCAACCATGTTGCCGACGGTCGAGCCGGGGAAAAAGCCCAGCTTTGGTAGTTCCGCGACCGCGCCCGGCAATTCGACGCGGCGCATGAAATCCGCTTCGACCGGGTACACCGGAAGGCCGGGGAACTTCGCGCCCAGCTCCCGCGCCGAAGCGCGCAGGAAATCGCCCGATATATCGAGCGGCACGTAAGCAGCGGGATCAATGGCTTCGAGCAACAGCGGCGTTTTCACCGACGAACCCGAGCCGAATTCGACCACCGCGCGCCGTCCCCCAATCAGATCGGCAAAAGCGCTTCCACGCGCGCGCAGAATCTCGGTTTCGGCGCGGGTGGGATAATATTCGGGCAGCTGCGTGATGCTTTCAAACAGCTGCGATCCGGCGTCATCATACAGCCAGCGCGCCGACACGGCCTTTTGCGGCTGCGAGAGCCCTTCGAGAACATCGCTGCGAAAGGCGGTGTTGACGCCGTGTTCGTCGCGTTCGACTAGTTCTAGTCCGTCTTGATGCGGCATCGTGGCGTGTCCTTGGCGTTATACATCTTTTGCGAGGCGCAGACCGGTGAATTGCCAACGCTGGTGAGGGTAGAAGAAATTGCGGTACGACGCGCGCGAATGGCCGCGCACGGTGGCGCAACTGGCGCCTTTCAAGACGCATTGGCCGCTCATGAACTTGCCATTGTATTCGCCCACCGCGCCCTCCGCGACTTCGAAGCGCGGATAGGGAAGATAGGCGGAAGAGGTGAATTGCCACACATCGCCGAACAGACTTGCGCAGCCCGTCGGATCGGGCGCGGCGGCGGCGTCCAACTGGTTGCCCGCAGCCGGATCATGCGCTGCCGGGCTTCCGACCGCATCCTGCCCGCGCGCGATCGCTTCCCACTCAAACTCGGTCGGCAGGCGCGCGCCGGCCCAGCTGGCGAACGCGTCCGCTTCGAAGTGCGAGATGTGGCTGACGGGCGCGTTCGGGTCGCGGGTCTGCCATCCGGCGTGGGTGAAGCGCTGATCGTCTTTCCAGTAAAGCGGCGCGGTGATGCCCTGCGACTGGACCCAGGCCCACCCGTCGGCGAGCCACAGGCTGGCCGTCTGATAGCCGCCATCGGCGGTAAACTCGTCCCACTGCGCGTTGGTGACGAGCCCATCGGCCAGCGCAAACGGTTCGAGCAGCACGCGGTGCGCGGGGCCTTCATTATCGAACGCAAAGGCGTGCGGATCGTATTGCGCCGCGTGCCCGATCTTCGCCACGCCGCCGGGATGACGGTGCCAACCAAGCTCTCCCTTGGCCTCGCCTGCCCCTGCCGCGACGCCGTGCGTCCACATCGCCGGGCCCATCGGATTTTGAAACAGAGCGTGTTTGATATCGGTCAGCAGCAATTCGACGTGCTGTTGTTCGTGCGCGATGCCCAATTCGATGAGCGCGGCGAGCGACGGATCATCCACAACCGCTTGCATCGCCGCGTCGACATGCGCTCTCCAACTGAGGATCTCCGCAAGGCTTGGCCGCGACAAGAGCCCTCGCGCGGCGCGGGAATGGCGCGCGCCTTCGGCTTCGTAATAAGAGTTGAACAGGTAGGGATAGCGATCATCCAACAGGCGATAGCCGGGCCGGTGATCGCGCAAAACGAACGTCTCCCAGAACCAGGTCGTGTGCGCCAGATGCCATTTCGCGGGTGAGGCGTCTTCCATCGACTGGATCGTTGCGTCGGCTTCGCTGAGCGGCGCGACCAGAGCCTCGCTGAGCGCGCGTGTCTGCGCAAAGCGCCGCGCCAGCGACGCGTCCGATAGGTCGATTAAGCGATCAAGCTCGCTCTGGGGCATTGCTGGCGTCTCCCGCTGCGGCGTTCAAACGGGAGCGGCCATGGCCGATGACGATGACAAAAGAAAGGCAAAGCAACACTTTGTTGCGCATCAATGCGATGGTACGGGCTCTGTCACCGCGCAGCCGATCGGGAGCTTACGCCGCTAACCGCACCAGATTGCGCCCGCCATTCTTGGCTTCGTAGAGCGCGTTATCGGCCCGCGAAAACAGCGTGAGCGACGTGTCGCCGCGCCGCATTTGCGCCAGCCCGACGCTGATCGTCACGTTGGGCACCGCTCCCACGCCGCTGCCTTGCGCGATAGACTGGCGCAGACGTTCGGCCATCTGTTCTCCCAGCAATTGGTTTGCGCCTGGCACGATCCAGACGAATTCTTCGCCCCCGACGCGCCCGACCACATCACCTTCGCGGGTGAAGCCACAGGCAATCTGCGCCACGCGTTGCAGAATCTTGTCACCTTCCAGATGGCCGTGCGTGTCGTTGACCCTTTTAAAGCGGTCAATATCGAACACGACCAGCACGATGGGTTCGGCCAGCTGGCGCGCGTCGACGATCATGCGGTCGAGCTCCGCCATCACCCGGCGGCGATTGGCGAGCCCGGTGAGCGCGTCGGTTTCCGCCAGCTCGCGCGCTGCGCGCGCTTCGAGAGCGGCGGCCTTGGCGGTGTCTTCCAGCGCGCGTTCGCGGCTCTTTTCATCGGTGACATCGCGCACAACCGCGATGATCCGAACGACCTTGGCGCCTTGACCGAACAGATTGCAGGCCTGGACGCTGATTGAGCGCGGGATGCCGTCATATCCGTGAATATCGTAGTGCAGTGTAAACGGCGCGCGCTCGGAGCCGTGCCGCATGACGTGCCCGATCAGGTCGATATCGTTGGCGTAAAGGAGCGTTTCCGCATCGCCTGCGACAAATTCATCGTCATGTTCGACACCGAACAGGCTGCGCATGCCGTCCGACCATTGCTGTTCGCCCGAGATTGGATTGTATTGCCAAACGCCCAGATCCGCGATGCTTTCCGCCATGCGCACGGTGCGCAAAAGCTCGTTCATCGCGCGGCCGCGCTGGCGCGCGAGGCGTGCCGCGTCGCGCGCCGCACGCCGTGACGTGATCACGCCCACCACAGACGCCATCGCGACCAGCGCCAGAACGCTGGCGAGCACCAACAGCGTCGCGTCGCCGAACAGGTTGGGTATGGGAAGACCGACGGCCGAGCCCACGGGCAAGGACAGCCCGACCTCGAAAGCGGTCTGCGTCACATGGGGGGCTATGCGCGTCACCATAGCCCGGGGAGATACCCGGTAACCTCACACAGAGGCGCAACGGCGGCCTATGGGAGTTTACCTATCTCTTGATTCCGGCTGCGTTCTAGGCGGCGTCGGCCTGGCGCTCTGTCGCGGCGTCGTTCAGCATTTCGGCAAGCAGGAAGGCCAGCTCCACCGATTGCTCCGCGTTGAGGCGCGGATCGCAGTGGGTGTGATAGCGGTCGCCCAAGCGTTCGTCGGTGATGGCCACCGCCCCGCCCACGCATTCGGTCACGTCCTGACCGGTCATCTCGATATGAATGCCGCCGGGATGGGTGCCCTCGGCTCGGTGGACGTTGAAGAAGCCGCGCGCTTCGGCGAGGATTCGGTCGAAGGGGCGGGTTTTAAAGCCGCTCTCTGACTTCACGACGTTGCCGTGCATCGGATCGCAGCTCCACACCACCGGATGCCCTTCGCGCTGGACCGCGCGGACCAGTTTGGGAAGGCCGTCTTCGACCTTGTCGTGGCCGTAGCGGCTGATGAGCGTGATCCGCCCTGCCTCACGCGCCGGGTTCAATTCGTCGAGCAAACGGATGAGCGCATCCGGCTCCAGCGAGGGGCCACATTTCATGCCCAGCGGGTTACCGATGCCGCGCGCAAATTCGATATGCGCACTGTTTTCAAACCGGGTGCGATCGCCGATCCACAGCATATGCGCGGAGGTGGCGTACCAATCGCCGGTGAGCGAATCCTGCCGGGTCAACGCCTGCTCATACGGCAGCAGCAGCCCTTCGTGGCTGGTGTAAAAGCTGGTGCCTTGCAGTTGCGGCACGGTCGCAGGGTCAATCCCGCAGGCCTCCATGAAATCGAGCGCTTCGCCAATCCGGTCGGCGGTCTCTGCGAACTTGTCGGTCCACGGCGTGCGGCCCATGAAATCAAGCGTCCACTGGTGCACCTGGCGCAGATTGGCGTAACCGCCATTGGCAAAAGCGCGAAGCAGGTTCAGCGTCGAGGCCGCTTGCGAGTACGCGCGCACCATGCGGCCCGGATCGTTGCGGCGCTGCGCTGCGTCGAATTCGATCCCGTTGATGTTGTCGCCCAGATAGCTTGGTAGCGTCACATCGCCTTTGGTTTCGGTGGGCGAAGAGCGCGGCTTGGCAAACTGGCCCGCCATGCGGCCCACTTTGACCACCGGGCGCTTGCTCGCGAAGGTCATGACGACCGCCATCTGCAACAGCACGCGGAAGGTATCGCGGATGTTGTTGGGGTGAAATTCGGCAAAGCTCTCCGCGCAATCGCCCCCTTGCAACAGGAACGCGCGACCCTCAGCCACCTCGGCCAGATCCGCTTTCAGCGCGCGCGCTTCGCCAGCAAAGACGAGCGGCGGATAGGCCGCGAGCGTCGCTTCGGCCTGCGCCAATTCGGCGGCGTCTTCATAAGCGGGCAGATGCTTTGCTTCAAAGCGGGTCCAGCTGTCGGGGGTCCAATTGCGAGCCATGGGTGTGATACGATCTTTGTTGGTTGAAAGTGTACAAGTGTGAGGCGGGGATAGGCCCATACCACACGCACCGTCCAAGGTGGACTGCGCCGCTACACGCGGCGGGTTCGATTTGTAAAGCCTTGAGCGCGCCAGCGACAACTATATTTCGCGGTTCCCCTAATCGGTTCCGGCGATTATCGGCGGTTTGCGATTATCGGCGGTTGGCGCTCATCGCCCGCTGGCGATCATCGCCCTTCGATGCCGGGCCCCTGCACCGATCCCAGCGATCCCGCCGCTGACTTGGGCGTCGGCGGCGCAAGGGGTGCAACCTCGGCGAGTTCCTGACCTTCGGGGATGATCGCGACGCGCAACGGCGCGCCTTGCACAAAGTAGCGGTCCGCAAGAAACTGCATAATGCGCGGATCGGTGCGCGAATAATCGCCCAGCAGATAGCGCAGCATCTCCACCCGCTTGGGATCAAAGCTCGCCCCTTCCAGATTGAACAGCCAAAACTGGTTGCCCGTCGAAGCGCGCCGGATCAGCTGCGAAAGCGGTCCCGTCACCCGGTTGATCTCGTCATCGGTCGGCGGGTTTTGCGCCAGATCCTTGGCGATGCGGTCCGCTTCGGAGAAGAACAGCGGCAAAATCTCCGGTTCGATCTGAGCGATGGCGGTGATCGTGCCCCCGGCTTCGATATCAGCGGGCCAGCGCGAGGAAACGTTGGGCGAATAGGCCGCCCCCGCTTCTTCGCGCAGCGCGTCCAGCAGGCGGTTGTTGAAAATCTGCGTGAGGATTTCGAGCTGGCGCGATTCGCGGATCGACTTGACCCCGCCCCCGCTCTTCCACACGACCACGGCGGCCGCCTGGTTTTCGTCGCCTCGGTGTTCCAGCACGGTTGGCGAAGGCGCGGGATCGGGGAAGTCGGGAACACGCACCGCAACTTCGGTCGTGACCGCACGCGCCGGCGGCAACGCGCCAAAGGTCTCGGTGAGCTTCTGAACGATCGCTTCCTTGTCGTATTCGCCAAAGACAAGCACTTCGACCGGGCCCTCTTTCAACAGCGGCTCCCACACATTGCGGAAGCCCGCCGCGGTGACCGACGCCAGAGCGGCGCGATCCGGCGTTGCGAAACGCGGGTCTTTGTCGGTCGAGAGATATTTGAGGTCGCGCGCGATCACCCCGCCCGGACTGGTCGCGTAGGTGTTATACGCCAGTTCCAGCGCCGCCTTGGCGCGGATGACAGGATCGGGATCCCAGCGAGGCATGCCCAGCTTGGCCGCGAACAGATAGAGCTGGTCTTCCACATCGCTCGACCGGGTTTGGCCGGTCATGGTGAAGACCGCGTCCGAAATGCCGAAATCAAAACCGATTTTGCGCCCCGTGACGATCCGGTCGAGCTCGTTTTGACCCAATTCCCCTTGGCCCGATCCCACCAGCGCCGCTTCGCCCAGCTTGGCGTAGACCGCGCTGGCTTCGTCAAACGCGCGATAGCCCGCGCCAAAGCGGACTTTGACCGTCACTCGGCCCGGCTCCGCGTCGTTTGCCCACAGAAGCGCGCGCACGCCGTTGGCAAAGTTGATCTGCTCCACTTCGAGGATGCCGAGCTGTTCGCGGCTGACGATGGTTCCGGGCTCGCCGATGGGCGGCAGGTCTTCGAATTTGATCGTCTGCGCCGCGAGACGCGCGGTGCCGTCGACCTCAACCTTGGTCGCCAGCGCGAGGCGCAGCGCTTCGCCGTCAGCCTCGCCCGCTTGCGGCGTGACATAGACCGAGCGCAGCACATCGCCCTCGAACAACGCCTTGGTGCGGGTGAGGATCTCGTCCGGCGTCATGCGGTCTTTCATGCCCGCAAACACATCGCGCACCACTTGCGGTGCGGCGACCGTCTCGCGAATATCGACCGCGTTGACGATATTGTCGGCCAGCTTTGACCCGGCCTGCACGCTTTCCTGTTCGACCTGGTTTTCGAACACGACCGAGAATTGCGCCGCCTCGCGGTCGATCTCTTCCTGCGTGGGCGGATTGGCGATGGCGTCCGCAATCACGGCGCGCACATCGGCGAGCGCCGCCTGCCAGTCGCTGGTCAGCGGTGCGAAGCTGACGAAAGTCGCGTCGGTCGAACGCGAGATATCGTCCTGCCCGACACTGGCGTAAAGAAAGCTCGCCCCGCCCCGCGCGCGCGCTTCCAACCGGCGGTTGATGATCGCTTGGCTGAGCGAATCGAGCAGCAGCCCTTCATTATAGACAATCGTGTCCTGCACCGGACGCCACGGACGCATGATCGCGTAGGTCAGATTGCGCGGCAAATCCGCTTCGACAGCGACGCCCATCTCGCCAATCGGCCAGTCGGTGCCCGCCGCGACCACGGCGCCATCAGGGGCGACCGGATCGCCGAAATCGGGGGCCTCGGCGCCCTCGCCCTTGCCCTCCCAATCGCCGAAATATTGTTCGACCAGCCCGGCCAGCACGCGCGCATCCGCATCGCCCGCTACGACAACAACGGTGTTTTCAGGCCGATACCAGCGGCGATGAAACTCAGCGACCTTCGCGCCGTTGGCGGCGTTAAGCGTTTCGACCGTGCCGATCGGGTTGCGTTCCGACAGACGCTGTCCTGCAAAGAAGGTGCGCCGCGTCAATTGCGCTACGCGCTCAGAAGCACCGCCGCGCTCGCGCTTTTCAGCCAGCACAATGGGGCGTTCCGCGTCGACATTGGCGTCGTTCAGCACTGGTTCGCGGATCATGCCCGAGAGATATTTGAAGCTCTCAACCAGCTTGCCTCGGTCGATATTGGGTACGTCGAGTTTGTACGCGGTGTGCGTCGGACTGGTTTCGGCGTTGGTGTCGCTGCCAAACGTCGCGCCCAGACGCTGCCAGGCGGCGATGGCTTCGGCCTGGCCCAGATACTTGCTTTCGCGGAACAGCAAGTGTTCGAGCAAGTGCGCGTAGCCTTGTTCAAAATCGCGCTCATGCAGCGATCCCGCATCGACCCGAACCCGGATCGAAATCTGGCCCGGCGGCACCCCGTTCTTGCGCACCGCGTAGCGCAGGCCGTTATCCATCTGGCCAAACAGCCATTGGCGGTCGACCGGAACATCGCTGCCTTCATAAAGCCACGGGGTCTCCTCGCCCTCTTGCAGCTTTTTGGGTTCGGGGACCGGATATTGCTCTTCAAGCGTCGGGGCCGCGACCGGCGGTGGCGGCGTCGGCGCGGTTTGCGCAAGAGCGGTGGGAGCGAGCGCAAACGGCGCTGCGAGAAGAGAAAGGGCGCACAGGCCTCGATTGAGGAAGGTCATATCGCCCATCTATAAGCCGCCAAGGCATGAAGCGATAGTGAACGCGTGCGCCTTTTGTGGACGCTTGCTCTCAGGCTGCCGCGTACCTATATTTTCAACTATGTTTATTGAAACCGAAACCACCCCCAACCCTTCCAGCCTCAAATTCATGCCGGGCCGTCAGGTCATGGCGATGGGCACGCGCGAGTTTGCCTCGCCCGAGGCCGCTGAGGCGAGCCCGCTGGCGCAGGCGATTTTTGACACGGGTGAGGCGGTAAATGTGTTTTTCGGCCATGACTTCGTGACCGTGACCGCGGCTCCGGGCGCGGATTGGAGCGCGCTTAAACCCGAAGTCACCGCAATCCTTCTCGACCATTTCGTCTCCGAGGCTCCGCTCTTCGTCGGCGGCAGCGCTGATGGCATCAGCGTTCCGGCTGAAGGGGACGCGCCCGTTGTGGAAGACCGCGAAGAAGACGCGGAGGTCATCGCCAACATCCACGAATTGCTGGAAACGCGCGTGCGTCCGGCGGTGGCGAGCGATGGCGGCGATATCGCCTATCGCGGCTTTCAGGACGGCGTTGTCTATCTGCAATTGCAGGGCGCGTGTTCGGGCTGCCCGTCAAGCACCGCGACCCTGAAACAGGGGATTGAAGGTCTTTTGAAACACTACGTGCCTGAAGTTGTTGAAGTCAGGGCAGCCTGATTTTCAGCAACTTTTAAGGACACTCATGACCACCCAATTCCACGATCACATCCTGGGCGCGGACGCGCTGGCGCAGCTCTTTAACGAGGCGCGCACTTACAATGACTGGCTCGATAAACCGGTAAGCGATGCGCAGCTGCACGCGATCTGGGACTTGATGAAGATGGCGCCGACCTCGGCCAATATGCAGCCGGTGCGCATCGTCTGGGTCAAATCCGACGATCAGAAATCGCGGCTCGCCGGCTGCGCGATGGAGGGCAACCAGGCCAAGATCAAGGCCGCTCCGGTCACTGCGATAATCGGCTACGATATCGACTTTCACGAAGAACTGCCGTGGCTCTTCCCTCACACCGACGCGAAAAGCTGGTTCGAAGGCGACGAAGACGGACGCAAGGAAGGCGCGTTTCGCAATTCGTCGCTGCAGGGCGCTTATCTGATCCTCGCTGCGCGCGCGGTTGGGCTCGATTGCGGGCCGATGTCGGGCTTTGACGCGGATGCGGTGAACGCCGCCTTTTTCGCTGACACGCCGCGACACCGCGCGAACTTCCTGTGTTCGGTCGGCTATGGCGATCCTGAGAGCGTGTTTGACCGCTCACCGCGCCCTGACTTTGAGACATTCAACACCATCGTTTGATGTAAGCGTGTGATGCAATTGTCTGACTTGCCCCGCCGCCGCGTCTGAGGCAGGGCGAGGCCATGCGTTTTCTTGCGATAGAAACGGCCAGCGAGGCCTGCTCGGTTGCTCTGTTCGAGGGCGTGACGTTCAACGGCTCTCAGGTGATCGCGCACGACCACCGCGTGCTGGGCCGGGGTCACGCCGAGCGCTTGGTCCCGATGATCGCAGCGCTGCCTGACAAGGGCCGCGCGGATCGCATTTTCGTCTCGCTCGGACCGGGCAGTTTTACCGGCGTGCGCGTAGGGCTCGCCGCCGCGCGCGCTTTGGGTGTCGCGTGGAACGCGCCGGTGCAGGGTTACGAGACGTTGCGTCTGATCCACGCCATCGCCGCCCACCCCGCCCCTCGCCCGGTCACGGTGTGCGTGAACGGAGGCCAGGGCGAATGGTTCGTCCAGAATTTCGCCGCCGATGGGGAAGCGCAAGATCGCGTGCGATCCCTCACCCCCGAGCAAGTCAAAACCGCCGGCGTGCACCCGGTCATCGCTGGCAATCGCGCCGAGGAATGCGCGGCGTTGTTCGCCGATGATGCGGGCGAAGACCCCAAGGCCCTCCCAATCCTGCCCGATGCGCGGCTGTCCAACCAATTGCGCGACGCCCACTTCACCGACGATCTCTCGCCTCTCTATGGCCGCGCGCCGGATGCGACCCCGCAAAAATTGGCGCGCGCCTCGTGAGGTCGCGACCCACCTCGCCCTCTCGCTCGCCTGCCACGCCGAGCCCGGCGGCGCACGCAAGCGCGCTCATCGACAGCATCATGCGCGTGATGGAGGCCTCGTTCGACCCCGCTTACGGCGAGGCCTGGAACCGCCGACAGGTCAGCGACGCGCTCACCCTGCCCAGCACACACGCGCTCGTCGTCGACGCGCAAGGAGCCCTGATCGAAACAGGTGATGGCGCGCCCGCCGGCTTCGTCCTCTCACGCCACGCCGCAGACGAGGAAGAACTGCTGTTGATCGCGGTCGCACCCGAGGCGCGCATGCGCGGCCTCGGCCAGATCCTGATCGATCATCTGTTCGAAGCCGCCGCCGCGCGCGGGGTCAAAAAGGTCTTCCTCGAAATGCGCCGGGGCAACCCTGCGCTGCAGCTTTACCAGAAGGTAGGATTTGAACCGGTTGGAGAACGACCCAACTATTACAAAGCCAGCGACGGCACTCGCATTGACGCGATTACTTTTGGCCGGAGCGTGTAATCAACAGTTTAGATTGAAAACGGACACGTTTCGCCGCGAATACGCGTAGCTTCTGCTTGCATTCCCTCAAAAGCTCGTCCAAGCGAACACTGCCTGACAACAATAGTCGGGGGCGAAAACAACGCACGAGGAACTCATGCAAGAACTTGAAACAGAGATGAAAGAAACACTCATCACACTTACCAGCGATATTGTCGCGGCTCACCTGAGCAACAACGATGTGTCGGTGGACGAAGTGCCCACCTTGATCACCAATGTCTTCGGGGCCTTATCTGGTCTTGGCGAAAGTGCAGAACCCGCCGAAGAACGGCCCGAGCCGGCCGTATCGGTGCGCGCCTCGGTAAAACCGGATTACATTGTGTGTCTGGAAGACGGCAAAAAGCTCAAGATGCTCAAACGCTATCTGCGCACCAATTACGATATGACGCCCGAAGAATACCGCGCGCGTTGGAACCTGCCTTCGGACTATCCGATGGTGGCTCCCAACTACGCTGAAAAGCGCCGCGATCTGGCGAAGAAAATCGGCCTTGGTCGCAAACCGGGCAGCGGACGCGGGCGCCGTAAGGTGGCCTGATCACCCGCGCATTTCAGCCGCACTGCGCCGCTCAAGGCGCACAGGGGCGCAACGGACGGTAAAATTCGCCGCTCTGCCAAGGCGCAGGGCGGCGATTTTTCTTTGATGCTACCCTCTTTTCCGCGCTCCCGCATCGACGTCCCGCGCACTTTGCGGAACAGGTTCACTCGCCCAAGCGTATCAGGTTATACCCAGCCCGCTTGAGCAAGCCGCCGCGTCTGGTTAAAGCAGACCGACATATTCATCTGGCCCGCGCACCGCCGCCTTGGCGGGTTTCATGCGGCCCGCCCGGCAGGGGAGCCATCCTTGACCCAAAAAATCGATCTCGAGCAATTGTGCGCCGAAAAAGGGCTTCGCATCACTGAACAGCGCCGCGTGATCGCCAAAGTGCTTTCCGAAAGCGACGATCACCCCGATGTGGAGTTGCTGCACTCGCGCGCCTCGGCGGTTGACCCGCGCATTTCGATCGCAACCGTGTATCGCACCGTGCGCCTCTTCGAAGAAGCCGGCATTCTGGACCGGCATGATTTTGGCGATGGCCGATCGCGTTACGAACCCGTTCCCGAAGCGCACCACGATCACCTGATCGATGTCGAAACGGGAAAGGTCGTCGAATTCGTCGATCCCGAAGTTGAACAACTCCAGCGCCAGATCGCGGAGAAACTGGGCTATCGCCTGGTAGATCACCGCATGGAACTCTACGGCGTGCGCCTTTCGCGCGAAGATTAAGAGCGACAAGAGGCGCTGAAGAGGATCGTATGAGCAGCAGCAAAACCGCATTGAGCGCCAAAGCGTGGGACATGAGAGTGGCCGCCGCGCGCGGCGAAGATACGCCGATTTCCGTAATCGGGTGGATGCGCATCCTCGTGCGCTCGCTCGCTCTGATCGCGCTACTAATCGTCTTCGTTCCGCTCCATTTCGCGTTTCGCATCTTCGCGTATGGCTCCCCCTTCCCGATGCTGTTCCTGCGCTCTGCGGCGCGGGTGTGCGGGGCGCGGGTCAGGACTA
>JBCCCM010000029.1:0-45999 GCA_039033515.1 Pseudomonadota bacterium
CAGGGCGACGGCGTCATCAAGATCGAGATGCACTTCCTCCCCGACGTCTACGTGACGTGCGAGGAATGCGGCGGCAAACGCTACAACCGCGAAACGCTCGAAGTGAAGTTCAAGGGCCACTCTATCGCCGACGTGCTCGACATGACGATTGAGGACGCGGCCGAGTTCTTCAAGGCCGTGCCCCCGATCCGCGACAAGATGGCGATGCTGTGCGAAGTGGGGCTGGGCTACGTCAAGGTCGGCCAGCAGGCGACGACGCTTTCGGGCGGCGAGGCGCAGCGGGTGAAGCTGGCGAAAGAGCTCGCCAAACGCTCCACCGGGCAGACGCTCTACATCCTCGACGAGCCGACAACGGGCCTGCATTTCGAAGACGTGCGCAAACTCCTCGAAGTGCTGCACCGCCTGGTCGAGCAAGGCAATTCGGTGGTGGTGATCGAACACAATCTCGACGTGATCAAGACCGCCGATCACATTCTTGATCTCGGCCCGGAAGGAGGGGTGCGAGGTGGCGAACTGGTAGCCCAAGGCACACCGGAAGAAGTCGCCGAGGAGCCTCGAAGCTTCACCGGCCGCTATTTGAAACCGATGCTGAACCGACAGGCCGAAGCCGCCGAGTGAATGTGATCTAGACTGGATTGTGGGCCGAAGGGCCCGGACTCGAAGAGGGCCAAAGGCCAACGCGGCGTGCGCGGCGGCGAGATCGTGGCGGAGGGCACGCCCGAAGTGGTGGCCGAGGAGGTGCGCAGCTTCACGGGGGCGTATTTCAAGCCGATGCTTGAGAAAGGCAGCGGGGCTGAGCGGGAGGCGGCTGAGTAGAGTTAGTCACCGTCATGCTGAACGTGTTTCAGCATCCATCGCCCACTCCGTCATCGGGGAATAGCACAGGGGATGGACCCTGAAACAAGTTCAGGGTGACGAATGGGGAGAAGCGCCGGCCGCGCGCTGCAAGGCCGCGCCAAGCGCAAATATCTGCGGGCCGCCGCGCTCATGGCCCTGTTCCTCGCCGACCGCATGGCGGGCTCGATCCTATCGGGCTGGGCGATGGATCAGGTTTATGAGGCAGTGGACGGTTGGGTGATCCCGTGGCCTTGGGATTGGTTTTGAGAGGGAGTGTCGCCTTTGGAGGTGGGTCTCGACTAGCTATCGTCGAGCTCCTTTCTGATCTTTTGAAAAACAGTTTCAGACCGGATGGCATCTCGTAGCTTCTCTCGGTTCTCGGCGGACAACCCTGACGAAATCCCGAGAAAAGCCGAACCAAAACGTTGTACAGCAGCCTTGAACTTCTCCTCATCGCTCGCAAAAGCGATCACTTCAGCGCTGTGATCTTGGCAAACTTTTGTCTTCATCGTTTTAGTGAAATCTGCGGCCCTTGTAGCTTCTCTGAAGATAGCCCAAACCAAATAATATCGAAAGATCTTTAAGCTCGCATCAATCTTGTTGTTTCTCCATAGAAACTCGAGCCGATAATATAGATAAGCGATCGCATGATATATTTGGACATCGGAGTGCTCTGAAAAAAGCAGTGATGTATTGTCTTTGTATAGCTTCTTGTAATCTCTCGGTGATCGGTTGGGTTGCCCCAAAATGGTAGCTGATACGGCCTTCATTAGAACGGGTATCGGCATGATCCGGGCTCTTTCGACGATTTCGTCCTGATATTGATGCTCTCTTCGTTCGATGAAAACCCGGTGCGCTTCAGTAACTGATCTCGCATATTCTTCCAAGTCTTTCACGAACGGTAGAAGAGCAAGAAACTGCTCTTCTTTGACCTGGTTTTGACTGTTTGTTCCTATAATTATCGACGACACAAAACGATCATCATCCGACCCGATTAGCCGAAATGGAACTGCGACGTCCTGAACGTGGTCCCGGTTCTGGAAGATGATATTGGCTGTTTGGCAGCCATTTACGATTTGAAAATCTTCGATGGTGAAGTCGTCAGAAGTTCGCAAGATTGACTTCGCGATTACCGTAATTCCGTTGTTTCTATAGACAAAATCGTGCCCTTCGCCTTCGCGTAAAGTCTGGCCGATTTTCTTGTTAAGCGTTGATTTTTCGTTATAGTCTCGAATGTTATCGAAAAAGACATTTCGATTAACGCCTGTGATTTCTCCATCATCACCAGTGGTCGCTACCATTTTAACGATTTCACTGGCTTCAATGTATCCAACATAACCTTGCTGCACCTTAGGGTGCTTAGGAAGTGAATGCTGCTTGGGAAATTCTATCTTGGCGCTCGAAGACCTAATGGCAGATCGGTAGAATGTTTGGAGTTTTTCCGCGCCTAACATTTCCAGGTGCATTCGATCCTGATCGAATATGCTGAGCGCTTTCAGCGTCCTTATCCTTCGTTCTAGAAGGTTCTCCGTCCTATCAGGCTTTTCATACGCTCCAGTCGTTGCGTAGTATATTCTGATACCAGGGTTACGCCTTGTTACGGCTTTCTGGAAAATAAGGTCTTTGACTGCAATTAAATCGTCGAGTTGGTCACTTTCGCCAATCAATTCGTCGTTGAAAAAATGTTCAACTCCATCGAAAGTCTTACCGATATCTCCGTATTCGTAGGAGTTTCCAGTCTTTGACTGGAAGAAAAGAAATTCTACATCAGGATCGACGACATCTGCGAGGAGAGCCTTTGCCTCATCTGTATCGACCGCAAGCTTGCCCTGGATTAGAACTCCCACACCATCCAGCCCAAATTCATTGCCTCTTAGGTGGACCATTAAGGGATCAACTGAATAGCTCAGTTGACCTGAGATTACGGAAAATATGGTATATGCTTCGAACGCTTCCGATTGACCCATGTTATTTAGGCTGTACTTTTCTTGAAAAGCGGCCGTTTGAGACTTGATTACTGGGTTCATTATTTTCTCCTGTTCTGTCCTCCTAGTCGGTAGGCCGATCATATTGCAAATGCAGGCTAAAATATTTTTCCTACACGCCCCCAAATGCGTAACACTCCCGGCTCCCATCCTTTCACTCGGAGCCCCTTATGCCCTCGACCCTCACCAAGCAGACCGTTCGCCTCACCGCCAATCCTGTTCGCGATGCGCCCAATGGCGAGGATCCCGCGTGGCGCGCTTGGCAGGCTCATGTAGACGCTGGGCGGATTGGCTCGCGGGCTGGTTCGGGTTCGGGGCGCTCCGTTGAACAGCGCATCAAGATGATGCGCAACGAGATCGCCCTGTTCGGTCGGGTGGTGACGCCGGAGTTGGAGGTGTTTTAGTGGCTCATTCGTCATCCCCGCGCAGGCGGGGATCCAGATTGGCGTGGGCCGCGCTTTGCAGCTCTGGGTCCCCGCTTGCGCGGGGATGACTAGATTGTCGACGCAGTAATTGAAGACTTTTTCGGGGGTAGGCGTCTCTGCCTGCACCCGTCACCCCGGCGCAGGCCGGGGTCCAGTCATGGCGGGCTGTGCGCTTTGCAGCTCTGAATCCCGGCCTGCGCGGGGATGACGCAGATGGATTGACGCTTAGTCGTGTCGTCGCCCCGGACCTGATCCGGGGTTTGGCTTCTTTTTCTGTTGCGCCAGAAGTTAGCCTGGCCCCGGATCAGGTGTGCTTTGCACGGCTTCGCGTCCCGGGGCGACGAGGTGGTTGGCGAGCGCCGTGCCTGCCGTTGGCACTCCGCGTCTTCTTCGGTTCCGACAAGCTCAGGGCGAGCGGGTGTGGGATGAGATTAGTTTATCTGCGGCTCTGGGTTTCGGCCTGCGCGCCGCCATGCCGGGGGTGTGTGCGCGGAGAGTGGGAGCTTTCTGCGTTCCTGCGCAGGCAGGAACCCACAGAGGCTTGGTAGCCGCTTAGCGGCTCTGGATCCCTGCCTGCGCAGGGACTCAAATGGATTTTGAGGCACCGGCTTGTCTGGCTTCCTCCCCATTTTTCTACTCGCCCAAAAACGCGTAAATGGTCGGGCTCCGAATTTTGCAGCTGGAGCCCCCCCCATGACCCCCAACATGTCCCACAACACCTCCCCCAATCTCGCCCATCACAGGCCCGCTGCCCATCATGGGCCCGCTGTCCATCATGGGCCCGCTGCCCGTCACGGGCCCTCGCACTCGCAGGCGCTTGCGCCGGCCCTCGACGCCTTGCCGCGCGACGCTTCGCGGCCCGCTCAAACCCGGTTCACCCGCGCGCTTCAGGCCGCGTTTCTGCGTCGCCTGGCCGATAGCGGGGAGGTGCGCGTCGCGGTCTCGGCGCTCAGCGTGTCGCACCAGACGGTTTATCGAATGCGGCGGGCGTGCCGGGTCTTCGCGCGCGGGTGGGACGCGGCCCTCGTGATCGCGCGCGAGCGGGCGGAGGACATGTTGGCCTCGCGCGCCATGCACGGGGTCGAGGAAGAGGTGTATTATCACGGCGAGGTGGTCGCGACGCGGCGGCGTTATGACGCGCGGTTGCTGCTCGCGCATTTGGCGCGGCTCGACCGCAAGGCGGAGCGGGCCGACATTGCGGGCCTGGCGGAGAACTTCGACGCGGTCGTCGAGGCCTTCGAGACGCACGCGTCGGGGGGCCAAGGGCCCGAGACGGCTAGCGGATTTGAGGACCAAACGACGCCTGATGCATCCCTTAGCGAAGAGGCGCTGGATTGCACGCCCATCACCCTTGCGCCGGGGCCTTCGGAAAAAGCGTCAGGACCGTGTAACACGTGGTCCATGTCTCAGGCCGAAGCGCGAGACCCTCAATCGCAGGGGTCCATGGCTCACAAACCCCTACCCGATGAGCCCCTACCCGATAAGCCAATGCCCGATGCGCCTGTGGCTCCGCCCGATCTGGAGCGGCGCTTGCAGGCGATGGAGGCCGCCCGGCCCGATGACGCGCCCACGCCGCGCGAACTGGCGCAGGGCTGGCCGCTCGGCGGGGATGCGGAGTGGGACGCTGCGGGCGCGTCACCGCTCGATGGGGGCGCGCGCGTGTCGCTCGACCCGCCCGATGCCGGCGCGATCGAAGCGGCGCAACTCGCGGCGTTCGAGGCGGGCGAGGCGCGCTGGTGGCGGGTGACGCGCGAGCGGGCGGCAGGCTCAGCGCGCGACGATGTCGAGTGTGACGCGCGCGTGGCCTCGGCTGATCAGGCCAAGCTCGCGGGCGGCGCGGCGTGACAGGTCGATCGTGCGGCCTCGAACGAAGGGGCCGCGGTCGTTGATGCGCACGGTGACGGAGCGCCCGTTCGAAGGGTTGGTGACGCGCACGCGGGTGCCAAAGGGGAGCGACTTGTGAGCGGCGGTCATGGCGTTCATGTTGAAGCGCTCGCCATTGGCGGTGAGGCGGCCGTGGAAGCGGCGGCCGTAATAGGAGGCGACGCCGGGGCCCAGGCTGCGGATGATCCGGGGGCCGAGCGGCGGGTCGATGTCCTCAAGGTCCACCGCGCCGGGAAAGACGCTGATGAAGGGCTGCGGCTCGCCTAGCGGTTCGAAAGCGGTCTCGAAGCTGTACGGGGCGTCGGGGTCGGTCGCGGGTTCAGTGGCGGTGGGTGCTCTGTCTTCGGCCACGGCGGGCGAGGCAAGGCTTGCAAACGCGATCACGAGCATCGCCCAGCGGCGAGTGCGCTTCTCGGCCCACCCACGCGGGGACTGTGTAAACCGCTTTCCTACTCCCATCGGACGTAGGTATAGAACGCGCGCACGCAAAGAGGCAATCGCCTCAAACGGCGAGCGCTGGCGTTTTCGCGCTGGATTGCTGTTTGACATCGTGGAACGCTGCAAGGCGGAACGCGCGCGGCCCGCGGGTCTGGCCTGTTTGCCAAAGTCGCGTTGCCCTAGCGCTCAAAGCGAATGGGTTGCTCAAAGCAAATGGGGCCGGCATTGCTGCCGACCCCACTCTCACCGACGCGTGGGCGTCTCTTTGTCGAATGTCCTTCTGGCAAGCCAGCTCTCTATCCGCATCCAAGACACGCTTGGCGTCCGATGTCTGTCACCGTTCGCGGCCGATCCTCCAAAACACGCCCGAAGGCTCGTTCCTTTGGAGCACCCCGAGGGGCACTTTGCCGCGTCTGGCTTCGTCACCAGCGCTCGCACCGGCATCCGGCTGCCGCTTCCACCTGCGTTGCTGCCTCCACTTGGCCGAAGCCTTGCTCGGGCGCCCCGCTTGCTTCCGCAAAGCCGAGACTGTTCGCTTATCCGGTTCCCGATCTCAAACGGTCGCCTTTGGTTTGCACCTCTTGCGCCCTCAATCGCGATCCAAGCTCGCAGTCTTTCACATCGTCAGTACTTCGCGCTTCTCTCAGGCGATCCGCCTTGCCTCGGACCGAGGCCTTCAGCATAACGTCTCTCGACAAACGCGTGGACAGCTGTCGACGCGGTTTTCGTTACATAAAACACTTTCGTTTCAGTGCCTTGCGGCTCCGTCTCGTTTGCGTCTTGTGCCCCGAAGACAAATTGAAACTGCGCCCGAATCCGCGTTTCGACAAGGGTGGCAAGAGCGACTTATCCACTTTCCCCCGGATCAGCTGTGGACAGCGGTGGACAACTCAACGGTTCAGCGTATTGGACACTTTCGGGCGGGAACCAGCGCGCGGGAGCGGTGTTTCCGGCGTAAATTCCCACCCTTGTGGCTTTCAGAATGTTGCGTCGACCTGCTCAAAGGTATCACTGGCCGGCCAGCGGCCGCCACGACTCGCTCCAACGCCCGTGTATCCCCTAGACCTTTCGACCGTCGCGCTGCGCTAACAGCCGCAAGCGCAGCGCGTTCAGCTTGATGAACCCGGCGGCGTCCTCTTGATCGTAGGCGCCCGCGTCGTCTTCAAATGTGACGTGCGCTTCGGAATAAAGGGAGTGCGGCGATTTGCGGCCTACGACCTGCGCAAGCCCCTTGTAGAGTTGCAGGCGCACCGTGCCGCTCACCTTCTCCTGTGACAGATCAATCGCGGCTTGCAGCATCTCGCGTTCGGGCGCGAACCAGAAGCCGTTATAGATGAGCTCGGCGTATTTCGGCATCAGCTCGTCCTTGAGATGCGCCGCGCCGCGATCAAGCGTTATCTGTTCGATCCCGCGATGCGCGCGGGCGTAGATCTCACCGCCCGGCGTTTCGTACATGCCGCGCGATTTCATCCCGACAAAGCGGTTCTCGACCAGATCGAGCCGCCCAATGCCGTGCTTGCGTCCCAGATTGTTGAGCGCGGTCAGCAGGCTCGCCGGGCTCATCGCCTCGCCATTTAGCGATACGCCGTCGCCGCGTTCAAAACCGATCTCGATATATTCGGGCGTGTCAGGCGCATCGACCGGGTGGTCCGTGCGCGAATAGACGTAGTCCGGGGTCTCCTCCCACGGATCCTCGAGCACTTTGCCCTCGGACGAGGTGTGCAGGAGGTTTGCGTCGGTCGAAAACGGGCTTTCCCCGCGCTTGTCGGTTGGCACTTTGATCTGGTGCTTCTCCGCCCAGGCGATGAGCGCGGTGCGGCTCGTCAAATCCCATTCGCGCCACGGCGCGATCACTTCGATGCTGGGGTCGAGCGCGTAGGCCGAAAGCTCGAAACGCACCTGATCGTTGCCTTTGCCCGTTGCGCCGTGCGCGATGAAGTCCGCGCCGGTCTCGTGCGCGATCTCGACCAGACGCTTGGAGATGAGCGGGCGCGCGATCGAAGTGCCCAGAAGATAATCGCCTTCATACCGCGCGTTGGCGCGCATCATCGGAAAGACGAAATCGCGCACGAATTCCTCGCGCAGGTCTTCGATAAAGATGTGCTCGTCCGGAATGCCCATCGCGCGCGCTTTCTCGCGTGCGGGTTCGATCTCTTCACCCTGACCAAGGTCAGCGGTGAAGGTCACCACTTCAAGGCCTCGCTCTACGCTCAGCCATTTGGCGATGACGGAGGTGTCGAGACCTCCGGAATAAGCGAGGACAACCTTTTTGACGTCTGACATGGGGGCACGGGCTCCTTAAGCGCGCTTACCGCGCCGCGAAGCCCGCTATCAGCGGCGGCTTACTTGTCAAGCAATCGCGCCTCGGCCTCGCTCATATAGTCGCGCGTCAGGGGCAAAGCGTGGCGGTTGCGCGCGTACTGGATCTGGTAATTGCACATTCCGCCAAATTCAAAGACCGTCGCCGCGCCCGCAAGATAGAAGGTCCACATCCTGAAAAAGCGTTCGTCGTACATTGCGACAATTGCATCGCGGTGTTTCAGGCAATTGGTGTACCACGCTTTGATCGTCTTACCGTAATGAACCCTCAGCATCTCGATGTCGGTTGCCATCAGGCGGAATTTCTCGCTGGCCGCGATGGTTTCGGACAGCGCGGGGATGTAGCCACCGGGGAAGATGTATTTGCGGGTGAAGGCGTCGGTTGTGCCCGGCGTTCCCATGCGGCCGATTGTGTGCAGTAGCATTGTCCCGTCGTCTTTGAGCAAATTGGCGCAGGCTTCGAAAAAGGTGTCGAATTGGGGCCGCCCGACATGCTCGAACATGCCGACAGAGACGATGCGGTCGAACTTTGCGCTGGTTTGTGCCAAGTCGCGGTAGTCGACAAGGTTGAAGCGCACGCGGTCGGCAACGCGAGCCTCAGCGGCGCGGGCGCGGGCCAAGGCCAGTTGTTCCTCGGACAACGTTATACCCGTCACGGTGACGTCAAATTGACGCGCGAGGTAGATCGCCATACCACCCCAACCGCAGCCAATATCAAGAACCTCATGGCCCGGTTTCAGCGCCAGCTTCGACGCGATATGCGCCAGCTTCGCTGTCTGCGCTTCACCCAGCGTCATGGTGTCCTGCGGCCAGTAGGCGCAGCTGTATTGCCAGTGCTCATCATCCAGCATCAGCGCGTAGAAATCGTTGCCGATATCATAGTGGTGCGCAACGTTCGCCTTGGCACCGATTACGCTGTTCACTTGCTCGACCGCAAACTGAGCGGCGTCGACCAATTTGCGGGTCAAACGCGGGGGGCGGATCTCGCCGCCCTGATCCCACGCGTTGTTTGCGCGAAGCAGGGTGACAAGCCCCATGATGTCGCCCTCTTCGACGATAAGGCGCGCGTTCATGAACGCTTCGGCTGCGCCAAGGCGCGGATCCATCACGATATCGCGCGGCACGCGCGCGTCGGCAAAGCGAATGACGATGTCGGGAAAGCCGGGAGTGCTTTCGCCATAAACGCGCGATGCGCCATCGGCGAAGACGACGCCGAGGCGGCCTTTGCGAACGCCCTTGCCTAGGAAGCGGTCAAGGAGGGTTGTGCTCATGGTTCTCTATTCGGTGGCGGGCATGATACCGTAACCGTGAGACCAGAATGGAAGAAGCGCAACGGTTTCAAACGCAAAGGTGCGCCATCCACCGCATATGAGGCACGCCTACTCCGCCGCCTCTTTCAGCTCGGGGTCAAAGCGCCATTGCGGCACTTCGCCCAACTCGCGCAGGCGCGCGCTTTCGTGCATCATGTAGTCGCGCGTCATCGGGATCGCGCTCCGGTCCTTCACATATTGCAGCTGCCAATTGACCATGCCGCCGTTTCGGAAGCTCTGCTCCGCGCCCGCGAGGTAGAACAGCCACATGCGATAGAAGACCTTGTCATACATCGCGGTGATCTCTTCGCGGTGCATCACGGTGCGTTTGTACCATTCTTCCAGCGTGTGGCTGTAATGGAAGCGCATGGCTTCGACGTCCATCACCTCAAAGCCGAACTTTTCGCTTTGCGTGACGAGCTCGGACAGGGCGGGGATGTAGCCGCCGGGAAAGATGTACTTGCGCGTCCACGCATCGGTGCGGCCCGGGGGCCCAGCGCGTCCGCAGCAATGCGAGATCATGACGCCGTCATCCTTGAGCAGCTTGTTCGTGTGCTCAAAGAATTGTGGGTAGTGTATCGTGCCGACATGTTCGAGCAGGCCGACGCTGGTGATGCGGTCAAACTGGCCTTCTACATCGCGGTAATCGCACAGCTCGAACTTGACCTTGTCCGCGACGCCGGCGGCCTCTGCGCGTTCGTTGCAGAACTTGATCTGATCGGGCGCCAGCGCGACGCCGAGCACTTCGACGCCGTACATCTTGTTGAGATAAAGGCCAAAGCCGCCCCACCCGCAGCCGATGTCGAGCACGCGCATGCCCTCAGCCTTGCCGGGTTCGAGGTAGAGCTTGGAAGCGAGGTGCGCCTTCTTGTCCATCTGCGCCTGTTCGAGCGAGGTCTCCCCCGGATTCTCGCGGTAATACGCCATGGTGTATTGGCGGTCTTCGTCGAGGAAGCGTTCGTAAAGCTCGCGCGTCAGGTTGTAGGTGTGTTCGGCGTTCGCGCGCGCGGAGCTCCGCAAGTTGATGCCATCCACCGCCGATGCGACCTTCTCCGCCGCTTTCTTGAGCAAGCCCTGTTCCTGGATCGCGCTGTCGCCGATGCGCTTGGAATTGGCGGTGACGAAGAGGAGGAGGTCGCGGATATCGTGCGGCTCTTCGACCACCAGCCAGCCCCACATAAACGCCTCGCCCGCGCCCATTTGCGGATAGCGCGCGATGTGGTTGGCGGCCTTCTTGTTCGTTAAAGTGATGCGAATGGGGTCTGTGCCCTTGTCGCCGTATTCGTAGGTCTTGCCGTCGTGATCGGTAACGGTCAGCGCCCCCTCACGGATGACCTTTGCCAAGAATTTGTCGAGCAACCACATGCGCTTTGATCCCATAGCCCCTGTAAGGCGACAGGTGTGCCGTGATCTGTGCTAACGTGTCAATCGGACAGATGGGAGGGGCCACAATGGCGGAAAACAAGACCAAGCCGACCGCGATGTCGGTCGACGCGTTCATCGCGGCGGTGGAGCCCGCCTCGAAACGTGAGGATGCGAAGGCGCTCGATGCTCTGTTCCGGCGTGTGACGGGCGAAGAACCGGCAATGTGGGGCCCATCGATCATCGGCTATGGGAGCTATCACTACAAATATGACAGCGGGCGCGAAGGCGACATGTGCCGCGCCGGGTTCAGCCCGCGAAAGGCCAAGCATTCGCTCTATTTGATGGGCCGCTATTGCGACGAAGCGACGGGCAAGAGGGTCGATGCGCTGCTTGAGACGATGGGCAAGCACAAGACCGGCGCTGCTTGCGTCTATGTGAACAAGCTGGCGGACATTGATCTTGGCGTTTTGGAAGAGATCGTGGGAGAATGCTGGGAGGCGATGAACCGGGTCTATCCCGACTAGGGTCGTGACCCTAAATCCCCGCATACCACTGGTAATTGCCGATATCCTCCCAAAAGCCGCCTTTGCCGCCCTTGATGTCGTCAAAGCGGGCGACCGCTTCGATCCCGGTGAGGTATTTGGCGTGCTTGTAGCCCAATTGCCGCTCGATGCGCATGCGTAAGGGCGCGCCGTTCTTCTCGGGGATCGGTTCGCCGTTGAGCGAATGCGCGATGATCGTTTGCGGGTGGTAGGCGTCCACCATGTCGACGCTTTCGTAATACTGCCGCCCATAGAGCACGTCGGCGCACCAGAAGACGATGAAGTTCGCCTCGGGATTCACCTTTGCCGCGTCGAGCAGGTCCGAGAGTTGCGGGCCAGTCCACTCGCCAATCGCGCTCCACCCTTCCACGCAGTCGTGGCGGGTGATCTGGGTGCGCTGGGGCAGGGCCTTGAGCTCGTCGATGGATAGGCGCAGTTCGTTCTCGACCAGACCGTTCACATTGATACGCCAGTCGGGGAACCCGTTGGCGAGTTGTTCCTTGTAGACCGGGCTGTCGACCGTCAGCGATCCGTTGCCTTTGAAGCTTGGGGAGCGGTCCTCGGGCGCATATTCGGGAGCGAGCGCCTGTCGGTTCGCCAGCGCGCGGTGCGCGGAAAGGTGCCAGTCTTCAGCAAGGTCGAACAGGCCCGTGCCAGTCTCACTGGTGGCAAAACCGTCGATCTTTGAGCAGCCGGCCGTGCCAAGCGCGGCCATGCCCGCGAGCAGTGAACGGCGCGCGATCTTGCTCATGCTTTGCCTCCAGCGATCATGGCCCATGTGCTCCTTAGCGGGCGCGACACCAGCACCATCACAATGTGCACCACGAAGAACGCAAACAGCGTGAAAGACGTGATGAAGTGCAGCGAACGCGCGCTCTGGCGTCCACCCAGCAGATCAACGAGCCATGGCGCGGCGGGCTCGAAACCGGGGCTGATCGCGAGGCCAGTGAAGACCATGAGCGGCAACAGTACCCCTAGGACCACGCCATAGGTGAGCTTTTGCAAGGTGTTGTACTTGGCGCCGTCCTCGGCCTCGAAGCGGCCTCTCAGATGCGCTTTTACCTCGCCCCACAAATGCGCGGGCGACCACGCGCTCAAGGGCGCCGCGATGTCGCGCGCAAAGTGCCGGTTGATCAGCATCGCGATCCACAAGCCGAGCAGCGCCAGCGCGAAGAGCCATGCCGCCGCGCTGTGCCAATCGCGCGCTTCGGCCAGGTTATAGCGCTGGGGCAGGGTTGCCCAATCGGGAAAACGCATCACGCTCGTCCAAGCGTCTGCCGGATCGAAGCCATAGTCGCCCCAATAGAGATATCGATGCGCGTTCGAGATGCCGAGGCCGGACATGAACAGCACCACCAAGGCCGCGGCGTTGATCCAGTGCCACAAGCGGGTCGAAAGGGCGTGGCGCGGCTTCACCGGGCGCCCCCGGCGCGCTCACGCGCGAGGTAGATCACGTCGCGCGGCTGATCGAGCAGGTGCTGGCCACTATCGATGAACAGGCTCGATCCGCTCTTGAGCGCTCCGGTGGCCAGCAGCTGTGCGGCCTGTACGATCTCTTCCGGGCCCGTCTTGCGCTCCAGCAGGTTGAGGAAGTGCGACACGTCGGTCTCATCCTCGGTCTGATCGTGGCTTGGCAGGATCGCGCCAGGGGCAAGCCCATAGACGCGCGCGCTTTCATCCTCGGCGTAGTGCTTGGCCAGCATCGCGATGGTTGATGCGTGGGCGTGTTTGGACATGGTGTAGCTGAAGAAGTCGGGGTTCGGGTTGGCGAGCTTCATATCGGTGATTTGCACCACGGCGCGCGTTGCAGCGCTCTTCGCTGACCTCAGATAGGCCTGCGCCATGCGGGCGGGGGAGACGGCGTTGATCTGCATCTCTGACTGGTTCGTCGCCGGGTCCAGTTTGGTTGCACCGTCATAGTCAAACACCGAGGCTGAGTTCACCAGACACCGCCAATCGGTGAGGCGCGCTGCCAGCTGTTCCACCATCGCCTCGGCGGCGTCCCCATCGCTGAGGTCGCATTGGATGACCTCAGCGGACGGTAGCGTCGCGGCCAGGTCTTGCGCCGGGCCTGCGCTGGAGTTGTAGTGGATCACCGTATGCCAACCCGCCTCGGCAAAGCCGCGCACGATGGCCGCGCCTATTCGGGTGGCGCCTCCCGTTACGAGGACGCTGGGTCTGGAGATCGAGGGGCTGGTCATGGCGCGGTGTGTCAAAGCACCGCCGCGCCGTTTTGACCAGCCCCTTCAACCGCTTCGCCGCGCTGCGCTTAGCGACAGCGCACGTCGCCCCGGTCCAGCTCGCGTCCCAGCACCGCGCCCAGCGCGCCGCCCAGCAGCGTCCCGACCGTGCGGTCACCGCGCGTGTCGATGGTGCGTCCCAGCAGCGCTCCAAGCCCGGCGCCGATCACCAGACCGGTCGTCCCGTTGTCACGGCGGCAGTAGTAGCGCCCGTCGCGCCCGCGCCAGATGCGGTCACGCCGGTTGATGCGACGCGGGTTGATGTAGCGGCCCCGGTCGTCATAGACGCGGTAGCGGCGGTTATCACGATACCGGCGGCCATCGCGATAGAGGCGGCGGTCGCGCCAGTCGTCGTCATCCCAATCGTCATCATCGTCCCAGTCCGGATCATCGTAGCGGACCGTTTGCAGCATCGCGGCGGGCCCGAAGTCGTAGGTCTGCGCGTATCCCGTCTCAAGACCCACAGAGGGGGTCGCGGGCGCGATCTCGGCGGCGTTGGCGGGCACCGTCAGCGCGCAGAGCGATCCGGCGGCGGCGGTGAGCAAGAGCTTGGTCTTCATGTCATTCTCCCTTCGTGGGCTTGTGTGTCGAAGACCGTTTTGTTCAGATAAGTCCAACCTAAGATGAACGATACGTTGGGATTAGAGATGTGTCGGCGGAGCGTGCAGCGGGGTCGATGAGGCGTTTATCGCGCTTCGAGCCGTTTGATCGCCTTCGTCTGGATCTGCGGGGACAGGCGCGGCAGCTGCGCCAGTTCCTCCAGCTCGGCGTGGGTGGCTTTGCCCTGGATCAGAGCGGTGAAGACGCGCGCGGCGCTCCAATCGTGGTTGCCCTCTTCGATGCGCTCCATCGGGTCGCCCGCTTGAACCTCGCCGGGTTCGATGACACGGAAGTACCACCCGCAGCGGCCCGTCTTGACGATCCTTGCGGTCATGCCTCTGACGCCGAAGCGGTGGTCGACCTTCCAGCAGGGCTGGCGTGGTTGGTTGAGCTCGATCACTGCGGTGCCCAAACGGAAGCGGTCGCCGATATGCACATCGTCCTCGGTTACGCCCGCGACGCTCAGGTTGGAGCCGAAGGCACCCGGCTCATCCAGAAGGGCGAGGGCGGTCTCGTCTTCCAACTCGCTGCGCCAGACCGCGTGGTGATCGAGCGGGTAGAGGTGCACCGCCTTCTCCGGCCCGCCATGCACACGGCGATCCGCTTGTTCGTCGGGCGCGAAGCCGTCTTCGAGCAGCTGCACCGCACCTTCGCGCGGACGCTTCATGATCGCGCTGGTCTCCGCTCCGTTGAAGGGGCGCGCTGTGCCCGTGCAGATGGCCTCAATCGTGTGTTTCATCGTTGGCCTTTCGTGGTGGGGGCAGGACGAGACATGGACCACGTGTTACACGGTCCTGGCGTTAAAAACGTCGCGCCTTCTCGAAGCGATTTCAATCGATTAGCCATACGGGCGCTTTGAGCAGATCGGAGCCGTGTAGGAAAGCGCTCACCCCTCTTTGCGTGCCGTTAGGTGGATCCAGTCGCGCTGCGTGCCGTCAGACGCGTTGCCCGCCCGGATCGGGTGATCGATCAGCGCAAAGCCCGCTTTTTCATAGCGCGCCAAAACCCAATCGGCGGAAGGGAAATTGTGCAAGCGGCCCAGCAGATCGCGCCCTTCGCCATCGCCCAGCTTGTAACTGGCGTAATGCCAGCCGCCCGGTTTCAGCGCGCGGTGGATGCGCGCCAAGGCGTCGGGCAATTCGGCGCGCGGGCAATGTAGCAAGGTCGCGTGCGCCCAGACCGCGTCGTAGCGCTCTCGCTCGGTCAATTCGTCAAAACGCATTAGCCGCGCGCCCAGATCAAAGCGCTCGTTCGCCTTTGTCGCCATCGCCGCGACGCCATCGGTGGCGTCGATCACAAAGCCCCGCTCGCGCATATGAGCGCTGTCCTGACCGCCGCCGCAGCCCAGCTCCAGCACCGCCGCGCCGGGCTCCAAACGGTCCAGAAAAGCGTCAAGATCGCGCGAATGGCCCTGCGCGCTGGTGTAGGTGTAATGCGGCGCGCGGCTGGTGTAGAATTCGTAGGTGGCCGGATCGATCATCCGGCGTTCCTACCTCAATCTTTCAGATGGGTGGCAAAGAAATCGAGCGTCGCGGGCCAGATCACCTTTTGCGCTTCGCCATTGGCGGGGTTGCCCGTTTTAAAGCTGCCCGTGCCCGAAAGGTAATGGCCCGCATCGGTGAAGACGAGGCTGACTGTGGGCAAGCCCGCCTCCACGCGGCGTTCGGCGATGGACTGCGCCATTTCGCCCGAATTCCAGACGAGGTCGGCATCGCCGCCAGCGACCAACACAGGTTCGTCGATATTCTCGACCTTGATGCGCGCGGCGACCGCGCGGTCCGGGTTGGCGTTGCGTCCCTTGTCGTGCGGCAGGCGCAGGCGCGGGCGGCCATTGGGCCCGGTGGGGTTCTGAAACTCCTGCCCCATCCCTTGATAGGGCACCCAGGGCAGCGGTTCGCCCTGCCAGCTGAACGATCCGGTCTTGCGCGAGGAACCCCATCCTTCCCACACGACATCGCTGGGTGAGATGGCGGCGATCGCGGCAAAGCCATCGATTAGCGACCCGGCGAGCAGCGCCATCTCCGCGCCTTTCGAGACGCCGTACAGGGCGATATCCTCGGCGCGGATATCATTGCGTGCGGAGAGGTAATCGCGCGCCGTGACCAGCTGATCGACCGCGATATCCTGAAACGCGTTGGGAAGACCGGGGATATGGCCCTTCGATCCCTCGCGCGGGCTGTAATAGGGCAGACCCAGCACGGCGTAGCCCTGCGGCACGAACCGCTTGGTGAAACTGCGCGCGGCGCTGTCGCTGCCTTCGCTGCCGCCCAGCACGATGATCACGGGATGCGGGCCTGTGCCGGTGGGAAGGGTGAGGAAAGCGCCGGGAAGGGTTTCGCCGATCACCTTGCTTGTGAGCTCAGGCTCTGGCGCTGCGGTGTCTTGCGCGTGGACTGCTGAGGGAAGGGCAAGGGCCACGGCCAAGGTGAACAGATGTGCAGGAAGTTTCATGACTGTGTCTCCGTCGTGATCCCACTCACTTTCGAATGTACGCCGCGTTTCCCAAAGCGGATGCGCGCTTGCGGCTCCTAACTGGCGTTATGGACGTTGTACTGGCGCACTTGCTCAGGCGTCAGGCAGTACCGGGTGCTGGGGTCTTTATCGCTTTTGACCGCTTGTTGCTGATACATGATGTCAGTGAGCAATTTGCGGCTCACGCCCATGCGGATGAGAAAGTCGTTGTCCTCACTGGCGAGCAGGGCGGAAGATTGCTCGATACTCGCGATCAGCTCAGTGGTCGCCTCCGACCCATCGATAACGGCGTCATCGATCTTCCAGCGATCGTTGGTGTGCGTGAACATGTGAACCATGAACACGCCGCCTTCATCAACATAGCGCGCGGTGCCGCCCATGAAGATGAAGTTGCACGCGGAAAAGCACGTCCAGCCCGCTGGAATGCGCGTGTTCACGCCGCGATAGGAGCGGATGATCCGGCCCGCTTCGTTTCCGGCGCGCGCGTTACCGCCTTGGGAACGGAACCACACTTCGACGATCTCTTCGTCAGCGTCGAGCTCCTCTTTAAGGCGCTCAGGGAAGAACTCGTCGATCCGGCCTTCGGCCAGCAAAACCTTCTTGCCGTCGACCGTGCGCGGGGTGAGCTCCATGATTTCGCTCGGGCCCCAATTCGGCTTGGCCGGGCAGGTGGGGTTGTTGGGATCGGGCGTCGTCGCTCCGGTCAGTGATAGCAGGCTGACAGCGGCGACGGCACATTTGAACAGACGGGCGGTGCTCATGCGACGATTGAATAGCGGCCTTTGCCAGCGAGGCGGCACATGCGTTTTTCAGCGCGCGTTTCCTCGCCTTCGATGATGATCACATCGGTGACCGTGATGCAGTCATCGTAGCCGCCTGCCTCGGTGCGCGCCGTGACCGTCGATGTGCCTTGCACATCATCGCGCGTTTCCGATTCCCACTGCGCGCTCTGGCCAATCGGGGGGCCTTCGCTTCCGTCTTCGCCGCCGCCGCGCGTCGCCTCAAGAGTGGCGTCGGCGGCCTGTTTCTGCTCCTCAGGGGCCAAGAGGCAGGCAATCTCGGTCGAGATCGTGTTCACGAACTCGGATTGGGGCACGAATTGCGTGACGCCGGCGCGGCGTGCGGTTCGGCCGCCGATCCCGCCCAGAAGACCGCCCAACGCGCCTCTGGCGACGTTGCCTTTCTTGCCTTCACCGCAGGCTTTGCTGGCGGCGGTTTCCGCCCCGCGCCGCGCGTCTTTGAACAGCTTGCCAAATTGCGCGTGCGCGGCGGTGCCGCTCGTCGCCATGGCAAACGCGCTGAGAGATAAAACAACGGGTTTAAGTGATAACATCATCGGGTGCGCCCCCCTGAATGGCCCATGCCCCAAAGGAATACGGAGGCGTCCGCGCAGCGTCAATCGAGCATGAGCGAATTTCGGATGGTTTCAAAGAGTTGGACGCGTGAGGGGCACGCTTTGTCGCGCGATCAGTCGGCTGCAAGAGCCGCCGCAGCCGCTTCTCTATCCCGTTCGGCCCGGCTTTTCTTCTGAGCCGCCGTTTTCAGTTGTCCGCAGGCGGCGTCGATGTCGCGCCCGCGCGGCGTGCGCACAGGCGCGCTGATGCCGCCTTCGAAGACGATGCCGCTAAAGGACCGAATGCGCTCGGGCGTCGAGCATTCGTATTGCGCGCCGGGCCACGGATTGAACGGGATCAGGTTCACCTTGGCGGGCAGGTCATATTCTTTGAGCAGCCGCACCAGTTCATGCGCGTGTTCGTCGCTGTCGTTCTTGTCCTTGAGCATCACATATTCAAACGTAATGCGCCGCGCGTTGGAGGCGCCGGGGTAGTCGGCGCAGGCCTGAAGCAGTTGTTCGATGCCGTATTTCTTGTTGAGCGGCACGATCTCGTCGCGCACCTCCTTGGTCACGGCGTGCAGGGACACGGCGAGGTTCACGCCGATCTCTTCGCCGCAGCGCTCCATCGCCGGGACCACGCCGCTGGTCGACAGCGTGATGCGGCGCTTGGACAGGCCCAGACCATCGCCATCCATCACCAGATGCAGCGCGTCGCGCACATGGTCAAAGTTGTAGAGCGGCTCCCCCATGCCCATCATCACGATGTTGGTGAGCAGGCGCCCATCCGAGGTGTAGTGGCCCGCTTCCTCGTCGTCTTCGCTCTCTTCCGCGCCTAACGCGGCCATGCTACCCTTGGGCCATTCGCCCAAAGCGTCGCGCGCGAGCATGACCTGGCCGACAATCTCACCCGGCGTCAGATTGCGGACCAGACGCATCGTGCCCGTCGCGCAGAAGGTGCAGTTGAGCGTGCAGCCCACCTGGCTGGAGACGCACAAGGTGCCGCGGGTTTCGTCCGGGATGAAGACCATCTCGAAATCGTGGCCGTCATCGGTTTGCAGCAGCCATTTGCGCGTGCCGTCCGAGGAATGCTGCGCTTCGACCACATTGGGGCGACCAATGACAAAGCGTGTCGCCAGCCACGGGCGCATCGTCTTGGAGATGTCCGTCATCTCGGCAAAATCGGTGACGCCGCGGTGGTAGAGCCAGTGATAGACCTGTTTCGCGCGCAGTTTCGCTTGGCGCGTATCGAGACCGGCTTGCGCAAACAGCTCGCGAATGCGCGGGCGCGGCAGACCGATCAGGTCCACGCGCCCATCCTCGCGCGGCGTAATATCGCGCGCGACGGGCACCGGGTCCACCTGTCCGGGGATGGTCATGAGAGGGGTGGTCGTCATTATGCGAAGGCGAAATAGGGCGTTCACACCCTTTTGGCTAGGCGCATGTGCCAATCGAAGCGACCGCGCTTGATCCGACAACGAACACGATTGGCGATCAGATGTTCTTCACTTGCGACACAATATGTCTGTTGTGTGATGTTAATGGAACCAGTCGTCTGGCTGGCGGTAGCGGGGACACAACGCATAAAAATGGAGTCAAAAATGAAAAACACAACGTCGCTTTTCGCCGCAGCCTCGATCGCTGCACTCGCCGCCTCCCCCGTTGCCGCTCAGACGGTTGAAGAGGAATCTCCCTTCACCGGCTTCCGTGGTGAAGCTCTGCTGGGTTACGACAATCTTCGCGCTGGCAGCGATGTCGATGATGATGTGAACGAGGATAACGATCAATCGATCGACGGCCTTTCCTACGGCATCGCCGTTGGTTACGATATCGATCTCGGCTCCATTGTCATCGGCCCGGAAGCCGAATTGACGGATTC
Source organism: Pseudomonadota bacterium (assembly GCA_039033515.1). Taxonomy (GTDB): domain Bacteria; phylum Pseudomonadota; class Alphaproteobacteria; order Sphingomonadales; family Sphingomonadaceae; genus Erythrobacter. The sequence continues at coordinate 19,630 of JBCCCM010000029.1, forward strand.
AACCGGAGACGTCGAGTTTGACGACGGTGACTTCGAAGGGTTCGGCTTCGGCAATGTGTCCGCAGGCCGCGACCTTTATCTGGGCGCGCGCATCGGTTTCAACGCTGCCCCCAACACGCTCATTTACGCAAAAGGCGGTTACACGAACGCCAAGCTCAACATCCGCAACAATGACGGCACGTTCGAAAGCGACAACGATTTTGATCTGGACGGGTATCGCATTGGCGCGGGCGCGGAATACGCCATCCAGCAGAACGCTTTTGTGAAGCTCGAATACCGCTATTCAAACTACAGCGAAGCCGAAATCGATTTCGACGGCAGTTTGCCCGATAGTGACCGGTTTGGCGTCGACCTTGACCGGCATCAGGTGATGGCGGGCGTCGGCGTTCGCTTCTGAACAGTCGCTGATTGCGACGTAGGATTGGGTGTGTGGGCCGGGGGCGTTCCCTCGGCCCATTTTCATTATCCCTGCCTTGCACATCCCACCAGGCTTGCATCCATCGCCGTCGCCGCGCCTTCCAGCGCGTAGCGATCGGTGAAGCGGCGTCCGTTCGATGCGGTGGCGGAGACGCTCATACGGGTGGCGGAGCGCATGGCGGCGATGATGGCGGCGTCCATCGCCTTGTCTTCGCCCCACGCGTCCTGACCTTGCGCGATCAGGTTGAACCGCCGCGTGCCGATGGCGAGACGCACGCGGGCGTTTTCCCGAACCGCGCGCGAGAGGCGAATATGCACCTGCCCGCGCACCTTGCGGCTCGGCCAGGTGCCGACGCTGGCGTAGCCCTTGACCGAGCTGCGCCCGCCGCTCTCAGCAATCGCGTAGCAGCGCGGCACCTCCGCATCGCGAAACGCGGCCCATTCCGAATAGACGCCCAGGCTGTCTTTGGCGGCCAAGGGGCTTGCGGCGATCAGAAGGCCGAGGGCGAGCGCTTTACGCATAACGCACCTCCATCACTTCCCACTCTTTTAAACCGCCGGGCAGCTTCACCACCCGCAAATCACCAACGCTCGCTCCTTTGAGCGCGCGGGCGAGGGGGGAGTTCCAACCGATCCGGCCTTCGCTGGCGTTCTGTTCGTCGTCGCCCACCAAAGTCACCGTTTGGCGCGCGTCATCCTCGTCAGCGAGTTCGACGGTCGCGCCGAAGAAGACGCGGCTCTTGTCAGGCTGGTTGGCGGGATCGACCACGCGGCAGATCTTCATGCGTTTTGAAAGGTAACCCAGCTCGCGGTCGATCTCGCGCATGCGCTTGCGCCCGTAGAGGTAATCGCCGTTCTCGCTGCGGTCGCCATTGCCCGCCGCCCAGCTCACGATCTCTACGATCTCAGGCCGTTCGGTGCCCAGCAAGTGATCGTAACGCGCTTTGAGCGCGCTCATACCCGAAGGCGTGATCGGAGGGCCGGGTTTGGTCGCCACAGGCTAAGGCTGGCCGTTCAGGGAAGAAACGCGTCAACCGGGCGCGGCAGGCCGGCCTTGTCCGGGTGCATATGCGAATAGGTCACCGCGTTGCCGATGACGCGCATGATGTAATAACGCGTCTCGAAATTGGCGGGGATGCGCTCGACCCAGGTGACCCAATCGATCTCGCCCGTGCGCGGGTCGCCATTGAGACGCAGCCACTGGTTCACGCGGCCCGGCCCGGCGTTATACGCGCCCACGGCAAGAGGATACGCGCCGCCATAGTAACGCAGCATCCGCTGAAAATAGGCATCGCCCAGCTCGATATTGTAGAGCGGCTTTTCGATCAGATTGGCGCGCATATAGGTCAGGCCCAGCTTGCCCGATTGCTCGCGCGCGGTGCCCGGCATCAGCTGCATGATCCCGCGCGCGCCCGCATGGCTGACGCGGGTGCGGTCAAATTCGCTTTCCTGACGGCTGATCGCATGGACCATCGCCCAATCGCGCACGACGGGCGTGTTGATCACCGGATAGCCGATCCGCTCAAGGCCTTCAAAACCAAGCTCGCCGCTCTTCATGCCCAGCACGACCGCCATTTCCGGCATGCCGACGCTCTGGGCGAGATCGTGCGCCATGAGCATTTCGGTCTCGTTGCGCGCGCTGTCGCCCAACGCCTGGAAAAACCGGCGTTCGGTTTGCCATTTGCGGCGGTTCTGGCCGATGGAAAGGAGCGCGCGCGATACGGGCCGCGCGTTGAACTCGGCGCGTTGTTCGGGCGTGATTTCGGGACGGGGCAGGGGCGCGAATTCGGGCATTGGTCGGCCTAGAGCGGCTAGTGAAAGCTGCGCGTAGTAATAATCGGGCCATTGGCTCGCCGCTTCGTAATGCCGGATCGACGCCTCATTTTGCCCGGCGCGCGCTGCCGCGCGGCCCGCCCAGTAAAAGCCCTTTGCTTTGGTCAGCGGCGTGCGCGCGGCTTTGCCATAACGCTCGAACAGGGGCGCGGCCTGGTCGCCTCGGCCAAGAGTCCACAGCGCCTTGGTCCCGCCCAGCCACATTAGATCGGTGTAGCGGTCGCGCAGGCGGAAGGAGCCCGCTGAGATATCCTCGCCCGGCTGGAACAGATCGTCGATCTTGCTCGCGATGCGCGCCGCGTTGGTCGCGCTGGCGCGTTCGGCGACACTCAGCATGAGGCCCACCATCGCCTCGCCGTCAAAGGCGGGCGCGGTCGCATCCGAGCGGTTGGCCAGGACCGAAGCCGCGACGCCGTATTGCCGCCGGTCGTGGTGGTATTTCGCCAGATTGTACAAGAACCCCGCGTCGAGATAGGCGCCTTCGGGCAGCTCGAGACCCGCATCGGCAGGCGTCGTTCCGTTGACCAGAGCGAGCCGCGCCATCGCGAGCGCTCGATCAGCGCCGCTCAAGCGCGTCATATGCCGCGTGGCCGCCGCCGAGCGCCCTTGCCATAACAGCGCGTCCATACGCGCGGCGTGGTCGTCGCTGGTGAAGGAGCGCGCATAGAGGCTGTCGATGGTTAGCTCGATATCTTCGGGCATTTCCCCGCCACGCCACGCCGCGCGCGCCATTTCCGGCGCCTCTTCCCGGCCCGCGCTGGCCAAGGCCACAGCGTAACGAGCGCGCCCATTGTTGGTCAGCGGGGGCAGGCCGTCGAAATAGCGCAACAGGTCCGTGCGGCCTGGCGCTTCGACCGCCAGCGCGTTTTCTGCGCGCAAGCGGATGATTTCCATGCGCGGGAATTCGGGATAGGCGAGGGCAAAGCCGGAATAATCGAAGAAACCCAGACGCGGATTGTTTTGCAGCAGCTCCCATTTGGAGATCGCGGCCTGCATCTGCGAAGGCTGTTGCGCCACCATCGAGCCGCCGGGCGCGCCCATCTGAGCGGCCGAAGGCGCGGCGAAGGCCAGAGCGCCCAAGGCGGCGCAGGAGAGTGCTTTGAAACGCAATTTTGTACCCATGCTGGACATAGTGCCGAAAGGCTCCTTATCAGGCGCTGAACGCACCGATTGGCTGGTGCAAAAGGTGCTGGCGGACAAACTCGCCGCCTTCAACCAAGATATTTGAAAGATACGAGGATAACGCAATGTTTAGCGGATCTATTCCTGCTCTGGTCACGCCTTTTCGCGGCGGGGCGTTCGACGAATCCGCCTTTCGAAAGCTGGTCGACTGGCAGATTGAACAGGGCAGCGCCGCGCTGGTTCCGTGCGGCACGACGGGCGAGGCTTCGACGCTGTCCAACGCTGAACATCATCGCGTGATCGAGGTGTGTATTGAGCAGGCGGCGGGCCGCGTGCCGGTGATTGCGGGCTGCGGGTCGAACGACACGATGAACGCCGCGCTGCACATGAACTTTGCCAAGAAAGCGGGCGCCGCCGCTGCTTTGTGCGTTGCGCCTTATTACAACCGCCCGAGCCAGGCGGGGTTGATGGCGCATTTCAGCTATCTGGCGGAAAACTGCGCGCTGCCTATCGTGTTGTACAACGTGCCAAGCCGAACGGTGACCGATATCGAGGATGAAACCGTCGTCGCTCTGGTCCAGAAGTACCCCGAACAAATCGTCGCCATCAAGGACGCAAGCGGCGATCTGTCGCGCGTCGCGGATCACCGCATGGGGATTGGGCGCGAGTTTTGCCAGCTGTCGGGCAATGACGAATTGTGGCTGCCGCATTCGGCGGCGGGGGGACACGGCGCGATTTCGGTCACGGCCAACGTCGCGCCCGCTTTATGCGCGGAGTTTCAGGCGGCGATTGCGGCGAACGAGCTCAAGAAAGCGCGCCAGCTCAACGACCGGCTGTTCCCGCTGCATTACGCGATGTTCTCTGACGCGTCGCCCGCGCCGGCCAAATACGCGCTCAGCCGGGTGCTGGACTATATTGAGCCTGCCGTGCGCTTGCCGATTGTCGAGGCGAGCGAAGCATCGCGCCGCGCGGTGGATGAGGCGCTGGAGTTTGCGGGACTGGTGTAAGGGGCCCGAGACATCCTAGCGCGCGCTCGCCTACGAGCAGTCTACTTCGGCGCTGCGCAATTCGCCCTCGGCTGAGGTGAAGATATAGGTGTAGCGCCATCCGCGCTCGGCAAAGGCCTTCATCGCAGGGCGTTCGAAATTGCAGATATTGCGGCGGGCCTTTGTGACGAAGCTCAAGATGAAGTCATCGAAGGCTTCCCCCGCCGCGTTCACGGCGACGGTGCCGCGAATACGCTTGGCGCGGCAATCGGCGGCGGCGCTTTGCGCGGCCACCGGCGGAGCGGGTTCGCGCGTTTTGGTGACGCGCTCTTTCAAGTCGGCGCACATTTGCACGTCGTTCATCCCGTCAAAGATGTGCGCCTTGGCCGGTGCCTGGCCCGGTGCTTGGCCCGGTGCCTGGCTTGCCGTCTGCTGCGCGACAGCGACCCACAACAAAGCTCCGAGCATCATCTGTTCCCTCTCAATTCGCCGATCCGTTGAGGGACCCTAATCGACCGGATTGTATTTCTCCACCCAGCGCACCGAGTTTTCGAGCATTTGCATGCGCGTCTCCGACAGCGAGAGCCAATGATCCTCGCCCGCCAGCGTGACGAGTTCATAGGGTTTGCCCGCGTCTTTCAGCGCATCGGCCATCTTGGAGGAGTGGCTGAAGGGGACGACGGTGTCGTCCTTGCCGTGGATCAGCATGATCGGCGCGTCGGCTTTTTCCGCGTGTTTGAGCGGGGAATATTGGTCCCACAGCTTGGGATCGCCCATTTGTTCGAGCAAGTCCGCTCTTCGCGAGCGCGCGCGGCCGGTTGAGCGATACCGGTAATTGTAGCGATCGCGTAGGTCGCTCAGGGGTGCTACCGCAACAGCGCATTTGTAAAGGTCTTGCTGGATCGTGACACCAACTAGGGCGGCATACCCGCCATAGCTTGCGCCGACGATGCACGCGCGATCCGGGTCGACGATGCCAGCTTCGGCCAGTGCCATCAAACCATCTGATTTGTCGGTCTGCATTTTTCGCCCGTACTCACCAAAGCCGGCGCGCATAAACGCGTCGTCACGGTTAGTGCTTCCCCGGAAATTGGGCTGAAACACCGCGTAGCCGCGCGAAGCGAAGGCTTGTCCCCACCAATCAAACCGGGTTGTGTCATGCGCGTGCGGTCCGCCATGGGGAAGAACAACGACCGGCAGATTTCCACCGTCGCTGCCGGGAGGAAGCGTAAGGATACCATCGAGTTCGGTGCCGTCGCTGGCGGTGTATTCAAAGGTTGATATCGCGCCGACTTCAGGGGGACCAATAGCGAGGCGTTCGTAAGCGATGGCACCGGCTTTTCCGTTCGCGAGGTCGACGGAATAATAGGTGCCGGAATCCTTGTTGCCGCTGGTGCGCACAATGACCGTGTCATAGTCCTCGCTCCAGGCGGTCAGACGCGTTCGGAAAGCCTTGAAGGTGCGCGCGATGCGCTGCGCGGTCTGGTTGAGCTTTTCATTCACGAATGTGAGGCTCGGGTCTTCACCGCTCGTTTGAAAGCCGAGATAGTGTCCCGTCTGACCATCGAAGAAGATCCGGCCGACATTCTCGCTCTCAAGAAAAACCTGCCGCGTTTCTCCGCCCGCGAGAGAGGCTTCGTACCATTCGAATTCGAGGTCACCGACCCGGTCAGACATGATGAAGGTCGTACCATCCGCGCCGAGCCCGACCAGCGATACCCGCGCGTCAGGTGTCTGCCCTTCAAGGACTACATCGCCATTGGCGTTGCGAACCGACCATTTGCCCGAATCCCACGCGGCGTTGAGCGTTGCAACCACGCTGCCATCCGCGCCGATCAACCAGTCTTTTAGAAAGCCGGGGCGCGGCGGCGCTGAGGCTATCTGGGTCTTGAGGCTTTCCAGGTCCACCCGATACAAAAACGGGCGCCCGTGTCCGAAGACGTATTCGGCGCGCGATCCATTCCTTTTCACCAGCTCATAGCCGCTGTAAAAACCGTAATACTTCCCATCGATCTCGCGCACGCCGTAATTACCAGCGATCACCTCAAGTATCTGCGGGCGGTTCGCGAAGATCACGCCGCCCTTGTCGTTCTCATCGACCGGAATGACGCGCCCTGTGTTCAATTCGGCTTTGTTCGTTGTGAAGAGATTGCTGAGCCGCTGTGTTTGGCGGTTGATCATCAGCACGCGGTCTTCGCCAACCCAGCGAATGGATTGCACTTTGACATCGCCCACTTCGACCGTGCTCAAAAGAGTGGTCTGATCCTCGATCATCAGGATCACCCGACTGCCCTTGATCGTGGTCAGCAATGCGACGCGGCGACCGCTGGGAGAAATGGCGGTTCGTTCCACCTCAGGCAGCTTGCCATATTCCGACAACGGCACCGCGCCTTGCGCTAGCGCGGGCGGCGTGTCTGCGATGATCGCCACTGCGGCGATGGCGAGCGAAAGCAGCGTCAAGAGACGCGTGGCGACCAAAAACATGCAAGACCCCTCAAAAAGCAAAGCCGACCGGCTTTCGCGTAATACTGACGGATTCTGCTGGATTTTCAATGGCCGTTTTAAGGATTTTGCATCCGGATTGGTTTGCGCAAACCCACCGCACTCCCTATGTGCGCGATCACTATGGCACGGCCCAAACCCAAGACCTTCGATAAGCTCAAGACCGTGGCGGACAATCGCCGCGCGAAGTTTGATTATCATATCGAAGACACGTTCGAGGCCGGGCTCGCTTTGCAAGGCACCGAGGTAAAAGCCTTGCGCGCAGGGCAGGCGACCATCGCGGAAAGCTACGCCGAAGTGCGCGATGGCGAGGTGTGGCTCGTCAATTCGAACATTCCTGAGTACAGCCACGGCAACCGCTTGAACCACGAGCCCAAACGCCCGCGCAAATTGCTGCTTCATGAGCGCGAGATCAACAAGATGTTCGGCGCGGTGGAGCGCAAGGGCATGACGCTGGTGCCGCTGTCGATCTATTTTAACGCAACGGGCCGCGCGAAGGTCGAACTGGCGCTGGCGAAGGGCAAGCAGGCGCATGACAAGCGCGCCTCGATCAAGGACCGCGACTGGAAACGCGATAAAGCGCGTCTGATGCGCGAAAAAGGGTGACGCGGCGCGCTCGACCGGCGCCCCTTTCAGGCGTTGCGTGCGCGGTTCTGGCGCAAAAAGGTCACGCCCGTGGGCGAATGGCTTACGTTCAAACCCAATGGCGAGGTTCACGCGATTGTCAGAGAGCGGATGCTACCCATATGAGCGTGACCGTGACCAAGCGCTGTTCTGTCCCCTTTGTGCCCTGTCTCGCCGTTGAAGCGGGCGTTTATTGCGTGGGAGACGCTCCATGAGCTCAAAGCCAGCGGGGCACTCAGGGCAAGCGGGGAATTCAGGACAAACGGGTCAGGGCGCGCCGCGCAAGATTTCGTGGGGCTCCAAGACCTTGGGCCGCGATCTGGTCCGGCGTTATATGCCGTCGCGCGAGGCGATGGCGAAGAACAAATATCTGCGCCCCATCGCGCACCGTTTCCTGTCGCCCGAATTGTGGCGCTTCACGCGCCGCTCGGTTCCGCGCGGCGTGGCGCTGGGTCTTTTTGCAGGCTTTATCATCCCGGTCGGTCAGATCTTTCTCGCCGCCTTCTTGGCGCTGCCTGCGCGCGCCAACGTGCCGCTCGCCGCGCTGGTGACGTTTGTCACGAACCCGCTCACCTTTCCGTTCTGGATCGTGGTGGCCAATCAGGTCGGCGAATTGACGCTCAATATCGATCAGGAATTTGGGGGCGTCGCGGGCGAAGAGCTGAACAGCGGCGTGCTGGTGTGGCTGGTGGACCTGTTCGAAGTCGCAGGCGTCACCGCGTTTGGATTTCTGGTGCTCGCGGTGGTCACATCGGCGGTCGGTTATCTCCTTTCTGGCGCTATCTGGCGCATACTTGTGGTCCGTAAACGGGCAAAACGTCTGAAACTGATGGAACAGCGTCTCGACCAGCGCCTCGAAGCGAATTAATCGGGCGCTGTGAGGTCGGGCGTTTTGTCGCCCACCCGTGTTGCTCAATTTTCGCCTGATAAGAGGACTGATCCGCTTGGCCACTGCCCCAACTTCCGGCCCGTCTTCAAACGCTGTTCTTGGCACCACGTCCGGGCCTCCCGCTGTGATGCTGGGCGGCTTGGCGCTGGGTATGGCGATCAGCGTGGGCGCGGTGTTCCTGGTCACCGGGGATCCGGTGATGACGAGTGTGTTCGGCCTCGGCTTGCTCGTTCTGCTCGCCGGGGTGTTCGTGATCGAAGGGATGCGCGCCTCGCCCAGCGAGGTTGAAGTGGCCGCGCCCGACTGGTCGGTGACGGTCGCCGCGATTGAGGGCGAAGCGGGTGCCAACGCTCTCGCCATCGCGATCACCGACCGCGCGAACCGGCTGGTCTGCGCTAACAGCGCCTATGTCGACGGGTTCGGTGTCGCCAACGCCCCGCCGCAATTGGGCCTGACCCGCGCCGGTCTCGAAGCGCTGACGAAAGCCGCGCGCGAGGCGTGGCGCGACGGCACCATGGCAATGGAGCGCTTGCCCGGCGTGCCGGAGGACGAGCCACAATGGAGCGTGAGCGCGCAGCGCGCAGGCCGCGGCGAAGATCACCTCATCTGGCGCTTTACCCCGATCCGTTCGCAAGAGGCCGCCCCGCTCGAAGCGCTCGATCTGGTCGGCCCCTTTGGCCAGATGCTGAGCCGTGGCGGCATCGAAAGCGTGATCACCAATCCCGATGGCACCATTAAAGTCGCCAGCGCCGGTTTCGCCGCGCGCGCGGTCGGCGATGCGGAGGCGACCTTGGCTGGGCAGGACTTTGTTTCGCTGCTGCGCTCCGATGACCGCGACCGATTGTTCTTCACGCGCGAAGGGCGCGGGGGAACCTCGCAAACCTTGGTCGATATCGCTCTGGAAGAACCGGGCGAAGACGGCATTTCGCGCGCGGAAGAAACGACCTCTCTGATGCTGTTGATCGACAGCGGTCTTGGCATTGGCAGCGGCTGGGACAGCGCGAGCCAGGCGGGGGTCTCGCAGCTGTCCGATCTGCTCGCGCAACTGCCACTCGGCCTCGCCATGACGGATCGCGATGGCCGGTTCCTGTTTGGCAACGACGCGTTCCTGCGCTCGGTTGATAGGGAAGGGCGCAAGCTGCCCAAATTCCCCACCGATCTGGTTGTGCCTGAAGACAAGACCCCGCTATCCGACGCGGTGCGACGCCATGGGCGAGGCCCCTCGACCAGCGGCGATGTGGCGGTGCGGTTGACGCATCAGCCCGCTGAGCCTGTTTCGATCGGCCTTGCCGGGGTGCGCGGCCTTGGCGAAGCGGCGGTGCTGCTCAGCCTTGCCGATTCGAGCGAGGAGAACCAGCTCAAACGGCAGGTGGCGCAGGCGACCAAGATGCAGGCCGTAGGCCAGCTCGCGGGCGGGGTGGCGCATGATTTCAACAACGTGCTGACCGCGATTATCGGCACCTGCGATCTCATGCTGCTGCGCCACACGCCGGGCGACAGCGATTATGATGATATCCAGCAGATCCAGGCGAACTCGAACCGAGCGGCGGCTTTGACGCGCCAATTGCTCGCCTTCTCGCGCCAGCAGACGCTGCGGCCCGAAGTGCTGCAATTGCCCGATGTCGTCAGCGAAGTGACCCCGCTGATCAAGCGTTTGCTGGGCGAGAAGATCAACTTCTACGTCCAGCACGACCGCAACCTTGGCGCGGTGCGCGCCGATCCGCAGCAGCTGGAACAGGTCATCATGAACCTTGCGGTGAACGCGCGCGACGCGATCAATACCAGCGGCGCGCGGCCCGGTGGATCGCCGGGGCGCATCTCGCTGCTGACCCGCGCGATCAAGGCGAGCGACGTGCGCCAGCTCGGCTCCGAAGTGCTCCCGGCTGACGATTACACCGTGCTGATCGTGCAGGACACCGGCGGCGGTATCCCGCCGCATGTGCTGCCCAAGCTCTTCGAACCCTTCTTCACCACTAAAGAGCAAGGGAAGGGCACCGGCCTTGGCCTCTCGACCGCCTATGGCATCGTCAAGCAATCGGGCGGCTTCATCTTCGCCGACAACGTGACCGACAGCGCGGGCAATCCATCGGGCGCGCGCTTCACGATCTACTTTCCCGTTCACCGCGGCGAGGCCCCACGGCGCAAGGAAGCGCCCGAACCGGTCTCCTCCGACTGGTCGGGCGGGGGCACGATCCTGCTGGTCGAGGATGAAGACATGGTGCGCGCGGTCGCCGAACGGGCGCTCGCGCGCGCGGGCTACCAGATCACAGCGTGCGCCGACGGGGAAGAGGGGCTGGCGGCGATCCAGCAGGGCGGCGAATTTGACCTCGTTGTGAGCGATGTGGTCATGCCCGGCATGGACGGCCCCGCCATGGTGCGCGCGATCCGCGAATTGCGCCCCGACATGCCGATCCTGTTCATGTCGGGCTACGCCGAGGAACAGCTGCGCAAGGACATCAACATCCCCGATATGCACTTCATCGCCAAACCCTTCAGCGTGTCAACCATCGGCGACAAGGTCGCCAGCGTGATGCGCGCCTCCAAGCAGAGCGCGGCGACTTTCACCGAGTGAGGACCGCCTTGGCAGGGGGGTGGAAAAAAGATTTGTTCTACTCTTGTTCTGTGAGAACAAATGCGATACATAGCTGTCATCGGGGACGGAGAAGACTGGTTAAAACCCCTTCATCCGCTCTAGGCAACACTATGGAGGTCATGCGATGGCTACGCAGCTTAAGTTGGTAGAGAAGGGTAAAGAAGTGGACCGTCAAAAGGCGCTGGATGCGGCCCTCGCACAGATTGATCGGGCTTTCGGTAAAGGCTCGGCGATGAAGCTGGGCTCGAAAGAGGCGATGCAGGTTGAATCGATTTCAACGGGCTCGCTCGGGCTGGATATTGCGCTGGGCATCGGCGGCCTTCCCAAAGGCCGCGTCATCGAAGTGTATGGACCGGAAAGCTCAGGTAAGACCACGCTCGCGCTGCACGCCATTGCCGAAGCGCAAAAGGCCGGCGGCACGGCGGCGTTTGTGGATGCCGAGCACGCGCTCGATCCCGTTTATGCCAAGGCGTTGGGCGTTGATATCGATGAACTGATCGTCTCGCAGCCCGACACGGGTGAGCAGGCGCTCGAAATTACCGACACGCTCGTGCGTTCGAACGCGGTTGACGTGTTGGTGGTCGACTCGGTCGCAGCGCTTGTCCCCCGCGCCGAAATCGAAGGCGAGATGGGCGATAGCCATGTCGGCCTTCAAGCGCGCCTGATGTCCCAATCTTTGCGCAAGCTGACCGGGTCGATCAACCGTTCCAAATGCATGGTGATCTTCATTAACCAGCTGCGCATGAAGATCGGCGTGATGTACGGCAACCCGGAAACGACGACGGGCGGCAACGCGCTCAAGTTTTACGCTTCTGTGCGCCTCGACATCCGCCGTACCGGCCAGATCAAGGACCGCGACGAAGTGATCGGCAACTCGACCCGCGTCAAAGTGGTCAAGAACAAGGTCGCCCCGCCGTTCAAACAAGTCGAATTTGATATCATGTATGGGCAGGGCATTTCCAAGATCGGCGAAATTCTCGATCTCGGTGTGAAGGCCGGCATTGTCGAGAAATCGGGCAGCTGGTATTCCTATGACAGCGTTCGGATCGGCCAGGGCCGCGAAAACGCCAAGACCTATCTCAAAGAAAACCCAGAGACTTGCGACAAGTTGGAAGCCGCCATTCGCGGTAAAACCGACGAGGTCGCCGAGGAAATGATGACGGGGCCGGACGCGGACTCCGACAGCTGATCCTCAAGCGGGCGGGCGCGGCACTTCAAGGTCTCGCGATAAGCCGTCCGGACGAACGGAATACCGGCGTCAGATGCGCGTTTCTTCCCCGAGGACGCAGCGTTTGGCGCCGGTTTTTCGTGCGCCCTTCGCCACGCTTGCTCGTGGCAACGGAATGACCCGTCTGTGGCGGTCGCGAAACATACGCGCCCTGTATCGCCGAACGGGCACGCTTCGGCTTGTCGGTCGCGGCGCGATTGCCTAACGGCTTGAGCCATGACTTCGACCAACGATATCCGGCGCTCCTTTCTCGATTTCTTCAAGGGAGCCGATCACGCGGAAATGCCCAGCGCGCCGCTCGTTCCGTATAACGATCCCACGCTCATGTTCGTGAACGCCGGGATGGTGCCGTTCAAGAACGCCTTTACCGGGCTGGAGACACCGCCTGCCCCGCGCGCGACCTCCTCTCAGAAATGCGTCCGCGCCGGGGGCAAGCACAACGATCTCGACAATGTCGGCTACACCGCGCGCCACCACACCTTCTTTGAGATGCTGGGGAATTTTTCCTTTGGCGACTATTTCAAAGAGCAGGCGATCGAACACGCCTGGACCTTGCTGACCAGGGAATGGGGGCTAAACCCGGACCGTCTGATCACCACCGTCTATCACACTGATGACGAGGCGTTTGACCTGTGGCGTAAGATCGCAGGCCTTTCTGAAGACCGCATCATCCGCATCGATACGAGTGATAATTTCTGGTCGATGGGTGAGACGGGCCCGTGCGGACCGTGTTCGGAGATTTTCTACGACCACGGCGATCACATCTGGGGCGGGCCTCCGGGAAGCCCTGAGGAAGACGGCGACCGCTTTGTTGAAATCTGGAACCTTGTCTTCATGCAGTTCGACCAGCAGGCGGACGGCACGCGGACCGATCTCCCCAAGCCCTCGATTGACACGGGCAGCGGGCTGGAACGCATCGCGGCGGTCATGCAGGGCGTTCACAACAATTACGACATCGACACGTTCAAGGCGCTGATCAGCGCGTCCGAGCACTTCACCAATGTTGCGGCTGAAGGCGACAGTCTCGCCAGCCACCGGGTGATCGCGGACCACTTGCGCTCGGTCAGTTTCCTGATGGCGGACGGCGTGCTGCCTTCGAACGAAGGGCGCGGTTATGTCCTGCGCCGCATCATGCGCCGCGCGATGCGTCACGCGCATTTGCTGGGCGCGGCGGAGCCGTTGATGCATCGCCTTGTGCCCAGTCTCGTCACCGAAATGGGGCAGGCCTTCCCCGAGCTCACGCGCGGACAATCCCTGATCGAAGAAGTGCTGCTGCGCGAGGAAACGCAGTTCCGCCGGACGCTCGACAAGGGTCTCAGGCTGCTCGACGAAGCCACCGGCGACATGGCTGAGGGCGGCGAGCTTGATGGCGAAACCGCTTTCAAACTCTACGACACGTACGGCTTCCCCTACGACCTCACCGAAGATGCGCTGCGCAACCGCGGCATCGGCGTGGACCGCGAAGGGTTTGACGCCGCCATGACCCGCCAGAAAGAGGCGGCGCGCGCGGCTTGGAAGGGATCGGGCGAGGCGGCTTCGGAAGAGGTGTGGTTCGATATCGCCGACCGCGAAGGCGCGAGCGAGTTTACCGGATACGGTGCGACAACGGGCGAGGGCACCGTGATCGCTCTGGTTAAGGACGGCGCCGAGGTTGAGCGCGTGGAGGCGGGCGACAGCGTCACGATCCTGACCAACCAGACCCCCTTCTACGGCACCAGCGGCGGCCAGACCGGCGACACCGGCGCGATCACCACGCCCGATGGTTTTGCCGCCGATGTGACCGACACGGGCAAGCCTTTGGGCCGTTTGCACACGCATCAAGCGAAGGTGAAAACGGGCGCGCTGGCCGTGGGCGACAATGTGCAACTGGCGGTTGATCACGAGCGCCGCACCGCGATCCGCGCGAACCATTCGGCCACACATCTCGTGCACGCCGCGCTGCGCAACCGGCTTGGCGGCCATGTGACGCAAAAGGGCTCGTTGGTGGCTGAAGACCGCTTACGCTTCGACTTCTCGCATCCCAGCGCGCTGACCCCGGAAGACATTGCCGCGATCGAAAGCGAAGTGAACGCCGAAATCCGCGCGAACGAGCCTGTTTCGACGCGCCTGATGAGCCCGGACGACGCCGTCGAAGCGGGCGCGCTGGCGTTGTTTGGCGAGAAATATGGCGATGAAGTGCGCGTGCTCTCGATGGGACGCGCGGGCGGAGATGGTCGCAACTATTCCGTCGAATTGTGCGGCGGCACGCATGTGAACGCGACCGGCGATATCGGCGTGTTCCGCATCATCAGCGAAAGCGCGGTGTCCTCTGGCGTGCGACGGATCGAGGCCCTGACCGGAGAGGTCGCTCGCACATGGCTGGTATCGCGCGAGGAAGCCTTGAAGGCCGCTGCGGGCGCGATCCGGACCACACCCGAAGAACTGCCCGAGCGCGTTTCAGCGCTGCTCGATGAGCGCAAACGGCTTGAGAAGGAGCTCGCCGAAACCAAAAAAGCGCTCGCCCTAGGTGGGGGCGGGGCGTCCGCCGACGCGGGGTCGGCGGATCAGGACATTGGCGGCGTCACGTTCAGCGGCCAGGTGGTCGAAGGGATCAGCCCCAAGGAGTTGCGCCCGCTACTTGACGAAGCCAAGGCACGGCTTGGATCAGGCGTCGCGACGATCATCGCGGTCAACGATGGCAAGGCGGCTATCGCAACGGCGGTCACCGACGACCTGACCGACCGTTTCAGCGCGGTCGATCTGGTTCGCGCGGGCGTTGCGGCCTTGGGCGGCAAGGGCGGCGGTGGCCGCCCGGACATGGCGCAAGGCGGAGGCCCGGACGGCTCAAAGGCCGATGAGGCGATCGCAGCCGTCAAGGCCGTTTTGGTCAAGGCTTGAGCCCCGCTCGCAATCAGGCGTCGGGTGTCTGCTTTGTAACGCCGTCGCTATCCTGCGGGACGTCATTGCCGCCCGTGTCGCCGGGCTGACCGCGGCCTTGGTCGGTGGGCGCTTTATCCTTCAGCGGACCCTTCACGTTTTGCGGCTTGAATTTCTCGCTGTTGGGCGTGGGCTTGGTGGGGTCGATTTGCTTGCTCATGGTGTAATCTCCTTTTGCATAAGGGAGACACTTTCAAGGCCTTGATGGTTCAATTTTCCATCATGATGCGCGCAGTTTGGGCTTTTCTTTAAGGCCGCCATCAATCTCCAGCTTCTCGCGAAACTCGTCGCGCTTTTCGTGGATCGAGGCGATAACCGGGCCCATGGCGACCCCGATATCGACCAGAACCGCTTCGGAAAGTTGCAGCGAGCTTTCCAGATTTTCAGGCACGGCGTGGCTCGCGCCTGCGCGGTACAAGGCTGCGGCGTGGTCGCTGTCGCGCGCGCGCGAGACGATCAGCAGGTCAGGGTGCTGCTCTCGCAAGTTGCGCACGAGACGCTGCGCGAGGACGGGTTCGTCCATGGTCAGCACCACGGCAGGCGCGCGTTCCGCGCCCAGTTTTTCCAGCGCGTCGCCGCGCGCCGCATCACCGAAGATGGCGCGATAGCCCTGGCGGCTGATTGACATGATCGTGTCGGGATCGGAATCGAGGATGACGTAAGACTGGTCGTGTGTCTTGAGCATGTCCGCGATTAGCAGACCCACGCGCCCACCGCCGATGATGATCGTGCGCGCTTCGTCGGGATCATCGTCGTCAAGCTCGGGCGTCGCCTCGATTCGGCGCGCGATCACACGGCCGAGCTTAGCCAGAAGCGGCGTTACAGTAAGGCCAATGGCGGTGACGATCTGCCAGAATTGCGCGGTTTCCGCGTCGATCACCAGCGCCGATGTGGCCGCGGCCAGCACAATCAGCGTGGTTTCCGAAGGGCTGGCCATCAGCACGCCGGTCTCCGCCGAGGTCGAGCGACGCGCGCCCATCAGGCGCAGAAGGATGCCGGTCACCAGCGCCTTGAACACCAGGATGCCGACCAGCGCGGTCAGCAATTCGCCCGCGATGGTGGAGATAAAGGCGAGATCGATGCTCATCCCCACGGTAATCAGGAAAACGCCCAGACCAAGGCCCTTGAACGGTTCGACGATGGCCTCGACCTCGCCGTGATAGTCGGTTTCCGCGATCAAAAGGCCTGCGATCAAGGCGCCAACGATGGGCGAGAGGCCTGTGGCGCCAGTGGCAAGGCTCGCGCCGATCACGACCAGCATGGTGGCGGCGAGAAAAAGCTCGGGGCTCTTCGTGCGCGCGGCCTGCCCGAACAGAGCCGGGAGAGCGTAGCGCCCGAGCACCAGCAAGAGCGCGATAACGACGCCGCCTTGCCACAAGGTGTCGACGAGAGCTGAAACCCCGCCCCCTTGCGCGGCGGGGGCGAGCGCGCCGAGGATGAAGATGATCGGCACGATCATGATGTCCTCAAACAGCAGCATCGAGAGCGCCGCTTTGCCCACCTGGCTCTTTGTGCCCGATATCGGCAGCACGATTGCGGTCGACGAGAAGGCAAGCGCAAAGCCGAGCGCGAGCGCGGCGGTGCGCTCCATGCCTTGCGCGTAGTACATGAACAACGCGCCGCAACTGCCGATGATTAGAATTTCTAGCGAGCCCAGCCCGAAAACCAGTTTTCGCAATTGCCACAAGCGGTTGAAGCTCAGTTCAAGCCCGATGGCGAACAGCAGCAGGATGATGCCGAAATCGGCAAACGGGGCTAATCGTTCCGGGTCCGAGATTGTGACATATTCCAACCACGGTATTTCCTCGTCGAACATGCCGAGACCATAGGGGCCGACGAGAAGGCCGATGAGAATGAACCCGATAACCGGCGTGATCCGGAAACGCGCAAAGACAGGGATGACAATCCCCGCCGAGCCGAGGATCACCAGCGCGTCGCGCATTATGGGTGAGAAAGAGAGTTCGCCTGCCATGTTTTCGTTTCAGCCCTGTGCCCCAATCACGTCATCCACCGCCGTGGCCACGCGTGCTTGAAGGATTGGTCGCCAAGGCCTCGCTTTCGGGGCTGCCGAGGGGGTCGGAGATGTTGCCGACGCGCTTGTCCCATTCAATGCGGTAAAGATCAAATCGCCGGTCGGCCAAATTCTGCACGGTCCCCTCTGCGCGGGCCCAGCTGAGGTCGGACAGGTTTACATCGCTGATCGTCAGCGTCTCGACATTCTCAGAGCTTTCCGCCGCGATTCCGTCGCGCGCGAAGGGAAAATCGCACGGCGTCAGGATGCAGCTTTGCGCGTATTGAATGTCCATATTGGCGACGTTGGGCAGATTGCCGACATTGCCGCTCATCACAACGTAGCACTGGTTTTCAATCGCGCGGGCCTGCGCGCAATAACGCACCCGCAAATAGCCCTGCCGGCTGTCGGTGCAAAAGGGCACGAAGATGATGCGCGCGCCTTCATCGACCAGCCTGCGGGCAAGCTCGGGAAACTCGCTGTCGTAACAGATCAGCACGCCGATGGGTCCGCAATCGGTGGGGATGGCGTCGATGCTGTCGCCGCCTTTGATGTTCCACCAATAGGCTTCGTTCGGGGTGGGGTGGATCTTTTCCTGCGCGTGGATCGATCCATCGCGCAGACACACATAGGCGACGTTGTGGATGTCGCCATCGGGCATGCGCGTGGGGTGCGATCCGCCGATAATGTTGATGTTGTAGGCAAGCGCCATCTCGGACAGCTTTGTTCGGATGCGAGGGGTGTATTCGCTCAGCCGTTCGATCGATTCCAGCGCGTTGAGCTCTTCGTCTTCAGCGGCGAGCAGCATCAGGGTGAAGAGCTCGGGAAAGACGATGAAGTCGCTTTCGTAATCCGCGGCGACGTCGACGAAATATTCGATCTGACGCATGAATTCATCAAAGTCCTGCACCGCGCGCGCTTGCAGCTGGCAGGTGGCGATACGCACGCTTTGCACATCGCGCGGAAGGCGATGTTTGGGCGGCGCGTCGGCGTCGACATAGGGGTTGCGCCAGACCATGCGCACCGCGTTCCCGCGTGAGGCTTTATCTTCAGGCAGATATTTGTGAAGGACGCCTTGCGGTTCAAACCCGTTGGCCAGCTGAAAGCGCAGCACGGGATCGTGGATCTTGCTCGACAGGATCAGGTCGAGATATTCCTCGGGGTTCTCCGCCCGGTTGGTCTTGCGACGTTTGGCGCGGGCGTAACCGGGCATGCGGCCGCCAAAGACGATGCCGGTCAGGTCGAGCCGTTCCGCCAGCGCGCGGCGCTCTTCGTAGAGACGTCGGCCCAGCCGTGATCCGCGCACTTTGGGGTCGACGCACAATTCGTATCCGTAAAGCCAATCGCCGGTGGGATCGTGGCGCGAGCCAAAGCCGTTGCCGGTCACTTCGTCCCAAGTGTGATCGGATAGCGCCACGCGTTCATCGAGCCGCATCGAGGCGCAATAGCCCACGATCACCCCGTCGAGTTTCGCTACGAAGCAGCCCTCCGGATAATTGTTGATCTGACCGCGAACCTCGCCTTGCGTGTAGGCGGGCAGATCATCGTAGGCGCGCCGCACCAGATCGCCGATGGCGCGCACATCCTTTAGCTTGGCTTGGCGAACCTCAAGGCGAGCTTTGCCAGCTTTGGCGGGCGGGGTCTTTGCGGGTTTGGCAGCGGGGCGAGCGGGGGGGCTCATGATTGGTTATCGATCCTCACGATTCAAAAAGGGCGGCCCTTTCGCGCGAAAGGGCCGCCCTAGACTTACGTCTTTCGAAAACGGTTGTTCCGCTCAGACGATCAGGCCGTCTTGGCCATTTCCTTTTCGAGGTTTTCGACGATTGCTTCAAAGAATTGTTCGGTGGTGAGCCAGTTCTGGCCCGGCCCGATCAAGAGCGCCAGATCCTTGGTCATTGATCCGTTTTCGACCGTTTCGATGCAGACGCGTTCGAGCGTTTCGGCGAATTTCACCACATCGGGGGTTTCGTCGAACTTGCCGCGATACATAAGGCCGCGCGTCCACGCGAAGATCGAGGCGATCGGGTTGGTCGAGGTCGCTTTGCCCTGCTCATGCTGGCGATAGTGGCGGGTGACGGTGCCGTGCGCGGCTTCGGCTTCGACGGTCTTTCCGTCCGGTGTCATCAGAACCGAAGTCATTAGGCCGAGCGAGCCGAAGCCTTGCGCGACGGTGTCGGATTGAACGTCGCCGTCGTAGTTTTTGCAGGCCCAGACAAACTTGCCCGACCATTTGAGCGCGGAGGCTACCATGTCGTCGATCAGGCGGTGTTCGTAGTGAATGCCCGCCTCTTTGAAGCGCTCTTCAAACTCGGCTTCGTAGACTTCCTGGAAGAGGTCTTTGAAGCGGCCGTCATAAGCTTTCATGATGGTGTTCTTGGTCGAGAGATAGACCGGCCATTTGCGGTCCAGCCCGTAATTCATGGAGGCGCGGGCAAAGGCGCGGATTGAATCGTCGAGGTTGTACATCGCCATGGCGACGCCTGAAGATTCAAAGCGATAGACGTCGAGATCGAGGATCGCGCCATCATCGCCTTCATAGACCATGCGCAGCTTGCCGGGGCCGGGGATCAATGTGTCGGTGGCGCGGTATTGGTCGCCAAAGGCGTGACGGCCGACCACGATCGGATCGGTCCAGCCCGGCACCAGGCGCGGCACGTTGTCGATCACGATAGGCTCGCGGAAGACCACGCCGCCAAGGATGTTGCGGATCGTGCCGTTGGGCGAGCGCCACATTTTCTTGAGGTCAAATTCTTCGACGCGCTGTTCATCCGGAGTGATCGTCGCGCATTTCACGCCGACGCCGAATTCCTTGATCGCGTTGGCTGCGTCGACCGTGATCTGGTCGTCGGTTTCGTCGCGCTTTTCAATCGAAAGATCGTAATATTTCAGATCAATATCGAGATAGGGCAGGATCAAGCGTTCGCGGATCCATTGCCAGATGATCCGCGTCATCTCGTCGCCATCGAGCTCGACGACCGGATTTTTGACCTGAATTTTCTGCATGAGAAGTGTCCCGCCTTCCTTTGAGCGTTTTCTACGCGTTTTTGGGCGCGGGCGACTTTGGGGAATCGCTCCCGCGCATCCTCTACTGTGGTGATAAAATCCCTGCGCGCGGCTTTAGCAGAGGCGCGGCGTCGCGCAAGTCAGCCCTTCGATCAAACGGCTGAATATGCGAGGCGTTTGCAAAAGGCGCGGCGGCCAGCGCGCGTCGTGCAACAAAAAACCCGCCACGAGGGCGGGTCTCTGGTCCAGCAGGGCTGGGAAACGATGGTGGGCGTACCAAGATTTGAACTTGGGACCCCTACGATGTCAACATAGTGCTCTACCCCTGAGCTATACGCCCGCACCATCGGTTTTCGCCCGGCTTAACGCTGAACGGAGCGGCCCATTAACGCGGCTTTGATTGCGGCGCAAGCGATTCGCGCCGCGATCGTGTGGCAAAACCGCCGTTCGCCGCTCAGAGCTGGCCGCTGGCCTCACGCTGCTCTTCAAACACGCGTTCCACTTCGAGCACGAGATCGCGCAGGTGGAAAGGCTTGGACAGCACTTTGGCGGTGGGCTGTTCGCGGCTCGCGCGCAGCGACACGGCGGCAAAGCCGGTGATGAACATGACCTTTGTGCGCGGGGAAATCTCCGCGCAGCGCTGCGCCAGTTCGATCCCGTCCATTTCGGGCATGACGATATCCGACAACAGCAGGTCGAAGTCTTCCGTCTCCAGCAGAGGGATCGCGTCGGTCCCGCGGTCGACGGATTCGACCCGGTAACCGGCGTTGCTCAGCGCGCGCGCCAGGTAAGCGCGCATCGCTTCCTCATCCTCGGCCAGCAGGATTCGGGGGGCGTTTGTGTCTGTCATGGCCGGGGTGATACCAGCGGTCGCTTAAGAAATCATATCGATTAGCCATAATCTGAAGACATAAGAGAGGCGGCGCCGTATCTTTCGCGACCAAATTGGAAGGGTTCGCCGAAAAAGGAGCGCCGCGATGGTGCGCCTAGATCGTCCCTTCGGGGGTTTTGACACGCGATGGCAAGCAGGGCACGGGCAAAACCTCTTAAATGACTGATACCTCTCCTCCTTCACATAACGATGCTGGCGAGCCGAACAGCTCGGGCGACCCCGCGACGCGGCGCAACGCGCTGATCACAGTGTCGGGCGGGCGCGTTCCGGGCGCGCCCTTTGCCGGATCGCTGGAGCATGAGGGGCATGGGCCGGCTTTCACTCATATCGCGCCGCGTTCGATGCCCCTGCCGGTGCTGATCGCGGTCCCGCACGCCGGGCGCGTTTACCCTGATCATGTGCTGGCGGGCTTTCGCGACGAGGAATTGTGCCAGTTGCGGCTCGAGGATCGGCACGTCGATCAGGTCGGCGTTGCGGTAGCCAAAGCGACGGGCACGGGGCTTTTGCTGGCTCACGCGCCGCGCGCCATGCTCGACCTTAATCGCGCGCATGACGATGTGGACTGGGACATGATCGCCGGCGCGCGCAAGCGTGAGCGGCCCGTCCAAACCATCGTGGGCCAACGCGCGGGCGGTGCGAATCGCCGCGCGCGCAGCGGGCTTGGGCTTGTGCCGCGCCGCCTGCCCGGCTTTGGCGAGATTTGGCGCCAGCCCTTGGGGCGCGAAGAGCTTGATGCGCGCATCGACCATATCCACCGGCCCTATCACGAATTTCTGCGCCAAGAGCTTGAGCGTATTCGCGACGCATGGGGTGCGGTGTTGCTGATTGATCTGCATTCCATGCCGCCGCTGCACCAATCGCCGGGGCAGGGCCGCGCGCCGCAGATCGTGCTGGGCGATCGGTTTGGCGCTTCGTGCGCGGGCAGCCTGTTGGCGCGTGCGTTCCGCTATCTCGAAGTGTCGGGCTTTGCCGCCGCGCATAACCGCCCCTATTCCGGTGGCTACGTGCTCGACCGGCACGCCTCGCCCCAGCGCGG
Organism: Pseudomonadota bacterium; assembly: GCA_039033515.1. Taxonomy (GTDB): domain Bacteria; phylum Pseudomonadota; class Alphaproteobacteria; order Sphingomonadales; family Sphingomonadaceae; genus Erythrobacter. The sequence goes on from JBCCCM010000029.1 coordinate 41,682, forward strand.
CATCCATGCGCTTCAAGTGGAAGTGTGCCGATCAGTCTATCTCGACGAACGGATGTCGGAAACCTCGTCTGGAGTGGAACCGCTGGCAGCGATGCTGGCCGGACTGGTGCGTGAGATGGGCGCGGAAACCGCGCGTCTAGCTGACCGGGAGCGGCTCGACGACGCGGCTGAATAGCGCTCGTCTGGCTCGTGGCGAAAAACGGCGTCGCGGCCTTTTACCATGATCAAACGCAACGTGCCCCGATCCGCGTAAAGCGCATCGGGGCACGTCGTTATCTGCACTCAGCCGCGAAAGCTGAGGATTAGGCTTTACGCGATTAGTTCGCTGCGCCGTTGGCGACCGTGTTGGGCGCGGGCATCTTGCCTTGCGCGGTCTGACGCTCAAACAGGCGACGCATCAGGTTCATCGAGAACAGATGCGCGTGGATCAGCATGATCATGCCGTTCTTGTTAAGCGCTTCGAGCGTTTCCGCCGGCAGTTCGCGCAGCTTGTTTTCGTCGACCATGCGGAAACCGCGATAGACGAACGGCGTGTCGGGCTGATCGTTGCGGGTGATCGCAATCTCGCCGTCCATCAAGATGTCGAGCTTCGTCAGCTCTTCGATGAACTGGCGGGTGCGCTGGCCCGATTCTTCGAATTTGCGGCAGAATTCCAGAACGCCGGTGGTGTATTCGCTCGCTTCGCCCTTGTCGTTGAACAGCGCCTGGCCGTCCTTCTGCTTCTTCACGACGCCGCACGTGGGGTCGAAGCACAGCGACATGTCGGTCGATTCCGGCTGCAGCTTGGCAAGGATGAAAGGGTAGCGGCGGATATAGGCGGGCACGTAGACTTCCGGGACCAGCTTTCCGTCTTCGCCGATAAAGGTGTTGACGCCTTCGTTCAGGCCAAACAGCGCGATCGGCAGCGGGTTTTCGCCCGCCGTGAAGACGATCGGGTAATTGCGCTGGGCGTCGACAAACTCGTCAACCGTCAGCGGAATAGCGTGCGTTTCGGCGAGGAAGCTCGCGTCGTCAAAAGCGCCCACTTTCCAGTCGGAATGCTCTTGCGAGTTCAGCGGGAGAAGGTCGTTGTAAAACAGCGGAAGTTGCGGCTGCGGCGCGGTGGCCATTGGAAGTCTCCAGATGTTTGGAAAAAAGAATCTCGATGAATGCGTTGGTTCAATCGCATGGGCAGGGGCAAAGCGCCGCTCTGATCCAACCCCCCGATCTCACCCGAACGGCGCGTGCTTTAGGCGGGTTCGCGCGGCGGCGCAAGCGACGCGTCTTTGACCCGTGGTGAGGGCGGGGCGGGCGATTGGCCAAGCCCCGCTCGCTTTAGCCTTCGGGGACCAGCTTTCCGGGGTTGAGCAGGCCTTGCGGGTCCAACGCGGATTTGACCGCGCGCATCATCGAAAGCGCGGTCGGATCGCCCAGACGGCCAAGCTCGGTGACCTTCATCTGACCGATGCCGTGTTCGGCGCTGATCGATCCGCCCCATTGTGTGACCAGATCGTAGACGCGTGCGCTCACGCGCTTGCCTTCGCCTTCCTCCCAAACGCCAGGCACGGCGTCTTCTGGAGCGATCACGTGGAAATGCACGTTGCCATCGCCCAAATGGCCGAACGCGGTGCCGGTGACGCCGGGAAACTCGCTTTCCACAGCGGGGATCGCGGCGAGGATGAACTCGGGCATTTTCTCGACCGGCACGGAGATATCGTGCTGCATCGCCGGGCCCAGCGCGCGCTCAGCGGCGGAGATGGAATCGCGCAAGGTCCAGAATTGCTCGGCCTGCGTTTCGTTGGCGGCGATGGCGGCGTCCGCGATCAGCCCGCTTTCCAGCGCGCCCGCCAGCATGTCTTCAAGCCGTTCCTGCAACGCGGCAGCGTCCTCGCCGGGCGAGGTGCATTCGATCAGCGCGTTCCAGCTTTGCGCGTGTTCCAGCGGGGAGCGCGCATCGGGCATATGTGCGAGGACCGCGTCCAGGCAGTGCGCGGGCACGATCTCGAACCCTTCAAGCGCCTCGCCAAGTTGGCGATCCGCCTCGCGCAGGACGGTGCGCGCGTCGATGACGCTCGACAGGCCGATCCAAGCGGTCACGCGCGAGCGCGGGGCGGGCAGGAGGCGCAAGGTCGCAGCGGTGACAATGCCCAACGTCCCTTCGGATCCTATCAAAAGCTGTTTGAGGTCGAACCCGCGATTGTCTTTCTTCAAGACCGTCAGCGCGTCGAAGATCTGCCCATCGGCCAGAACCGCCTCGATGCCCAGAACCTGCGCGCGCATCGTGCCGTAGCGCAGAACCTGCGTGCCCCCGGCGTTGGTCGACACGAGCCCACCAATCGTCGCCGACCCCTTGCCGCCCAGTGTAAGCGGGAAGCGCAAGCCTTCCTGCGCGGCCGCATCGTGGAGATGTTGCAGGATCACGCCCGCTTCGCACACGACCTGTCCGGCTTTGGCGTCAAGCGCGCGGATCGCGTTCATCCGGCGCAGTGAAAGGATGACGCCGTCGCCGCTTTCGTCAGGGGTGGCGCCGCCCGCCATGCCGCTGTTTCCGCCTTGGGGCACGATGGGCACCTTGTGCTGCGCGCACAGCCGCATGAGCGCCGCGACTTCCTGCGTCGAAGCGGGCGCCGCCAACCCCAGCGCGCGCCCGGTGTACCTCCCGCGCCAATCCGTCAGCCATGGATCAACCCGCTCCGGGTCTTGCGTAAACCCTTTGTCGCCGAGCATCGCGCTGGCGGCGTCGACAAAGGCGTGGGTGCCGTTGGCGAGGGGGGGAAGCGTTGTTGTATTCATTGTTGCACCTATGCCACAAATCGCGCCCGAAACGCTAGAGCCAGCGTTCAATCTTGCGCGTGAACATGGGTGCATTAAGCCGCCGTTCAATCGCTCTTGCTAGTTCACAAACCGGGACGTTTCGAATTTTTCGGAGGATCGCTGGACGCAGATGCCCAGCCTCGCAGCAACCATTGGCGCAGCAACGCTTCTCTTACCGCTTGGCGGTTTGGGTGGTGTTGCGGCTGCGCCTCAGGCGGGTGTCCTTGAGGCTCCAGCGGCGCGCGAGACGATTGCGCCTGTCGCGGCCAAAGCGGGCGACGCGCCCAAGCTTCCCGCAGTTGTGAAATACCCGGTGTCGGGCCAGCCAGCCGCTATCGGATCGCTTAAAGTCACCGCCCGTCAAGGTCAGATCCGCATCGAACAGCGTGTTTACGTCCGCATCTCTCCGCGTTCGGTCAGCGCTCGGCGCAACATGCTTGCGCGGCTCCCCGTTCAACCGCGAGCCCGCCGGTACGAGGAGAAAAAGTCCACCAAATGCGTGCGCGTTGAACAGATCGCCGGCGTTGAAACGGGCAGCGGCAATCGTTTGCTGCTGTTCCTGCGCGACGCGGAGATCTTGAGCGTGAACCTCGAAAAAGCCTGCCGTGCGCGCGATTTTTACGCCGGCTTCTATGTTGAGCGCAGCGATGACGGAAAACTCTGCGTCCAGCGCGACACGCTGCAATCGCGAAACGGGGCGCGCTGCGACATTGCGCGGATCATGAAACTCAAGGCCATTGAAGAGTAGACCTAAGGCGCTCTTCGACAGGTTGAAGGGTGCCAAAGCGCCACTTGAAAGCCCGCTTGGTCAGCTGCTCACCCCGAAATCTTGACTTTTGAAGGTGTTTTGCACAAAGGGGCGACGCCTTTGGGATTATCCAAGGGTATTCGCGCGCTCACGTACTGAGCAAGCCCATGGCGGGCCACCTGTCCGCCCTCAATCCGGACATACACCAAACGCATGACTTTCGCCGATCTCGGCCTTTCCCCTGAATTGCTCGCCGCCGTTGAAGACGCGGGCTACACCGAGCCGACCGCCATCCAGGCGCAGGCCATCCCTTCCGTGCTGATGATGCGCGACATTATCGGCATCGCGCAGACGGGGACGGGCAAGACCGCCAGTTTCGTGCTGCCGATGATCGACGTGATGGCCTCGGGCCGCAGACGCGCCCTGATGCCGCGCTCGCTTATTCTGGAGCCCACGCGCGAACTCGCTGCCCAAGTGGCGGAGAATTTCGAGAAATACGGCAAGAACCACGATCTGAAAATGGCGCTGCTGATCGGCGGCGTGCAGATGGGTGATCAGCTCAAAACGCTGAACGAAGGTGTCGACGTACTGATCGCGACGCCGGGACGCTTGATGGACCTGTTTGAGCGCGGCAAAATCCTGCTCAATGGCTGCGAATTGCTTGTCATCGATGAAGCGGACCGGATGCTCGATATGGGCTTCATCCCCGATATCGAGTTCATCTGCTCCAAGCTTCCCGAAACGCGCCAGACGATGCTGTTCTCGGCCACCATGCCA
>JBCCCM010000030.1:0-43633 GCA_039033515.1 Pseudomonadota bacterium
GAGCCTCAGCCTGAACCGCAAGGAACCCAGCCATGACCGCTTTCTCCGTCCTCGATCTGGTCCCGGTGCGCGAAGGCGGCTCGCTCAGCGAGGCCTTCGCCGCCAGCGCGCAGCTTGCGCAAAAAGCCGAAGAGCTCGGATGCACCCGTTTCTGGGTCGCCGAGCACCACGCGATGGACGGGATCGCGGGCGGTGCCACCTCGGTTGTGCTTGCGCATGTCGGCAACGCGACGAACCGCATCCGCATTGGCGCGGGCGGCATCATGCTGCCCAACCACACGCCGTTTCAGATCGCCGAGCAATTCGGCACACTCGACGCGCTGTTTCCGGGTCGCGTCGACCTCGGGCTGGGCCGCGCTCCGGGCGCAGGGCCCGAATTGCAACGCGCGCTGCGCAAGAATTTGGCGCAGGCGTCTGAATACTTCCCCAACGATGTGGTCGAGCTTCGCGCGCTGCTGACGGGCGATGTCGACCTGCCGATCACGGCGACGCCCGGCCTGGGTGCAAATGTGCAGATGTGGATGCTCGGCTCCAGCCTGTTCGGCGCGCAACTCGCCGCGAAACTGGGGATGCCCTACGCCTTCGCCGCGCATTTTGCGCCCGATCATCTCGACGAGGCGCTGGAGGTCTATCGCCGCCAGTTCCAACCGTCCGAGGCGTTTCCCGACCCCTATGTCATGGTCGCCATGAACGTCTTTGCCGCGGAAACGAGCGAAGAGGCCGCTCTGATCGCCTCGAGCCAGCAACAGGCCTTTGTCCAACTGCGCACCGGAAAGCCGGGCCGCCTGCCGCCGCCTGTTGAAGGCTACATCGACAGCTTGCCTGCCCCGGCGCGCGCGATGCTCGCTCATGTCGGCCAAGCGGGCGCGGTGGGAAGCCCACGCGAAGTGCGCGAGACGATCAACGCCTTTATCGAGCGCACCGGGGCGGATGAGATCCTGCTGTGCGGCTCCACCTACGACGCTGAGGCGCGGCTCACGACGCTTGATCTGACCCTTGGCGCGATGCGCGAAAAGGTAACCGCCTAAAAACCGCACCCCTGCGTGTTGAACCCGCTTGCCTTGTGGGGACGACTGGCTGTATTTGCGTGAAGCATAAAAACAAGCGGGCGTAACAAAATTCCAGCCCCGTCTCACGGCACAACCAGCATCGGGAGAGATGACGTGTCGAACGCTTCTATCACCACCCCTTCAACCAAGGCGGACCTGCGCGACGCGCTCGCCGCTCAGATCAAAGCTTCGATCCTGCCCGGCGACACAGCGCTCAGCGAGGATCGCCTGACGCAGACCGCAGATTTTCTGGTGTCGGCGGGCTTTGTTCGCGAGGCGGGGCATCCCGCGCTGCTGGTCGAATCGACCACGACCGGCCGCCGCCGCCTGCGCATTGCGATCATCAACGATGATATGCCGTTTCTGGTGGATTCAATCGCTTCGGCGGTCACGGGGCTGGGCCTTTCGATCGATGTTCTGGTCCATCCGGTGGTGCACACCGCGCGCGGCGGCGATGGCGAACTGACCGCGCTTGGCGGCGATCTCGAAGAAACGAGCGCCAACGCGCAGCGCGAATCGATGATCTACATCGAAACCCCGCGCGCCGACGCGCGCCAACGCCGCGAACTAATGGCGCAGCTGCGCTCCACGCTGGGCGACGTGCGCGCCGCGGTGAAGGACTGGCGCGCGATCCAGACAATCATGCAGACTGATGCGAAAGCGTTGGAGCAAGCCGACGGCCCGCACGCGCAGGAAGAAGCCGCGCTGCTGCGCTGGCTCAACCAAGGCATGCTGACCCAACTGGGCCATGTCACCCGTTCGCGCGATGGCGCGCTCAGCGATGTTCTGGGCATTTGCCGCGAGAGCGCGCGCGACCTGCTCGCAGACGGTTCGTATGAGCGCGCGTTTGACTGGTTTGAGCGGCCCGACGCCAACGGTCAGCCACGCACGCTGCTGATCCTCAAAGCGAACCGCCTGTCCACCGTCCACCGTCGCACCGCGCTCGACCTATTTGTGGTGCCCCAGCGCAGCTCTGACGGGACTGTGAACGCTCTTTCGGTGCATGCGGGCGTGTGGACCAGCGCGGCATTGGCCAGCGATCCCGACGAGGTGCCCGTGCTGCGCGCACGGCTGGCGCAGATCACCGATAACTTCGGCTTTGCGCCTGACAGCCACACGGGCAAGGCCTTGATCCACGCCTTCACCACGCTGCCGCACGATCTTCTGGTGGCCTTCAGCGTGCCCGACACCAAACTGCTCACCACCGCGATGATGAGCCTCGTCGATCGCCCGCGCCCGCGCCTGATCCTCGTAAACTCCCCGTTGGGGCGGCACATTTACGCCTTTGTCTGGCTGCCGCGCGACCAATTATCGACACAGGTGCGTTTGCAGATTCAGGATCTGCTTTTGGAGATCCCCGGCACGCGCGTGCTCGACTGGAGCCTTGAAGTCGAAGGCGGCGCGCTCGCGATGCTCGAATTTCTGCTCGACGCGCGCGAAACGCCAGAAAAACCCGAAGCGGGCGCGTTTGAGCACCGCCTTGAAGAGTTGATGCGCGGCTGGGGCGAAGCGGTCGAGGACGCGCTCTCCACCGGCGAGGATGACGGCCGCGCGGTCGCCATCGCGCTGCGCTACGCTGAGGCGTTTCCGCAAAGCTATCGCAGCCAGTTCGGGGCAAGCGAGGCCGCGCGCGACATCACCCGGCTGCGCGCGCTCGCCGCGAGAGAGGGCCGCACCGCCGATACGCGCGACGCGCGGCTGTACCAGCTGGGCGGCGACAAGACCGACGCGCTCCGGCTCAAAATCTACCACACGGGCGGCGAATTCGCGCTGTCCGACGCGGTGCCCGCGCTTGAGAATTTCGGCTTTCGCGTGATGACGCAGATCACCACGCATGTGGCCGAAGGGGCGCTGGGCACGATCCACGATTTCACGCTGCATCCGCCCGCCGGGGCTGATATCGGCGCCATCCTTGACCGGGCCGAGCCCATTGAAACCGCCATCGCCGAAGTGCTCAACGGCGGGGCGGAGGACGATCCGTTCAACCGGCTCGTCATCGACACGGCGCTCAGCGCGCGCGAGGCGGAGTGGCTGCGCGCGATCTATCGCTATCTGCGCCAGACGGGCATGGGCTTCACGATCTACACGGTGGTCGACGCGTTGGCCCGCGCGCCGCATGTGACGCGCGCGATGATCGATCTGTTCATCGCGCGGCACGACCCGGACTTCGCGCAAGACCGCGAGGCGGCGATCGCCCGCGCGTTGAGCGCGTTCCAATCCGGCCTCGCGCGGGTCTCCGCGATCAACGATGACCGGCTCTTGCGCCAATACCGCGCCGTGATCGATGCATGCCTGCGCACCAACGCGTTCGCCCCGGCCGCCGCCGAAGCGCTCGCGTTCAAGATCGATTCCGGCGCCATGCCCGGCCTGCCCAAGCCTGTGCCATGGCGCGAGATCTTCGTCTATTCGCGCCGCGTGGAAGGCATTCATTTGCGCTCGGGCGCGGTGGCGCGCGGCGGGCTTCGCTGGTCGGATCGGCGCGACGATTTCCGCACCGAAATCCTGGGGCTGATGAAAGCGCAAAAGGTCAAGAACGCGGTCATCGTGCCCTCGGGGGCGAAGGGCGGGTTCTACCCCAAACAGCTCCCCAATCCCGCGATGGACCGCGACGGCTGGGCCGCCGAAGGTCAGGCGAGCTATGAGGTGTTCATCCGCACGCTGCTGACCGTCACCGACAACATCGTCGAAGGCGAAGTGGTGCATCCCGAAAGCGTGCGCATTCTTGACGGCGAAGACCCCTATTTCGTGGTCGCGGCAGACAAAGGCACGGCGCGTTTCTCCGACATTGCCAACGGCATCGCGCAATCGCGCGATTTCTGGCTCGACGACGCTTTTGCGAGCGGCGGGTCGAACGGATATGACCATAAGGCAATGGGCATCACCGCGCGCGGCGCGTGGGTCAGCGTTCAGCGCCACTTCCTCGAAATGGGCATTGATGTGCAGACCGACACGGTGCGTGTCGCAGGCTGCGGCGATATGTCGGGCGATGTGTTTGGCAACGGCATGCTGCTGTCCAAGGCGATCCAGGTCGTTGCGGCGTTCGACCACCGGCACATCTTTATCGACCCTGACCCCGATCCGGCGAAAAGCTGGGCGGAGCGTAGCCGCATGTTCGATCTGCCGCGCTCCAGCTGGGAGGACTATGACCCCGCGCTGATCTCGGCGGGCGGCGGCGTGTATCCGCGCAGCGCCAAGCGGATCGAATTGTCCGCAAAGGCCGCCGCAATGCTGGGCCTCGAAACCACCGAGATCGAACCCGACGCGCTGATCACCGCGATCCTGAAAGCGCAGGTCGACCTTCTCTGGTTCGGCGGCATCGGCACTTACATCAAAGCGCGCCACGAGAGCCACGCTGATTGCGGCGACCCGGCGAACGACACGCTTCGCGTAAACGCGCGCGATGTCGGCGCCAAGGTCGTCGGCGAAGGCGCGAACCTTGGCGCGACGCAGGCCGGGCGCATCGCCTTTGCGCTGGCCGGCGGGCGCATCAACACCGACTTCATCGACAATTCGGCGGGCGTCGATTGCTCGGATAACGAGGTGAACATCAAGATCGCGCTCGCTGCGGCCAAACGCGAAGGCGCCATCACCGACGAAGCGCGCAACCAACTACTTGAGGAAATGACCGAAGAGGTTTCCGAAATCGTCCTCGAAGACAACCGGCTGCAAGCGCTGGCCTTGTCGATTGCGCAAGCCGGCGGCGCGGACGCGGTGCCGAGCCATGTGCGGCTGATCGAACGGCTGGAAGAAACGGGCGATCTGGACCGCGCCACCGAAGGGCTGGCGGACGCAGAGACCTTTACCCGGCGCGCGGCGGAAGGAGTTGGCCTGACCCGGCCCGAACTCGCCGTGCTGCTCTCCTCGGCCAAACTGGCGCTGCAAGACGCCATTGAGGCGAGCGATCTGCCCGACGCGGCACCGCTGGAAAGCAATCTGATCGCGATGTTCCCAGCCGCGATGCAAGAACGCTTCCTCCCACAGATCAAGGCGCACCAATTGCGCCGCGAGCTGATTGCGACCGATTTGTCCAACCGGATCATCAACCGTCTGGGCCTGGTCCACGCCTTTGAGCTGGCGGAGGAAGAGGGCGCGACCTTGTCCGATGTGGCGGGGGCCTTTGTCGTGGTCGAGCGTCTGTTTGACCTCAAAAGCCTGTGGCAGCGGCTCGACACCGCCGCCATGCCCGAGGCCGCGCGGTTGTTCCTGTTCGACCGGCTCGCGGGCGCGGTGGGCAACCTTATGTCCGACGTGCTGCGCAGCGCGGGCAGCCGGGTGGATCCCGCCGCAATGATCGACACGCTGCGCCCCGCCGTTGAGGAACTGACCCACGCGAGCGGCGATCTCATCAGCGAGGAAACGCGCGATCGCGCCGGCGCGCTGCACGACGATTTCCTGAGCGTGGGCGCGCCCGATGATCTGGCCGCTGAGGTCGCGCATCTGTTCGATGTCGATGGCGCGGTCGGCCTTGCCAAACTGGCGCTGGCGAGCGGTGTTGCGCCGACGCGCGTGACGCAGGCCTTCACCGATGTGGGCGCGCGCCTTGGCCTTGATTGGGCGCAAGGGGTGGCGGCCTATATGTCGCCATCCGATGTGTGGGAACGCCATCTGGTGAGCGGTCTGGCGCGCGATTTCCAGCAGATGCGGCTCGATTTCCTCGGACGGCTCATGTCGGATGTAAGCGACGGATCAGCGGCGCGCGAGAACCCCCTGGACGCGGTGGCCGCATGGGCCGCGCGCAACGAGGCGGGCGTCGCGCAGTTTCGCAAGGTGATCGCGCGCGCGCAAAGCTATCAGCCCATTGCGCCCGCCGTTCTGGCGCAGGTCGCCAGTCAGGCGCGCAACCTCCTGGAACGGTGAGGCGCGTCGCCTCCTCACCACAGGCCGGTCAGCCGCAGGCTTGACGCGCGCGCGAATAATCGCGACCTCACTTCGCGCGAAAAGGGTCGGGAGAGACACGCCATGAGCACCGCCAGCCAGCACGCGGATATCGTCATCGTCGGGACCGGCCACGGCGCCGCGCAGGCCGCGATCGCGCTGCGCCAGCGCGGGCACGAAGACCGCATCATCATGGTCGGTCGCGATCACGCGCCGCCTTACGAACGCCCCCCATTATCCAAGGAATATCTGGCCGGCGACAAGGCGTTCGAACGCATCATGATCCGGCCCGAGGCATTCTGGGCGGACAAGGGCGTCGAGCTGCGTCTGGGCTCGGCGGTCACCGCGCTTGATCCGATGCGCCGCACCGTCACCCTCGCCGATGGCAGCGCGCTGACCTATCGCAAGCTGATCTGGTCCGCCGGGGGCGATCCGCGCCGTCTCTCGTGCGCCGGAGCCAATTTCAAAGGCGTCTTCACCGTGCGCGACAAGCGCGATGCGGATGCGATGATGGCGGCCTTGCAGGGCGGCGCAAAGCGCGCGGTCGTGATCGGCGGCGGCTATATCGGGCTCGAAGCGGCGGCGGTGCTGCGCAAGCTCGATTGCGCAGTGACGCTGATCGAGACGCAGCCAAGAGTCCTGGCGCGGGTTGCGGGCGAGGCGCTCTCGCGGTTCTACGAAAACGAACACAGAGCCCAAGGCGTCGATCTGCGCCTTTCCACCGGAGTGACCAAGATCGTGGGCGAGGATAGCGTCGTCACCGGAGTGGAGCTCGACACCGGCGAAATCGTCCCCTGCGAAATGGTGATCGTCGGCATCGGCATCGTGCCCGCCATCGCGCCCCTGATCGCAGCCGGAGCGGCCGGGTCCAACGGGGTCGACGTCGACGTCTTTTGCCGCACCACGCTCGATGACGTTTACGCTATCGGCGACTGCGCCGCGCACGCCAACCCTTACGCGGAAAACGCGGTCATCCGACTCGAATCCGTCCAGAACGCCAACGATATGGCCAACACGGTCGCGCGCGCGATCATGGGCGATAAAGAACCTTACGAAGCGCTGCCGTGGTTCTGGTCGAACCAATACGACCTCAAGCTGCAAACCGCCGGGCTCAACCTTGGCTATGACGCCGCGATCACGCGCGGCGATCCCGAAACGCGCAAATTTACCGTGGTCTACATGAAAGAGGGCAAGCCCATCGCCTTTGACTGCGTGGGCACGATGAAAGACTACGTGCAGGGGCGCAAATTGCTCGAAAGCCGTCCGGACCGGATCGATCCCGCCGCGCTCGCCGATCCGGACGTGCCGCTCAAGGAGCTGATCTGAGATGATAGCGGGCGCGGACGGCCAGCCCATGCTCGAAGGGATGCGCGTCATCGATATGACCAGCGTCGTCTTCGGCCCCTATGCGACGCAGATCCTCGCCGATTTCGGGGCCGAGGTCATCAAGATCGAAGCGCCGGGCGGCGATGTCTATCGCTACAGCGCCAAGGGAGCGCACACACCCAGCATGGCGCCGGGCTTTCACGCGCTCAATCGCGGGAAGAAAAGCGTCGGGCTTGACCTCAAACGGCCCGAGGACGCCGAGACTCTGCGCGACCTGCTAAGCGGCGCGGATGTGTTCATCCATAATGTGCGCGAGGCCGCGATTGAAAAGCTGGGCTTTGGCTATGAAGCGGTCAAACAGATCGCGCCCGAGATCATCTATGTCCACTGCGTCGGCTTCGGATCGGGCGGCGAATACGCCGGACTGCAAGCCTATGACGATGTGATCCAGGCGGCGAGCGGCGCGACGACTTTGTTGCCCAGAGTTAAACAAGAGGGCGCCGACGGGAACGAACGCCCGCGCTATCTGCCCTCGCTGATCGCCGACAAGGTCGCCGGGCTCCACGCCGCTTACGCGACGCAAGCCGCGATCATCCACCGCCTGCGCACCGGACGCGGGCAATTCGTCGAAGTGCCGATGTTCGAAGCCTTCACGAGCTTCATGATGAAGGAACACCTCGACGCCAAGACCTTCGATCCACCTAATGGCGAGGCGGGATATGGGCGTCAGGTTGATCCCCATCGCCAACCCTTCGCCACCAGCGACGGATGGATCAGCATCGTGCCCTATGTGCCTCAGCACTTCCCGCTGGTCGTGGGTTTACTCGGCGATCCCGATTTCGCCGGGCAAGAGCGCTGGAAGGACATGCGCGCGATCCTGTCTTCAGGCCCCGAACTCTACGCCAAAATCGCCGAGCTGGCGAAGACAAAGACCACCGCTGAGTGCCTCGCCATCCTGCGCGAAGCGAACATTCCCGCCATGCCGGTGACCGATTTGAACGACGTGGTGGACGATCCCCACCTTCGTGAGACGGGCTTCTTCGAGCGCACGCAGCACCCTTCCGAAGGGGCGCTGTTCCAGATGCGCGAACCCAGCGCCTTTAGCGACTGGACGCAAGGCGTCGTCGGGCCGGCTCCGCTTCTGAGTGAGCACGACGAGGCGTTTAAAGGCGACTAATCGCCCAGCGCGCGGCCTCGGCCACCACCGGATCGGGATCCTCCAGCAACGCTTCCACTGGCCCACGCAAACTCGCATCCCGGCTGTTGCCCGCCGCGTAGAGACAATTGCGAACAAACCGGTTGCGCCCGATCCGCTTGATCGGAGAACCCGAGAACAGCTCGCGAAAACCCGCATCATCCAGCGCCAGAAGCTCCGCCAGCCGGGGCGCGACCAATTCCGCGCGCGGCAGAAATTCGCGCGCGGCGTGCGCTTGCTGCGCGAACTTGTTCCACGGGCACACCGCCAGACAATCGTCGCAGCCATAGATGCGATTGCCCAAGGCCTCGCGAAATTCCTCTGGAACCGGGCCCTTATCCTCAATCGTGAGATACGAGATGCAGCGGCGCGCATCGATCACGTAGGGCGACGGAAAGGCATCGGTCGGGCACGCATCCAGACACGCGCGGCACGAACCGCACTGATCGCGATGCGGCTGTGAGGGTTCGAGTTCCAGCGTCGTGTAGATTGCGCCCAGAAACAGCCAGCTGCCATGGTCGGGGCTGACGAGATTGGTGTGCTTGCCCTGCCAGCCCAGCCCTCCGGCCTCGCCCAAGGGCTTTTCCATTACCGGCGCTGTGTCGACGAAGACTTTGACGTCCGCTTGTGGATCGCGCTCGACCAACCACCGCGCCAGCGCTTTCAGCCGCTTTTTCACGACATCGTGATAGTCCTTGCCCTGCGCGTAGACCGAGATCCGCGCGCGTTCGCTCACGCTCTCCAGCGCCATCGGGTCAACGCCTGGCGCGTAGCTCATGCCCAAGGCGATAACGCTCTTTGCTTCCGGCCACAGCCCTTGCGGCGAACGACGCTGGTTAAGCCGCGTCTCCATCCACTCCATTGATCCGTGGTGCCCCTCACCCAGCCACTGCTCCAGCCGTTCGCCGCGCACCGGGTCTTCCGCCGCGCTAGCAAAGCCGCACGCCGCAAAACCCAGTTCGCGCGCCTTGTCGGTGATCAGGCTGGTCAGCTTATCGCTGATATTCATGGTAAGCGGCGGATTAACCATATTTGCAGTACCTCCCGTTTAGCGGTGGGGCTTAACCACGGGAACCATGGATATGGCAGTAGGCGATCTCATGCAGGCGAGCAAACACACGCAAAGCGTGGTTGCCTCGCAACGCGACACGCGACCTCTCGCAATCGAGGCGCGCGGGCTGGTTAAAAGCTTCGACGGCACGCGCGCTGTGGATGGCGTTGATATCTCCGTGCCCGAGGGCGCGATCTACGGCGTGCTGGGCCCTAACGGCGCGGGCAAGACGACGACCCTGCGCATGCTGCTGGGCATTATCGACCCCGACGAAGGCGTGCGCCGAGTCTTTGGCCACGATCGCCCGCACGATATCGGTCGCCTGATCGGCTATCTGCCCGAAGAGCGCGGGCTTTATCCAGCGATGAAATCCATCGAAGCGATTGCGTTTATGGGCGCGTTGCGCGGGCTGTCGATGGCCGAAGGGCGCAAGCGCGGACTTGAATTGCTCGAACGCCACGATCTTGGCCACGCCAAGGATCGCACCATCCGCCAGCTGTCCAAGGGCATGGCGCAGACCGTCCAGCTGCTCGGCACGCTGGTCCATCGCCCACGCCTTGTGGTGCTCGATGAGCCGTTCTCCGGCCTCGACGCGATCAACCAGGGCAAGCTTGAACGCATGATCCGCGCGCTCGCCGAAGAGGGCGTGACGGTGATTTTCTCCACCCACGTCATCCACCACGCCGAACGGCTGTGCGAAGGCGTCGCGATCATCGCCGGGGGCAAGGTGCCTTACGCGGGCAGTGTCGAGACCGCACGCGACCGCATTCCAGCACAGGTGCGCTTGGAAACTCGCGCGCGCGAAGGCGGCTGGACCGCCGCGCTGCCGCCAGAAACGCGGCGCGAAGGCGACTTTTTCTATTTCCCGCTGCCTGAAACGGGCGTTGAACCGCTGCTCAAAAGCCTGATTGAGGGCGAGGCGGGCATTCTCTCGCTCTCCATCGAACGCGCCGGATTGCACGACGCCTTCGTCGCGATCGCTGGTGAAGCGGCGGCGCGCCAGCTCGAAGCCGACGCGCAGAGCTGAGGCGGAGGGATAGCCAGATGACCGGATACCAGACCATGGACACAGACCCCGCCAACAGCCCTCGGCTGTCGTTCTTTCAGGCCGCGTGGGTGATTGCCCGGCGCGATTTTGGCGCGGTGCTGTTCAGCCGCGCGTTTCTGTTTTTCCTTATCGGGCCGCTTTTTCCGGTGCTGGTCGGCGGGCTCGCGGGGAGCATCGGCAAATCGACCTCGCAGCAGGCGGTCAGCGTCGAAGTCGGCGTCGCGATGAGCGCGTCGGACACCGTCGCTTTGCTGGAAGCCGCGCAAACCCTGCGCCCGCAAATGGGCCGCGCCATGCCGGTTTTGACCGAGATCGAAGACGCGCGCGGCGATACTAATTTCAACGCGCGCGAATACCTCGCCTCGCGCCGGGGCAATTACGCCGCTATCGTTTCGGGCACCCTGGAGGCGCCGCAGATCGTGGGCACCCAGCGCCAGGTGGACCGTTGGAGCGGGCCGGTCGAGCTGGCCGCCGCCACCGCGATGCGCGCCTCGCCTTCCACCTTCCCCAGCGCCGCCGCCGATGTGGTCGCCTCCAGCGCGTCCTCCGAACGCAAGACCCGCATTCACACCGCCCAAGCCGCGCAGATGGTGCTGTTCCTGCTGACGATCATGCTGGGCGGCATGGTGCTGTCCAATCTGGCGGAGGAAAAGGGCAACAAGATCATCGAGATCCTCGCCGCCGCTCTGCCGATGGACGCGGTCTTCATGGGCAAATTGTTCGCCATGCTCGGCGTCAGTTTCGTCGGGATCGCGGTGTGGGGGACGCTCGGCTTTGCGTTCTGGACCGTGGCCGAAGACGCCATCGTCACCGTCACGCAGACCAATTACCGCGAGCTGCCCGGCCCCGCCGTGGGCTGGCCGGTCTTCGTCGGGCTTGGCATCGCGTATTTCTCGATGGCCTATCTGTTGCTGGGTTCGCTGTTTCTGACGATTGGCGGCATGGCCTCAAGCGTGCGCGAAGTGCAGACCATGTCGATGCCGGTGACGATGATGCAGCTTATGGTGTTCTTTATCGCGATGGCGACCGTCGCGGACACGGGCTCTTCGATGGAGCTGTTTGCTGTCATCTTCCCGCTCTCCTCGCCTTTCGCAATGCTGGCGCGCGCGGCGATTGAGCCGGTTCTGTGGGTCCATGCGGTGGCGCTGGCCTGGCAGGCGGTGGCGGTGCTTGTGCTGGTCAAAGGCGGCTCGCTCTTGTTCCGCAAGAAGGTGATGAAATCGGGCGGCGGGGGCAAAGCCAAGCGCTCGCTGTTTGGCCGACGCGCGCGCCGTTCCGAAGAGGCCGCGCCCGCCCTCGCCGCCCAGCCCGCAGAATAAGTGGCCAAACGCAACTGACTATTGACATGGGTGTCAGTTAGGGCAGGATGCTGTCATAGAGCGGGTGGTGTGAAGGCCTGACGCAATACAGGTCTGCGATTCGCTCTTCCAAGAGGAGAGAGAGCAGTCATGGCCACAATTGCACCCGATGCCGGCGCACCCGGAAACTCAGGCAAAACCGCCCCGCCGATCCGCCCCCTGCCGGACCCCGTCAATCCCGATGCGAAGCGGCAATGGACCACCTCTCCAAGCGCGCACGAAGCGCTAAAAGAGCATTACGCCAAACATCCCGAAACGCGCCCGGAACACACGCACAAATGGGATGTGAGCCGCTCGGACATCTATTACGAAGATCGCTGGCAGCCGATCTTCGCCGAGATGCAAAAGGCAGGGCCGCTGCATTACATCCCCGAAAGCCCGTTCGGCCCCTATTGGGCGGTGGTCGGTCACAAGGCGATCCAGCATATCGAAGCGCTGCCCGAGGCGTTCTCGTCGAGCTGGGAGCATGGTGGCATCACCATCCTCGATCCGCCCGAGGACCAAGAGCTCGAAGAGGGTCAGGAACGATTTGAGTTGCCGATGTTCATCGCGATGGACCGGCCCAAGCACACCGGCCAGCGACGCACCGTCGCGCCCAAGTTCACGCCCAGCGGCATGCGCGATATGGAGCCCGAGATTCGCCAGCGCACCGGCGAATTGCTCGATTCGCTACCGCGCGGCGAAGTGTTTGACTGGGTCGACACCGTCTCGATTGAGCTCACCACCGGCATGCTGGCGCTGTTGTTCGATTTTCCGTGGGAAGATCGCCGTCTGCTGACCTTCTGGTCCGATTGGTCGGGTGACACGGAGCTTGCCGGCGTGCGCGAAGTGGACGCGATGCGCCGCGGCATGCTGCACGAGATGGCGGCCTATTTCCAACAGCTGTGGATGCGCAAGACGCAGGAAGAGCCGGGCAATGATCTCATTTCGATGATGATCCATTCCGAAGCGATGAACCAGATGGACCCGATGGAGTTCATGGGGAACCTTGTTCTTTTGATTGTGGGCGGCAACGACACGACGCGCAACTCGATGAGCGGGTTTGTCCATTCGCTCGACAAATTCCCCGACCAGCGCAAGGCGTTCGAGGAAAACCCGGATCTGATCCCCAACGCCGTGCAGGAAATGCTGCGCGTCCAAACGCCGCTGGCGCATATGCGCCGCACATGTACCGAAGACACCGAAGTGTTTGGCCAGACCATCAAGAAAGGCGACAAGGTCGTCCTGTGGTATCTCGCCGCCAACCACGAAGAGAGCGTTTTTGAAAACCCGCACAAGCTTGATCTTGCACGCGAAAACGCCAAGCGGCACATCGCGTTCGGATATGGCATCCACCGCTGCGTGGGCGCGCGTCTGGCTGAGCTTCAACTGCGCGTGCTGCTCGAAGAGATGCACAAACGCCGGATGCGCGTGCATGTCGCGGGCGATGTCGAGCGGGTGCAGGCGAACTTCGTGCACGGCTTTCGCAAGCTGGAAGTCGAAATCACCGAGTTCTAGGGCGTCCAGTTTGAATTCCTCGGCGCAGTCCCTTCCGCTGCGCTGCGGGGCGCATGCGGACGCCCTTGCAGGTGGCCTCTGGCCAGCTGCGCCTTCGGCTTCGCTTCCGTGCTTGCGAACTCTCCGAGGTCGATTATCGCCATTGGCGCGAGCCGAGAGGTGAAACTTTTTGGCCATTTGTGCCGTATTAGAGGGTAGAAACTCGCAAAGTTACGGGACGTTTGGACATGAAGACCACCTCAGGCTCGCGCCGCTTTTTCCTTGGCGCTGCGGTGGCGGGGATCGCCGCGCCGCTGCTTGGCGGGTGCGGGTCGCCCGCGCAGGCCAAAAGCTATCGCATCACCAAAACCGAAGCCCAATGGCGCGCCAAACTGACCAAGGGTGAGTATTACATCCTGCGCGAGGCCGGGACCGAACGCGCCTTCACCTCGCCGCTCGACAAGGAAAAGCGCAAAGGCACGTTCGTGTGCGCGGGATGCGGCAACAAGGTCTATTCCTCTGCGCACAAATACGACAGCGGCACCGGCTGGCCGAGCTTTTACCAAGCGCACGACAAAGGCGCGGTGGGCACCAGCACCGACTACAAAATCGGCTATCCGCGCACCGAAGTGCACTGCGCCGATTGCGGTGGCCATTTAGGGCATATCTTTGGCGATGGCCCACGCCCGACGGGCAAGCGGCACTGCATCAATGGCTTGGCGATGGACTTTATTCCCGCCTAAGCGCGGATCAGCCAACAATCCGCCAGATTTTGAGCGTCGTCCCCTCCGCCGCCTCGACCGGTTCGAGCCAGTCGGGCGCGCGGTCGTGGACAAGGTCTGCCATGAACCCATCCGGCGCGGCGTGGGCGTAGTTGTTGGGCTCGATCAGGAACGGGCAGACCGCGACATAGCGGGTGCCGCGCGCGGCCATGATCGCGCGCGCTTCCTCAGCGGATCCCATCGAAATCTCCAGCACCTGCTTCATCGCGGGGCTGCCTCGGTGGTGGCCGGTCGCGACCACCGAATGGTGGCTATAGGCGAGGAATTGCGGCGCGGTGTGCAGCGGGACGAACGCCTCGCCCGGCGCCAGCGCGTTGAGGATGTCGGAAGACGCATCAATCTTGCAGTCTGACCATTTGAGGTGATTGACCGCCTCGACCTGCGCCAGCTGAGCGGATTTCGTTGCGTTTTGCGAGCCCGTTTGCGCTGCGCCTTGCGCGAATATGGCGGGCACCAACAGCTCAGACACAGTCAGCGGCAGGGTCGGCATCAGCGCGCAGGCGACGCCCACCATGCCCGCGACGCGTGGTAAGGGACGCTCCATCCTGCGCAGCGCGCGCAGCCAGCGGTTCAGTTGCCAGGCGAGCGGTGGCGCAGCGATCAGGCACGCAGCCGCGCCCGCGCGCGCGACCAGCAAAGCCACCACCGTCGCGCCGCCAAGCACGAGGGCGTAATCGCGCCAGAACCCGCGCAGCCAGTCGGTCGATTGCCGCATCAGCGCAATCGCGGCGTAAAGCCCGATGAACGGCACGACGGCGTATTGCAGCGCCACGTCGAGCTTTTGCATCCAGACGGGCATGCCCTCCATGATGTGGATGTACCAAAAATCGTGCACCAGCGGATCAAGCGCGGCAAAGCCGCCGCCGGTCGCGCATTGCGGCGCGCCAAACCCAACGAACACGCCAGCGCCGAGGCCGGTCACCGCAAATCCCGCGATCCGTGCGCCGATGGGCAAGGGCTCTAGCCGCGAAAGAAAGCTCAACGCCAGCGCGCCCCAGCCGAAGATGGCCAAATGCACCGGACTGATCGCGTCGCAATGGACCGCCAGATCGCTGACCCCGCGCGTTGCAACAAAGAGGAAAGCGCTGACCACCGCCAGCGCTTGAATAGCGCCCAACAGCCAGCCGCGCTCGGCCGGGTTGCGCAGCCAGCGCAGGGCCAGAACGGCGAAGAAGACGACCGACAGCGGCAGGCCTTCGACCGAAATCGCGATAAGGGCGGCGAGGCTCGCGCCGATGATGTTGCCGCCCAAGATCGGCGTGCGGGCCATCAAGCCGTTGAGCGCGGCCAAAATGCAGACCAATTGCCAGCCGTGATGATCGATCCGCAGCGGCGCAAGCTGAGCCAGCACCGGGACGCTCAAAGCGACGATGAGCGCGGTGAAATTGGTCTCTTCCTCGCCCATCAAACGCCACGCGATGCGCGCGGCGAGCAGCATAGCGCAGCCCAGCGTAATCAAGGGCACGAGTACCAGCGCGATCACTTCGGCGGTTTCGCTGCCAAACACTGGGGTAAGCGCACCAATGACTAAGAAAAGCGGCAGATCAACCAGACGCGACCAGTGCATAAGCACACCGCCGCCCGGCGCATCGGCGCGGTATTGGGTGAGGTCGAACCAGCTTTGCCCGCCTAGCAGATCGCGCACCTGCACAAGCCGCAACGTGTCATCGGGATCGGGAAAGCGCAGCGCGCTAATCGCGCCCCAATTGATCGCAACCAAAAGCGCGCTGATCACGGCCCATGCCAAAGCGACACGGGTCACAAACTCGCTTGGGAAGGCCAGACGCCGCCGTCCGTAAAACATGGTTCAGCCGCCCTCAGCCCGGAACACGATTTTGCTGCGCAGCAACCACGTCGCGGTGAAGGCAACAACGATAGCGACCAGTTTCGCAAGGCGCGGATCGCCGCCCGCCCAATCGCCCGCGCCGACAATCGCCGTGGTGAGCCCAAGGCCGACCAGCGCGGAAATGACGAACAGCGCCTTTTGCTTGGTGCGCTCCGCCCCGCCCGAAGCCACGCTGTCCTGAAACACCGCGCGGCTCGACATCAGCCAATGCGCGGCAATGCCCAGCGAATAGCCCATCGCAGAAGCGGGAGCCGCGACCACGCCCATCGCCATAAAGGCAAGGAAGCTGCCCACATCCACCGCCAGCGCGCCAACGCTGGCCAGGATGTACCGGATCAGCCGCACATCGCGCAGCCGGGTTACGATAGAGACGAGTGCCTGCGTCATCGCTCAGCCCCTTTTATGCGCCCGTCAGGCCCGTTTCCGGATGTCTTCTTCAACCGGCTCATCCGCCTTGACGCGTTCGGGAACACCGCGAAGGCTGGTGAGCGCGGCCACCTGATCTTCGTTGAGCGGCTTGGTATCAGCCGATGTCACCGCGATCTTGGCTTCTTCGCCTTCATCGCCGGCTTCGTGGTATTCGGCGTCTTCGTTGACGCACCACGTGTCGTAGACGCGCTTGCCTGCGAGGATGTTCTCAACCGTGAGCATCGCGGTCATCATGGCGTGGTCCTGGTTGTTGTAGCGGTGCATGCCGTTGCGGCCCACGAGGTGGAGCGAGGGGTGCTTTTCTTCGAGCTCGGCGCGCATCGCTTGCACGTTGGCTTCGTAATCGTCGTCATAGACCGGATAGGCCTTTTCCTGACGAACCACCGCGCCGCTCACGACCTTTTTGGGATCGCACAGGCCGAGGATCTCCATTTCTTTAGTCGCTTGCGCCACCAGCTCTTCGTCGCTGGACGACCACAGGCCGTCGCCTTCAAAGCAGAAATATTCGAGACCAACGCAGGCCATGTCCTCGTCCGGGATCATTTCGGGCGACCAGCTGCGGAAGTTCTGCACGCGGCCCACCTGCACCCGGTCATCGTGGATGTAGATCCAGTTGTCGGGGAACAGGTCGTCCGATTTGACCATCAAAGCCACGGTCAGGAAGTCGCGATAGCGCAGCTTGCTCGCGTCAATCGAGCTCTGCGGCAGCGGGTGGATGCGCTTGGAAAGCTCACGCATCGGCGCGGAGCTGATCGTATCCTTGGCGCGGATCTGAACCTTGGCGCCATCGGCACAGGTGGCAGTCATCGACCAGTTATAGCCTTCGTCGTTAGGGCCAATGGCGGCGAGTTGATCGAGCGCATGGCCCATCAGCACCTGCCCTTTACCCGTCGCATGGATGTGATCGCGCGCGGCGTCCCACATCATGCCCGGCCCAAGACGCGGATAGCGGAAGGTTTCGAGCAGTGTTTTGACCTCTTGCCCGTCATTGGGCTTCTTGTTGAGGCCGAGGCTCCGCTTGAGGCCGTCGGTCACAGCTCCCCAGAGCGACAAGCCCTTAATACGCTGAGCGGCCCAGTCGGCGCTCATTTCGTCGCACGGCATGCCCCACACTTTCTCGGTGTAGGTCTTGAAGAAGATCGAATAGAGCTTCTTGCCGAACTGGTTGGTGGTCCAGTCCTCAAAGCTTTTGACGTCCTTGATCGGGAACAGCTTGTACTGGAGATAGCTCGCCATGCAGGCGGTCGAGCGCAGGATACCCAGGTTCCAAAGCGCTTCGAAGGCGCGCAGCGGGTAGCTGTAGAATTTGCCTTCGTAATAGATGCGGCTCATGCGCGGGCGCTGGATGAAGTCATCGGGCAGGATCTCATCCCACAAGTCCACGACCTGCTTCGATTTCGAGAAGAAACGGTGCCCGCCAATGTCGAAACGATAGCCTTCGTGCTCCACGGTGCGGCTGATGCCGCCGACATAGGTTTCGTCTTTCTCGATGATCGCAACCGTCTTGCCCTGCTTGGTCAGTAAATAGCCTGCGGTCAGGCCAGCGGGGCCCGCCCCAATGATTGCGACGTCTACATCAAGGATGCCCGGCTGTTGGGTGTTCTCAGTCATCTATGCCCCCGTTGCCAGGCGCGCGGCGCGCGCCGTGGCTTGCGTATCTGTGTCAGTCGACCGCACAGCTGCGATCGCGTCACAAACGGAAGTGAAGGAAATTGGTTAGCGAGGGGTAAACGCGGAGGATTAACCGGCTCTCGATTGCGAAAAAATTCCGCCCACCCCGCGTAGAAACACCAGAGCGCTGGAGCCGCGATCATTCGCTGAGCAGTCCGGGGCATTGAAGCCGCGCGGCCAAACGCGCGAAATCGCCAAGCGTAAACGTGTCATCGAACACAATCCCGTATTCGTGATCGCGCCGCCAACGCACCTTGGCGCGCGCTTCGGAAAACTCCGGGACTTTTTCGAGCGATTGGATGCGCAGGTTCTGGTCAATCGCGAACAGGCCGTCGCATTCAAACCGCGCGCCCTGCTGCGACAGGTTTACGACCAGGCCCTCGCAGCGCTGCGTCAGGGTCGACACGCGGATCGGAAAGCACACGCCTAGGCGAAGGCCGCGTTTGGGGTAATCGCCCGCTTCGTTGATGAGGCGCTGGACCTCAACCGTGTCGGCAAAGGCAAAACCGGCTTCGTTGCCGCGCTCCCACTTGGGCTCAACCTCGTAGGAACCGCCGCCCGGCATGTGCAATTCAAGCGGGCTGCCTGACGGCAAGGCGTGGAACAAGCGCACGCTGATCCCGGTTTCCGAAACGTCGCGAATGACGCAGACAAACTCGCCATTGGGAGACACCAGCTTGGCCGCGCGGATGAGCAGCGTAAAACGCGGCGCGCTGCGCTGCTCGGCCCCTTCGCCGTGCGCGTCGTCATGCGCAACGCTGGCGTCGCCAACGTCGCCAGCCATAGGCGCAACGCCGCGGCCTTCCGCCGCGTCATGGTTGAAGCTTGCGTTATCCATGCTCATCGTGTCGTTGGCGCGCTGATCAGCGCAGGGGGTCAGTCCCGCGCGCCCAGCCCGCGCTGGTTTCCTGGTCTTTCGAGCATTGGTGGTAGGCGCGGTGGGTTAAGGTCAGGATAACAGCGCGCCGAAACGGCGAAGCGCCGCCAGCAAGGGCCGCGACGCGCACGCCGGGCTTGATCCGATTGCAGAGAACAGCGCTGAGATCTGGAAAAAATGGTGCCACGAGAGAGAATTGAACTCTCGGCCTCACCCTTACCAAGGGTGCGCTCTACCACTGAGCTACCGCGGCCAACCAAGGCGCGCCCTATTGTCGGCAAAGCGGCGAATGTCAAGCGGGGCTTGATGGTGGGCGCTATCCTCGCCAAAGCGTTTCGCATGAGTGAAAGCAAAGGCAACAATGTTTCGCGCGAGCTGACCAAAGAAGAACGCCTGGCCGCAAAATTGCGCGAAAACCTGCGCCGTCGCAAAGCGCAAAGCCGGGAAATGCGCGAATCGGATAGCTCTGATCTTCCCAAGACCGATACGGAAAGCTAACGGGATGTCTTTGATTATCAGGTCCCGGCCGCCCGCTCCCTCCACCCTTCCACCCGGATCGTGACCCGATATGGTAATCCGGGTGGAAGGGTGGAGGGAGCGGGCGGAGCTGGCACTTAAGGAAGACAATGCCCAAACTGATCCTCGTTCGCCACGGCCAAAGCCAATGGAACCTTGAGAACCGTTTCACCGGCTGGTGGGACGTCGATCTCACCGAGAAAGGCGTCGCCGAGGCCAAAGCCGCTGGCGCGCTGATGAAGGAAAAGGGCGTCGTTCCTACAGCCGCCTTCACCTCGTTTCAGACCCGCGCGATCAAGACGCTCAATCTCGCGCTGGAGGAAATGGGCCGCCTGTGGATGCCGATCACCAAGGACTGGCGCCTGAATGAGCGGCATTATGGCGGGCTCACCGGCCTCAACAAACAGGAAACGCGCGACAAGCACGGCGATGATCAGGTCCATATCTGGCGCCGCAGCTTTGACGTGCCGCCCCCAGCGATGGAGCCTGGCAGCGAATTCGATCCGGGCGCGGATCCGCGCTATGAAGGCATTGATGTGCCCAACACCGAGAGCCTCAAGCTCACGATTGAGCGTGTCCTGCCCTATTGGGAAAGCGATATCGCGCCCGTGCTGGCCAGCGGCGAGACGGTGATCATTTCCGCCCACGGCAATTCCTTGCGCGCGCTCGTGAAGCATCTGAGCCAGATTTCCGATGACGACATAACGGGCCTCGAGATCCCCACCGGACAACCGATCATCTACGACTTCTCTGACGATATGGTGCCGGGTGAACGGTATTATTTGAAGGATTCGTGATGAGCAAAGGGGGCAACGTCAGAGGGTGCAAAGTTGCCATCGTCATGGGCAGCCAGTCCGACTGGCCGACCATGAAACGCGCCTGCGCTGTCCTTGACGAGCTCGGCGTCGAACACGAAGCGCGCATCGTCTCCGCGCACCGCACCCCGGACCGGATGAACGCTTTTGCCAAAGGCGCAGCGGATGAAGGCTTTGATGTGATCATTGCGGGCGCGGGCGGCGCGGCGCATTTGCCGGGCATGATCGCGGCGATGACGCATTTGCCGGTGCTGGGCGTGCCGGTGCAATCGCGCGCTCTTTCCGGCCAAGACAGCTTGCTCTCCATCGTGCAAATGCCCGCAGGCGTCCCCGTCGGCACTCTAGCGATTGGCGAAGCGGGCGCGACCAACGCCGGACTGATGGCGGCGGCGATCTTGGCGCTGCAGGACGAAGCGCTTTCCAAACGTCTGCAAGGCTGGCGCGCGGCCCGCTCAGCGGCGGTGGCTGAGGCTCCGGTGGACGAATGAGCGCCGTCACTCTCCCCCTCCCCCCCGGCTCGACCATCGGCATTCTGGGCGCGGGCCAGCTTGGCCGGATGATGGCGAGCGCGGCGGGCCAGTTGGGCTATCACTCGATCTCCTACGCACCGCCGGGTGATAATGTCGCGGCGGACACCTGCGCGCAGCTCGTCGAGAGCGGCTGGAACGATACCGCCGCGCTCGCGCAGTTTGCCCAAGGCTGCGACATCGTCACCTGGGAGTTCGAAAACGTGCCTTTGAGCGCCGTCGCGGCCATCCCTCAGGAGCTGCTCGCGCCGCTGCCGCGCGCGCTTGAAGTGGCGCAGGACCGCCTGAGCGAAAAGCAATTCGTCGAACAACTGGGCGCGACCTGCGCGCCCTACATGCGGGTCGAAAGCGACGCGGACTTCACCCGCGCGATGGAGCGCGTCGGCACGCCCGGCATCCTGAAAACCGCGCGCGACGGCTATGACGGCAAAGGGCAATGGCGCGTCGCTTCCGCCCATGACGCGCAAGGCGTACGCTTTCCCGGGCGTCCCTGCGTCTACGAAGGGATGGTCGATTTCGAGACCGAGTTCTCCGTCATTCTCGTTCGCTCACGCGATGGCGAAGTGCGCTTCTGGGATTCGACCGCCAATCACCACGAAGGCGGGATGCTCGTGACCTCAACCCTGCCAGCGGGACCGCTGGTCGAAGCGCAAGTCGACGCCGCGCGCGACATCGCGGCCAAGGTTGCAAACGCGCTCGGTTATGTCGGCGTCTTGTGCCTTGAATTCTTCGCGACCAGGCAAGGCCCGATCTTCAACGAAATGGCCCCCAGGGTTCACAATTCCGGGCACTGGACCATCGAAGGCGCTGCCACCAGCCAGTTTGAGAACCACGTGCGCGCGATTTGCGGCCTGCCGCTGGGCGAGACCGCCACACGCTTTGCCGGGATTGAAATGCGCAACATTGTCGGCGAAGCGGCCCTCAGCGCGCACGACATGCTGAGCGAGCCGGGCGAACCGCACCTGCACCTTTATGGCAAGCGCGAAGCGCGCGAGGGCCGCAAGATGGGCCACGTCACGCGCGTGAGTCACTAAGCCGCCCATGACCGAGACGAAGACACCTGAGGTGTTCCTGATCTACGCGGTCGCCTCCAACGGGGTGATCGGGCGCGAAAACACGCTGCCCTGGCGGCTGCCCGCCGACCTGAAACGGTTCAAGGCGCTGACGATGGGAAAGCCCATGATCATGGGGCGCAAGACCTTTGAAAGCCTGCCCGGTATCCTGCCCGGCCGCCGCCACATCGTGCTGACACGGCGCGAGGATTGGGACAGCGCGGGCGCTGAGGTTGTCCACTCGGTTGCTGAAGCGCTCGAAGCGGCCAAAACGAGCGAGACCGACGAAATCGCGGTCGTGGGCGGCGCGGCGATCTACGATGTCTTCCGCCCGCTCGCACACCGCATCGAAGTGACTGAGATCCACCGCGATTATGTCGGCGACACCTTCATGAAGCCCATCGGGCCCGAATGGGTCGAAACCGCGCGCGAGGACTATCCGACTGAGGGCGAAAAGCCCGCCTTTTCCTTTGTCACCTACGCGCGCGCCGATTAGACACGCCTTCCATGCGCTGGCTCGATCACCGTGACCCCGTCCAATCGCCCCTACGCGGCGCGATCATCGCGCTGGGCAATTTCGACGGCTTTCACACCGGCCACCAAGCGGTCGCTGGCGAAGCGATCAACTGGGCGCACGAGGAAGGCCGACCTTCCATCATCGCGACCTTTGATCCGCACCCGGTGCGGTTTTTCCGGCCCGACGCCCCGCCGTTCCGCCTGACCACGCTGGAGCAGCGGCAGGAATTGTATCTGGCGGCAGGCGCCACCGCGATGCTGGTCTTCCATTTCGACAAGGAATTGTCGGGTACTAGCGCGCACGATTTTATCAGCGACATCCTGATCGACCGTTTCGGAGCGCACGGCGTGGTGACAGGGGGCGACTTTTCCTTCGGGCAAAAGGCGCTGGGCAATGTCGAATTGCTCCAGAGTTTTGGCGCTGAGCGCGGGCTCAAGTCCCGCGTCGTCGAAGCGGTCAAAGGGGATGGAGACGTCGTCTCCTCCAGCCGCATCCGCGAGGCCTTGCGTGAAGGCGATCCGCAGCTCGCCGCCAAGCTGCTCACCCGCCCTTTCGCGATTCGCGGCATCGTCCAGCACGGCGACAAAAACGGGCGCAAATTGGGCTATCCCACCGCCAATCTTTCCGTTGAGAGCTATCTGCGCCCCAAATACGGCGTCTACGCGGTCACGGGCACGGTGCTGGCGACGGGCGAAAAGCTGAAAGGCGCGGCTAATCTGGGCATTCGCCCGCAATTCGACCCGCCCAAAGAGCTGCTCGAACCCTATTTCTTCGACTTTTCCGGCGATCTGTACGGGCAGGAAATCGAGGTCGCGTTTCACCACTTCCTGCGCGGCGAGGCGAAGTTTGACGGGCTCGAGGAATTGATGGCGCAGATGGAGAAGGATTGCGACCTTGCGCGCAAGCTTCTAAGCGCCCTTCCCGATGAGTAACGACAGCGAACAGCGCGCCAAAGACAGGGAATACAAGGACACGGTCTTCCTGCCCAAGACCCCCTTCCCGATGAAAGCCGGCCTTCCGCAGAAGGAACCGGGCATTGCGGCGCGCTGGCAGGACATGGATCTGTACCGCACGATGCGCGACGCGCGCGCGGGGCGCGAGAAGTTCATTCTGCACGATGGCCCGCCATACGCGAATGGCGATATGCATATCGGCCACGCGCTCAACCACATCCTCAAGGACACGGTCTGCCGCACGCAAAACTTGCTGGGCAAAGACGCGCCGTACGTGCCGGGCTGGGACTGCCATGGCCTTCCGATCGAGTGGAAGGTTGAAGAGAAATACCGCAAGAAAAAGAAGAACAAGAACGAGGTTCCGGCACGCGAATTCCGCGCCAAATGCCGCGCCTACGCGCAAGGCTGGGTCGACACGCAGCGCGAGCAATTGAAGCGTCTGGGCATCATGGGCGATTGGGACAATCCCTACCTCACCATGGATTTTCAGGCCGAGGCGACGATTGTGGCCGAGCTGATGAAGTTTGCCGAGGCGGGCAACCTCTATCGAGGCTCCAAGCCGGTGATGTGGTCGCCGGTCGAGGAAACGGCCTTGGCCGAGGCCGAGGTTGAGTACGAAGACCTCACCGACAGCCCGCAGATCGACGTGGCGTTTGAGATCGAAGACGCACACAACTGCCCCGAGATCGAGAGAATGCTCGAGGCCGATGGTCGTGTACTAGCTGTCATTTGGACGACCACGCCTTGGACTATCCCAGTAAACCAAGCCATCGCCTTCAATGAGCTAGTTACCTATGACTTCGTCAGGCTCGAGGTCCATCGTCCAGTCGGTTTCGAAGAAAGCTGGCCCAAGGAAGAGATTTACTCGCGTCTCCGGAAAAACGGTCTGAATCTATACGACGACGCTTATGTTGTTGCTCAGAATCTTACTGAAGCCTTTGTTGACCGTATCAACCGAAGGGTCGCCGAGATCGACTTCTCGGACCTAACTGAGCATCCAATCAAGCTGAAGGAGGGTCTCGACTACTCCGTGACTCGTGGGTCGTTCGTGGAATTTGCAGGTCATGAGCTGGCAGGTGCAACCGCCCGGCATCCAATGCATCACCTCGGCGGATTTTATGCCACTCCTCGGCCTTTCCTGAAAGGCGACTTTGTCACGACCGACAGCGGCACGGGCCTTGTCCATATGGCGCCCGATCACGGCGAGGACGACTTCGAGCTGTGTAAGGCGAACGGCATCAACCCCGTCTTTGCGGTGATGGATGATGGGCGGTATCGCGACGACTGGCTGTGGCTGGGCGCGCACGACTTGACCGAAGACGGCAAGCCGCGCCGCCGCAGCGTCATCAACAAGCCCTTCAATTCACCCGAAGGCCCGATCTGTTCGGACCTGCGCGAAGCGGGCGCGCTGCTGAGCGCCAGCGCCGACTACGAGCACTCCTATCCGCATTCCTGGCGCTCCAAGGCCAAGGTCATCTACCGCTGCACGCCGCAATGGTTTGTGCCGATGGATAAGCCGCTCGACGTCGTCCCAGCGCAAGCTGGGACCGCTATCGACGAAGGCGCTGACCCGAAAGCGATCCCAGCTTTCGCTGGGATGACGTTGAGGGAAAGGGCGGTCAGCGAAATCGAGCGCGTAGAGTTTGTCCCACCCAAGGGCCAGAACCGCATCGGCTCGATGGTCGAAGGCCGCCCGGACTGGGTGCTTTCACGCCAGCGCGCCTGGGGTGTGCCGATCACCCTCTTCGTCCGCCCCGATGGAACCTATCTGCAAGACCCAGCGGTGAACGCGCGGGTGGTCAACGCGGTGCGCGAAGAGGGCGTCGACGCGTGGGAAGAGGATCGCAAGGCCGAATTCCTCGGGCCGGACCACAACCCCGAAGAATTTGAGATGGTCACCGACATTCTCGACGTGTGGTTCGACAGCGGCTGCACCCACGCCTTCCTGCTCGAATCCGGCCGCTGGCCCGACCTCCAATGGCCCGCCAACCTCTATCTCGAAGGCTCTGACCAGCATCGCGGCTGGTTCCAGTCCTCGCTGCTGCAAAGCTGCGCGACGCGGGGCCGCGCGCCTTACGATCAGGTTCTGACCCACGGCTTCACCATGGACGCCAAGGGCTTCAAACAGTCCAAATCGCTCGGCAACACGACCGATCCGGTCAAGGTGATGGAGCAAACGGGCGCGGATATCATCCGGCTGTGGGCGCTCAGCGTCGACTTCACCGAAGACCACCGCATCGGCGATGAAATCCTAAAAGGCGTGGGCGACCAATATCGCCGCCTGCGCAACACGTTCCGCTATTTGCTGGGCGCGCTCGATGGCTATGTCGGCGATATGAGCGACGCGGGCGAGATCCCCGAATTGGAGCTCTATGTCCTGTCGCTGCTCAGCGAGCTCGACGCGAAGTTGAAAGCCGCCGTCGAGGCGTATGACTTCAACACCTACACGCGTCTGCTGGTCGATTTCTGCAACGAAGACCTCTCCGCGTTCTTCTTCGATATCCGCAAGGACGCGCTCTATTGCGATGGCGAAGACTCAACGCGCCGCAACGCCTATCGCACGGTGTTGGACCTGCTCTTCCACGCGCTAGTGCGCTACGCCGCGCCGGTTCTGGTCTTCACCGCCGAGGAAGTGTGGATGACGCGCTATCCCGAAGACGGGGAGCCCGACGAGGACGGCAAGCGCGGCAGCGTCCACCTGCTCGAATGGCCGAGCGTGCCGCAGGTGCCCGCTGACCGGGCCAAATGGACCGCTATGCGAGCCCTGCGCGAACGCGTCACCGAAGCGATTGAGCCGCTGCGCCGGAAAAAGACCATCCGGTCGAGCAACGAGGCGTTCGTGACCGTGCCCGCCAGCGCGGTGCCCGCCGGCGTGAGCGATGAACAGCTCGCCGAACTGTTCATCACCGGGACAGTGACGCGCCACGACAAGGACGAGGTGATCGTGACCAAGTCCACCGATGCGAAATGCGGGCGCTGCTGGCGTCTGCTGCCCGACGTGGCCGAAGACGGCGCGCTGTGCGGGCGCTGCGATGCGGCGGTCAAGGAATGGGACGCGCGCGCGCTGCCTGCATGACCCAGCTGTTCACCAAAGCGCGTTTGATCGGCCTTGCTCTGGCGGCTCTGATTGCGGTCGTCGATCAAGCCTCCAAGTGGTACGTCACGCGCACGCTGGAGCTCAACGAGATCGGCGATCACCTTGATCTGCTGCCCTTTTTCGACCTCACCTACACGCGCAATTACGGCATCTCGCTGGGCATGCTGGAGGCGACCAATATGGAGATGCGCTGGCTTCTGGTGGCGATGACCGGCGCGATTGCGCTGGTCGTGCTGGTGTGGATGATGCGCGAGCGGATGATGGGCGATATCCTTGGCCTGGCGATGATCCTGGGCGGCGCGCTGGGCAACATCTACGACCGCTTCAAGGTCGGCTATGTCATCGACTTTGCCGATTTTCACATCGGGGACTTTCGCCCCTTCCTGATTTTCAACGTGGCTGACGCCGCTATCACCCTTGGCGTCGTCCTTATCCTTGCCCGCGCGCTGTTCTTCAGCGAAAAGGCGGACGACAGCGAAGCGCGCAAGAGCGCTCTGGAGAATTGAAGATGCTGAAATTGAAAACCGCCATCGTGCTGGCCACGGCCAGCGTCGCTCTGACCGCGTGCGGCGGCGGCGGGCTGTTCAACCGCGACCGTCCGGACGAATTCGCTGTGCAGCGTCAGGCGCCGCTGGTGGTTCCACCCGATTTCACGCTGACCCCGCCCGCGCCGGGCGCGCCGCGCCCCTCCGAAGGCACAGCGGCTGAGCAAGCGCTCGAAGCTTTGTTCGGCGGTCCGCAGGATCGCAGCGACATTGAGAAAATCACGCTCGACCGCGCGGGCAGTTCCGCGCGCAGCATTCGCAGCGTGGCGGGTGATCCGCAGACCAACACCGTGGCCAAGGGCCGCGTGACCCGCGACATCATCGCCGCCCCCGAAGGCGACGGCGCGACCGCATCGACGGTTATTCCGGGCTGACCGCCCTAAGGGCCCGGCCCTTCAGGCTTTATCGGTTTGCGGGGCCGTTTGGCCT
This sequence comes from Pseudomonadota bacterium, assembly GCA_039033515.1. Classification (GTDB taxonomy): domain Bacteria; phylum Pseudomonadota; class Alphaproteobacteria; order Sphingomonadales; family Sphingomonadaceae; genus Erythrobacter. The sequence continues at coordinate 27,435 of JBCCCM010000030.1, forward strand.
TTCTGGATTTCGCGGATCAGGATTTTGTCGATCCGGCGGCGATCCATCGTCACGATCTCAAAGCGCCAACCCTGATCCTCAAACGTCTCGCCCGCCACGGGAAGGCGCTTAAGCACTGACAGCGCGTATCCCGCCGCCGTGCCGAATTCGCGGGTGTCACCGTAAGTGAGCCCCAGCCGATCCGACAGCGCATCGGCTGAAAGAGCGCCCGAGACCATCAGCGATCCATCCTTGCGCTCTTCGATGAGCGGCGAATCGCCCTCGTCCTGATCGCTGGCGAAATTGCCGACCAGCGCGGTCAGCAAGTCCACCGGGGTCACGATCCCCTCAAAGTGGCCGTATTCATCGTGGACCACCGCCATCGCAATATCCGCTGATTGCAGCACGCGCAGCGCGTCCATCGCGTCGAGCTGGTCGGGCACCACTTCGGCTTTCACGACCATATCGCGGATCGAAACGGATTGGCCCGCGACGAGCGCGGCGAGCACTTCGCGCACTTTGACAACGCCCAAGATCTGATCGGGCGAGCCATCCGCCACCGGCAGCAGCGAATGCGGGCTTTGCTTGATGGTCTTGCGGATCGCCTTGGGATCGGCGTCGGCTTCGATCCAGTCCACTTCGGTGCGCGGCGTCATCATCTCGCGCACGGGGCGTTCGGCCAGCCGCACGACGCCGGTCAGGATCTGGTGCTGCTCGGCTTCGATCACGCCGGACCGCGTTGCTTCGGCAAAAATCATTTGCAGCTCTTCAGCGGTGACGCTGCTTGCGCCCTTGGTGCGGATGCCGAACAGGCGAATGAGAAGCGCCGAGCTTGAATCGAGTACCCATACCAGCGGCGCGGCGACCGTCGCGAGCATCGCCATGGGGCGCGCCATAACCAGGCTGATCGGAACAGCGGCGCGCAAGGCGAGCTGTTTGGGGACCAATTCGCCAACGACGAGGCTGAAATAGGTCGTGAACGCGATCACGACAAAGAACCCGCCCTTTTGGCCCAGATCAGGCGGAAGGCCCAAAGCCACCAGCCGTTCACCCACCGGTCCGCCCAGCGCCGAGCCCGAAAACGCGCCCGCTACAATCCCGATCAACGTGATCCCGATCTGCACGGTCGAAAGAAACTTGCCCGGTTCCGCCGCCAGCCGAAGCGCAATGCGCGCCGAAGCCGAGCCCTCGTCCGCACGCGCTTTCAGACGAGAGGTCTTGGCAGAGACAATCGCAAGCTCGGACATGGCGAACACGCCATTGAGCACGATCAGTCCAAGGATGATGAAGAGGTAGGCCCAGGGAAACGGTGTCACGGGGGTGTCGCTACCACAAAACAGCGCCGATGCCAGCGGTGGATGCGCCGCGTTACCCATTCAGCTTGGCGCAACGGACAGGTGCACACAGACGATTTTGGAACTAAGCTTAAATTGATCGCTAGTTGGGGTCACGACACTTTGGAGGACTAAATAATGAAAACATCACGCATTTTCCTTTCAGGCACCGCCGCTCTGGCGCTGCTGGGCACCACTACGGCCTGTGTCACCGACCCCAATACGGGCGAGCGCAAGGTCTCACGCACCGCAATCGGCGCGGGCGTTGGCGGCACGCTGGGCTATCTTCTGGGCGGCGCGATCGGCGGCAACACCGCGCGCATAATCGGCGCTGGCATTGGCGGTTCGGCTGGCTCAATCCTGGGCAAGCGGTTCGACGACCAGATCAAGGAGCTTGACGAGCAGACCGCAGGCAGCGGCATCGATGTCGAAGAGGTCGGCGATCAGGACGCGATCCTTGTCCGCCTGCCCGATGGCGTAACCTTTGCGACGGGCGCCTCGTCAATCAACCCCGGCTTTTACACGACGCTGGATGCGGTGGCGGAGAACCTGATCAAATATCCCAACAGCCTTATCGATGTGTATGGTTTTACCGACACGACGGGCAGCGACGCGCTAAACCAGCGCCTGTCGGAACAGCGCGCGCAATCGGTTGCGGACTACCTCGCGGCCAAGGGCGTAGCGCGCAGCCGTCTGGCGACGCGCGGCTTCGGCGAATCCTACGATCAATTGCGGATCAAGACCGCTGACAACGTGAATGAGCCGCTTAACCGCCGCGTTGAGATCAAGATCATCCCGATCAGCCAGGACGACGTGACCGCCGCGCGCGGAAGCTGAATGATGGGTACGGGACGCGCATCCGCGCGTCCCATGCCGTAGCCCCCCGCTCCCTTCCGCCCTTCCACCCGGATTTTCACATCGGCGTATGATCCGGGCGGAGGGAGCGGGGGGCTAGGGCGCGAGCGTCAGCGAGCCTAACGAAAACGCCCCTTTTTCATTTCAGCGCTTGGCCCCGCTGCGCCAGACGCTCGACCGCCGCTGCGTGAATGCCGGGCGCGCAGACCAGTACGCCGAAATCGCGCGGGTCGTGCTTGTTATAGGCGAGCGGGTTGCCGAACGCGTCGCTGGCGCGCGCGCCCGCCTCGCGCGCGATGAGGCTCGCGGCGGCGATGTCCCACTCAAAGCCCCAGCGCAAAGTCGCGACAAGATCCGCGCGGTCATCCGCCACCATCGCGATGCGCAAGGCGATCGAATTGGGTTTTTCGACGATCACAAGGTCCGAATCGGCGCTCGGCAATTGGTCGACGGGCACCCGCGCGCCCGAGAAATCGGTGCGCGCGCTCGCGGTCAGGGGCTCGCCGTTCAGCGTTGCGCCCTTGCCCGCTTCGGCGATCCATTCCTCGCCGCGCGCGGGCGCTATCAGCACGCCGATCAAGGGTTTGCCCGCGCTCACCAAAGCGACCGAGATCGACCAGCCGGGCCGCCCGCGCACGAAATCGCGCGTGCCGTCAATCGGGTCAACCAGCCAGATCAGGCCGCTTTCGATGCGCTGCTTGTCATCGACGCTTTCTTCGGAAAGCCACGCCGCCGACGGCAACAACGCGCCCAGTTCGCGGCGCAGGAAACGGTCGACTTCCAGATCCGCCTCGCTCACCGGATCGCCGGGCTTTTTCTCCCACGATTTGAGCGCGTGCCCATCGCCCGGCCAGCGCGCAAGGGCCATGCGGCCCGCTTCGCGGACGATCTCGAGAAGACGTGTACGGTCGATCATATGCGCCATTAGTCGTGCCCCCCCTAGAAGCCCTTTTCAAGGGCGCTCAGACATGCTTAGGCGCTCTCGACGGAACCTCTCCCCAGTTCGTTTGCCCGCTCCCCTTAGGCGCGCACGGTTGGGATCACACAGCAAAGGGATCACGCTGACATGAACGTCCATGAATATCAGGCCAAGGAACTGCTCAAAGAACACGGCATCGCGGTGCCCAACGGCTACGCGGCGCTGACCGTGGAGGAGGCCCTCGAAGGCGCCAAAAAGCTGCCCGGACCACTCTATGTCGTGAAAGCGCAGATCCACGCCGGTGGACGCGGCAAGGGCAAGTTCAAAGAGCTTGGACCCGACGCCAAGGGCGGCGTGCGCTTGGCCTTCTCGCTCGACGAGGTGGAAAGCCACGCCACCGAAATGCTCGGCAACACGCTGGTGACCATCCAGACGGGCGACGCAGGCAAGCAGGTGAACCGCCTGTATGTGACCGACGGCGTCGATATTGAGAGCGAATATTACCTCGCCATGCTCGTCGACCGCGCCAGCGGGCAGGTCGCCATGGTCGCTTCCACCGAAGGCGGCATGGACATTGAGGATGTGGCGCATAACACGCCGGAAAAGATCACCACGATCACCATCGACCCCGCGCAAGGCTTCATGCCGCATCACGCACGCGCGGTGGCCTTTGCGCTCGAGCTTTCGGGCGACCTCAACAAGCAGTGCCAGAAACTGGCCAAGCAGCTCTACACCGCCTTCATGGCGAGCGATTGCGACATGCTGGAGATCAACCCTCTGGTTGAAACCAAGCCCGACGCGGACGGCAAGGCGCATCTGCTGGTGCTCGACACCAAGATGAGCTTTGATTCCAACGCTCTATACCGCCACCCGGCGATTGAAGAGATGCGCGACGAGACCGAGGAAGACCCCGCCGAGGTTGAAGCGAGCGAATACGACCTCGCCTACATCAAGCTGGATGGCAATATCGGCTGCATGGTCAATGGCGCTGGCCTTGCCATGGCGACAATGGACATCATCAAGCTGAACGGCGCGTTCCCGGCCAACTTCCTCGACGTGGGCGGCGGCGCGACGACCGAGAAGGTGACGGCTGCGTTCAAGATCATCCTGAAAGACCCAGCGGTCGAGGGCATCCTCGTCAACATCTTTGGCGGCATCATGAAGTGCGACATCATCGCCAACGGCGTGGTGCAAGCGGCCAAGGACGTGAACCTTCAGGTTCCGCTCGTCGTCCGCCTCGAAGGCACCAATGTCGAAGCCGGCAAGGAAATCCTCGCCAATTCCGGCCTCGCTATCGTTCCTGCCGACGATCTGGGCGACGCGGCCAAGAAGATCGTCGCCGAGGTCAAGAAAGCGGCGTGATCGGCTGAAGCCTCACGCATCGGTAAATTGGGGCGCTGTCAGCGAGGCAGCGCCCTGTCACCAACGCCGCACGCGCCCTCAGGCGAGCAGCGCGTAAAACACCAGCCCCACGCTCGTGCACGAAAGCGCCAAGGCGAGCAGCATAAGCGCCCCATCGCGCACGGTCATCGCCAGGCCGAAGGCGGCGATGGCGCTGAAGGGCAGAATTGCCGCGAACGGCACCAGTTCGAGCGGCGCAATCGTCAGGCACAAGATCAGCACCAAGACGGCGGCGATGCGCGGCATGGGCTCTTTGGTGGCCCAGGACAGGCGGTTATCGAACAGCGTATCCATAAGCTGCGCTGGCTTTGAAAGCGTCTCGCGCGCTGATTCGAGTTTTGCCTTGGGCACCGTGCGCTCGGCGAGGAAACCGGGCAGCCAGAAATGCGTGCGCCCAATGACCATCTGCGCCGCAATGACCGCAATGATGACCGCGAGCACGCTTGGCACCGTGGGTATACCGCCGAGCGGCGATGCGCCCAAAAGCGCCGGTAGCAAGAGCAACGGGCCATAGCTGCGCCCGCCAATCGTCTTGATTACCTCGCCGATTTGAACGGCATCGCCGTCCCTTTTGTCGTCGCCATCGAGTTTGCCCAGCTTGGCGATGATATCACTGGCCGATTGGGGGCTATCTGACACGCGGCGGCTCCAAAGGTTTATGGTGGGCTTCGTGTGGTCAACACAGGGCACCGCGCTTCGTTGCAAATCGGTCGAAGGCTGCGCCCGATCGAAGCGAAAGACCGGCTCACCGCCCGATTCGATCCGCACCGCCGCGACGAGGCAAGGGCCGCGATGGCTGATCCAAACACTCGTGCGATTGCAAACATTGCACTTCCTCCATCCCCGACGCTCCCCAAATGGCGTGTGGGCGCGCAATGCGCCCACGCGCAGGGTTGACGTAACCAGGACGGAGCGCAAGATCGGTATTCGACAAGCGCGCCGAATTGCTTTCAGAACACCCCGCCAACTTGACGTTTACGTAAACGCGAGTTAAGCGCGCCACAGAGATTAAATACAGCCCGCTCACACCCATGATGAGAGGGCATGCAAGGGAAGGATAACGCGATGAAAATCCTCGTGCCCGTCAAACGGGTCATCGACTACAACGTAAAGCCGCGCGTCAAAGCCGACGGCACCGGCGTGGATCTTGCGAACGTCAAGATGAGCATGAACCCCTTCGACGAGATCGCCGTCGAAGAAGCCATCCGCATCAAGGAGGCGGGTAAGGCGGAAGAGATCATCGCCGTTTCAGTCGGCCCGGCCAAGGCGCAGGAAACGCTGCGCACCGCGCTCGCCATGGGCGCGGACCGCGCGATCCTGGTTGAGACCGACGAAGAGGTTGAGCCGCTCGCCGTGGCCAAGATCCTGAAGGCGATCGCCGATGAAGAGCAGCCGGGTCTCGTGCTCCTGGGCAAACAGTCAATCAGCGACGATTCGAACCAGACCGGCCAGATGCTCGCCGCTCTGATGGGCCGCCCACAAGGCACCTTTGCCAACACCGTCGCCGTCGATGGCGACAGCGTTGAAGTGAAACGTGAAGTCGATGGCGGCCTGGAAACGGTCAAGCTCAGCTTGCCCGCCATCGTCACCACCGACCTTCGCCTGAACGAGCCGCGCTACGCCTCGCTGCCTAACATCATGAAAGCGAAGAAGAAGCCGCTCGACACCAAGAGCCCGGCGGACTTCGGCGTCGATATCGCGCCGCGCCTCACCACCACCAACGTCGCCGAACCGCCGGTTCGCCAGGCCGGTGAAAAGGTCGAAGACGTCGCCGCGCTCGTCGCCAAGATCAAGGAAATGGGGATCGCGTAAGCGGCCCATTCGAGAGAAGGACACACACAGATGAACACTCTGATTCTCGTCGAACACGACAACAAAACGGTCAACGACGCGACGCTGGCCGTCGTCACCGCCGCGGGCAAGCTGGGCGATGTCACCGCGCTGGTTGCCGGTCACGATTGCGGCTCGGTCGCGGAGGCCGCTGCCAAGATCGCGGGCGTTTCCAAAGTGCTCAAGGCCGATGACGCGGCCTACGCCAATGGCCTTGCGGAAAACGTCGCGCCGCTGATCGCTGGCCTGATGGACGGCTATGACGCGTTCCTCGCGCCCGCCACCACGTCAGGCAAGAACATCGCACCGCGCGTCGCGGCGCATCTCGATGTGATGCAAATCTCGGACATCCTTTCGGTCGAAGGGCCCAAGACTTTCACCCGTCCGATCTACGCCGGCAACGCGATTGCGACCGTCGAGAGCTCGGACGCCAAACTCGTCATCACCGTGCGCGGCACCTCGTTCGACAAGGCGGCCACCGAGGGTGGTTCAGCGTCGGTTGAGGACGTCTCTGGTTCCGGCGACGCAGCGCTTTCCAGCTTTGTCAGCAGCGAGATCGCTGATGGAGGCGACCGTCCCGAACTCGCCAGCGCCAAGATCATCGTGTCCGGCGGGCGAGCGCTCAAAGACAGCGAAACCTTCGATTCGATCATCAACCCGCTCGCTGACAAGCTGGGCGCAGCCATCGGCGCCAGCCGTGCGGCGGTCGATGCGGGCTATGTGCCCAACGATTACCAGGTCGGCCAGACCGGCAAGATCGTGGCCCCCGAGGTTTACATCGCCATCGGCATTTCCGGCGCGATCCAGCATCTGGCTGGCATGAAGGACTCCAAAGTCATCATTGCCATCAACAAGGACGAAGATGCCCCAATCTTCCAGGTCGCGGATATCGGTCTCGTCGCGGACCTCTACGCAGCGGTTCCCGAACTGACGGGCGCGCTCGACTAAGACGCTAGACCAAGACAGCCGACAACGCTGTTGTCACACACTCCTGCCGCGCTAAATTGGCGCGGCAGGAGTTTTTGCATGCAATTCAAACGCGTTATGAGCGCCGCTGCGGTCGGCATCCTTGTGGCGGTCAGCCCGCTCGCAGTCCCCCTTGCCGCGAAAGTTACGCAGAACGAAGCGCTCGCAACGGGTAAGGTCACCGCGCTCAAACCGATCAGCGATTGGAACCTCGATTACGGCGCGGGCCGGTGTCGCCTCGCGCGGCTGTTTGGCTCGAACGAGGATCGCCATCTCCTGTTTTTCGACCAAGCCGCGCCCGATGATTCGTTCGGCGTGACACTCGCCGGATCGCAGGCCTCGAATTTTTCGCGCCCCGGCCGCACCTATGTCGGCTTTGATCCCGAGACCGAGCTGCGGCGGCTGGAGCGGCTGGGATCCGGCGATGTGCCGGGATACGGACCCGCGATCATCCTGACCGCGTACACGATTGCGCCCAGCGCTGCCGAACGTGCCAGCGCCCCCACGCCCGAGCATGTCAGCGCGGGTATCGATCCGCGCGCGCTCGCCAATTCCGACCGAGTGACCTTCATGTCGGGCAAGCGCGTTCTGTCGCTGGAAACGGGCAATATGATGGCGCCTATCGAAGCGCTGAACGCCTGCACCGACGATCTGATCAACGACTGGGGGCTCGATCCGGAAAAGCATCGCAGTTATCGCCCCGCCAAAATGCGAAACTTGCGCGCTTTCACAAAGTCCATTCAGGCGAACTACCCGCGCAAGGCCCTCGTGAAAGGGCAAAGCGGCATCGTGCGCATGCGCGTCACCGTAGAGGCCGATGGAAGCGCGTCGGACTGCGCGCTGGAAAAGACGACCAAGGCCGAAAGCCTCAATTCGCCCGCCTGCAAAACCGCGATGCGCTTCGCCAAGTTCGACCCCGCTCTGGACAGAGACGGGCAGCCTATGCGCTCGTTCTATGCGACGAACATTACGTATTCGGCGCAATAGGCGCTTGGCCCAAACAGGATGACCTTACGCTATGAAACCTTTAACGATCCTATCCGCGCTCTCGGGGCTGGCTATGCTGACGCTGAGCGGGGCGGCGCGGGCCGATGATGTCGTGCTCGAGCCGAGCTCGGACTGGCGGCTGCGCGAATATGACGACAAATGCCGGATGAGCCGCCGCTTTGGCGCTGACAAGCAGGCCACCACCCTCTGGATCGACCAAGGCAGCCCTCGGCAAAGCTACAATGTGACGCTGATCGGGCGTCCGGTGCGCCATCCCTATGGCCCCAACCTGACGGTGCAGTTCGCGCCCGAACCGCAATACACGCGCAATTACGTCAAAGCCAAGTCCAGCAAGGGGCGCCCGGTGCTTACGCTGTTCGGCGCGCGCCTGACGCCGACCGAACAAGAACTCGAACTGATGCGCCGCGAAGCGGGCGAGGACGAACCGCAGCGCGGCGATGAAACGGTGGATCTGGACGCAGCGAGCGCTGGGAGCGCGGGCGACGCGGTCCCGCTCGACCGGGTGGGCGCGATCACGCAATTGCGACTGGGCCGCGCGGTTGTGGAACCGCTCACCCTGAACACGGGGTCGCTGGGTGACCCGCTGACCCAGCTGCAAGATTGCGCGAAGCGGCTTAGCGAGAAAATCGCGGTCGACACCATGGCTTCGGTCGTGGCGGGAACGCAGGTGCAACCGACCCAGACCGAGCGCTGGATCCCGATCATTCAGAAAAGCTATCCGCGCCAGATGCTCCGGGCCGAACAAGAAGCGCGGCTGCAGATCAGCGTGACCGTCGACAAGACGGGCCAGCCGAGCTTTTGCGAAGTAACGAGCACGCTGGGCCTGACCGCGTTCAACGATACGGTGTGCCTGTTGATGCTGAAACACGCGAGCTTCAGTCCGGGGCGCAACACGGATGGCGAGCCGATCGTTTCGCGCTATTCCACTGCGGTGTCCTTTGTGTTGAAGCGCTAAAGCGCCCAGGTTTGGAGGCTCTTGACCCAGGGCGAGCGGGGATGCGCTTGTCCCGAGCCTCGATTGAGCACTCCCGCTCTCAACCCTTAATCCGCGTTTGCCCGGCGGCGGCGTTCGAGGCGCTTGCCACCCGCGTGTGGGCCGTCGGTTTCGTCCAGCTCGCTCGAAGCTGCTGCAACCTTGGTGCGGGTGCGGCCGGTGTCGATGCCGTTGGACGCAAGGTGCGCCGCGCATTGGACCGCGCGCTTGGGGTCGCCTCCGAGCAGGGCGGCGGCGCAATGCGCGCATTCGCGTTGGTGCTCAAACGCGGCGTCTTGCGTGACAACCTCACTCAGCAGGCTGAACAGGCGAAAGCGTTCGGCAAAGAAGCGCTCTTCATCGCCGCCGCAATCGAGCAGCGAGAAATAGAGCTCATCGCGTGGGTTTCGCGGCGCGTCAGGCGAAGGCCATAGCGCGCGCCCGGTGAGCACATAAGCGCCCGGTCCCACCTCCAGCGTGCACGCCTCGCGCGCGCTCACCACGGCACCATTGATCACCGCTCGCGCACCGGGAGCAAGGTGCAGCGTTTGAGGAGGAGGGACGGGCGTATCGCGGGGCATCAAAGTTCAGAACGGCTCGCAACGCGCCCACATCATACGGAAGGATACCTAGTCGGCCAACAATTTGGACGGCTGATGCCTGAGGATCGGGTGCGCTTTACAGAAAACCGACGATGAAATGCAGCGTCATGCCGACAAGCCCGCCAACCATCGTCCCGTTGATGCGGATGAATTGGAGATCGCGGCCCACCGCGTTCTCGATCCGGCCCGTGATCGTGACCGCGTCCCAGCGCTTAACCGTCTCAGACACCAGCGTGACGATCTGATCGCCATAGCGCGTCGCCACGCCCGCGACCGTGCGGCGAGCGAAGCGGTTGATCTGTTGCTGAAGCCGCTCATCCTGCTTGAGCGCGTGGCCCAGATCGACCAGCGCCTTGCGCATATCATCGCCCAGCTGCGTATCCGCCGAGCGCGCGCGGCGGATCAACGAGCGGCGGATCCGCTCCCAGATGCCCATCCACCATTCGCCCACCGCCGGGTTCTCGACCAGATCGCGCTTCATCGCTTCGACCCGCTCGCGGGTTTCGGGATCGTGTTGCAGATCGCGCGCGAGCTTTTGCAGGCCCTCTTCGATCTTGTGGCGGATGGGGTGATCGGGATCGACCAACACTTCGGCCAGCAATTTGTACAGCCCATCAAGCACGCTGCCCGAAATGCGTTCATCCAGTCCCGTCCACCGCATCACCGCGTTGGCGCGTTTGTGGATCACGTCTTTGACCGTCGCCTCGTTATCCTCAAGCGTCAGGCCCGCCCAGCGGATGAAGCCGTTGATCAGCGGTTCGTGCTGCTTGTCGGTCATCATGCTTTCCAGCATGCGCCCGGCGAGCGGGGAAATCTCAAGCTTGTGCACCTGGCTCGCGAGACCGGAGCGCACCTGGTTGCCCAACCGATCCGGGTCGAGCGATTCGAGGATTTCCGCCAGCATCTCCGCCGCGCCCGCGGTGATGCGCGCGCGGGTGTCGTGCGCGTCTTTATCGGGGCTATCGACGAGAAAATCGCCGGTGGCCCGCGCGATGTTCATGCCCGTCATGCGCCGCGCAACGACCGAAGGCGTCAGGAAATTGCGCCGCAGGAAGCCCGCCATCGTGTCCGCGATGCGGTCCTTGTTTTGCGGGATGATCGCGGTGTGCGGGATCGGTAGGCCGAGCGGATGGCGAAACAGCGCGGTCACCGCGAACCAATCGGCAAGGCCGCCCACCATCGCGGCCTCGGCAAAGGCGTTGAGATAGCCCCACGCCGGATGCGCGCCGGGCGCGACGGCGGGGCCGTGGCTGGTGAAGAACAGCACCGCCATTGCGGCGAGCAATCCGGTCGCGGTCCAGCGCATGCGGCGCGCCTTGTCCTCACTCAACGGGTCGCCGCCAAAGGGCGAAGGCGTTGGCGCAGGCGCGGCCTCGGGCGCATTAGGGGGCACGGCCCCGGCTAAGGGCGCGTGATCCCGAGAAGGCGTAGGCGTGTGAGGCGCGTGCATCGTGCTACCCTATGTGCCGCAAAAGCCGCCCGGCGTCACCCTGCCCGTCGCCTTTGGCGTTCTTGGACGGCCGGGAGGAAACGCCTATTCGGCGGGCTCAGCGCCCGGAAAAGCGGGGCCTGGCTTGGCGGGGCCGGGCTTGGCCGCGCCCGCCGCGATGGGCCGCGTGTCATCGCCCGGCTTGTACGTCAGCAAACGCTCACGCAGCCACGGCCCGGCGCGCTTTTCAAAGCCGTCCGCCAAGCTGAAACCAGCGGGCACGATCAGCAGCGTCAGCAGTGTCGACATGACAAGCCCGCCGATCACCACGATGCCCATCGGCTGACGCCACGCGCCATCGCCGAACAGCGACAAGGCGGTTGGGATCATGCCCGCCGTCATCGCCACCGTCGTCATGACAATCGGCTGCGCGCGCTTATGGCCCGCTTCCATGATCGCTTCGAGCTTTTGCGTCCCGCGATCCATTTCCTCAATCGCGAAATCGATCAGCAGGATCGAGTTTTTCGACACAATGCCCAGAAGCAGCAGGATGCCGATATAGACCGGCATCGAATTGGGCAGGCCGATGATCCAGATCAGGAAAATCCCGCCTAAAGGCGCCAGCGCGAGGCTGGTCATATTCACCAGCGGGCTCATCAGGCGCTTATAAAGCAGCACCAGGCAGGCAAAGACGAGCAGGATGCCGGCGACAATCGCGATCACGAGGCTTTCCTGCAATTCCTTTTGCCATTGCTCGTCGCCCACCGCGTCACGGATAACGCCGGTTGGCAGCCGTTGCAGGATCGGCAGCGCTTCGATCTCTTGCTGCGCTGTCCCTTTGAGCACATTGGGCGCAAGGTCCGCGCCGATCAGCACGCGGCGGTTCTGGTTGTAGCGCTGGATAACCGTGGGGCCTGCGCCAAAGGTGATGTCCGCGACGCGCGACAGCGGGACCGAGCCACCGCTGACGGTTTGCACGGGCAGGTTGCGGATCGTGTCGAGATCGTTGCGATCATCCTGACCCAGCTTCACCCGGATCGGGATCTGACGGTCCGAGAGCGAGAATTGCGCGGCGTTCTGATCGATCTCACCCAAAGTGGCGATGCGGATTGTCTGACTGAGCGCCAACGTGCTTACGCCTAGTTCGGCGGCAATCTGTGCATTGGGCGTGATGATTAGTTCTGGCCGGTTCACATCGCCCGAAATGCGCGGCGCAACGACGGTGTCGAGACCCTTCATCTGCTCGACCAAGGTGGTGGCCGCTTCCTGCAAGAGGTCGGGGTTGGACCCGGCCAGCATCACGGTGATGTCGCGGCCCGTGCCAAATCCGCCGCCTTGCGATTGGAAACGCACGCGCGCATCCGGGATCTGGTTCAGCTTGGGAGCGACGTCCTTTTCAAACTCCTGCTGGGTCCGGACCCGCTCTTCCTTGAGGTTTACGAAAATCGTGCCGTTGCCGATGCGGTGGCGTTCGAGCGCGAAGTCGAACTCCGGCTCTTTTTCAAGGATTGCGACCGCTTGGTTGATGACGCTGCTGGTCTGCTCCAGCGTCGTGCCCGGCACCATTTCGATCTGGACGCGTGAGCGGTTGGAATCGATGGTCGGCTGAAACTGGCCGGGGATCTGCGCGAACAGCAGGATCGTGACCAACAGCGAAAACCACCCCGTCGCCAGCATCCATACCCGGTGATCGTAGAAGCGCGTGCTCGCCCAGCGCGCGCCGCGTCCGACCTGCGCGAAACTGAACGGGCGGGGCCGGTCGACACGCAGCATCCAGCCCAGCAGGAAATGGCCCACCCACCCCAGCGCCCAGACCAGCGCATAGGCGATCACAGCCACAACGGGCGTTAATGTGCGGAACGCCACATACCCCGCGCCCAGCGCGAGGGCCGAGACAACCAAAATGATCAGCATCTCAAACGTCTTGGAGACGACGAAGGCCAGCGTGCCCGTGCCGTCTTCCGAAACCGCCAGAGCCGCGTTTTGCGCAATATCAAGGCCGGCGAGACCCTCCCACAGCGGGCCAAGTCCCATGTCGGACAGGAAACCGGCGGAAACGCTGCCGCCAAAAAACTCAAACATGGCGGCCATGGTCACCGACAAAAGCAGCAGCGCCGTCAGCAACAACGTCACAGTGTAGCGGGCGCGCGACGCAGGCGCTTCGAGCGTTTCGCGGCGTCGCTCCATCCGCTCGGTGTTGAGCGTCCACGACAAGATCCGCAGATAGCGATCCATCATCGGGCCCTCGCCGTGGACCGCGTGCCCTTTGGTCTCAAGGAAATAGGCAGCCATCAACGGCGTCACCATGCGCGCCACCGCCAGCGACATCAGCACGGCGACCACAACGGTGAAGGCAAAGTTCTTGAAAAACTCGCCCGAAATACCCGGCATCAGGCCGACGGGAAGGAAAACCGCGACGATACAAAAACTGGTCGCCACAACGGGCAGGCCGATTTCATCGGCGGCGTCGATACTGGCCTGATAGGCGGTTTTGCCCATCCTCATATGCCGCACGATATTCTCGATCTCGACGATCGCGTCATCGACCAGCACGCCCGCGACAAGGCCCAGGGCGAGGAGCGAGAGGAAGTTGAGGTTAAAGCCCATCAAATCCATGAAAAAGAAGGTCGGGATCGCGGATAACGGAATTGCGACCGCGCTGATCGCGGTGGCGCGCCAATCGCGCAGAAAGAGGAACACGACCACGACCGCGAGAACCGCCCCTTCGATCAGAGCGGACATGGAACTCGTATATTGGCCGCGCGTGCGATCGGTGCTGGTGCCCAGCTTGACGAAGCGCACGCCTTCGGTTTCCGCTTCGATCTTGTCCATGATCTCCAGCGCGTCCTCGTAAACCGCAAGGTCGGAGGCGCCGCGCGAGCGGTTCATGTAGAAATTGACGACCTCTTTGTCGCCGACTTCGCTGCGCGAGGTGCGCTCACCATACCCATCGCGCACCGTGGCGACATCGGCGAGCTTGACAGTGCGGCCACCGCCCAGCTGGATTTGCGTTTGCGACAGATCATAAGCGCTGTCCGCATTGCCCAGCACACGCAGCGATTGGCGCGTGCCGCCCAATTCGGCGAGACCACCAGCCGCGTTGACGTTTTGCTGGCGCAGCACCGCGTTGATCTGCGAGGCCGTGACGCCCAGCGCCTGCATCTTGGAGGGGTCGAGGATAACCTCAATCTCGCGATCAACCCCGCCAAACCGGCCCACTTCGGCCATGCCCTTCACGTTGAGCAACCGCTTGGCCACGGTGTCGTCGATGAACCAGCTGAGCTCTTCGATGGTCATATCGTCGGCTTCGACCGCGACATAGCCGACCGATTCGCCGATCGCGTCGACCTTGGACACTTGCGGTTCGAGAATACCGTCGGGCAGATTGCCGCGCACGCCATCGATAGCCGTGGTCACTTCGCTCAGGGCTTCGGTGACGTCGGTGCCAACCTGAAACTCCACGAAGGTGTTGGAAGATCCATCATTGGCCGAGCTCTGGATCGAGTTCACACCGTTGATCGAGCGCACAGCGGCTTCGACGCGCTGGGTGATCTGATTCTCGATCTCGGTCGGCGAAGCGCCGGGCTGAACAATGGTAACCGAGACGCCGGGAAATTCGACATCCGGATTTTCGGTCACGTCCATGCGCGAGAAACTGACCAGCCCAGCCAGCAACAAAGCTGCGAACAGGACAAGCGGGATCACCGGGTTGCGGATCGACCAGGCGGAGATGTTTCGAAGACCCATGTCTGTGCTTGTCCTAAGCTTTTGTCCGTCGTCTTTATGACCCCGTTACGGGGCGCTGGGGCGCTGTTACGTATCCGCGGCGCGGCGCGGGTTCACCGTTTCGCCCGGATTGAGGAAGCCGCCCGCGCTTTGAACCACCAGTTCATCGCCCGCGAGGCCTTCGGTGATCGCGATGCCCTCTTCGGTCGCCCGAGCAATCGTGACCGCGCGCCGGGTCGCCTTGTTCTCATCGTCGATGACATAGACAAAGGAGCCGTCGTCATCGGCCAGAACCGCGCTTTCGGGCAGCACCGTCGCGGTAAGATCGCCGCCCTCAATGCGCGCGGTGGCAAAGCCGCCGGGGCGCAGGTCTGGCGAAAACGGCAGCGCAACACGCGCGGTGCCTTGGCGCGTCATCTGGTCCACCACGGGTGAAAGCTGCCAAACCTGACCGGCAAAGGTCTTTTCCGAGCCCGACAGGGTCACATCCGCCGAGACCCCTTGTGCAAGCTGCGCCATTTGCGCCTCGCTCACCTGAGCGAGCATTTCCATCTCGCCGCCGCGTGCGATGGTGAAGAGCGCGGGCGTGCCCGGGCCAACGCTGGCACCGGGCTCGACATTGCGCTCAAGCACATAGCCCGATTCCGGCGCCACCACATTCAACTGCGCGTTACGCGCGTTCAGTTCGGCGAGTTGGGCTTCGGCCACCTTGACGCGCGCCTGTGCGGAATCGCGCGTTGCGGTCAGGCGATCAACGTCGGCGGTCGACACAAATCCTTTTTCGACCAGTTGGAGCGCGCGCTCAAGGTTAGCCTGCGCCAAGGCCGCGTCGGCTTTGGCCACTTCGATCTGAGCGGCCTGGGCTGCGGCCTGTTGCACCTGAACGGAGCGGTCAATCACCGCCAGCACCTGTCCTTTGCGCACCCATTGGCCGGCATCGACCGGGACCGAGATGACGCGGCCACCCTGCCCTTCGACGCCGACCGGCATCGCACGGCGCGCGGCGATCTGACCGGGCACTTCGATTGTGCCTGTGACGGTCGTGCGGCCCGGCGCGATCACGGTCACCACCGGCGCCTGCGACGCATCGTCCGCAACCGGTCCGGGATCACCGCCCGCAAGCGCAAAATAGGCCGCAATCGCCAAAAGCAGGGCGATGATGATCGCGCCCACCCAC
>JBCCCM010000031.1:0-41186 GCA_039033515.1 Pseudomonadota bacterium
CCGACAAGAGCAACCACGGTCACATCCGCGCTCGAATGCGCGGTCATCGTGTCGATCAGCACCGATTTGCCAACGCCCGATCCCGCGATCACGCCGAGCCTCTGGCCGACGCCCATCGTCGCGAGCGCGTTGATTGCCCGCACGCCGCAATCAAACGGCTCGCGCACCGGCGCGCGTTCGAGCGCGCGCTCGCGCCGCCCGGTGAGTTGCCACGTGTGTTTGAGCGTGGGGGCCGGACCGCCGTCAATCGGGTGACCAAGCCCATCAACCGCGCGGCCAAGCAAGGCCTCGCCCACGCGCACTTTTCCCGGATCCCCGCAAGCGCGCACGCACGCATTCGGCCGCAGCAACACCGTGTCGCCCAAGAGCATCATAAGTGAATGGCCGGCGCGAAACCCTATAACTTCGGCGAGGCATTGCGCGTCCCCGCCCTCGCCCATGCTGTGCTCAATCGCGCCCAGCGATCCGATCGGCAAGGGCAGGCCCGCGACCTCAACCAGCCCGCCATCGCACGCGACCACCCGGCCGGTGAGCACCGGCCCCGCCTCCACCTTGCCCGCGCGCATCCGCGCCAGCTCGACCTGCATCTGCGCCAGCATGGATTACGAAGCCAGCGCCTGAGCAAAGGCGCGCCGCCAATCATCAGGCCCCTCACGCACCGCGCCGTCCGCGCTGGTGAGGCGCAGCGCTCCGGGCGCCATCGCCGCGTCCTCTTCGACACGCCATCCGGGGAAAGCATCCGCGCTCAGCTGCGCGCGGTTTTCGGGATGGAGGGTCAAGGTCAGATCGCGCGGTCCCGCGCCAAGCCGCCGCGCCGCCGCCTCGCAACGCTTTTCCAGCGCCGCGCCATCGAGCGCGTATTCGCCAACAACCTGTTCGCACAATGCCTGCACCGTCGCGCTCAAATCGCTCGCCAGTGCCTCCATCGCCGCCGCATCAAGCGCGCGAAACGCCATGCGCAATTCGCGATAGCGGGCCTGTTCCTGTGTCACAGCGTCATCGCCCGCCCGCTTGGCCTGAGCGTGGCCTTCGGCAAAGCCGCGCATATAGGCCTCTTCCTCGGGCGAAACCCGCTCGCTCTGATCCTCTTTCGCTTCCGGCTCTGGCGCGGCCTTCGGCGCCGGATCCACTTCGCCGAAAGCGAAAGGGGACACGTCGCGAAAGCCGGTGTCGCGATCGACTTGGCCCAGGCCCATTGCCGCAATCCAGCCGGGCTGCGCGCTGGGCGATGAGGGCGCGACTTCGCCAGCCCGGCCCACCGCTGCAATCCAATCAGACGAATTCGCCATCATCCGCCCCCAGACTTATCTCGCCCTGATCAGCCAGGGAGCGCGCCAAATCCACGACCTTGCGCTGCGCAGCCTGGACATCGGCCTTGGATAGACGCCCGCGCAGTTCGATCTCGTCGCGAATGCCATCGGTGGCGCGGCTCGACATGGCGGCGAAGAACGGCCCGCGTTGCGGATCGGGCAGACCCTTGAGCGCATCGACCAAGGCCTCGTTATCAACGTCGCGCAGCAGGCGGCCCATGTTCTGCGGATCGAGATCCAGCAGCATTTCGAAGGTGAAGAGCTCCTCTTCGATGCGTTCCGCCAGCGGCCCGTCCACTTGCGCGATGGCGGGCAGGACGGTGTTGCGCAGGTCGCCTTCGGACAGGTTGATAAGGTTCGCCGCCTCGCGCGGGCCACCCATCGTCAAAGCGCTCGCGCCAAAGCTGGCCCCGATGCGCTGCGAGAGCAGATTGTCGATCATGCCCATGGCCTGCGTCGACACCGCGTTCATCTTCGCGATGCGCGCCACCACGCTGGATTGCGCTTTTTCGGGCAAGGCCGAGAGCACCTCGGCGGCGGGTTCGGGCTCCAGCAACAGCAAGAGCGCGGCGATCACCTGCGGGTGTTCGTCTTCGATCAGTTTGAGCACCACGCAAGGGGCGAGCCAGCGGGCCATCTCAATCGAACGCGGACGCGCCTCAGGCTCGATGCGCAACATCATGCTCGCCGCTTTGGTCTCGCCCAGCGAGCGTTCGAGCAGCGCTCGCACGCGTTCGGGCCGGTCGCGCGCGGGCAGGATTTCGCGGTCCGCTTCGACGACGAAATCGCCCAAGGCCTCCGCGATGTGGGGCTGTTCGATATCGCCCAGCGCGCACATGGCCGCGCCGATTTTTTCGAGCTCGCCGGGTTCCATCCGGCCCAGCAGCGCGGCGGCCTCTTCGTCGCTGAGCAGCGAAAGAAACACTGCCGCGCGCTCGACGCGGTTCATCAATTGCCGGTCGGGCTTTGCGTCCGCTGCTGCGTCTTCGAGAACGTTGGTATCAGCCATCAGCCCGCCGCCTTTTCTGGCTTTTCGACCTTGGGTTGGAGCATCCGTTGCAACGCGTCGAGCGCGCGTTCGGGCTGCTCGCTTGCCAGCGTGCGCGCGAGGCGAACCTGTTCGGGCAGGTCGGCGTAGGGGTCGGCTGCCGGACCGGTGAGCGCTGACGCATCGGTTTTATGGGTGAGCGCGTTCTCGCCGGCCTCGCTTTGTCCGTCACCACCCGCGCTGAGCGCTTTGGCCGTTTTGGTCCTACTCTTCGCTTTGCCCATTTTGGGACTGACGCTGGCGAGCATCGGGCGCACCGCGAGCATCAGCACCAGCAGCACCGCAATAAGCGCGGTCCCATAGCGCAGCACCTGAGCAAACCAGCTCTCCTCGTAGAATTCGAGCGGGGCGATCTCGCTGCTCTCAAACGCGCTGACCGCGATTTTCACCATGTCACCGCGCGCGGTGTCCGCGCCTACGGCGGCGCTGACCAGGGCTTCCAGTTCCTCAGGGGTGAGCGGCGCGGCCGCGACCATCGCCTCCTGGCTAACGGCTACAGCGACCGAGAGTTTGGTCAAACCACCCGCACGGCGCGCTGTCACCGCCACTTCGCGGTCCAGTTCGTAGGCGCGCTGGATGGCGCTTTCCGTGTCACTCGGCGTCGTGGGCGTTTGCGCTTGCGCTTCCGCGTTCGCTGGCGCGTCACCTTGCGGCGGGCCGTCGAGCAAGTTTGCTTCTGGCGGCGGCGTGTTCGCCGTGACACCCGGCACACCGCCGGGTTGGCGCGCGGCCATGCGCGTGACGTTGCGCTCATTTTCGGATCGCACGGCGCCTTCTTTGTCATAGGTTTCACGCGCGCTGGTGACTTCGCTCTGGTCCAGCTCGACCTGAACCTGCGAGGAGAAATTCCCCTCGCCAAGCAGCGGCGTGAGCAAGGTCGCCAATTGGCCCTGAAGCTTCGATTCAAATTCGCGCTGAAGCGCCAGCCCTTCCATCTGCGTATCGCGCGCGGCGGAGAGCAGACGCCCGTTCTGATCCACCACGCGCACCGCGTCCGCCGTCAGCCCGGGCACTGATCCGGAGACCAGATTGACGATAGCTTCGACCTGGCGCTGGCTGAGCGAGCGCCCACTGACCAGCCGCAGCATAACGCTCGCGCTGGGCGAATTGGAGCTGCGCACAAAGACCGAGCGTTCGGGCGTCGCCAGATGCACGCGCACCGCTTCGATCCCGTCGATTTCGCGGATGGTCAGCATCAGTTCGCGTTCGCGCGCCAGCCTTAACCGCTCACCTTCGAGCGTGCGGCTCGAGCCCAGGGGGATGGCGTCGAGCATCTCGCTCGCCCCCTGCGGCGCGGCAAGCCCTGCATCGCTGGCGACCAGCATGCGCGCGCGGTAAATATCGTCCTCGGCCACGGTGATCGCGCCGGTCGCGTTGTCGATTTGGTAGCTGATCGCGCCCGTTTCCAAGGCCTGCACCACGCTTGCGCGCTCGCCATCGGTTAGGCTCGCGTACAAGATCCGCTGTGGCGATCCGGCAATGGCGAGGTAAACCAGCGCCACCGCCGCCAGAGCGCCCACGCCGATCAATGCGGGCAGCGCGCGGCGAAACGCG
This sequence comes from Pseudomonadota bacterium, assembly GCA_039033515.1. GTDB lineage: Bacteria > Pseudomonadota > Alphaproteobacteria > Sphingomonadales > Sphingomonadaceae > Erythrobacter. The sequence continues at coordinate 3,913 of JBCCCM010000031.1, forward strand.
GGTTGGTTCGTGAACGCGGACAGGCGCGTCTGCCAGCCATCAGCGGCGGTGCCTGATAGGCCCGGATTGGTCTGAACCAGTGTCGGCTCTGCGGACACGGGCAAGGTCTGGTCTGCCACTTAATCAGGCCCCCATCCGCATGATTTCGGTGTAGGCGTTAAGCAGCTTGTTGCGCACTTGCAGCGTGGCTTCGAACGCGATGCCAGCTTCCTGGCGCGCCAGCATGACCTGCGCGATGTCGGTGACTTCGCCGCGTTCATAGCCCGCTTGCATGTCGCCGGAGCGTTTCTGCACGGCGCTGACCTTTTGCAGCGCGCCTTCCAGCGTCTGAGCAAAATCGACCGAAGGCGAGCCCGGTCCCTCAGAGCCGATTGCGCCGCCTGCTGTTCCGCTAGCCGCGCGCACATTGCGCAAAGCTTCGCTACGGCCAAGCAATTCCTGGCGCAGCGCCATGACGTCCGAAATTGCGTTGGATTGAGGGATCACTGCTCACCTCCCACCACAGGCATGGGGCACGGCGGTGCCTCGTCTATCAGTCCGGATTCGCGCATCGAGGCCAGCCGATAGCGCAAGGTGCGCTCTGAGATGCCGAGCGAGCGCGCGGTGCGCGCGCGGTGCCCATCGTTCTGCGCGAGAGCCGCAAGAATAGCCTGCGCTTCGGACTGAAAGGCGATGTCGGAAAGCGACGCGCGCACGGCGTTGGCTTGCGCATTGGAAGCGCGCGCTGGCTCATGGTGCGGCGCTGGCGCATCGCCTGCAATGGGGCGGACCGGTTGATCGAAGACGATGTGCTCCGATCCAATGCGCGGCTCGTCACCCGCCAGTAGAATCGCGCGCCGGATCACATTCTCAAGCTCGCGGACATTGCCCGGCCACGCATGGGTTTCTAACAGCGCCAGCGCTTGACCTGATAGCCAAGCCGGGCCCGGACGACCGCCTGTGCGGTTCTGGACCGGGCGACATGCGTGACGCAGCAGCATCCCAAAAGCGAGTGGCGCGATATCCGCTGGACGGTCGCGCAGGGCCGCGATTTCGAGAGGGAATACGTTCAGTCGGTAAAGCAGATCTTCGCGAAAGCGCCCGGCTTCGACCTCGGAGGCCAGGTGGCGGTTTGTCGCAGCCACGACGCGGACATCCACCTCAATCGGCTGGGTCTCACCCAATGGCAAAACCTCGCCTTCCTGCAACACGCGCAGCAGCTTGGCCTGCAAGGGAAGCGGCAGTTCACCGATCTCATCGAGCAATAACGTGCCGCCATGCGCGGCGCGAAACAGCCCTTCGCGCGCTTCGCCAGCGCCGGTGAACGCGCCTTTGCGATGGCCGAACAGCATGCCTTCCAGCATCGCTTCCGGCATAGCCGCGCAATTGACGGCGACAAACGGCCCTACGGCGCGCGCGCTGCGGCGGTGGACAAAGCGCGCCAGCACTTCCTTGCCGGTGCCCGTGGGCCCTTCAAGCAGGACCGGGATTTCCGCGCCCGCAATCCGTTCCGCCAACGTGAGCAGCGCCAGGCTCTTTTCGTCGCGCGCAATCGGCCATCCGCCTTTCGCCGCGCCGGAGTAAGAGGCAATCGCGCTCAAGGCGGCGCGCGCGGCTTCGACGGTGCTCGCATTATAGGTCAACGCCACGCGGCGATCACCCAAAAGAGCAATGGCAGGGCGCTCGCCATGCCGCAGGTCAAGCTCGAGGCGTTCCTCAGGGCGGCATCCCGGCGGGTTTGCAAACTCGCCGTCTTCGCCAAATGAGAGCCGCGCGCGCTGCCAGTTGGCGCTCAGCATCGGCAAAACCGGATCAAGCAGCGCCGCGTGACGCGAGCCAAGGTCGGTACGGGCCGAGCCTTCATAAGCGGCCAAGGGCACACGTGCTTGAACGCGCCTGTTGGCAGACGCAGCGGCGAGCGAGCCGGAAAGCGAAGCGGCCGGCGCGAGCGTTGCGGGAACGCTCTTGGAACGCGTGGGCGTTTCGTAACGTGGTTGAGGCGATGAGCTAATCGGCATGAAACGTCGGTCCAGTCTGGCGAAATGTCTTAAAGCTGGGGCAACCCATCTCCTCAGCCGACACGGCGCCCAAGGAAAGGCCGCGTTGCCGAGGCGATCCGCGCGGTTCAAAGGCCCGCACGGCGTCCGGCAACGGCCAGCTTTTGCCGCCCGCCCGGGCAAGATGTTGCAAATTTAAGCCCCCGTAGGATCGCTTACGCGTAACCTTGCGTAGTGTTCGCCATGACGCCTCGCTGCGCTCGCGCGCGCGTCACGTGTGTGCCTGCGCCTACGCAAGGCGGGGCGCGTTCCATTGGTGGCTCGAAGGTATGGGCAAGGCCGTGCAAAGGGCGGAATTGTAGGCTTTCCAAGGCCCTTCGAAAAAATTTCGCTTAAAGTTTTGGCGGCCCGGTCGCTCTACTCCTCAGCAGATGCGGACCTTCCTTCAGACGCCCGTACGCTGCCCTTTGACCTACCTCACACGGGAGTTTGACCACAATGTCTGTTATCAACACCAACATTTCGGCGCTGCGCGCTCAAAGCGCCAGCACGCAAGCCAACGACAAGCTGAACAGCGCGTTCGAGCGCCTCTCGACGGGCCGCCGCATCAACTCGGCCGCCGACGACGCCGCTGGCCTTTCGATCGCGACCGGCTTCACCTCCGATATTCGCGGCATCAATCAGGGTATCCGCAACGCCAACGATGGCATCGCGCTGGCCCAGACCGCTGAAGGCGCTCTGGAAGAAGTCTCCAACCTGCTTCAGCGCGTTCGCGAACTGGGTGTCCAGTCGCAGAACGGCACGCTCGACGACACCGACCGCGGTTTTCTCGACACCGAAGTCACCGAAATCGCCGCTCAGATCTCGGACATTCTGACCAACACCGAGTTCAACGGCATCAGCGTCTTCGGCACCAGCAGCGGCGCGGACGTGTCGGTCAACATTCAGCTGGACGCGGGCCGCTCGGTCACGCTGACCAGCACCGCGATTGACACGACCAACCTCGACGCCGCTGGCCTTGACGTCAGCTCAGCCACCAACGCCGCGACCGCGATCACCAATGTCGATGCGGGGCTTCAGGCGGTGAACACGACGCGTTCGTCGCTGGGTGCGGGCCAAAACCGCCTCCAAGCCGCGATCAACAACCTGACGACCACATCGACAAACCTCGCCGATGCGCGCTCGCGAATTCAGGACGCCGACTTCGGTGCGGAATCGACCGCTCTGGCCAAGGCTCAGATCCTTGGGCAGGCCTCGACCACGATCCTGGCTCAGGCCAACCAGTCGCAGCAGAACGTGCTCTCGCTGCTCCGATAAGAGCGGCGATACGTCAAAGCTCCCGCTGGGGGCGGTAGGGAAGCCCGGGGCCAGAAATGGCTCTGGGCTTTTCGCTTTAGCGCGCGGCGTTTTCGCTAGGGACGATAGCCTTCGGGACCAGCGGCTCGGATCAGCAATCCTACGATCAGAACGCGAGCTGCGTCCGGTCCTGCCACTCGATCACTTCAAGGTAGTTGCGCAAACGGTTCTCTTCGAGCCGCGCGATCAGCGGATTGGCGTGGTAAGGCAGCAGAGACTCGGCGAGCGCACCCGACCATTCGGCCTGAGTATCAAAGATAACGCCAAGGCCGAGCACGGCGGGCACATGCACGTAATAGAGCGGGCGATCATCCGTGTCGGCTTCCTTGAGGAAATCCTCGACCGCCGTCAGCACGCCGTTGCGCTCTCCGCCCGCCTGCAAGGCGACAGCGAAATTGCCCATCCCGCGCAGCCCGCGTTCGGGAAGCGCGGCGCCGGAATCCAGTTTGACCCCCGCGTCATAGCTGTGCGGATGCCGCCAGCCGGGAGGAATGCGCTCGGGCGCGTAATAGAAGTCACGCCGCGCGCAAGGCCACGACACGTCGTGCAGGAACGCCAACAAAGGTTTGCCCGCATTGCGCTGAATGGCGTCGATCGCGACAAGCTCATTGTAGACGGTGTAGTAATTGTGATCGCCATCGACGAACCACGCATCCGCGGCCTCGCATTGCGCCAGCGCGTCGAGGCTCGGCTGGGCGCGGTGATCGACATGCGCGCATGACGATGCCCATTGCGCAAAGCCATCCGCAGGCGCGGGATCAATGCAGGTGAGGACGCCGCCTTGCGCCTCGCACCGCTCGGCAAGCAAGCGCGACATGCCGCCAAATTCGCTGCCGATTTCAGAAATCGAAGTCACCTTGGCCTCATCAAGGCATGGCATGATCAGACTCGAAAATTCCGACATGGAATGGATCAGCAGATCGGTCATGCGTGGCTCTCGCGCTGGGCTTCGTCGCTTGGAGTGTTGCGATGGATCAAGGGGCGCAGGACCACTTCGACCATTTGCGCGCCGGGCGCCTCGTCATCCCTCGTCTCATCCGGGAGGATCATCACCAAGGCGGTGTCCGACAGGCATTGGAACAGCCCCGGCGCGTGTTCGTGCATGTCGTCAAAGCGTACAGTTGCACAAGGTTTCGCGGCTTCGTCCTCGTAATCGCCGCTCAGCGTCGCGACGAGCGAGCGGGTGATCCCCGCTATCTCAACCCATTCAAACGCGCCGCCCAATTGCAGCGCCATGGCGCGCCCGCTGGCCGCAACAGGAATACGCGCGACGTAATACCCGTCATGCGTGGGCCGCGCTTCGAACATGGCTGTCGCTGATTGCGAACCGGCGATGAAGAAGGCGGGCAATTCCAAGCAGCGCGGGGAATAATCAGCGTAGGTCAGGCCAAGGCCGAACCGCTTTTGCACCATGAGCGCCAGCCGCGTGCTCATGTCCTCAGACGCAAGGTCAGCGGGCAGGAACATGCGCGAAGACCCCTTCATATAGAACAGGCCCCGCCGCTTCATCTGTTCGCTCGCATCGTCTTCATCGAACAGCGCCACCATGCGCTCAGACCCCAGATTTACATCGTGTTCAAAGCTTTTGATGACCTTCAATTCTTGGGCATCGGGCAGGAACATGAAGCGTGTTAGGACCTGGGCCGCGCAGCCGCGCCAGGCCTCGGGCGCGCGCGTGTCCTTTACCCGCACCGCCGGATTGGTGCGCGCGGCGGTGGCGAAACGCACCGCGCCGGCCTGCACCTCGTCGCGCACCGCGCTTTGCGCGCCTTTGACGCTGCTGTGCGTGCGGATCGGCGCGCCCGCCTCGTCATAGCCCAACACCGAGCCCAATTCGCACGTCGCAAGCTGTTCGATCACCGCGACATTGGCGCACATCGCTTCGAGCAGGCCGGGATCGTAATGCTCGGCATCGATCAGGCCCCTCTTGTCGAAACCCGTCGCGGCCCATTCGCGGCACAGCAGATAGCGCCCTGCTACATGCACGCCAAGCTCGCGCGACAACAGCGCATCCACCGCGTTCTGCGCCGAGCCATTATAGCCAAGATCGACCAGCATGAGCGTATCGCCCGGCTGCGGGTCAACCGCCGCGCGCACGTGCTGGACCAAGGCCTGCGACATCGCACGCGCTCGCCGGATCGTGAGCTTTTGACGCTGACCCTGCCGCAATTCTTTCAAGAGCCGCGTGCTGGCCTCGGCCCGTTCCAGATCGGTCCTGGGATCGCCGACCACGCGCTCAATCTCTTCGTCGGTCAGCAGCATCTGCCGCGCGAGCGTCGCCGGGTTCAGCCCGTGTTCGAGCGCCGCATGCCGCTCATAAGCCTCGCGGGTGGTGAGCGAAGCGGCGGTGGCGACATAACGGCTGATTTCGACCCGCGCGGTGCTTTCGGCCCGCCCCCCGGCGGCGTGCACAACGTCGGGCAAATGGCCATCGCGCAGCATGAAAAGCCAGTGGACCGTCCCCCCGCGCGCCTTTTCCAAGCGCTCCGCCTCCTCGCGCAGCCAGCCATCATAGGCCGTAAAGACCGGTCCCAAAACGCTGAAGCCGAGCGCCCGCGCGGGTGTTTCGATTTGCGGCTCGCCAGCGGCCAAAAGCGCGCGATGCGGCTGCAGACCTACGGGGCACGCCTCGCGCGAGCCCAATTGCCCCGCAATCAATTGCTGGCTCACCCTCTCAAACCGCAGCCGACGTTGCGCCGCCTCATCGAACTGCAACAGATGCAAAGCCGGCACGCCCAATGTGCGCGCGGACTTGTAGTCCGCTTCGAGGTTATCGCCGATATGCAGCACCTCATGCGGGCGACGTTTGACCCCCTTGAGCGCTTTGACCAGCAGACCTTCGCTCTTCGACGCCCCTTCCTGGCTGGAGGCAAAGATCCGGTCGATCAGCGCCGCGATCTCTTCACCCGCCGCCGCTGCTATCAACTCTCGCAATTGCGCCGCACTCAAATAGGTGTCGGAGACGATGATGATTTCAAGCCCTCGCGCCTTCGCATCGAGGATCAATTCGACCGTTGGCGCAAAGGCGAAACAGGCGTGCGCTTCGGCCTCCAGCTCGGCCGCGATGGCGGCTTTTCGCTGCGCTGCGGAGGCGTTGGGCATCACTTGCGCGTAAATGTCGTCGAGCGAGACCTCGTTGCTGCCTTTGAGCGTGCGCATCACCTTGCGCGCGTTGGCCTCGCCTCCGGCCCGCTGGCCGATGAGAAGGCCGGGCAAGTCCGCAAAGACATCGGTAGGCGCGTGGCAATCGCGCCAAAGCAGCGTGTCAAAGCAGTCAAGCGAAAGCGTTGTGATCCCGTCAGGCGCGCGGGCCAGCGCTTGGGGCAATTCATGCGGCAGGATCTGGTGAGGTGCGACCTCGCCCTGATGCGTAAGATCGCCGCGACTGAGTTGGTCAGACGTCTTCGTCGCCTCTAACCGCGCTGTCAAAAGGTCCGAGTCGACCGCCGCAGCATTCGACTCGCCCGTCTCGAAATCCAAACGGGGGATGGGGAGAGCAGGAGCCTCAGGCGGCAGCGTCAAATCGGTCATCAGCGGTTCCAATCGGTCTCGGCAGGATGCGCATAAGGCGCATGCGCGGTGGCGCCTGACACAGTCGGGGCGCTGCCTTAGAGCTACGATTTCATGGTTCACGCTCTTAGACCTGTCACCTAAGGGCTGGCCCTAAGCAAATCCGCGTAAGCTATTGGCTTTGAAAGCTTTCATCCGCGATCCGGGTGGCTCTGCGCACCGGGGCAGACTGGTTTTCAAGCAGCAGGAGCGAGATCCGGCGATTGCGCGGATCCTCCGGATTGGAGGCAATTAACGGCTCGCGATCGGCCACGCCTTCGATCCGTGAGAAGCGGTTGGCGAAGATGCCGTTGCGGATCAGCTCTTGCCGCGTGGCCTCAGCACGGCCGGTCGACAGCGACCAATTGTTCGCGATCACGCCCGAGCGATAGGGGATCGCATCGGTGTGTCCGCGCAGGATCAGAGGCGTCGGCCCATCCGCGAGCGTCGTGCCCAAGGCTTCGAGCAATTGGCGCGCATCCGACGTGAGCACCGTAGTGCCCAAAGCGAACATCGAGAAATCCGCGTCGTCAACCAGGTCAATCCGAATACCCTCGGGCGAGCGCATCACGCGCACTTGCCGGGCAAGGCGCGCCAGGTTCTTGTCCTTCGAGAGCTTTTTCTGAATCTCCTCGCGGATCTCCACGATCTTTTTCTGGATCGCTTCAGCCTCGCCGCGCCCGCCGCCCTCCATCGGACCGCCCGCCGCGCCGCGCGGGATTGTGATCGTCTGGGTGCCGGTCTGGCCGGACGCGTTGGGATAATTGTCGACATCGGTTAGCGAAGCCCCGCCCAGCAGCCCGTCCGAGCCAGCGCCTTTCTGGCGCATTTTCACGAGCGTGGGCGTGAAGTAATCGGCGATCCCCTTGCGCTGATTTTCTTCCGTCGCGCCGAGCAGCCACAAGAGCAGAAAGAACGCCATCATCGCGGTCACGAAATCAGCGTAAGCGACCTTCCACGCACCGCCATGATGGCCGCCGCCTTCTTCGATGGTAATCTTCTTGACGATGATCGGCGCCATCGGCTCCGGCGCGGTTTGGCCCTCTGCCATGGCGTTATCGACCCCGCATCATGTCGAGCAGATCGGTCAGCTTGGGCCGATGCGCGGGCGGCAGGCCGGAGCGCGCAGCTTCGAGCACCATGGGCTGCGGATAGCCGTGCAGGCTGGCGACGATCACCTGCTTGATCGAATAATAGATCTGCTTGTCGTGCATGTTGATCTGTTTCAGCCGGCTCGCCATCGGCCCGGCAAATCCATAAGCAAGCAGCACGCCAAGAAACGTGCCCACCAGCGCGCCGCCGATCATCTTGCCCAACACTTCGGGCGGCTCGTTGATCGAGCCCATCGTCTTGATCACCCCCAGAACGGCGGCGACAATACCGAGCGCGGGAAATGCGTCAGCCAGCGACTGGATCGCGTGTTCGGGCTCCTCGGTTTCGTGAAGCTGGGTCTTGATGGCGTTATCGATGATGTCTTCGATCGCGTGCGTATCGAGCGTGCCCGAGGAGACTACCATCAGCGTCAAGGGATCGCAGATTAGAGCGGCCACCGTCTCATCAGCCTGCAAGCGGGGATATTCGCTGAAAATAGTGGAATTGGCCGGATCGGTGACGTGGCTTTCGAGCGCCACCGCGCCTTCGGAGCGCAGCAGCTTCATTAACTTCGATGTCAGCGCAATCGCGTCGATATGATCGTCATCGGTGTAGCGCGGGCCCTTAAACACTTTACCAATGCCAGCCCCCAGCAGCTTGATCTCGTGCATCGAGTTGCCGATCAGCGTCGCGCCCAAAGCCGCTCCGCCGATCATCATGAACTCAAGCGGCAGCGCGGCCAGGATCGGCCCTAGCGAGCCGCCCGCCAGCACAAACCCGCCAAAGACGAGGCCGATCAGAACAACAATGCCAATAATGGCGAACATCGGGGCTGAACTCCTGAGAAGCCGCGGCGCTTAGAGCGCGTTGAAGAGAGTGAGATTGGCGACGCGGGTGAAGCTCAACTGGCTCGCTTCAAGCGCGGCGAGCGTTTGCTGCAAGCGTGCGACCGCTTCGCCCAGATCAGTGTCGCCCAATTCGGATTGTTGTTCAGCCACCGTGAGCGCGCGGGTGGCCTGATTGTCTTGCACGACTTCAACCCATGCGAGCCGCGTACCCAGCACGGTTTGGCTGCGGGTCGTGCTCTCGAGCGCGGCATCAAGCCCGTTCAGCGCCGCCGCCGCCGCCGCCGCAGGGTCAGTCGCCCCTGGTTGCAAAGCCGCGCTCAGATTGGAGAGCACCGCAAAGGTGTTGGTCGGCGAACCGTCGAGATCGAACTGAAAGATCTGCGCGCCGGTCAGGCCCCGCTCCAATTCCGTGCCCGGTGCGACCGGCACGCTCGCGATCTCGCCGTTGCCGTTATAGCTGACGCTGCCATCGCCGGCGCGGATAAACGCGGGCCCAGCCGCAGTGCCCGCAAACAAAGGCTCCCCCGTCAGGGTCTGCGCGTTGGCGCGGTCGAACAATTCCTCTTCGAGCTGGATGAGCTCCTCGGCAATCGCCGCGCGGCCGTTTTCGCCGGTTGGATCGTTGGCCGCTAGGATGGCCAATTCGCGCGCGCGCGACAGGATATTCGCGACGCCCAGAACCTCGTCCCCCGCCTCGTTCAGATCGCGCGCGAGTTTGTCCGCGTTGTCCGCTTGAACCTCGGACAGTCTTTCCGTCCGGGCGAGCGTGCGCAGGCGCGATGCGGCGGCGGGATCTTGCGATCCGCGCGAAATGCGGACCCCGGTCGAGATCTGGTTCTGCAAATCCTCAAGCGATCCGCGCAAGGTGCTCATCTGCGAGAGCGAGCGCTCGTAAAAGGCGCCGGTGGCGTTGCTGATAAAGCTCATAACGGGTTTCCTTTCGCGCGCTCAGGCTCACCGCAGCGCCAGCAGCGTGTCGAAGATGTCGGAGGCGACTTGCAGCACGCGGCTGTTGGCTTCGAACGCCTGTTGCAACCGCACCAGATTGGCCGCTTCGGTGTCGAGATCGACGCCGGTTTCAATGAGCAACGTCGCCTCGGCGTTTTGCGCAATTGCCGAGAGGCCGGTGCGCGTCACATCTTGCGCCGCGATCCGGCTAGATAGACCCAGCAACAGCGTGTCCATTGTCGCAACCGGGCCGTCGGTCGCGCCTATCGAGGCGGCGAAATTCGCCAGATTGGTTGAATTGGTGCTGCCCGCCGGCGATCCGGCGGGGGCGGTGGCAAGCTGGCGACCGCTGTTGAGGCCGAGCGCGATATCGCCTGCGTTGGCTCCGGTGAACAGCGGCTGGCCGGGATTGCCGTCCTGATCCGCACCTGCGGCCTGCGCCGCGTTGGATCGGGCGATTACATCGCTGGCGATCGTATCGAGTTGGTTCTGGAAATCGGCCTGCGCTTCCAAGGCGGCCGCTTGCCCTGCGAGCGCGCCGCGGGCCGGGGCCACCGCCACGCTGCCCAGCGCAAACGCCAGCGTCCCGTCCGGATTGGTCGTCGATGTGATCGGCGTGGCGGTAAAGCGGTCGACCAGCAACGGCCCCGCCCCGCCCGATCCATCCGCCAACCGCACGCTCACCGCGCCGCGTTCGTCGAAACTCGCGGTGATGCCAACGCTCTCAGACAGGTTGCGCAACGCCGCGTCGCGCGCGTCGAGAAGCGACGCCTCGCCCACGGTGCCCGGGCGCACGTTGCTGAGGCCCTGATTGATCCGGGCGAGCTCGGCGGCCTGCAAGTTGGCTTCATCCAGAGTGACGCTGGCCGCGTCCTGAACCTGTGTGCGTGCGGTGCCCAAGGTCGTGTTTGCAAACTGGAACGTGCCCGCTAATTGCCGCGCGGTTTCCAGCGCGTTGGTGCGCAAGGCCGGTTCAAGCGGGTTGCCCTCAAGCTGGGTCAGCACCGCTTCAAATTCGACCAGCCCTTCAAACAGGCGCGATTGCTCCAGCGCCAGTTCGGTGTCGCGCAGCCCCTGCAATTCCGCGTCCGCCCGCGCCAATTCCGAAGCGCTCGTGCGGGCCTGTTGCTGCACGATCTGCGTGCTCGCGCGCGAAATGCCCTCGATCCGAACGCCATTTAGCACCCCGCGCCGACCGGGCGAGACACCAACCGACTCGCGCAGTTCAAGCGTGCGGCGCGAATAGTCCGGGTTCGAGGCGTTGGCGATATTCTGCGCAACCAGCTCAAGGCTGGCCCGCGTCGCGGCGGCGCCCGTTCGGGCGATCTGAAAGATGGGTCCTGGCATAGCCTAGCTCTTATGAGGGGGCAGGTGTTGGGAAAGCTGTGCCTCGATACTCCGGGCAAACCCGAAGGCTCCGGTAGACGCGGCGATATCGGCGAAGTGTTCATCGCGCATCTGCGTGAACTGTTTCATCCCCCCGCCCGTCAGCGGCGTGTCTTCGGCAAAGCTGGAGGCGCGCGCGCTTTCGAGCATCTTGCGAATCATGATCGCTTCGAAGCCTTCAGCCGCTTTGCGCAGCTCAAGGCGCTCGACATCGATGGGTGCGGACGTGGAAACGGGGTTGATAGGTCTCACAGCACCACCATTTCGGCTTGCAGCGCGCCCGCTTGTTTGAGGCTTTCAAGGATCACCACCAGATCCGCCGCGCCCACGCCCAGCAGATTGAGCGCGTCGACAATCTCGGAAAGGTTTGCCGCGCCCGGCATCAACGCGACCCGGTCGGATCGCTCGCTGATGGTGATGGTGCTGTCCTGCTCGATTGCGGTCTGGCCGTTGCCGAAGGGTTCGGGCTGCACCACCGTGGGGTTTTCATCGATGCGGATCACGAGCTTGCCGTGGCTGATGGCAGCGGGCGACAGGCGCACCGCCTGGTTGATCACCACGGTCCCGGTGCGGCTGTTGACGATCACCCGCGCGGCCACCGGGGCGGGTGTGACCGCCAGCATTTCAATCGCCGCCATGCGCGCCGCACGCGCGTCGCGGCCCAGCGGCAGAGCGAGCTCGATGCTGACCCCGTCCGAGACGCTGGCGGTCTGCGGATAGGCTTCGTTGATCGCGTCGCGCACGCGCTGGGCGGTCAAGAAGTCGGCGGTGTGAAGATTGAATTTGAGCGTGGATTGCTGATCGTACCCGGTCGCGACCGCGCGCTCGACCGATGCGCCATCGGCGATCCGACCGACGGTCGCAATATTGACCGTAAGCTGCGAACCGTCGCGGCCCGAGACACCAAGCCCGCCGACCGCGACATTGCCCTGCGCCATCGCGTAAATCTGGCCGTCCGCGCCATAGAGCGGCGTCAGCACCAAAGCGCCCCCGCGCAAGCTGCGCGCCTGTCCCAAAGTCGAAACCGTGATATCAATTCGCTGCCCCGGCTTGGAAAAAGCGGGCAGCTCAGCGGTGACAATGACGGCGGCGGCGTTGCGCAAATTGGGACTGACGCCCGGCGGCAATTGCAGACCCAATCGGCCCGAAATCCCGCGCATCGCTTCGGTGACATATTGCAAGTTGTCATCGCCCGTCCCTTGCAGGCCGACGACAACGCCGTAGCCGGTTAGCTGGTTCGCGCGCAGCCCTTCAAACTGGCCGAGATCACGGATACGCTCGGCCGCCGCGCCGGCGGGCGCCAGCGCAACGAGAGCGGCGAGGATGAGGCAAAACAGACGCGTCATTTCCAGCCCCCTCAAAACGGCGAGACGGCGTTGAAGAAACGGCTAAGCCATCCGGGGCGGCTGGCCTGTTGGACCGCGCCTTTGCCCGAATAAATGATCCGCGCGTTCGCAACGGCGGAGGACGGCAAGCGGTTGTCGACGTCGATGTCGACCAGACGCACGCGGCCTGCGAACTGCACCCATTCGTCTCCCTGGCTTAGCGACATCTGCTTTTCTCCGACAACTTCGGCGGTTCCGTTGGGGTAGAGCGCGGCGATTGTGACCGCGACGGAGCCGTTCAGCTGGCTTTGCTGGGCGGCGTTGCCCCCGCCTGAGAACGACCCGGAGCCGCTGGCGTTAAGAGCGTTGGGGTTCAGAAAATCGAGCGGACCCGACGTGGGCGGGATCAAACCGAACTCGCCTGAGCGGTCTGTTGCCCCCGTGGTCGACTTGGACGTCGTGGTGGTTTCGCGCAGCACGATGGTGATCATGTCGCCCAGTTTGCGCGCGCGGGTGCCGGTGACGAGACCGGCGTAGCCTTGGCTCGCCTGAAAGATTGAGCCTGCGCTGGCTTGAGGCGCGCCAAACGCGTTGGCCGTGGGCTCGGACGGCTGGACAGCGGCGTTGGTAGCGGTCTGTACCGGGCCGGGCGGCGGCGGGCCGTAAAAGCCGGGCGCGCGCGCTCCGCCACCCATGCAGGCGGAGAGGGAAAACGCCAGAACGGCGGCGACAACGTGGCGTTTCATGCTCAAGATCCTTGAACTCACAGGGTCTGGTTGGCGTTGCGCAGCATCTCATCGACCGCGCTCACCATCTTGGAATTGATCTCGTAAGCGCGCTGCGCCTCGATCATTTCGACGAGCTCTTCGACCACGTTGACGTTGGAGCCCTCAAGCATCCCCTGCCGGATCTGGCCGCGCCCAAACTGTCCGGCAATGCCGAGCTCAACCGGACCGCTGGCGGCGGTTTCAACGAGGAAGTTGTCGCCGATTTGCCTGAGACCCGCCGGATTGACGAAGTTTGCGACCTGCAGCTGGCCCAGCTGCACCGGCACCGCTTGCCCCGGCTGCAGCGCGCTGACCGTGCCATCGGGCGAGATCGTGACGCTTTGCGAGCCTTGCGGGATCTGGATCGGCGGGGTCACGGCAAAGCCCTGACCCGTGATCAGATTGCCCTGCGGCGAGATCGTGAAATTGCCCGCGCGGGTGAAGGCGATCTGGCCGCCCGGCGGCAGCTCCACCTGAAAGTAACCCGGCCCATCGAGCGCCAGGTCAAATGTGTTGCCCGTCTGATTGAGCGTACCCTGCGTCTCGATCCGGCTGGTGCCCGTTATCGCGACGCCGGTGCCCAGATTAAGGCCGACGGCGTAGGCGGTCTGGTTGGTCGATTGCTGCCCCGCCACGCGTTGTTCCTGATAGGCGAGCGTGGCAAAATCGGCCCGGTCGCGCTTGAAGCCGGTGGTGCCGATGTTGGCGAGGTTGTTGGCGATGACACGCATGCGCGCGTCTTGCGCTTCGAGCCCGGTGCGGGCGACATGGAGGGCGGAGTTGGGCATGGGGAGCTATCCTTTTGAGAATTTTAGCGCTGGGACATCAGGCGGCTGGAGGCTTCGTCGAGGTCGCGCGCGGTCTTGATAATCTTGGCGCGCTGTTCGAAGGCGCGCTGGGCGTCGATCATCTCGACGAGCGTTTGCGCGGTTTCGACGTTGGAATCCTCCAACGCCCCGCTGGTCACGCGCGCGGTGGGGTCCGGCGGCAACACGCCGTCGCCCACCACCTTCAGGAAGCTGTCGACCCCTTTCAAAAGCCGCGATCCTTCGGGCGAAACCAGCTTGATCTGGTCCACCACTTCAGCCGCGACATTGGGCGCGGCGGGATCGGAGGCCAGCACTGTGCCGTCTTCGGCGACGCTGATCGCAAAGCCTTGGGGCACCGTGATCGGACCGCCACCCACGCCCAGCACCGCGAGCCCTTCGCCGTTCTCCAACACACCCGAGGCCGCCACGCGCAGATCGCCGCGCCGCGAATAGACCTCGGGTCCGCCTTCAGCGCCTTGCGGATTCTGAAACGCCAGCAAGGCCTTGCCCTGCACCGCCAGATCGAGCGGTTGACCCGTCTGGTTCACCTGCGAGGTGGCCATATCGGCCCCGCGCACCATTCCCCTCGCGAGCGCGCGGGCCTCGGGAGCGGCGTCGTTCTTGAGCGTGGCGGAGGTCACCGCGAACACTTCGGCGCGAAAGCCGGGCGTTGAGGCGTTGGCGAGGTTGTTCGCCACCGCCCGCTGCCGGTCCATCGACGCGTTCATGCTGGTGAGCGCGGTGTAAATCAAACGATCCATGCTGTGTTCCCGCTATCCGTCAGAGCCTTACGAACGCAGGTTCAAAACGGTCTGAGAGATCTGCGTCGCGGTGTCGATCGCGCGCGCGTTGGCCTGGAAATTGCGCTGCGCGGTCAGCAGCGAAACCATCTCTTCGGCGAGGTCCACATTGGACCGTTCGAGCGAGCCGGAGAAGATCGCGCCGAACTGCCCCTGCGCAGGAGCTCCATATTCGGCGTTGCCGCTCTCGCCGGTGGCCGCCCACTTGGTCTGTCCGATCGGGCGCAGGCCGTCATTGGCCGGGAACGTCGCCAGAGCGATCTGGTAGACTTCGACCACGTCGCCGCTGGCATAAGACGCGCTCACGACGCCGCGCTTATCGACCGACACGCTGGCAAGCGCGGAGCCCGCCGGGTTGGCGCTTCCATCCGGGTTGGGCTGGGTCAGGGGAACGACGACATCGGTCGTTGCGGGCGGCGCTCCCCCGGGGATCGCGAAGCCTTGCACGCTGGAGCCGGTGGAATCCTGAAGCCCGCCGTTGGAGACGATCGAAAGCGAACCGTTGCGCGTGAAACTGGTCCCCTGAAGATCGCGGGTGGCGAAGAAGCCGTTTCCGCTGATCGCAAGGTCCAGCCCGCGCCCCGTGGTCTCGAGCGTGCCAAGCGAGAAGTCCTGCGTAATGCCCGCTAGCGCGGAGCCGATGCCCGGCGTCAGACGCGGATCGGTGCCCGCGCCGGTCGGCACGAGGTCGAAGAAGCTGGCCGAACTCTTCTTGAAACCGACGCTTTCCGCGTTGGCGATGTTCTGCGAAATGACGCCGAGGTCGGTCTGGGCGTTGCGCAGACCCGAAAGCGAAGTGAAGAAGGACATGGGTTTTTCCTTTGTTGGTCAGGGACTTTGGTTCGAGGGTCGAAGATCAGGGAAGCTGCGGGGTCACCGCGCGCGAGGCGGCGTCCGCAGCCCGGCCGGCGGCCTCCGCGGCGGACTGCGCAGCCTCGATGGCGGCCTCCTGCGCCACCGTCAGCGCGTCGAGCTTTTCCGAGATTTCGTTAAGGACAATCGTGGAATCGGTCGCCGCCTCCAGCTGGGAGAACTGCGCCAACTGCGCCAGCATCTCCTCATTATCGGTCGGCTCCAGCGGGTCTTGATTGGCCAGCTGCGTCGTCAGCAGCCGCAGGAAATCGGCCTGGTCCAGCGAGCCAAGCCCGCCCGCACCCGACAGCGCCGAAGGCGTGTTGAGCTGGTCGAGCGCCTCTTGAACACCTGCGCTAGAGACCGCGTTGTTTGCGATGGGTTGTCCGATTGGGGTGGTCACGATTACTTGCTCCTCAGCGTTTCCAGCATCAGCTGCTTGGCGGTCTGCATCGCCTGAACCATGTTCTGGTACTGGCGCGCGCTTTCCATGATCTCGACCATCTCAGCGCTTTCATCGACGCCCGCCTCGAACACGTTGCCGTCGCGGTCGGCGAGCGGGTGGCCGGGGTCGTAGCGTTTGGTGGGCTCGGTCTCAGCGCGCACCAAGGCGCCGCTGGAAACGGAGGTAAGGCCGCTCGCGCGGTCAACCTCGGCGGTGAACACCGCGCGGATCGGGCGATAGGCCTGGTCCGCGCTCGAAGCGACGGACCCGGCGTTCGCCAAGTTGGAGGTCGCCGCGTTCATGCGCACCAATTGCGCGGACATCGCGCGTTCGGTCAGGTTGAACAGGGTTACGGGACGGCCGTCGGACATCGCTCTACTCCCCTTTCAGCGCGCGGGTGAGCGTGTTGACCTTGCCCTGCACAAAACTCAGCGTGGCCGAATAGGCGAGCGCGTTTTCAGCAAAGGCGAGCTGTTCGCGGTTGAGCTCCACGGTGTTGCCATCGAGGCTGGCCATGGTGGGCGTGCGGTACAAGAGCGCGGCGTCTTCGCCCGCGCTCAGCGCCGGCGCGGAGGCGCGCCCTTGCGCCAGTTTCGCGTCGAGCGCGGCAGCAAAGTCAACATCGCGCGCCTTGTAGCCCGGCGTCGCGGCGTTCGCGATGTTGGAGGCGAGCACGCCCATGCGCTTGGAGCGCACTTCCAGCGCGGCGCCGTGAATTCCAAACAGGTTTTCGCTCATGATCTCTCGTGATCCCAAGGGGTGATTTTTCGTCAGCCGATCCAATGCAGAGCGCGTGCCAAACGCGCGCCAGACCCGTGAACTGAGCGCCTTTCGCCCCGAAAGAGCGCGTGCGGCGCGGCGTGCGGCAAGCTCTTGCCGCCGTAGTGGCAAGCTTCTGCCCCGCACGTATCCGCACAAAAACCTACGCGCGCGCCCTTAAGCGGGCCACGCTAGCGCCGTTCTCTCTGTGATGACCGCCGCGCCCGCTCCCCCACCCGATGTCAGCGGGCTCGATCTCGCCACGCTCGGCGTCACTCTATGGGATCCGAGCGCGCTGGGGATTGTGCTGGCCGGGACGCTGATTGCGACCCTCGCGCGGGCGGGGTTCGGCGATATGGCGTGCGCCCTGCGCGCTGCGGCCGCTCTCACACGCGCACGCTTCGACGAAAACGCCAACCGCACCGCCATCGCCCGCTGGGCGCGCGCCATTCGCGAGCGCGGCGTGCTGGGCGCGGAAAGCGCGATGCCGCCGGATAGAGACCTCGCCCGCGCGATCAAGGCTCTCCTGCGCGCGGGATCAATCAAAGCTCTGCGCGCCGCGCATGACGAGGCCTTCGCGCTCAAACGGCGCGAGAGCGAGCGCGCGGTGCGGGTGTTTGAGCAAGCGGGCGAGTTGGCCCCGATCTTTGGCCTCGTCGGTACGCTGTTTTCGATGACCCAACTCGCGCCGGGCGCCGGGGCCGAGAGCAACGCTCTTACGTTGGGCGCGATTGCCACAGCGGTGCTGTCCTCGCTCTACGGCGTGTTGGCCGCGCATTTGCTGTTTCTCCCGCTCGCCCATGCGGTGGCCCGGCGCGCAGAGCGTGAGCGGGAGGCCCGCGCGATCCTGATCGAATGGCTAGCGCGCGAAATCGCGGATGCGGTGCCCGGCGCGGGCAAAACCGGCATCGGTGGCGCGCGCGTGACTCCGATCAAATCGGCGGCCTGACACGCAATGGCGGCCTTTTCTCGCAACGCCAATTCGTGGCAGCTTATCCTGGCGGATCTCGCGCTGATCCTGTTTCTGTCCAGCGCCGCTGCGCTGAGCGCGGGCGCAGAGGAAGAGGACGCCCCCCACGTCAGCGCCGCGTCACCTAGTCCGATAGCGCCGTCGCAGGCGCTTTACCGCCCCGGCCCCGGACTGCCGAGCTTGGGCGAATGGTTAGCCCAGCAGCCGCGCGATCCGCGCGCCGCTTTGACCATTGTCGCGCAGCATCAGCCGGGGCAAGAAGAGCAAGCTTGGTCCGACGCGCGCAGTATGGCGGCCACGGCCAGGTCCATGGGCGTTCGCGCGCGAGTAATCATTCGCGAAGGCGAAGTGAGAGCCATCCACGCCAGTCTCGGCTACGATCAACCTTTGCGATAATTCGAGATGAAGCGAGGCCAAAGCCGGGCGACCAAGGGCGTCAGCTTGCCGCGACAATCCGATTGCGCCCGTCCTGCTTGGCCTCGTACAAGGCAGCGTCCGCCTGTTCGAGCGCGGCGCGCGGGTTTTCGTGGTTTGTGACCTGAGCCAATCCGCCCGAAAACGTCACCTTGCCAAAGGGACGCCCGGTTTCCCGGTTCATCAATTGTTTGAGCGCCATGGCGCGGCGCACCCCGTCCAATTTGGCATAGGCGTCGTCCATCTCGAGGCCGTAGAAGAGCAGCACGAACTCCTCCCCGCCGTGACGCGCAACAAAGCAATCGTCGCTCGCCACGCTGTTGAGCGTGCTGGCCACGGCGCACAAAATGCGGTCGCCCGCTTCGTGGCCGTGCGTGTCGTTGACCGCCTTGAAGTGATCGATATCGCAAAACGCGACGCACACAGGCTGCCCCTTGACCAGCGCGCGCTCTGCGGCCGCCGCAAGGCGCCGTTCGAAGGCGCGACGGTTGGGAAGCCGCGTCAGGTGATCGACATCGGCCTCCATCCGCGCTTTGGCGAGGCTTTCGCGCAAGCTTTCGGTTTCCGCCTGACTTTTGACCATCGCGATTTCGACCCGCTCGATGCTTTGAAGCATGGTGCGCGACAAATCGATCACACGCGACACGTCGCGCCCGCCGGCCATGCCGGCTTCGCCCATGGCGCTGATCTGCGCGTCCAGCGCGCCGCGCTGATCGCTCGTCTCGTCGGCGGCGGATTTGGCTGTCTGGCCGAACCGGATGAGCGAATATTCGAGTTGGTCCATCAGCTTATCAAGCTCGGTCAGGCGATCACTCGCATCCGGATCAAGCCGCACCACCGAATCCAGCCAGCGCTGATCGATCGGCTCCCCGTTGATTTCCCGCGCGGCAAACGCCTGCGCCAGTTCGGAATTGGCGCCCGAAAGCCCGTTGCAGATCGCCGCGAGGTTGGGCCCGTTGACTTCCAAATCGTGCTTCATCGCGAAATCGGCGATGCTTTCGAGCAACTCGCTGCGCGCCTGACGCACGAGCGGAGAGATGGTTTTGCAAGTTTCAGGCCCGCGCTGGTCCTGATCTGGCGCAGGCACTCGCTCAGAGGCGGGCTGACGGGAACGGGATATTTTGGACATGAGGGTCATCGAAGAGATCACGCGGCGGTTTGTTTGAACTGCCTGCGGTGTAGAGCGCGCGCGGTTAGGCAGTCGCTTTTCCTTGACCAAGGGTAAGTGCGTAAGGGCCGAACCCGGAGGTGATTGATGGCCGCTCTCGCACACCCTTGGCACGAGCCTTGCTAGGTTGTGGGGCGACACTTTGTGGCGATGAGACCCGCCGCTGATCCGAGGATGAAACCACGATGCCCCAGATACGACACACCCGCTTTTTGCGCCTCGCCGCCCTGCTTGGCCCCGTGGCGGCGCTGGTTTGCGCGCCCATTGCCTCGGCCCGGTCGAGCGCTGCGGTGGTCGCACCCGCTGAGATTGATCGCGCGGTCGCGGCCTTCACCGGGGCAGCCATCGGTGAGACCGGCGGCGCGCGCGCGCCTGCGGATCGGCGCTTGCGACTGGCGGCCTGTGCGGCCCCGCTGACCACCAGTTGGCACGGCACGACGCGCGCTGCGGTCAAGGTCGAATGCCTGCAAACGCACGGGAGCAGCGGGCCGTGGCGCATCTTTGTCGCGACGCGGGCGGCCTCCACGAACTCCGCGTATTCCGCCGGCGCGCGCGGGCGCTCTCTGCCCGCGCCGCGCGCGCCGGTGATCAAGCGCGGCGATCCGATCACAGTGAGCGTGCGCGGACGCGGATTCACGGTCCAGCAACCGGGCGAAGCGATGGAAAACGGCGCCATCGGCGACTGGATCAGCGTGCGCACCACGCGCGAGGCACAGCCTGTGCGCGCACGCATCGAACGCCCAGGCCTTGCGATCATTCCGGTGGGCTGAGGCCCAATCGAAACCGAAGGAAAGGGCGGCAAAAAAGTCTAAAGGCTCCCTTAAAATCCTCTGCGCACCGCCGTTCTCTTCTCCACAACGCCCACCGGAGTAGCTTCCATGACTTCTTTTGAACTCAGCAAATTACAAGGTGTGACCCCCGCTCGCGGCCTGTCCGAAAACGACCGCTCGCAACTGGTAACGGGGGCCAAGACCTCCAATCGGTCCTCCCAGGCGGCGTCCGGCAAGCCCGGCGTTGCGCTCGAAGTGGGCCCGACGATTGACCCGTCCAAGCCGCCGGTCGACGCCGACCGCGTGTCCGAGATCCGTGAAGCGCTGAAAGACGGCACCTATCCGCTCGTCCCGACCAAGATTGCCGATGCGATCATCGCGGCCCGCGTCGGATTTGGATTGGTCGACAAGTGACCCAGACCGCCAGCACGCCTGCCGACACTTCGGCCCATGCGGTGAAGGCACCGCTTCCGGCAACCTTGCGGCAGATGATTGCCGTTCTTGAAGACGAGCGGCAAGCGCTTGCCACCCTCGACGCCGATGGCCTGTTTGAAGCCGCGCGCGATAAAGGCGCTCTATGCGATACGCTGGCGCTGGTGAATACCGACGCGCTTGATGCAGAAACCCGCCCGCTGGTGGAGACCGCGCAGCGCTTGAACGACGTGAACCGCCGCGTGCGCAATTTGCTGGCGGCGAATGTCGCTTCGCGGCTTGAGGCTTTGGGCGCACCGCGCGTGGCCTATCAGGCGGGGCAGTATACTCGCCCAGGCGCTCTAAGCGTGAACCCTTAAGGCGCCTTCGAAAACCGCGCCGCGCGCCATTCTGGCACGCGGGTTGCACCGTCACAGCCGAACCCGCGCCCATACCGGGTGCGCAAGGACAGGCGCCGAGGCGAGCAACACCGTGAGCACTCCGACTTCATCCCCAATCGCTTCCCAGCTTGGCCTGCCGCAAGCCGCGCTGAGCGCCGCCGCCAGCGAAGCGCGAACCGCAATCAACGCCCAACCCGCGCGCGCCGCAGCAACACGTCAGGTCACCAGCGCTCCACCGATCAGCGTTGAACAAGCCATCGCGAACGCGGCGCGCTCCACCAGTGTCGCCTTCGATTACCTCGTCGCTCAGGCGCAGGTTGAAAGCGGGATGAACCCGCAAGCGCGCGCGCGCACCTCAAGCGCGTCGGGCCTTTATCAATTCATCGAAAGCACATGGCTCGATACCGTCAAACGGCACGGCGCGCGCTTTGGCCTTGGCGATATCGCGGACCAGATTCAGGTCACCCGCAACGGCGCGGCCTATGTCACGGACCCCGCGCAGCGTAGCGCGATCCTGGCTCTGCGCGAGGATCCTGAGATCGCTTCGCTGATGGCGGCGGGTCTGGCCGAAGACAACCGCGCGCATTTGATGCCGATCCTGGGCCGCCAGCCCGCAGCGGGCGAACTGTATCTCGCGCATTTTCTGGGCGCCGGGGGCGCAGGCCGCTTTCTCTCCGCGTTGCAGGCCGATCCCGCGCAAAGCGCCGCCAGCCTGTTCCGCCGCCCCGCCGCCGCCAATCGCGCGGTGTTTTTCGAAGCCGGTGGCCAGCCCCGCAGCCTAGCGGGCGTGATGAACTTCCTCGACGCCAAAATGGACCGCGCCATGGCCTCCGCACCGTCGATCGCATCGGACAGTGGTTCTGGCGACACCTTTGGTTTTTCCCGGCGCGTCGCTAATTTCGCCACGCGCTATCCCAGCGGGCGAGACGCGGGTGTGCCCTATCTGATCACGTCTGAGGACGTGTTCGGTCCCGCTCAGCCCCCGCAGATCAGCGGCGGCTCCGCCATCGCCGCGCCGCGCATCCCGGCGAGTAGCACGCTTTCGCTGCCCGGCGCGCCGCTGCCGCCGCTGGCCGCCCCCACGACCCGCTCACGCTCGATGTCAGGCCTGCTGGGTTCCAGCTTCACCACCAGCGGCGCGAGCGATTTGGCCTCGCCTGATGCGACCCAGCGCATTCGCCAAGCCTATGAGCGCCTGCGCGCGATGGGCCTGTGATGGATGGCCAGTGATGAAGGATAGTCTCGCGTGATCACCGCTCCCTCCACCTCGTTCGTCGAGCAGCTCCGCAGCGCGCCGGGCGCGATGGCGCTGCCCGTGGGCATCTTTGCGCTGTTTGCGCTGATGGTGCTGCCGATCCCGACGCTGATGCTGGACATGTTCTTCGTCCTCAACATCGCCATCGCCGTCGCGGTGCTGATGGTGGCGCTTAACGTGCGCACGCCGCTCGATTTCAGCGCGTTCCCGAGCGTTTTGCTCTTCGCCACGTTGCTGCGGCTTGCCCTCAACGTCGCCTCAACCCGCGTCGTGCTGGTGAGCGGGCATGAAGGCGGCGCGGCGGCGGGCGAGATTATCGAGGCGTTTGGCGAGTTTCTCGTCGGCGGCAATTTCGCCGTGGGCCTGTTCGTCTTCACCATCCTGCTGATCATCAACATGATCGTCATCACCAAGGGCGCGGGCCGCGTGTCCGAGGTTTCCGCGCGCTTTGTGCTCGACGCGCTGCCGGGCAAGCAGATGGCGATTGACGCGGATATCGCCGCGGGCCTGATCACCGCCGAAGAAGCGCGCGAACGCCGCAGCCAGGTAACCGTCGAGGCGGACTTTTACGGCTCCATGGATGGCGCGTCCAAATTCGTGAAGGGCGATGCGATTGCGGCGCTGCTGATCCTGGGCGTCAACGTCATCGCGGGGCTCGCGCTCGGCATGATCAGCCATGGCATGAGCGCCGCCGAAGCGGGCGAGCAATACATCACGCTGGCCGTTGGGGACGCGCTGGTTGCGCAGGTGCCCGCGCTGCTGCTCTCCATCGCCGCCGCCGCCATCGTCACGCGCGTGTCGGACAAGCGCGACCTATCGGGGCAGATTGGCGGGCAGTTTGCCGACACGCGCACATGGCTGCCCGTATCGATCATCCTCGCCGCCATCGGGCTGGTCCCCGCCATGCCGCAGATGATCTTCCTGCCCGCCGCTGGAATAGCGGGCGGCATCTGGTGGGCGATCCGCCAGCGCGCGGCCCAGCCCGAGATCGAAGAGGCCGAGCCCACTGAGGAAAAATCGCCCGACCAGATCGATCTCGCCGATGTCTCTGACCAAACGCTGGTCACGATTGAGCTTGGCTATTCGCTGGTCAATCTGGTCGATGAAAGGGCGGGCGCGCCGCTGATGACGCGCATTACAGGGATCCGCAAACAGCTCTCGCGCGAGCTTGGCTTTGTCCTGCCGCAGTTCCGCATCCGCGATTCGCTCCATATGGGCGCGCAGGATTACGCGGTGCAGCTGGGCGGGGTCACGATTGCGCGCGGGCTGGTGCGGCCCGCCAAACTGCTGGCGATCAACACCGGCGATGTCCTCAACCCGATGCACGGCGTGCCGGGCGAAGGGACGCTGGATCCCAGTTTCGGCTGCCCCGCCCTTTGGATTGAGCCCGCCACGCGCGACTTTGCCGTCTCCGAAGGGTTCATGGCCGTCGACCCATCCACCGTCATCGCCACCCACGCCAATCAGGCGTTACTGGATCAAGCCGCCGATCTGCTCGGCCCCGAAGAGGTCAGCGAATTGGTCGAGGCTCTGAAAGTGACCAGCCCGGCTTTGATCGAAGCGGTCCATCCCGATCCGCTCAACCTTGCCGCGCTCACCCGCGTGCTGCGCGCGTTGATCGCCGACGGCATCGGTCTGGCGCATCCCCAACCGCTCTTCACCAGCCTGGCCATGGCGCTGCAAAAGTCGACCGATTTCGACCCGCTGATCGACGCGGTGCGCGCGGATATGGGCGCGCGATTGGTGGCGCGGATTTGCGCGCCGGGCGAAGCGCTCAAAGTGGTCACGCTGGACGCCAATCTGGAAGGCGCGATCCTTGGCGGGATGAGCGACCCGGCGACCGGGCAACCGCTGATCGAGCCCGATTGCGGAGCGATGATCGTTGATCAGGTCGCCGCGATCATCGAAGAGGCGGGCGCGCCCGTCGCTCTGATCGTCCAGCCCCCGGCGCGCCGCGCGCTCACCCGCCTGCTCAAACAGCGCGCCAGCCGCTGCGCGGTGCTGTCGATCAACGAATTGCCCGCTTCGCAAGCGGTGGATGTCGTTGGCCTGATCGGCGGCGATGCCCCCGCCGCCACGCCTCAAGCACCCGCCGCTCTCGCTCAGCCCGTTCCCCAACCCAACCCACCGATGGCCGCATGAAGCATGATCCCACCGCCTTTGGCGCATCCTACGCCTCCGTCAGCCGCGAGGTCGTCGAAGACCGCGTGCGCCGTTTCATGCCGCTTGTGCGGCGATCGGCCTGGCATGTTTACGGGATGGGCCGCGAAGGGCTGGAGGTCGAGGATCTCATCCAGACCGGCATCCTGGCGCTCACGCAATGCGCGCAGAAACACACCGGACCCACCGAAGACGGGTTCGCCGCCTACGCCAAGATCCGCGTGCGCGGGGCAATGCTTGACCAGATCCGCCGGCTTCTCAACGACACCCGTGGCGCGCGCAAGAAACGCGCCGCTTACGACGCGGCGCACGACGCGCTGCGCAGCGCCCTGGGCCGCGATCCCAGCCGCGCCGAAATCGCGCGCAAGCTGGGCATAAGCGACGCCGAACTGCTCGATATCGAAGCGGGCGCGATCACGCTCACCTCGATCTCGGACGAATATGACGAGACCAACACCGCCTTCGCCGCCGAAGGGCCCGACCCTTTCGAGGCGCTGTCCGATATGGAAGACCGCGAACGGCTGATCGCGGCGATGCAGCGCCTGCCTGAACGCTTGATGCTGGTGCTTCAGTTGTTCTACGTCGAAGAACTGAACCTCACCGAAATTGCCGAGGTGCTCGAAGTCAGCGTGCCGCGCGTCCACCAGCTTCGCGCCAAGGCCCTGGGGGACTTGAAGAAGCTGATGGAGGCGGAGTGCTGATTTTCAGCGCCCCGTACCGGCGTCCAGTATCAGCGCCTAGTAGGAGTGGCTGTCTCCGTCGCCGTCGCCGTGGCCATGGCCGCTGCCCGCATGGGTCGCTTCCTCCGAACCGCCCGCGCTGCCGCCCATGCCGCTTTCCCACCAATAGGCGCGCCGCCCGCCCTCGCCGGTGGCGACTTCCTGCATGGTTTTTGCATCGTACATCCGCCCTCCCAGCATGACGCTTTCGATCTTGTCGCTGTCGCGCACATTGGCGGTCGGATCCGCGCTCAGCACCAGCAGATCAGCCAGCTTGCCGACCTCAAGGCTGCCCACGTCCTTTTCCATGCCAAGCGATTGCGCGGGGTAGATCGTCGCGGTCTTGAGCGCTTCGACCGCGCTGAAACCGCCGCGCGCAAAGCTCCAGATTTCCCAATGCGCGCCGATGCCGGGTTGCTGGCCGTGCGCGCCGATGGAAACCGTGACCCCGCGATCGGAGATCTTCTTCGCCTCGCGCGCGGCGTCATCATCGACAAAGGCCCATTCCGGCGCTTTCACCCGCCGCCCGCTGCTCGCCAGCAGAACCTTGGGCGGGGTGTGGATCATCAGCGGGTGATCGTAAACATCGGTTGCCTGACGCCAATAGGGATCGCCCGCCAGCCCGCCATAGGTCACCACCAGGGTCGGCGTGTAATTGGTGTTCGACTGGCCAAAGAACTGCAGCACGTCTTCGTAAAAGACATCGCCGGGCACGTTGTGCTCGATGGTCGAATTGCCATCCGCGATCAGGTTCATATCCATGCCGAACAGCGAGCCGCCCTCGGCGACCACCAGCATGTTTTCCTCAACGCTGGCGCGCACGACCATCTGGCGCTGTTCGCGCCGGGGTTGGTTATAGTTCTTGATCGAAATGCCGCCCTGCGCCTTGATCCGTCGCACATGCGCCAGCGCTTCGTCATAGTTGTCGATCCGGGCATAAACGCTAGGGGCTTTGGCCCCATAAACGATCTCTCCGGTGGAGAAGATGCGCGGGGCGAGCAAGGTGCCCGCTTGCTGGCGTTCGGCCGAGGCAAAGATGAGGCTCGCATCGCTCGATGGGTTGTGCGTCGTCGTGGTCCCCAGCGCCAAATCCTGGATAAGGCTCCAGTTTTGCTGCGGGACCAACTCGCCCGTGCCGTGCGGCCCGTGGTGGTGCGCGTCGACAAAGCCGGGCATCACGACTTTACCGCTGGCGTCGACCATGGTGGCCCCTTCGGGCACGTCCACCTCGCCCGCTGCGCCGATGGCAGCGATCCGGTCGCCTTCGATGACGATGACGCCGTTCTCAATCACGCCGGCGTCCCGGGTATCAAGACCAGCGGCCATGGTGAGCACTTTCGCGCCGGTGATGACGACGGTGCCCGAAGGCGCGGCCTTGTTCACGGTCACCGCCATGGACATCGCGCTGTCGGGCGTTTCATAGCCCTTCGCATCGCCCTCACCCTTGGGCGCGGAGGCGAAGAAATCGCTGACCTGCGCCTGTTTGAGATCCGGGCCGAGCGACCAGAACAAGGTCTCGCCCCCGCGCGCCCAACCGAGGAAATCCGCGCCGCCATCCGATATTTTTGTGATCGGCACCGGGCCCTTGTCTTCGTTCACATCGACCGGCTTGCCGCCGGGGATTACCGGCATCGCGAACACTTCGTAATTCTGGCGAAAGGCGATGGTCTTGCCATCGGGCGCGATACGGAAATCGTTGACGAGGCTGCCGGTCGCGTGCGTGCGCTCTTTCTCTCCGTCGAGATCGGAAGACATCAGCGCCAATTTCTCGCCCGCGCGCCCGATCATGTAGATCCGGTCATTCGCCGCGCCAAATTGCGGGTTGGAGCCCGAACGCGTGACCATCATCGGATCGCCGCCGCCCACATTCTGGAGATAGATGCCGGGATTTTCCGACTGCTCAGGCGCGGTCAGATAGCCGCCGGTGCGCTTTTCATAGGCGATCATGGTGCCGTCGGGCGACCAGGCGAGGCTCGCGTAATGGCCCGGCGCGGACGAGACCACGCGCGCATTCGCGCCGTTGGCGTTGGCGACCACGATCTCGCCCAGCCCCTCATCGCTCCAGCGCACAAAGGCGATCTGCGATCCGTCGCGGCTAAAGGCGGGATAGAGCTCGACCGCGTCGCTCGTGTCGCCCGTCATCGGGCGCGCGGCGTCGCGCCCGCGCGCGGATTTGGTGTAAAGCTTGCCCAGCGTTTCGAACACGACCCGGCTGCCATCGGGCGAGAGCGTACCGAACTTTGCCATCTTGGTGGTGAAGCGGTCCGGCGACACCTCGATCACCGGATGCGGCGCGTCGGCCATGCCGCGCGTGTCGTCGACGCGGAAGGGGATGACCGCGTGGTTCGCCCCGTCGCGGTCCACCCGGTTCAGCTTTCCGCCCGCCCAGAACACGATCGAGGCGCTGTCGGGCGTCCAGTCCATATTGGGATAGACGCCGGTCACCGCCCAGGTCTCCTGCACGTCCAGATCAAGCGCGTCGTAGATCATGCGCTCGCGCCCGCTCTTGATATCCTTGACCCACAGCTGCGAGGTGTTTTTGTCGCGCCGGACAAAGGCGATTTCCTTGCCATCGGGCGAAGGCGCGGGGCGCACCGCGCCGCCATAGCCGTCGACCGCGGTGGAAACCTCTCCGGTGTCCAGATCGTGACGTTCAATCGCAAAGATCCCGGCGTTGGAATCCTGCGCGTAGATGAACGTGTTCCCGCCCGTCGTGTTGCGGGTGTAATAGATCGACTTGCCATCGGGCGCGAAGATCGGTTCGCCCAATTCCTTTTGCAGCTCTTCGTTGCGCCGCTCGACCACCTGAACCCCGCCACCGCCAGAGACATGGTACATCCAGATCTCACCCGTGCCGAGCGAGCGCTGGGTGGTGAAATGCTTTTTGGCCGCGATAAATTCGCCATCGGGGGACCAGGTGGGCTGGTTGAGCAGGCGGAAGCTTTCCTTGGTCAGCTGGCGTTTGTCCGACCCGTCCGCGTTCATGATCCAGATATTGTTGCCCCCGCCGCGATCCGAGGTGAAGGCGATGCGCGAGCCATCGGGCGAGAAGCGCGGATGCACTTCCCACGCCATGCCCTCAGCGATGCGCGTCGCCGCGCCGCCCGACATCGGCACGGTGTAGATATCGCCCAGCAGCGTAAAAGCGATGAAGCGGCCATCCGGCGACACATCGACATCCATCCACGTGCCTTCATCGGTGGTGATGGGGACTTGCTTGATCTCAGCGCCTTTGGCGGCCTCAACGTCCCACTTCGCGTCCTCTCCGTCTTTGTCTTTCTGAGCGAGAGCCGCGCTGGCGCTTGCGAGCATCGAACCCGAAAGCAGAGCGGCGGAAATGTGACGAGCGATGGAACGGCGCATGTGAAAATTTCTCCTGTCAGACCCCAAGTCGCAAGCTCTAGGTTTAACCTCCTGAATTGTCACGATATGGTGTCTCATAAGTTGGACAGTCCCATTTGCGCGCCCGAAAAATGCGGATAGAGGCCGGGCAAAGGGGACGCGCGTGCTTGAAAAGATCACCAACAATTTTGCGGTTCTGACCCTGCTCGGGGTGGCGCTGGCGTGGTTTGAACCATCGATTTTCACATGGATGACCGATGGCAGCGTGCTCGTCGCCGGGCAGCCGATGCTCTCGGTGGCGCTGGGGCTGATCATGCTCGCAATGGGGCTGACGCTGACCTTTGCCGATTACCGCCAGCTCACCCAATTGCCGCGCGCGGTGGCGATTGGCGTGGGGCTGCAATTCATCGTCATGCCGCTCTCGGGTTGGGGCATCGCGCGCCTGCTTGATCTGGAGCAGGGCCTTGCCGTGGGCCTGATTCTCGTGGCGTGCTGTCCGGGCGGCACCGCGTCCAACATCGTCGCCTATCTCGCGCGCGGAAACGTCGCCTTGTCGGTGACCATGACGATGCTGTCGACGCTGGCCGCGATTGCGCTGACGCCGCTGCTGACCGGAGAGCTAGCGGGCGCCTATGTCGAGATTGACCGCTGGAACCTGCTTCGGAACATGGTCGCCATCGTCCTTATCCCGGTGATTGCGGGCACGCTTCTCAACCGCCTTTTCCCACGCGCGGCGGGGGCGGTTAGCGGCGTTTTGCCGCTGATCGCGATCCTGCTGGTGATCTGGATCGTGGGCGGGATCGTCGGCGGAGCAAGGGCGCAAATCGCTGAGCACGCCGGGGTGTTGCTTCTCGCAACCTTCCTCCTCCACCTGCTGGGTTTCAGCCTCGGCTACGGCCTTGCCCGTGCCCTCGGCCTCAGCGGCGCGGAGCAACGCACCGTCTCCATCGAGGTTGGCATGCAGAACTCCGGCCTTGGCTCAGGCCTCGCCAAAACGCCCGCCTTCGCCGCGCAATTTGCGAGCGCGCAGCAAGCCGCCCTCGCGCCTGTGCCTGCCGCGATCTCGGCCGTATGGCACGTATTGATCGGAAGCCTGCTCGCCAGTTGGTGGCGGCGAAGAGGCTAGACACTATCAGGCTTTTCCCTAAGCTCCTCACGTCGCGCATAAGCGCTTGGGGGACACAGCATTTCATACGATGAGAAACCACCGCGCGTGGTCGGGCTTGGCGGAGCCATTCTCAACAGCCTCAACGGCGTTGTGGGATCGGGCATCTTTGCCCTGCCCGCGCTACTGTTCGCGGCAGCGGGCAGCTTTTCGCCAATTGCAATCCTGATCTTCGCTGGGCTAAATGGCTGCGTAGTCGCGGTTGTTGCCAACTTTCGACCCGCTTTCGCCAATCGGGCGGCGGGCAACTCTACGCTGAGCACGCCTTTGGCCCGGCGACCGGCTTTCTGGTCGGATGGTTCTCGCTAAGCGTCAATATCGCAGGCTGCTCGGCCAGCTACCACGTGATGGTGTCTTACCTCGCCGCGATCTTTCCCGTCTTCGATGACCCGGCCATCCGCCTCGTCACGATTGGTGCGTTGATCGCTGTATTCTTCGCAATCACCGCGACGGGCACATCGCGCTCAATCAACGCGATTGCGTTTGGCACCGTACTCAAGCTCTCGCCCTTCGTGGTGCTCATCGCGCTGGGTTTTGCGCAAAACGGCGTTCCCACTGAGGTGACCCTGCCCGCCTTTGGCGAATTTGAATCGATTGCGTTGCTGCTGGCCTTCGCCTTTTCAGGCTGCGACGTGGCGGTTTACGCGGCGGGCGAATCCAGGGAACCGCGCAAGACGATGACCCGCGCGCTGGCGACCAACCTAATCGGTGTCGCGCTGTTCTACGCGCTGGTGCAACTGGCGTACAATTCGGTCTCCCCTGACCCCTCGCAAGTCGACATCCCGCTGGCCGCCATGGGCGAAAAGCTGCTCGGTCCGACCGGCAGCCTGCTCGTGAGTATCGCGGCGATTTTCTCGATTGGCACTCTGCAATTGAACCTGAGTTTTCTGGTGCCCCGGCTGGCCTATGGCATGGCCCGGCGCGGTCTGCTGCCGCACATCTTCGCCTTCGTATCGCCGCGCTTCAAAACCCCGATTGTCGCCATCGGCGGATTTAGCGCGCTGGTGGCCGCCATGTCGCTCACAGGCACATTCGAGCTGCTCGCCATTCTGGCGGTCAGCGTTGAGCAATTGGGCTTTTTGATCATCATCGCCGCGCTGGTCGCCATGTGGTGGCGGAACGATGCGGGGCTGCGCGAGGATATGGGGCTGCATTGGGCCCTCATCATTCCCGTTGCGGTTGGCTATATCGGTTGGCTGATGTCACAGTTGGAGCCGCAATCGGTGCTCTATATGGCGCTGATGGTCGCGGCCGGGGTGGTGCTATTCTTCGCCTCGAAAGGCAGCGCCCTGCGCCAGGATGGGATCGATCTGCCCGAGGGGCGCACGCCCCAGGCCTAGTCGTACATCCCCTTTTTCGGGCCCAAATAGCCGAACAGATAGGCCGCGACCTTGCGCATCTGGATCTCTTCGGAGCCCTCGGTGATGCGATAGCGGCGGTGGTGGCGATAGATGTGCTCGAACGGCGTGTGGCGCGAATAGCCGATGCCGCCATGCACCTGCATCGCGCGATCCGCCGCCTCACAGCACAATCGGTTTGCCCAGTAATTGCACATCGAGACCTTGTCGCTGATCGTGCGCTCAATCTCTTCGTGGGGCATGGTGTCCATCTCCCAAGCGGTCTTGAAGATGAGGAGGCGCAGCATCTCGGCCTGCGTCGCGAGCTCGACCAGCGGGAACTGGATCGCCTGGTTCTTGGATAGCGCCTGCCCAAACGGTTTGCGGGCGCGGGCGTATTTGACGCTTTCATCGATGCAGAACATCGCCGCCCCGCACGAGGACGCCGCCTGACGAATGCGGTTCTGGTGAACGAAGCTTTGCGCCAGTGCGAGACCGCGCCCTTCAACCCCGAGGATCGCGCTATCCGGCACCCATACGTCCTTGACCGAAAGGCGCGGATGATCGGTCGGCATGTTGAAGGTCCACATCCACTCCTCGATTTCCACGCCGGGCGTGGGGTTGGGGACGAGGAAGCAGGTGATGCCCGACGCGCTGCCCGCCTCGCCGCTGGTGCGCGCGAACATCGCGCAATGCGTCGCGACATGCATGCCGGTGATCCACATCTTCTCGCCGTTGATCAGCCAGCCGTCGCCCCCGTCGCGCGTCTCACGAATGGCGGTGGTCTCCATATGCGTGGCGTCCGAGCCGTGATCGGGTTCGGTCAGCCCAAACGCGACCCGGCGCTCGCGGTTGAAGCCGCCCGTGATGAACTCCTGTTTCTGCTCCTCGGTGCCCCATTGGTCGAACATCGCGACAAAGGGAAAGTTGCCGACGATGGAGTGTTCGTTCTGAAGGTCGTTGTGGAGGCCCAGGCCTTTCCTCGCAAAGTGCTCGCGGATCACCGCCATCCAGAGGTTCGAGCCGTCTTTGCCGCCATACTGCTTGGGCGCGGAGAAGCGCCAATGGCCCGCCGCTTCGGCGCGTTTGGTGGCTTCTTTGAGGAGCTGCTCCCAATCTTCGCGCGGAAGGCCGCCTTTGTCCCAATCGGTGCGCGCATGCTCGCGGCGGTGGTCGAAGAAGCGGATGTTGTCGTCGGCCTGTTCGAGCGGTTTGATCTCGGCCTCGATAAAGGCGTCGAGTTCATCGAGATAGGCCTGAAGGTCGGCGGGAATTGCGAAGTCCAATGTTTCTCTCCTAACTCACCAGCACGCGCATATGTACCAACATCCGCTCACCCTGAGCTTGTCGAAGGGCAGGCACAAGGTTCGCGGCACCCAGAAGCAAACGTGAGAGACGATCCTTCGACAAGCTCAGGATGAGCGGGATTGGGGCTGGCTCCGATTGATTCATTTCAACCACTTCTCGCGCGCCACAACTAGGGCCGGGTATTTGGGGGAGTCCGCTGCCACTTTCGCCAAAACAAGCATCTTCAACTCCGCCAAGACGTAATCATCGGCCAAAGAAGTATCACCTCGCAAAATCGCTGTGGCCTTTTTGTGGTTGATCGAAGCCAGCGATATCCTGGTTTCGTCGTTACGCGCCATTATGCCGAGCACGTTCCTGGCCACAGCAAGCTGAAAGCGATCGTGTCCCCCCACTTTTGGCTTAAGTGTTTCTAGCCACTCGGAAACGGCGACAGCCATCTCGTGTACTTCCGCCTCCCCTTGAGGTCGCGAATCATCTCGCCCCCATTCGCCAAATGAACGCACCCGCTCCTTCTCCGGCGCATCCTCTTCCAGCAGCATCAGCAGATCGAGTTCCTGCTCGCTCGTCCGACGCGAGATCACGACGCGCTCCAGCATCCGGTCCTCGCCGCTGCGCCAGATCTTGGCCATGCGCAGGCAGCCGAGCGCCCACCACACGGTGCGGTGGATCAGCCAATAGCGGAAGCGGTCGCGATCGATGGTGACGCCCGCCTCGGCTTCGTAAGCGGCGAAATAGTGGTCCAATGGCCCCAGCCCCAAAGCGGGCCGGTCGTACCGATGGAAGCGCCACACGGCCATGCAGCCGAACGCCAGATCCTCGTGTCGGTCGCCGAAATGCGCGAGCTCCCAGTCGAGCACGCCGGTGAGTTTACTATCCTCGGCCAGCAGATTACCCATGCGATAATCGCCGTGGTTGAGGACGGGCTCCACCGGATCGGGGCAATTGTCCTCCATCCATTTGAGGCCCAGCGCGATGATCGGACGGTCCCCGCCTGCCTCATCGAATTGGCTGCGCAAATCGGCAATCGCCGCGCGGTAGTCCATCACCGGCACAGCCTCGGGCAAATCCTCGCGCCGTAGCGAATGGATCCGCGCCAGATCGCGCGCCGCCTGTTTCAGCAGCCCGCTCGGATCGTCCATTTCCAATATCTGCTTGGGGTTGGGCGTGCCGGGCAGCGCCTCCATCACGAAGCCTGAACCGATGCCGTCTTCCAGCTCCAATTCCGCCACCACTTGCGGCGCGGTCACACCCTTGGCGTGGGCGGCGCGGATGATCGCTGCCTCGGTGTCGTGCCCAAAGGGGCGGTCTTCCATAAACGCGAGGCTGGGAGCGCGGCGCAGGACGAAATCCCGTTCCCCACACGAAAAGCGCCAACTTTCCATGGTTGCCCCGCCCGTCAAACGCGCAAGGCTCGAAGGCGCAGAAAGGCCGGCGCGAGCGCAAACTCGCGCCAGCCCTTCCAGCAATTGTTCGGGTGACGTATCGCCCATGTAATCGGCCCTTAGGGCCTCACGCGACGACGTTGTCTTTCTTGACCGTGATCACCTGCGGATAGGTGAACTCTTTCAAGCCTTCCTTGCCATATTCGGCGCCAAAGCCCGACTGTTTGTGCCCGCCAAACGGCGCGAAGGGCGACAGGTGCATGAATTCGTTGATCCACACCGTGCCGGTTTCCATGCGCTCGGCGATTTCCTGACCCTTTTCGGTATCCGCGGTCCACACAGCGCCCGCGAGGCCATAGTCCGAGTTATTGGCGCGCTCGATGACTTCATCCTCGGTCGAGAATTTCATGAGCGGCATGACCGGGCCGAACTGCTCTTCGGCGACGATCCGCGCGTCTTCAGGCGGGTTGTCGAGGATCGTGATCGGCACATAATAGCCCGTGCCCGAAGGATCCTTGTCGCCGCCGGTCAGGAACTTGTAGCCGTTATCCTTGGCATCCTGGATCAGCTCCAGCACGCGTTCGTACTGCTTTTTATTCTGGATCGGACCGACGCCGGTGCCCTGTTCGGAGCCGTCGCCCACGACGACCGTCTTGGCAAAGTCCGCGATCGCTTGCGAAAGCTCGTCATAGATGTCTTCGTGGATATAGACGCGCTTGGCTGCGATGCAGACCTGGCCGGCGTTCTGGAAGCTTGACCAGAAGAGCTGCTCGGCGACCTTTTTAGGATCGGCGTCCGGCATCACGATGGAGGCGTCATTGCCGCCCAGCTCCAGCGTGATGCGCTTCAGATCCGCGCTCGCGCCTTCCATGATGCGTTTGCCCGTCGCGGTCGATCCGGTGAAGGTGATCTTGTCGATATCGGGGTGACCCGTGATCAGCGGCCCGAGCGAATCCTCGCCGGTGATGATGTTGACCGTGCCCGCCGGCACTTTGTCCGCGATCAGTTCGGCGACGCGCAGGGTTGTGAGCGGCGTGAAGGGCGAGGGTTTGAGCACAATCGTGCAACCGCTCATCAAAGCGGGGACAATTTTCTGGACCGCCATCATCAGGGGGAAGTTCCACGGCACGATGCCGCCGACCACGCCCACGGGCACACGGCGGTGGCGGTGCAGACGGGTGTCGTCGTCCTGAATGATTTCTTCTTCGAGTTGCAGGGTCGATTGCGCGGCAGAGATACCGGCGGCGCCGTAGATCTCGCCTTTGGCCTGCGCGTGCGGTTTGCCCTGTTCGGTGGTCAGCAGGCGGTAGAGCTCATCGGCGTTTTCCTTGATCGCGCCGGAGATCGCCATGCAGGCGGCCTGGCGCTCTTCGAAGGCCGATGTCTTCCACGTCTTGAACGCGGCTCGGGCGGCGGCCACCGCCTTGTCCAGATCGTCCGATCCGCAGGCTGGGACCTGGCCGACGACCTCTTCGTTCGCGGGGTTGACCACGTCGAGCCATTCGCCGGTCGCGACCATCTCGCCATTGATCAGGTTTTTGTACTGGGTGACCATGATTTGTCCTCTCTCATCTCTGGGAATCTGTGGGGGATTTGTCTCTCCGGCCAGAGCATAGGCGCGGTGTGTTGCATTTCAAAACGCAATCTCGTTGCGCGCGCGCGCTGGCGCTTTATAGCCCGCCGCAAAGGAGAGTGTTTGTGTCCAACGAAGCCCCCCAGCCGGATAACGCAACCGACAACGACTTCCTGATCTACGGCTCGCCCGTCTCGCCCTTTGCGCGCAAGGCGATGGCGCTGGCGATAGAGAAAGGCGCAGGCTTCGACGTCAAAGGCGTCGACATCATGAACATGCCTGACTGGTTCCTTGCGATCTCGCCGATGAAGCGCATTCCGGTGCTGCGCGACCGATCGATTGACTGGGACGAGGACCACGGCAACCCCGCCGGCACCATCGCCGATTCGTCCGCGATCTGCGGCTATATCGAAAAAAAGGACCCGACCCCGGCGCTCTATCCGGCGGACGCCTACGAGCATGGCCGCGCGCTGTTTTTCGAAGAATACGCTGACACGGTGCTGGCCCCGGCGGCGGGTCTGGGCGTGTTTCGCCCGATCTTCTTTTCAATGATGGCCGGTAAAGAGCCCGACCTGGAGGCCGCCAAAGTGGGCTGGACCGAAACACTGCCGCCGATCCTCGATTTTCTCGAAACGGCGTTGGGCGACGGCGAGTTCTTCGTGGGCGACGCGGTGAGCATCGCCGATATCGCGATCACCTGCTGTTTCATGCAGGTCGAGCTGGTGGTCAACGCGCCGCTCGATAATTGGCCCGCGCTCAAAGCGCATCACGAACGCATGAACGCGCGCCCATCGATTGCCGGGCCTTACGCGCAAGCCGCTGGCTTTATTCGCAAAGCCTTGCCCGAGCCATTTGAACTGACCTAAAGCCTTCGGCTCACGCCACGAATAGAGAGCGCAGCGTACAACAGACATGGCCAGCGAATGGTGCATCGGGATCATCGGGGGATCAGGGCTCTATGAGATAGAGGGCCTTGAGGACGCGCAATGGATCGCGATTGACACCCCGTGGGGTGAGCCCTCCGATGAAATCCTGTGCGGGACGCTGGCCGGGGTGAAAGTGCGCTTTCTGCCGCGCCACGGGCGTGGCCACCCGATCACGCCGAGCGAGCTGAACGGGCGCGCCAATATCGACGCGCTCAAACGGGCCGGCTGCACCGATATCATCGCGATCTCGGCGGTGGGATCCTTGCGCGAGGAATTGGAGCCGGGGCGCTTTGCCGTGGTCGATCAGTTCATCGACCGCACCTTCGCGCGCGCCTCCACCTTTTTCACCAGCGGCTTTGTCGCGCATGTCTCGATGGCGGATCCCACTTGCGAGCGCCTGTCGCAAATGTGCGCCAAGGCGCTGACCGCGTGCGAGGGCAAGGTCGCTGTAGGCGCGACCTATCTCGCGATGGAAGGCCCGCAATTCTCCACCCGCGCGGAAAGCCGGATGTACCGCCAATGGGGCGCGGATATCATCGGCATGACCGGCATCCCCGAGGCCAAGCTCGCGCGCGAAGCCGAACTACCTTACGCGCTGGTCGGCATGGTGACCGATTACGATTGCTGGCGTGAAGGCGAAGCGGTCGATGTCGCCGAAGTGGTCGCGCAAATGGGCGAGAACGGCGCGCTTGCCCGCGCCATGGTGGTCAAGCTGGTCGAGAGCCTGCCCAAAAAGCGCAAGGCCTCACCCATCGACACCTGCCTGACCAACGCCGTGATTACAGCGCCCGAAGAGCGCGATCCCGCGGTGATGGCAAAGCTGGATGCGGTGGCGAAGCGGATTTTAGAGTAGAGAGGTGGCGTGAGGGCTTTGCCAAAAATGCTTACCTTCGCACTAGTCTGCTTTATCGCAGCAACGCTTAGCGCGGCTACTGCTCTCTACCAATCTTGGGGTGAACACCAGGAATACATATACACTGCAGGGCCCCTGCCACCGCCGAGCCATTCGACTAATTTCTGGTTTCGTCCCGACAAATACTGGCGTCGCTATGCGCTGCAGC
>JBCCCM010000032.1:0-40988 GCA_039033515.1 Pseudomonadota bacterium
CGTGGGCGCCACACGCGCTTTCATTGCCGACGTCGCCGAGCTGGCAAGTGCAGATCCCACGCTTGCCCTCGGCGACACCCATTCCCGCATGCCGTGGTGGAGCCGTAGCGTCGATTCGACCTACCTCACCGGCAAACGCGTCTTCATCTTCGGCGATGCCACGCACGCCGTTGCCGCCGCCCGCATCGCCCGCGATGAGCTGGGCTTCGAGGTCTGCGGCCTTGGCTGCTACAACCGCGAATTCGCTCGCGAAATCCGCGCGGCGGCCAAGGAATACGGCGTCGAACCGCTGATCACCGACGATCACCTCGCGGTTGAAGACGCCATCATCGAAGCCGCGCCTGAAATGGTGCTGGGCACGCAGATGGAGCGGCACATCGCCAAACGTCTGGGCATGCCCTGTGCGGTCATTTCCGCGCCGGTCCACGTGCAGGATTTCCCCGCGCGCCACAGCCCGCAAATGGGTTTTGAAGGCGCAAACGTGATCTTCGACACCTGGGTCCACCCGTTGGTGATGGGCCTGGAAGAGCATCTGCTCACCATGTTCCGCGAAGACTTCGAGTTTTCCGATGAGGCGGGCGCTTCGCATCACGCGGCGCACAGCCCGCGCCCGGTCACAGCAACCGCCGCTCAAGACGAGGCGGAGCCCGAAGAGCCCGCGCTCAACGTGCCGGTCGAAGACGGCCTGATCTGGACGAACGAAGCGAGCAAAGAGCTCAAGAAAATCCCGTTCTTCGTGCGCGGCAAAGCGCGCCGGAACACCGAAGCCTACGCCGCTGAGCAGGGCCTCGCCGAAATCGGTCTCGAAACGCTTTACGACGCCAAAGCGCATTATGCACGGTAAGGCCGATATCCCGGTGAAAGCGCCCAGCGCTTTCGGCCACGATGCGCCGGTCAGCGTGGCGATCATCACGCTCGACAACCACTTGAAAGGCGCGGTCGAGCGCGCCGATGCACGCCTGTCGCAGGAAAGCATTTCCCTCTCGCTGCACGCCGCGTCCGAATGGGGCTTTGACGAAGACGCGCTGGCGCAAGCCACCGCCGCCATCGCTGACGCGGACATTGTTATCGCCACGATGCTATTCGTAGACGATCACGTGCGCCAGATCATGCCCGCTCTCGAAGCGCGGCGCGAAGAGTGCGACGCGATGGTCTGCCTGATGTCGGCGGGCGAGGTCGTGAAGCTCACCCGCATGGGCAATTACCGCATGGACGCGCCCGCGAAGGGCCCGCTGGCTTTGCTCAAAAAGCTGCGCGGATCGCCCAAGAAAGGCGCGGCCAGTTCGGGCGCCGGGCAGATGAAGATGCTTCGGCGTCTTCCCAAGATCCTCAAATTCATCCCTGGCACCGCGCAAGATGTGCGCGCCTATTTCCTGACGCTGCAATATTGGCTTTCAGGCTCGGACGAGAACGTCGTGGCCATGGTGCGCGCGCTGATTGACCGCTACGCAGCCGGAGAGCGCGCGGGTCGCAAGGGCCTGGTCAAGGCGGACCCGCCGCGCGAATATCCCGAAACGGGCGTTTACCACCCGCGCAATCCGCAAAAGATCTCCGAAAGCCTGCGCATCCTGCCGCGTGATCGCGGCCCCAACGCGCCGGGCCGCAATGGCACGGTGGGCCTCGTGCTGCTGCGTTCCTACCTGCTGGGCAACGATGCGAGCCATTATGACGGCGCGATCGCGGCGTTTGAGGCGGAAGGGCTTAAGGTCGTCCCGGTCTTTGCAAGCGGCCTTGATGCGCGGCCGGCGATTGAGAGATTCTTTGTCGACGAGCACGGCCAGCCGATGGTGGATGCGATCGTCAACCTGACCGGTTTCTCGCTGGTCGGTGGTCCCGCTTACAACGATTCCGAAGCCGCGCGCACGGTTCTGGGCGATCTGGATGTGCCCTATCTGGCGGCGCACGCGCTCGAATTTCAATCGCTCGAAGACTGGCGCGCGCGCGACCAAGGCTTGCTGCCGCTCGAAGCGACCATGATGGTCGCGCTGCCCGAACTCGACGGCTCGAGCGTGCCGAGCGTGTTTGGCGGGCGTTCGAGCTCAAGCGGCGGCCAGTGCCAGGGTTGCGAGCGCCACTGCGAGCGCCCGCAAACACAGGGCCTTCGCGCCATGCAAGGCTGCCCCGAGCGCGCCGAAGCGCTCGCCGCGCGCACGGCCAAGCTGATCGCGCTGCGCCGCTCGGAACGCGCGGATCGCAAGCTTGCCATTGTCGTCTTCAACTTCCCGCCCAACGCGGGTGCCACCGGCACCGCGGCGTTCATGGCGGTGCACGAATCGCTCTTCGCCACGCTTCAGCGCCTCAACGACGAAGGCTACGAAGTCGAGGTTCCCGAGAGCGTTGAAGCGATGCGCAGCGCCATCCTGGAAGGCAATTCCTCGCAATACGGCGCGGACGCCAATGTCGCGCACCGCGTGCCCGCCGACGAACACGTCGCACGCGAAACCCACCTCGCAGAGATCGAAGCCGCCTGGGGCCCCGCGCCCGGCAAAGCGCAAAGCGATGGCGGGCATATCCAGGTTCTGGGCGCGCATTTCGGCAACGTCTTTGTCGGTGTCCAACCCGCTTTTGGCTACGAAGGCGACCCGATGCGGTTGCTCTTCGAAGGCAGCTTTGCCCCGACCCACGCATTCAGCGCCTTCTACCGCTACATCCGCGAAGATTTCGGCGCGCACAGCGTGCTGCATTTCGGCACGCACGGAGCGCTCGAATTCATGCCCGGCAAACAGACCGGCATGACCAACGCGTGCTGGCCCGAACGCCTGATCGGCGATCTGCCCAATTACTATCTCTACGCCGCGAACAATCCGTCCGAAGGCATGCTGGCCAAGCGGCGGTCCGCGGCGACATTGGTGAGCTACCTCACCCCGCCGCTTGCGCAGGCTGGCCTGTACAAGGATCTTGCTGAGCTTAAGGCGAGCGTTGAGCGCTGGCGGACCTGCGAGGATGAGGAGGAGCGCGTAGATCTCGCGCAGTTGATCGCAGACCAGTGCGAAGTGATCGATCTGGAATACGACGCGATCGAAGATCTCACACGCAAGCTCTACGAGCTTGAAGAGACGCTGATCCCGCATGGGCTGCATGTGTTTGGTCGCAACCCGCAAGGGCAAGCGCGCGAAGACATGCTCGACGCGATGGTCGCAGCCGGCGAGGAGCTTGCCGAGGCGGATGTGGGCGCGGACCGCGAAGCCTTGGGCGCGAAACTCGATTCCAGCGATGAAATGGCTTCGCTGATCCACGCGCTTGATGGCACCTATGTCAAGCCTGCGCCGGGTGGTGATGTGGTGGTGAACCCCGAAGTCCTGCCGACCGGACGCAACATCCACGGGTTCGACCCGTTCCTGCTGCCCTCCGCCTACGCGTGCACGCAGGGGCAAGAGCAAGCCGAGCGGCTGCTGGCGCGCCATATCGACAGCGGCGGCGAATTCCCCGAAAGCATCGCGATGGTGCTGTGGGGCACCGACAATATGAAGACCGAAGGCGTCCAGATCGCGCAAGCGATGACGCTGATAGGGGCCAAACCACGGCGCGATTCCTACGGCCGGCTGGCAGGCGCGGAATTGATCCCCATCGAGGAATTGGGCCGCCCGCGCGTCGACGTGGTAATCACTCTTTCGGGCATCTTCCGCGATCTTTTGCCGATGCAGACCCGCATGCTGGCCGAAGCCGCTTTTCTCGCCGCAAGCGCGGATGAACCCGCGCAGCACAACTTTGTGCGCAAACACAGCCTCGCCCACGCCGCCGCGCATGGCTGCGATTTGGAAACCGCCGCCTTGCGCGTCTTTTCCAACGCCGAAGGGGCCTATGGCGCCAACGTCAACCAGATGATTGAAGGCGGGGCCTGGGCCGATCCGGACGAGCTCGCCAACGCGTTCGAGGTGAACAAGGGCTTCGCCTACGGCGTTAAGGGCACGCCGGTGCAGCAACGCGAACTCTTGCAAAGCGCGCTCGGCACCGTCGATTTCACCTATCAAAACCTCGAGAGCGTCGAGCTGGGCATCAACGATGTCGACCAATATGTCGACGGGCTCGGCGGCGTGACGCGCTCGGTCGCCAAGGCCAAGGGCAAGGAAGCGCCCGTCTACATCCTCGATGCGACGCGCGGCAAAACCAAGGTGCGCACGCTGGGCGAACAGATCGACTTGGAAACCCGCACCCGCACCTTGAACCCCAAATGGTTCGAAGGTCTGCTCGACCATGGTTACGAAGGTGTGCGCACGATTGAGGGCCATGTGACCAGCACGCTGGGATGGTCGGCCACCACCGGTCAGGTGAAGCCCTGGGTGTATCAGAAAATTTCCGAGACCTTCGTCCTTGATGCGGACATGCGCCGCCGTCTGGCCGAACTCAATCCCAAAAGCTCTGCGCGCGTCGCCAATCGCTTGCTCGAAGCGTGCGACCGGCAGCTGTGGGAACCGGACGAAGAAACACTCGCCGCGCTGCGCGACGCAAGCGACGAGCTCGAGGATCGCCTCGAAGGCGTCTTCGTCGAAGAATAACAGAGAGGGATCGCAAAGGTCATGAACCTGATAGACAGAAACGCCACCTTCAGCCGCCCCGACGGCGAAGGCTCCGTGCAGGTCCAGCTGGACCCCAGCGACCAGATCAAAAGCGCAAAGGTCTTCGCGGTCTACGGCAAAGGCGGGATCGGCAAATCGACCACCTCGTCCAACCTGTCCGCCGCCTTTTCGAAGCTGGGGCACCGCGTGCTGCAAATCGGCTGCGATCCCAAGCATGACAGCACCTTTACGCTGACCAAAAAGCTGATGCCGACGGTGATCGACGTGCTTGAAACGGTCGAGTTTCACTCTGAAGAGCTGCGCCCGGACGATTACATGTTCGAAGGCTATAACGGCGTCATGTGCGTTGAAGCTGGCGGACCGCCAGCCGGCACGGGCTGCGGCGGTTATGTGGTCGGCCAGACGGTCAAATTGCTCAAACAGCACCATCTGCTCGAAGACACCGACGTCGTGATCTTCGATGTGCTCGGCGATGTGGTGTGCGGCGGTTTTGCGGCGCCTTTGCAGCACGCCGAACGCGCGGTTGTGGTGGCGGCGAACGATTTTGACTCGATCTTCGCGATGAACCGGATTGTCGCGGCCATCGCGGCCAAATCGAAAAACTACGATGTGCGGCTGGCTGGCGTGATCGCCAATCGCAGCCGCGAAACCGACGAGATCGATCGCTTCTGTGACAAGATCGGGATGCAGCGCCTCGCCCATTTCCGCGATGTCGATGAAATCCGCCGTTCGCGCCTCAAGAAATGTACCCTGTTCGAAATGCCCGACAGCCCCGCCGTCCAGCAAGCGCAAGACGAATATCTGCGCCTCGCCGCGATGCTGTGGGCGGGCGTGGAGCCCAGCACAGCGGCGCCAATGAAGGACCGCGATATCTTTGATTTTCTGGGGTTTGAGTGATGGCCACGCGCTACTCTGACGATCTTGCGCCCAAAGCGATGGACCGCGCCGCCGCGGTCAAGGCGATCCACGCCGCCGATGGCTATGCTAATCGGCGCGAGGAGCTTGCGGCCTATTTCGACGGCACGGCGCGCCAAGCCTGGATCGATCTTACCTCGGACGCCAAGGTCAGCGGCATTCGCGCCACGGTGCGCGCGGGTCGCGATGAAATGCGCGCGCTGCTGCTTGATTGGCTGCCCATTGACCTTCGCCGCACCAGCGTGCTCGACGCCGGGTGCGGGACGGGCGCCCTTACCCTTGCCGCCGCCTATCGCGGAGCCGAGATTACAGGCATTGATGTCGCCCCGGCGCTTGTTGAAGTCGCTCGCGAGCGCGCGCCGTCTTTCACCGGGCATGGTCGCATCCGCTGGACCTCGGGCGATATGCTCGATCCCGCCTTGGGCCGGTTCGACCACGTCGTCGCGATGGATTCGCTGATCCATTATGATTTGGACGATCTTGTTGATGCGCTCGCCAAACTGGCGCAGCGGACCGACCGCTCGATCGTCTTCACCTTCGCCCCCTACACGCGGATGTTGGGCGCAATGCACAAATTCGGGAAGGTCTTTCCCAAGAGCGACAGCTCGCCCGCGATCGTGCCGATTGCCGAAAGCGAACTGCGCTCACGCATCGCTGAGCGGATCCCCGGATGGGATGCGGCGCGCACACAGCTTGTCTCAAGCGGCTTTTACAAGAGCCAGGCGATGGAGCTCGTCAAACGCGGATGACGTCGCACGCCACGCCTCCTTCGGGCCCTGACGCCCCCACTTTTGGACAGCTCCTTGCCAGCTGGCTGCCGTTTGCCGACGCTGCCAGCGCGGACCTGCCACTCGCCCGGCTGCTGCGGCTTTCGCTGTTTCAAGTGAGCGTCGGGATGGCAACGGTGCTCCTCAATGGCACGCTGAACCGGGTGATGATCGTTGAGTTGGGCGTACCGACCTTTCTGGTCGCGCTGCTGATCGCGATCCCGCTGATCGCCGCGCCGTTTCGCGCGCTGATCGGGCACAAATCTGACACGCACCGCTCGGTCCTGGGCTGGCGCCGGGTGCCTTACATCTGGTTTGGCACGCTGATGCAGTTTGCCGGGCTGGCGGTTATGCCGTTCGCGCTGATCCTGTTTGAAGGCGAGGCGACGTTCACGCTGGCGACGATTGCGGCGGCGTGTACGTTCCTGCTGACCGGGATCGGCATCCACGTCACGCAGACCGCTGGCCTCGCGTTGGCGACCGATCTGGCCCCGGAAGACAAGCGTCCGCGCGCCGTTGCGCTGCTTTATGTGATGCTGCTGGTGGGCATGATGTTTGCCGCCTTTGTGATGGGCGGACTGCTGATCGACTTTTCAAACACGCGGCTGATCCAGGTGATCCAAGGCGCCGCTTGCATCACCATGGCGCTCAACATCGCCGCGCTGTGGAAACAGGAAGCGCGCAACCGCGAGCTGACCAAACGCGATGAAAACGGCCCGACCTTCAGCGAGCTTTGGAACGCATTTGTCAGCGACGGCACGAACGCGCGGCTCCTCACCGGCATCGGCATCGGATCCGCCGGTTTCGCGATGCAGGACGCCTTGCTTGAACCCTATGGCGGCGAAGTTCTGGGCCTGAGCGTCGGAGCGACCACCGCGCTCACCGGCGCGTGGGCGCTAGGCGCGCTGGCGGGTTTTATGCTCTCAGGCCGCTCGCTTGGCCGCGGCAACGATCCGTTGCGCATTGCGGG
The DNA here is from genome assembly GCA_039033515.1 of Pseudomonadota bacterium. Lineage (GTDB taxonomy): Bacteria > Pseudomonadota > Alphaproteobacteria > Sphingomonadales > Sphingomonadaceae > Erythrobacter. The sequence goes on from JBCCCM010000032.1 coordinate 7,170, forward strand.
CGCGGGTCTGGTTACCGGACTGGTCGCCTTCCTGATGGTCATTTTTGCAGCGCCTTTCGCCTCGCCCTTGATGCTGTTTTTGGGATCGCTGGCGATCGGTCTTGGGCTTGGCCTGTTTTCGGTCGGCACTTTGATCGAAGCGATGAACTTGGCCAAAAGCTCGTCCGCCGGCCTTGCGCTGGGCGCGTGGGGTGCGGTGCAGGCGACCTGCGCGGGGCTTGGCATTGCGCTGGGCGGCGCGCTGCGGGACGGCGCCGCGGCCCTCGCCATGAGCGGTGACCCCGCCGCTGAGCAGATCATTCACGGCGCCACCCGCGCGACCGGTTACACCACCGTCTATATTCTTGAAATCCTGCTGCTTCTTGCAGGTCTCGCCGCGATAGGGCCGCTCGTCGGGCGCCATCGCAGAACCACCACGACTTCGAGGGAAGGCGCCGACCAATCGTTTGGTCTGCGAGAATTCCCAACATGAACGCGACCGCCCCAAGCCTCGGGATAAGCCTAAGGACAGCCGCACCGATCCACCGGAGGACCTTGATATGACACTTCCTGACACGTTCGGCATTCTGGCGATGAATGCCGCCTACATCGTAGGCACCTTTGACGTCGCTGAACTGGCGTTCTTCCTGTTCTTTTTCTTCTTTATCGGCTTGGTGCTCTACCTGAACCGTGAGAGCCGCCGCGAAGGCTATCCGCTCGAAGACGAGTTTACGGGCCGCCTTGAAAGCGCGCCGCTCACGACGGCTGAGAAAAAGGTCTTCAAACTGCCGCACGGGCGCGGCGTCTACGTGCCCGAAGAAGCGCCGCGCGACCCCGTTGATATCCCAGCGGCGCGCATGTTCCACGCGGGCGGCGCGGCCTATGTGCCAACCGGCAATCCGATGAAGGATGGCCTCGGCCCGGCTGCCTACGCCAACCGCAAGGACTATCCCGACATCACCTTTGACGGGCGCAACCGGATCGTACCGCTGGGCGATGCGCATGAGGTCGAAATCGCGCCGAAGGATCCCAACGTCATCGGCTGGCCGGTCTATGACTGCAACGTCGAATTGGCGGGCAAAGTCAGCGACATTTGGGTCGACCAGTCCGAGCACATCATCCGCTATCTCGAAATTGAGACCAATGCGGGCGACAAGGTGCTGGCGCCGATGTTCGTTGCCGTGGTCCAGACCAAGGGTCCGTTTGGCGGTCTCATGGAAGGGCTGCTGCCGGATAAGCCGCAACTGGTCCAGATCGATGCGATCACCAAAGACCAGTACGCCGATGTGCCGCGCCTTGCGAAGCCGGGTGAGATCACGCGCCTCGAAGAGGACAAGATCATGGCCTATTTCGGTGGCGGTTACATGTACGCGACGCCTGAACGCTCGGAACCGATCCTGTGACACACAATCGGGATCATCCAGCGATCAGCGAGGCGGACGGGCCGGGCGCCAATGGCGATCCGATGGGCACGCCCGCTCTCGATGAACGCGTGCTGTGGAAGGGCCGGCCTCATCTGCCGGTCCTGACACGCACCGCTTTTCACCTCGGCGGCTTTGCCATCTACATGGCCGCGATGGTGGTCCTCGCGCTCATCTGTGGCAACACGGACAGCGCGATCTTTCTGGTCGGCGCGGGCCTGTTTGGCGCGCTGGTGATCCAATTGATCGCGTGGCGCTGCGCCAAGAGCACGCTGTATATCCTCACCGATGTTCGGCTCATCATGCGGATCGGCATGGCGGTTGAGGCGCGCATCAACATTCCGCTCAAACATATCGAGGCGGCGGACCTCAACATGCGCGGCCACGAGCATGGCGATATCGCAGTCAAGATCGGCGGCGAGCGCACGCTGGGCTACGCGCTGTTGTGGCCGCATGCGCGGCCCTTTCACCTGGCGCATCCCCAGCCCATGCTGCGCGCGGTTCCCGATGCGCAAAAGGTCGCGCAGATCCTCGCTGAAGCCTGCGCGCAATACGCGCCGATTGAGCAAACTTTGACAGATATCAAAGACGCTTCGCCAGACGCCGCTAAGCCGGACATGGAAGGAGTAACCGCATGATTGTACGCACTTATGACGACGACGATTTCCGCGTTCATACGCTGCCCCTGATCGCCATGGGGGCCGTGGTTGCGATCACACTGGCGCTGGTCATATCGACCACCGCTGGCCTGTTCGAGCGTCAAGGTGTGCCCGATCAGGTCCGGGCTGAACGCGGGGTCATGTCGACTGACACGCGCAGCATTCAATTTCACGATTCCGCCAACGGCGATGTGTGGGTCTCCGACGCTGTGACCGGCGCCGAAATCGGCCGCTACCCCCAAGGCGAAGGCGGCTTTGTCCGCGCCACGGCGCGCGCGATGACCCATAACCGCATCCAGCACGGATACGGCTCCACCGTGCCATTCGAACTGATCGAATGGGATAACGGATCAATGACCCTGCGCGACACCCAGACGGGCCGCGCGGTCGAGCTGGCCTCGTTCGGGAGCAAGACCTTCGAAATCTATCAAGACATCTTGGTAAAAGGACGCAAGTGATGGAAACTACGATAGCAGCGGGATCGGCTATCCAAACGGAGCGCGAGGGTCGACCAGACCGCGCCAGGGGGCCCAAGGTCTTCGACGTGCGCTGCACGATCACGATCGAGCAGAGCCCCGAGCATTTTCACGCGCATCTCGACCTGCCCGACGATGTCATCATGGAGCCCGGCGACAAGGTGAAAGTCCACGGGGCGCCGATCGCGATCCCCTTTGGCGGCCGCGACGTGATCGAACGCACCGCGACGATCACCCGCGCCGGAGCGTTCAAGCGCGCTCTGATCAAGGCCGCCGCCTATTTCGACATGGCCGAACTCTACGAAGTCAGCTTCAACGCTGGGAGGATCAAATGAACGCCTACAAGCCGATGACCAGCGAAGAGGCGATGGAACTCGCCACGCAGGACACGATGCTGACACCGCGCTTTTACACGACGGATTACGACGCGCTCGACGCGATCGACGTCAGCTCTGTGCGCGAGGAGTGGGACGCGCTGATCGAAGAGATGGTCGGCGATCCCAACAAGAAGCACTTCAAGAAAGACGAGCGTTTCGACGGCGTCATCGACAAGATGGAGCCGGCGCTGCGCAAGGAGTTTACCGATTTCATGGTGAGCTCGATGACGTCGGAATTTTCCGGCTGCGTCCTGTACGCCGAAATCGCCAAACGCACGAAGAACCCCGATGTCAAACAGCTGTTCAAGCTGCTGGCCCGCGATGAAAGCCGGCACGCGGGCTTCATCAACGAATGCCTTAAAGACGCCGGGATCGGCGTTGATCTGGGCTATCTGACGCGCACCAAGAAATACACTTTCTTCCAGCCCAAATTCATCTTCTACGCGGTCTATCTGTCCGAGAAGATCGGCTATGCGCGCTACATCACGATTTTTCGCCATCTGGCGCGCAATCCAGAACACAAGTTCCACCCGATTTTCGAATGGTTCGAGGAATGGTGCAACGACGAGTTTCGCCACGGCGAAGCCTTCGCCATGCTGATCCGCTCCGATCCCAAGCTGCTTCAGGGCCGTAATAAGCTGTGGATCCGGTTCTTCCTGCTCTCGGTCTACGCCACCATGTATGTGCGCGATCATGATCGGCCCGTGTTTCACAAAGCGCTGGGCGTTGATCCGACCGAATACGATTACGAGGTGTTCAGGGTCTGCAACCAGATCGCGCGCCAGGTCTATCCGGTCGAGCTCGACATCGATGACCCCTCGTTCCGCCAGCGCATGGAAGAACTGCGCATCGCGGCAGAACGCATCGAAGACGGCAAGGAACAAGGCGGCCTTGGCGGTCTTGTGAAACGCGCCAGCGGCATGGCGGGCGCGGGCTTTGCCTTTGCGCGGATGTATTTCCACCGCACCAAGCCCAACACACTCCCCGCAACGATCCGGCTCCAGCCCACGTGGTGAGCTGGGGCGGCCATATTGTCCCGTTCATCGTGACGGTCATGATCTGGTTCGTCGCGACCGGCCTTGTCGCCTGGGCGGACAACCGGGACGCGCGCACCTTTCCCAAAAGCGTGATGATCGGCGGGATCGGCGGGATCGCCGGATTGCTGGTGATCCTGGCCGCTTCGCAAAGCGTGTCGGTTCTGGGTGTCTACGCCGCTTTTATCGGCGCGTTGATGGTGTGGGGCTGGCATGAGATCGGCTTCCTCACCGGCGCGGCTGCCGGTCCGCGCCGCGAACCCGCTTCGCCCGGCCTTACCGGCGCGCGGCGCTTTGCCGAGGCCAGCGCCACAGTGATCCATCACGAAGTGGTCCTCGCGCTCACCGCGTTGCTGTTGATTTCGCTTTCGTGGAACCTTCCCAATCAGATCGGGGCGACCGTCTTTGTGCTGCTGTTTGGTCTGCGATTGAGCGCAAAGATCAATATGTTTGTGGGCGTGCCCAATTCAAGCGTGGAAATGCTGCCGCCGCATCTCGAATATCTCAAGACCTATTTTGGCCCCAACCGCATGACGTGGCTGCTGGCCGCCTCCATCGCCGCGATCACCGCTGTCGCGCTCTGGTTCGGCTCGCTCGCGCTACAAGCGCCGCTGGGGACCGCTGAGATGGTAGGCGCTAGCTTGCTGACGACTTTGTGCCTGCTGGGCGCGCTGGAACATGCGTTTCTCGCGCTGCCGTTTCGCGACGGCATGTTGTGGGGCTGGGCCTTTCGCGGTCGCGCGGGCATACGCAGAAACGCGCCTGATAGCGCGGCCCACGCGCCGCTGATATCGACGAAGATGGTTGACTCAAATGACTGAAATGAAGAGCAAGTGCCCTGAGGGGGGAAGAAACATGGATTACGAGGGTTTTTTCGCGAGCGAGCTGGAGAGTGTTCGCGAGGAAGGACGCTACCGCGTCTTCACCGATATCAAGCGCCATCGCGGCCAGTTCCCTCACGCGACGCGTTTCCTTGATGACGAAGAGACCCAGGCCGTCACGGTCTGGTGCTCGAACGATTATCTCGGCATGGGCCAGCACCAAATCGTGCTGGACGCGATGCACGCGACGCTCGACGAATGCGGCGCGGGCGCTGGTGGCACGCGCAACATTTCGGGGACCAACCACTACCATGTGGAACTGGAAGCGGAACTCGCTGACCTGCACGGCAAGGAAAGCGCTCTCCTCTTCACCTCGGGCTATGTCTCAAACTGGGCGGGCATCGGCACACTGGCGGCACGCATTCCCAATTGCGCGGTGTTCTCCGACGAATTGAACCACGCCTCGATGATCGAAGGCATCCGCTATTCCAAGGCCGAACGGCGGATCTGGAAGCACAACGATCCCGAAGATCTGGATCGCCACCTGTCCGAATTCGACCCCGATCGCCCCAAACTGGTCGCGTTTGAAAGCGTCTACTCGATGGACGGCGACATTGCGCCGATCGCGGAAATTCTCGACGTGTGCGAGAAGCATGGCGCGCTCAGCTATATCGACGAAGTGCACGCGGTGGGCCTCTACGGTCCGCGCGGCGGCGGCATCGCCGAACGCGAAGGCCTCATGGACCGTATCGACGTTATCGAAGGCACGCTGGGCAAGGCCTATGGCGTGATGGGCGGTTATATCGCGGCCTCGCACAATCTGGTCGATTACGTGCGCAGCTTTGCCAGCGGCTTCATCTTCTCGACCGCCCTGCCCCCCGCGGTCGCGGCGGGCGCGGCGGCCAGCATCCGCCACCTCAAAGCGAGCGATGAAGAACGCAAGCAACAGCAGGACCGCGTCGCGCAGGTGCGGCGCAAGCTCGACATAATGGGCATTCCCCATCTGGCGAACCCCAGCCACATCATCCCGGTGATGGTGGGCGATGCCAAGAAGTGCAAGATGATCAGCGATTGGCTGATGGACAATCACGGCATCTATGTGCAGCCAATCAACTACCCGACCGTTCCGGTGGGCACAGAGCGTCTGCGTCTGACCCCTTCACCGGTACACAGCGACGGTGATATTGATCGTCTTATCAACGCGTTGAGCGAAATCTGGTCGCAGTGCGAGCTCGCCCGCATGGCCACCGCCGCCTAGGTTCGAAAAAAACGCGCCAATTGGGCATTTTTGCGGAACACGCTTGGCTTTGGTGAGTTTGTCGATTGTGGAGGATTGATTCCACATGAGAGTAAGCGGGGCGTCGTTGAGGCGCTGATAGAGGTTTATCCGGTTCATCGCCCGTTTGTTTGATTGGTCCTATCCCCGAGGTAAGGAAGACTAAGAATTATGCGTCAGATCATTGCAACATCGATTGCGGCCACAAGCCTTCTGGCTCTCGCCGCGTGCGGCGGCCAGCAGCAGGCTCCGGCTGAAGAAACCGCCGCCGCTCCAGCAGAAACCGCCCCGGCAGCCGCTCCCGCGGCGCCTGAGCCCGAAGTGGTCGAAGTCGCCTATGCCGACCTGACCGGCGACGCCGCCGCTGGCGGTAAAATCTTCGTGAAGTGCAAGACCTGCCACGTTCTCGAAGAAGGCGTGAACCGCGTCGGCCCGCACCTTTACGGTGTCGTCGGCCGCGAAGCAGGCAGCGTTGATGGCTTCAACTATTCGACCGCCAACGCCGAAAGCGGCATCACGTGGACCAAAGACGTTCTTTTCGATTATCTCGAAGCGCCGCAAACCTACCTCAAGGGCACGCGCATGGCGTTCCCGGGTATCAAAGACGCGCAGGAACGCGCTGACCTGATCGAGTATCTTGAAGCAAACGGCGAAGTCTAAGCGCCTCAGCAAACCGAACGCGAAAAGGGCGGCGTGGTGATGGCCAAGCCGCCCTTTTTCTTGGCCAATTTTGACTGGGCGCGCTTGAGCTGACCCATCGTATCAGGTCTGCCGCGAGCGGCTAGAGTCCCGCTTCGTCGAACAGTTCAGCAAATTCGCGGCCAGCAAGGCCCGGATGGTTCACCCGCTTGGCTGTCTCGGCGTTGTCTCCGCCCTCGACCACGATCAGCCCGACCATCCCGGCGGCGTAATGCGGCAGGCATTTGAAGCCATAGACGCCGGGCTTGGCGACCACATACGTGATCTCTTCGTTCAGCGCGCCGTCAAAGCCATCCGCGCCTTCGGGCATCATGCCGTCGATCGACGTGACGTTGTGCGCGGGATCGGTCGGCACGAACCGGATGGTGTCGCCCACCCGCGCGGTCACAAGACGGGGCTTGAACACCTGTAAACCCACCGGATCCTCGGGATCGCGCGTAAGCATCCTGACTTCGATGATCGTGCCGGTCTTTTCGACGTCCGGTTCGGCCACAACCGGCGCTTCAGCCGGGGCATCATTGGCCGCCGATTGCCCCGCCCCGCAAGAGGCCAAAGCGCCCAGACCGATCAGGGCCGATATGGCAGATAGAATGTGTCCCCGCATTCCATGTCCTTTTGGTTTCCTCGCCCTGGACCGATTGTCTGGCCCTTGGCCGTGAATTCTTAAGACGCGAAGAAGGCGCTGGCCACGTCGCCCGCGCGCAGTGTCCCCAAACTTGCGTCTTGAATTCTGGTTGCGTGTGAAGCTCAACGCATCAAAGCTCTGGGGTTTCCCTTTAAGCGGTCGCGGAAGCGGATTTCCTTCAATTCGGGCGCGCAGTTGCGATCCCGCCCGCCTTCGTTAAGAACACAGCTCATGAACAACAAAGCTCCCTGGCACGCCCGACTCGCCCGCTCTCTTGCGATCTTCTTGCCGATCTTCCTGATGGGCGCCGCGCTCGGCACCAAATTCGGGCTGTGGAGCTGGCAGGTCGGCCTTGGAGCTGTCGGGCTTGGCGGTCTGATCCTTATCGGGCTGACCGCGCTTATCGCCCTCATTTCGATCGTGTTGATCCTGCGTTCAGGCAGTCGTCTTGGCATGGTCTCAGCGGTGTTTGGGCTGGTCGTTCCGCTTGGCTTTGCGCTGCTGTTCGCGCCCGTCGTCATGGGCGCGGGCAATCACCCGATCCACGACATGGCCACCGACACGGCAAACCCGCCCGCGTTTTCCGCCGAGGTGCTCGCTGCGCGCGCTGAGAGCGGGTCGAACCCGATCAACGCCTATGACGCGCCGCTGGGTGAGACCGAACAGTTCAGCGGGGCCGAGGCGCCGCTTTCGGGCATGACCACGGCGCAAGTCGTCAGCGAGAAATATCCCGAGCTCGAACCGCTTGCCATCGGCGAGACGGAAACCAACGCCGCCGTCAACGCGCTGCAACTGGCGATGGCTGACATGGGCTTTTCAAACATCCGCTACATCCCGGAAACGGGCACGGTCGAAGGCGTCGCCGAGACGTTCTGGTTCGGGTTCAAGGACGATGTGGTCGCGCGCGTCGCCGAAGGACAGATCGATTTCCGCTCGGTCAGCCGAGTGGGGCAAAGCGATCTGGGCGCCAACGCCAAGCGGATCATGGACCTGCGCGCACGGACCGCAGAGAAGCTGGGGCTGTAAGCTCAGACCCTAGTCGCGAAAGGTGATCGCGGCGAGCGCGCTGCGCTGAACCACGGTGAGCGCGCACAGCCCGGCATAGCCATAGGCTATGATGGCGAAGTAGTTCGGAAACACACACATGGCGACAAAGACCGCGATGGTCTCAGCCCCTTCGGCGAGGCCCGTCGAATAGAAGAAACTCTTTTTTCCATGCGCCTGTGTGCTGATACCGCTCTCCGCAGCCGTAACGGCAAAGGCGAGAAAGCTGACGCCGGTCAGCACGAAACTCGCCACCAGAACCAGCGCGGGTAGCGTGTTGGCCGGGTCCATGATCCCAAAGCCGAGCGGGATTGAGACGTAGAAAGCGAAGTCCGCAACGATGTCGAAGTATCCGCCCAGCCGGGTCGGCCCGCGCGCCCGCGCGACCGCTCCGTCCAGCCCATCCAGCAATCGGTTGGCAAGGATCAGCGCTAGTCCGGTGGCAAGTTGACCCATCGCGATTGCCGCCGCTCCGCCCAGCCCAAGCGCCAAGCCGGTGAAGGTCAGAAGGTTGGCCGTCACCCCGAGCTTGGCTAGCCCGCGCCCCAGCGCGTTAAGCGGCGGATCGATCAGCGGGCGCAGCTTGGAATCGAACATCGCCTCGCTGTCCCTTACGCCGCGCCGGTAACGGTCAGCAGGCCAATCCACGCGCCGGTCATCGCGGTAGCGATGTTGCCCGCGATCCAGCTCTTGATGCCCAGCCCCGCCGCTTCCGCGCGGCGTTCGGGGCATAGGGTGCCTATGGTCGAAACCAGCAGGCCGACGCTCGCCAGATTGGCGACCCCGCACAGCGCGTAGGTGACGATGAGCAGGCTGCGCTCTCCCAATGCGGCGTCCGGCAAAGCGGCGAGCTCAAGATAGGCTACGTATTCGTTGAGGATCGCCTTGGTGCCCATCAGGCCGCCGGCGGTTCCCGCTTCGGCCCATGGCACCCCGATCAACCACATCAGTGGCGCAAAAACCCAGCCGAACACCCGTTTCAATGTCAAAGGCTCATCCCCCACCAGCGGGAGCAGGCTGAACGCTTCATCAGCGAGCGCGACCAGCGCGAACACGACGATGATGATTGCCACCACGGCGAGAAACAGCTGCATCCCGTCCATCGTCCCTTTGACCACGGCGTCGATGGTGGATTCGTATCGCAGACCCTCGTCGCTATCCTGCGCCGCCGTGGCTTCGTCTTCGGGCGAGCCAGGGACCATCAACCGGGCGATGAGAAGGGCGGCGGGCAGCGACACCAGCGAAGCCGCGATCATATGGCCGACCGCATTGTTCACTGTCTGGCGCAACGTTGTCGCGTACAAAATGAGGATCGCGCCCGAGATTGTCGCCATGGCCAGCACCATGATCTGGAACAGCTCGGCCCGGCTCACGCGCGCGAAATAGGCGCGCACCGCCAGCGGGCTCTCCACAACACCCAGAAACATATTGGCCCCGCCCGCGAGGCCCACCACGCCGCTCACACCGAGGGTCCGGCGCAGCAGGAACGATAGACCATTTACCGCCGCGCGCAGCACGCCCCAATGCCACAAGACCGCCGCGAGCGCGGAAAAGACGATCACCAAAGGCAGGATCTGAAAGGCGATGATGAGCGGGGCGTCGGCGCCCTCTTTCACCTCGAACGGCAAAGGCGCGCCGCCCAGATAGCCGAACATGTAGGAAGACCCCTTGAGCGTCGCGCGCTCAATCGCAGAGACGCCCCGATTGAGCACTTCCATCCCCGCCCAAACGAACGGAACGCGAATGATCAGCAACGCCAAAGCGGCCTGCAAGCCCAGCGCGCCCGCGATCCACTTGATCGAGGGACGCTGCACCCGGCTCTCGCTCAGCGCCCACGCCAGAGCTACAAGGACGCACAGCCCGGCGATGGGGCGCAATTGGTCAAACCATTCCATGCGCCCGCCGCCTTAAGTCAGCCGCGCCGCCAGTTAAAGTACCGCTCGACCCATGTCAGCGCCCATTCCGGCTTGTTCGCCTTCTTCCAATTGCCCGCGGCGAATTTGTTCGCCTCAGCCATGGTCGGGTAGGAATGGATCGTGCCGAGGATTTTGTTGAGGCCGAGGCCGTGTTTCATCGCCAGCACATATTCCGCCAGCAATTCGCCCGCATGGCTGCCCACGATGGTCGCGCCAAGGATCGTATCCTTGCCCGGCGGGGTGAGCACTTTGACGAAGCCGGTGGTCTCGCTTTCGGTGATGGCGCGGTCCAGATCGTCTAGATCGTAGCGGGTTACCTCGTATTCGACGCCCTTTTCCTCCGCCTCGGCCTCGTTCAGACCAACGCGCGCGACCTCGGGGTCGAGGAAAGTGACCGCTGGGATCACGCGGTAGTCCGCCTTGAAGCGTTTGAACTGGCCAAACAGCGCGTTGACGCTGGCGAACCATGCTTCGTGGCTGGCGGTGTGCGTGAATTGGTAGGTGCCCATCACATCGCCGCAGGCGTAGATATTGGGAAATTTGGTGGCGAGAAATTCGTCGGTAATAACCACGCGGTCGGTATCGATGCCCAACTCCTCGAGGCCAAATCCGGTCAGCCGCGCCTTGCGCCCGACCGCCACGATCAGTGCGTCAAAGGGCACGCGTGTCTCGCCGTCCTCGCCCTTCGCGACAAGCGCGCCGTCTTCGACCCGCACCGCTTTATGATTGGTGAGGACATTTACCCCCGCGCCTTTGAGCGCCTCCATCGCCAGCTCGGAAACCTCCGGATCCTCGCGTCCCAGAACGCAATGGTGCATCTCGACCTGCGTCACATCCGAGCCCAACCGCGCGAGCGCTTGCGAAATCTCGCACCCAATCGGCCCGCCGCCCATGATCGCGACCCGCGCCGGAGGAGCGTCAAATTCGCCCAGCCCTTCCCACATGGTTTCGCTGGTAAGATAGCCGCTATCCTCGATCCCTTCGATGGGCGGCACGACCGGCTCAGCCCCCGTCGCAATGATGACACTGCGCGCGGTCAGGCGCTGGGTGCCGCCTTCGTTGAGCGCGATTTCAACCGTCCAGGGGTCGATCAGCTTGGCGTAGCCCTTGATCACGTCGACACCCAATTCGGTGTAACGCTCGACGCTGTCCGCCGGTTCGATCCTCTTGATGACCTGACGAACGCGCGCAATGGTCTGTTTGAAAGGCACTTGGGGTTCGTGCGGTGTGACGCCGTATTTATCCGCTCGTCGCATCATCTCGGCGACCTTGGCGCTTTTGATTAGCGCCTTCGAGGGCACGCAACCGGTGTTGAGGCAATCGCCGCCCATATCGCCCGCTTCGACCAGTGTGACTTTAGCCTTCACCGTGGCGCCAATCAGCGAAGAGACGAGCCCGGCGGAGCCCGCGCCGATCACGATCAGGTTTCGGTCAAAGCTCTTGGGTTTCGAATAGCCGGAATAGACTTTGCGCGCCTTGATCCAGCCGATGATCCCCTTGGCAATCCATGGAACCGCTGCGAGCAGCAAAAATGACAGGATCAGCGGAAGAGACAACAGATCGGATGGATCTTCGATCTGGGCCAGGCGCGTGCCTGCGTTTACGTAAACCACCGTGCCCAGCAGCATCCCGATCTGGCTGACCCACGCAAAGGTCCACGTTCTGATCCGCGTTAGGCCAAACACCAGGTTGACGACGAAGAAGGGGATATAAGGGATCATTCGGACCGTGAAGAGATAAAACGCCCCGTCGCGCTCCAGCCCATCGTTGATGCTCTTCAGCCGCTCGCCAAACCGGCTTTCCATCGTGTCGCGCAGCACGTAGCGTGAGGCGAGAAAGGCAAGCGTCGCGCCCAGCGTCGAGGCGAACGAGACAAGCACCGTCCCCGTCCCCAGCCCAAACAGCGCCCCCGCCGCCAGCGTCATGATCGCCGCGCCGGGCAAAGAGGCCGCCGTCACCGCGACATAGATGGCAAAGAACCCGCCCAGCACCGCAGCCGGGTTATCGGCGTAAAAACCCTGCGCCCAGTTGACCACACCCTTGATCCCGTCGATCGTGAGGTACTGGCCCAGATCAAACAGGAAATAGCTCGCGATCAACGCCGCAATCGCTGCCAGAATGATGATCTTCTTCATGATACCCCTTTTGCGCGGTGCCCGATGAGAACGTGCGGCGCTCCGCTTGCTCATCCGTTAGCCGGTTATTCGAGCAGGCCTGCGGCAAGGTTACGCATTCTCACAAAGCGTGGCGTAGGTCGCTATCCAGCGTTTGTCGATCCATGCTTTGAGCCGCGCGACCCACCGCCCCTGCACGGCCAGCGGGCCATAGGTGCCAATCGCCTCGCCAGTGCCGGTCGAGAGCAAATACAAGCTGGCCGGGCGCGGTTGGTAGGAGCGGCTCGGCTCGCGCCTGTTCAACACGGCTCTCAAATTGGCGGCCAGCACCGGGCCAGTGTGGACCGCATGGACCCCGGCGTGATCGACGCGCGTGTCCTGGCGCTGGGCGCAGTCCCCGGCGGCGAAGATGTGCGGGTGCGAGATTGAGCGTTGATATCGGTCGACCGCGATGAAGCCCGCCTCATCCACCGCCAGCCCGCCAGCGCCCGGCCAATCGGGCGCGCCTGAGCCAATCGCGGCCACGATCACATCCGCCGCCACCTCGACCTCGCCCGCCATCAGAACACCGCGTTCGATCCACGCATCCACGCTGATGAGGGCGATATTCTGGCGTTCCAACTCACGGCGCACCATGCGACGAGCGCGGTCGGAAAAGCCGGGCAGAAGACCGCTTTCACCCACTATGAAGGAGACACTGGACGGCTGGCGAGCGGCGGCGCGATTTCGCAGGGCGAACGCCAGTTCCACACCGCCCGCGCCGCCGCCGATCACCGCCACACGCCGGGCAGAGCTGGCACGTTCTTCCATAACTGCCGCAAAGCGGTCGATGGGTCGCACATCCAGCAATCGCGGGTCATCGCCCAGCGCCTTGGCCGCACGGCCGACCCCGCCCACATCGATCGACGCGATATCAAATCGCATCAGCCCGTTTTTCAAAGTCAGCACAGACCGGGTCGCGGGATCTATCGCTACGCTGCGATCCAGCACCAGTTCAGTGCCCGCCGCCTCGGCCAGACAGGCCAGATCAACCAGCCCGTCGCAGCTTGCGTGCTCACCCGCGATCCAGCCTGGCACCATGCCCGAATAGCGCAGATGACGCTGCGGGGTGAGCAGCACCGCGCGGCCCGCCGGGCACCCCTTGCGCGCCCAATCCGCCAGAACGGCAACATGAGCGTGCCCACCGCCGATCAGCAGAATATCGCTTGGATCTGGGTTCAAGGATCGCTCACAATCGCTGCGTAAGGGTTTCGATATACCGGCATTCGCGCAAGGTCAGCGCCTCTGAGCGCGCTTCGTGCGCGTCAACGCGTTCAAGCGCAAGTCAGGTTTGGCTATCTAAGCGCTGCGCGGCGCTCTATACCGCCGCAACGGCCCTGCCCGACAAGGGGCACCTCTCAAGCTTCCGGATACTTGCATGATTTGCACGAGGTGTTGGAACTTTGCTGTGATGACCGCGTTGAATTTTCAGCATGAAAGCGCCGCGTCGACTAGGGGTTGGTCGACGGACACGCTCTTGCGTCACCCCGCGTTTACAGCGCCGCGACCTGCGCTGATTGGATCGTAACCGCCCATGTCTGTAAAAAAGATGTCATACGGCGAGAGGATATCGCTCCCGGATTTCTTCCGGACGTTCCTCAATATCCTGCGCCCTGAGGGCAATTTCTACTGGCTCGCGCTGGTCTATGGCGTGGGCATATCGCTGCTGAGCCTCGCGACGCCGATCTCGGTTCAGATGCTGATCAACACGGTCGCCAACACCGCCATGGCGACACCGCTGGTGGTGCTTACGCTGACGCTGTTCGGCTTGCTGATGATGTTCGGACTGCTTTACGCGCTTCGCATCCACTTGATGGAGATGTTCTCGCGGCGGTTTTACGCGCGCATGGTGGCCGAGATTTCACTGCTGTCGGTCTACGCCAAAAACCCGTTTTTCGGCGACGCGCGCAAAAGCTCGCTGTTCAACCGCTATTTCGACGTCATCAACGTGGAAAAAGCGATCCCGATCCTGTTCGTCGGCGGCTTCACGGTCGTTCTGCAGGTGTTCACCGGCTTTATCCTGGTCTCGCTTTACCACCCTTATTTCCTGCTCTTCACACTGATCATGACCGCCACGATCTGGCTGATTTGGATGATCTGGGGTTCGCGCGCGGTGCGTTCAGGGATTGATCTCAGCCACGCGAAACACGGGACCGCCGCCTGGCTGGAAACTGTGGGCGAATCCAACGGCTTCTTCAAATCGCAGCGCCGTGTCGATTACGCGTTCCAGCAAAGCAATGCGCATACCGAAAACTACATCAAAGAGCGCAAGAAGCACTTTCGCAACCACTTTGGCCAGACGCTCGCCTTCCTGACGCTTTACGCGGCGGCCAGCGCTGCACTGCTGGGTCTGGGCGGCTGGCTGGTGATCACGAACCAGCTCACGCTGGGGCAGTTGGTCGCGGCGGAACTGGTGCTTTCCACCGCCTTCTTTGGCGTCGCGCAGCTGGGCACTTATCTCACCTATTTCTACGACCTGTGCGCGGCGATTGAGGAGATTTCGCTGTTCTACGATGTTGAACAGGAAGAGCCCGCCGGCGATGACCCGATCAACGTCACCGAACACACTCTCGTGCTCAGCGGCGTGCGTGGCCGCGCGCGCCACGAAGATGCCGAGTTCAATCTGGAAATCCCCAGCGGGGCGATCGTCATGGCGAGCGCAAGCCATCACGGCGTCCAGCGCTTGTTCACCAACATCCTCAAAATGCACCAATTGCCCGAAGGCGGTTTTGCAACCCTCGGCGGCGTCGATTTCACCGAGATCGAAGCGCACAATCTGCGCAAGGATGTGCACGTTCTCGACCGCCCGACCTTTGTCGGGATGACGGTGCGCGAATATCTTGGTCTGTCCTGCAAGCGAACCGCACCGCAACGCATGGTCGGCGCGCTTGAAACGGTAGGTCTGATCGAGACGATCTCAACCTTTGAAAAAGGGCTCGACACGCCGATTGCCGCGACGGGCTGGCCGCTGTCTTCGGTCGAATTGCAACAGCTTAAGCTCGCCAACGCGCTGCTTGAACAGCCGCGTATTCTGGTCCTGTCCAAGCTGTTCGACCTGCTCGACGAAGACAATCTGGCCGCCGCGGTGAATGAGCTGCGCGATCAGGCCTATTCCACCGTCATCTATTTTTCGAACCGCCGCATTGATCTGGGCTTTGACCGGTTCTTGCACATGGAGGCCTCCCGCCAGGGCTATTACGACAATTTCGACGATTTCTGCCTTGCAGTGAACAGCAAACCGCCCCGAATGCCCGGTGGGCCCCGTTCGATTTCAGGCGGCCCGCTCTCAACCAGCATGCTGGGGGCCGCAGAGTAATCATGGCGGCTCTCGAACAGGATATGGCGCATTTCACGGCGCTGCGCGACGTGAAGCTGCCCCGCATTTTTCGCACGACCTTTTTCCTGCTGCTGATCGCGTTGGTCGCGACGGTGGCGTTCCTGATTTATGTCCCCTGGGTGCAGAACGTGGGCGGGCGCGGCGTCATCACCACCCTTAACCCGAACGAACGACAACAGGACATCAACGCACTGGTTTCCGGCCGCATCGAGGAATGGTTCGTGCGCGACGGCAGCGCGGTTGAAAAAGGCGACCCCATCGTTCGCATCGCCGACATCGATCCGCAGCTTATCGAGCGCCTCGAAGCCGAACGCGCCCAAGTCGAAGTGCAATTGGAGGCCGCGAAAAGCGCGCAGGCCACCGCAGAGATCGATCTTCGCCGTATGCAGGAATTGTTTGAATCCGGCCTTGTGGCGCGGCGCGATTACGAACAGGCGCTGATCCGCGTGGATCAGATGCGCGGCAGTGTGGCTGAAGCTCAAGCCAATCTCGCGCGCACCAATGTCAGCCTTTCGCGCCAGTCAAACCAGCTTGTGACCGCGCCGCGCGACGGATTTATTCAATCGATCAATGGCGGCGATGCGGCCACGTTCATCAACGCGGGCGACATCCTTGCCACCTTTGTGCCGCAGAATTCCGAACGCGTGCTCGAGGTTTTCATGGACGGACGCGATGTCGGTCTGGTCTACACCGGGGCGCCCGCTCGTATCCAGTTTGAAGGCTGGCCAGCGGTGCAGTTTAGCGGTTGGCCATCGGTTGCGGTGGGCACTTTCGCCGGAGAAGTCGTCGCGGTTGACCAATCCGCGCAAGTCGACGGCCAGTTTCGCGTGCTGATCAAGGAGAGGATCATCGAGGGTGAAGAGCCCTGGCCTGATGAACGCTTCGTGCGCTTTGGCGCAGCGGGACAAGCGTTCGTTCTGCTCGACACCGTTCCGGTCGGATATGAAATCTGGCGCCAGCTGAACAACTTCCCACCTGAACTGCCCGCCGGTGCGACAAACGCCTCAGTGGACATGTCCGCTAGCCAGCAAAGCGGCTGATCGATGGTCCTCAACGCCAGGAAAGGCGCCCGGCCCCGAAGGATTGGGTGCCTGAACGGACGCGGTCGGTTGAGCGCGCTGAGCGTCGCTCTCGCGGTCGTCGCTGCGCTGGGAGCGGCGCATGGCCCAGTTCAAGCGCAGAATATTGAACCGAACGAAACGCCTCTATCTGTGGCGCTGCGTGACGGTACGCTTTTGCCCGAGGAAGTGCTGCGCTCCTCTGCGCTCACCTTTCCGCGCATCCTCGAAGCGTTCGAACGTGAAGCCGCCAGCCGCGCAGACCAACTGGCCGCCGATGGCGCTTTCGACCTGATGCTCAACGGCGAATATTACGACCGCTATACGGGCACCTTCTCGGGCGGGTTTGCGGAGGGCAAAGCGACCCAGCCTATCGCTCCGTTCGGTGGGGAAGTGTTCGCCAGCTATCGCCTCTCGGACGGGCGTTTCCCGATTTACGAGAACATCTACAACACCAACGAGCTTGGCGAATTCAAAGTCGGAGCGCTGTTCTCTTTGCTGCGCAACCGCCGGATTGACCAGCGCCGCTTCCGGGTCGAGGACACGCGGCTTGCGGCCAGTCAGGCACGTCTCGATGTCCTTCTGGTGCAGCTCAACGTCCAGTTTGAGGCCTTGCGCGCCTATTGGCGCTGGGTCGCGGCGGGCAACGAAATCCGCGTTTACGAAGATCTGCTCGAAATCGCCGAAGCGCGCGCGGTGGGCCTTGGCCGACAGGTTCAAGCGGGCGCGCAGCCGCAGATCGCGCTGACCGAGAATGAGCAAAACCTCATCCGCCGCCGCAGCCTGCTCGAAGAGGCTAAGCGCGGCTTTATCACCGCGGCCAACACGCTGTCCTTTTATCTGCGCGATGAAATGGGCACGCTGATCGTCCCCTCGCGCGAGCAATTGCCCGATCTGGAGACTCTGTCCGAACTGCCTGATGTCCAAACCCTGATGGCGATGGCGCGCAGCGATATCCTCGACCAACGGCCCGAATTGCGCAATTTCCGCTTGCAACTGGAGCGCGCGCGCAACCGGGTTGAGCTGCGCCGTAACGATCTGAAACCCAATCTCGATTTCAGCGTGGAGCTCAGCCGCGATTTCGGCCCCGTTGGCGATGGCGGGCCTACCTTCGACTCAACCGACACCGTCGTGGGCCTGACTTTCAAAGTCCCGCTGCAACGTCGCACCGCGCGCGGAAACGTGCGCCGCGCCGAGGCGGAACTGCGTGAGATCGAGCTGCGCGAACAACGCACTGCGGATCAGATCCGGGTGGAGCTCGACAATATCCTCGTCAATCTCAACGCTGCGCTGCGGCTTGCGGATCTGGCCGATGACGAGGTCGAACAAGCCACCACCATGGTCGACGCGGAACGCAAACGATTCCGTCTGGGCGCGGGCGACTTCTTCCTTGTGAACCTGCGCGAAGAACGCGCTGCGGATGCGCGCGTGCGCTCCATCCGGGCCGAGCTCAACGGGCGTCTTGCCGCCGCGAGCTATTCGGCTGCTACGATGAACCTTGCGGAACTGGGCCTCGAATAGACCGCGAAGTGGGACCGCCTAGCCAAAAGTCGCATGCGTTCAACGCGCGAAGGCGGCTATACTCGCCTGATGGCGAGCGAAATCAGCGAAATTGTCCGCTTTCTCAAAGCAACCGCTCCGTTCGATGAACTGGACGAGGCCGAACTCGCCTCGCTCAGCCGCGCGGTCGAAGTGAGCTATCGCAAAGCGGGCGAGATCATCATTGAGGCCGGAGGCACGAACGATCGGCTTTTCATCGTGCGTTCGGGCGCGGTGGAATTGATGCTGGCGGGCGAGGAATTGACCGCTCGGCTCGCAGCGGGCGCGTGTTTTGCCTACCCTTCGCTGCTGCGCGGAGGGGCGGTGCGCAACACGACGAGCGCGCTCGAGGACACGCTGCTTTACGCGCTGCCCGCGAAGCGCTTTCACCAACTGCGCGAAGCGCATGCGGAATTTGGCGCGTTCTTCACGCAAGACGAATCCGCTCGGCTCAGCCACGCGCTGCGGCAGAGGTGCAAGGGCGACGGCTTCTCGCTCGGCGATCAACCGATCAAAGGGCTGATCGCGCGCTCCGTGCCCGTAACCTGTCCATCGGAAACAAGCATTGGAGACGCAGTTGCGCTGATGAACGAACGCGATGTGTCCACTCTGGCGATCTGCGATGAGGGCGCGCTGACCGGCATTTTTACCGATAAGGATCTGCGCAAACGCGTGGTAGGCCAACACGTCGCGCTCGACCAGCCGATCCGTGTGGTCATGACGCAGGAGCCCCGAACTCTGGGCGGCCACGCGCCGATCGCCGAGGCGATGGCGATGATGGCCAGCGGGGGTTTTCGCCACCTGCCCGTCGTCGGCGAAGACGGCGCCATGTTGGGCATTGTGTCGGCGACCGATATCCTCTCCACCATCGGCAGCAACGCGATTGATGCCGGAATGATGATCGCCAAAGCGAAGGACGAGGCCGAGCTGGTCGCTGCTGCGCGCGCTATTCCTGAAAGCTTCGCCGCTATGGTCAAAAACGGGGTGCAAGCAAGCCACGCCATGCGCTTTGCCTCCGCTTTGGGCGAAGCGTGCCACCGCCGCGCCGCCGCGCTTGCCGAAGAGGAACTCGGCCCGCCGCCGCGCGCTTATGCGCTGGTCGTGTTCGGCTCGCTCGCGCGCGAGGAGCAATTGATCGGGTCGGACCAAGACAACGGACTGATCATCGCCGATGAAGAGGGCGAGAGCGGTTTGCCAGCCGATGTGGAGGCTTATTTCGCCGCGATCGGAGAGCGAATCTCCGACGTTCTTGATGCGTGCGGCTTTGTCTATTGCAAGGGCGGCATCATGGCGAAAAACGCCGAGCAGCGCTTGACGCTGTCGCAATGGCGGGCACGGTATGAAAGCTGGATCGCGCAGCCGGACGAAGACCGGATCATGCGCGCGACGATCTTCTTCGACATGCGCACGGTGTCCGGCGACCGGGCTCTAACACAGGCGCTGCGCCGCGATATTGTCAGCCGGGTGGCGGGCGACCCGCTCTTCATCAGCTTTCTCGCGCGCGACGCGCTGCGCAGAAAAGTGCCGCTGGGGATCTTTCGCAATCTCGTGCTCGACAAAACCGAGGATGGCGAAAAGGTCTTCAACGCAAAGGGGCAGGCGATCATGCCGATCATCGAGATCGCCCGCACGCAGGCGCTGGCCGCTGGTATCGAAGAGGTTGGCACAATCCCCCGCCTGCGCGCTCTGGAAGAAGCGGGCCGAATGAACGCGGATGACGCGCGCAGCCTCGAAGACGCGCTGTTGTTCGTCAACGAACTGCGCGTCGCCCATCAGGCCCGGCAGGTCGAGCGCGGCGACGCGCCCGACAACGCCATCGCGCCTTACGACCTGTCTTCGCTCGAACGCGACTATCTCAAAGACGCCTTTGTCGTAATCCGCGACGCGCTGGACGCTCTGCGGCGCAACTTTGCCGGGGGCATAGCGTAATCATGCCTCTGGTTATCGCATCGTGAGCCTGTTTGGGCGCTGGCGCGATGAGCGCGCGTTAAAGGCGCTGGCGGCGTCGGAGTATCCCAAGCTGAGCGCCTATGGCCGCGCCGCCTGGCCCGACCCACAGACCCCTGCGCGCGAGGCGCCTTATCTCGCGCTCGATTTCGAGCTTGATGGCTTGGCCAAGGGCGCGCATCTTCTCCAAGCGGGCTGGGCTCCGTTCGAAGGCACCGTTCTGCGCCTCAATGAAGCGCAATCGCACGATATCCGCAGCTACGCCGAGCTCAATCGCCAAGCGGTGACGATCCACGGCATCGGCGAAGAACGCGCCGCGCAAGGACTGCCGATCCTTGATCTGGTCCGCGCGCTGTTGGACGCCATCACGGGCCGGATACTGGTCGCCCATGCCGCGCAAATCGAGGTGACCGCGATGCAAACCGCGATCCAGTCGCTGGCAGGGCTCAAACTCCCCGTGCGCAGCGTCTGCACCTTGGCGCTTGAACGGCGTTTGCACCCCAACCTTGTGGGTGCGGACGCCTATCGGCTGGCGACGACGCGCGCGCGCTATGGCTTGCCCGAATACGAGCCGCACGACGCGCTGACCGATGCGATGGCGGCGGCGGAATTGTTTCAGGCTCAGCTTTCACGGATGCCGCCGGACACCGCGCTGGCCGATGTCGAGGTCGGCTAAGACTAAAGTCGCTCTCGTAACGCGGCGTCACCTTCCATAGCCTTCAGGCCAAGATCAGGAGAGTCTCTTCTTGCCACTCAAGACCTCTTCCTGATCGGGGAGCTTTTACGGGAGAGTCACATGAGTGAACCAATTTCAACAGCCGATCCCGGCGACCTCGAGGCCTCAGGCCCCGGCGAGAGCGCATCATCGCTTTCGAGCGCTGCAACGTCGAGCGACGCGTCCGAGGAAACCACCGCCGCCGAAGGCGCCTATTGGCGCGAGAACATCCGCCTGCTTGTCAGCCTGATGACGATCTGGTTCGCGGTTTCGTTTGGCTGCGGCATCCTGTTTCGCGGCTTTCTCGACCAGTTCAGCGTGGGTGGATATCCGCTCGGTTTCTGGTTCGCGCAGCAGGGGGCGGTTTACGTCTTCATCGCGCTCATCGTCTTCTACGTCGTTCGTATGAAGCAGATTGAGCGCAAGTACGATCTCGACGACTAGAGGGGGCTGGGACAATGGAAACGCAAACCCTGATCTATCTCTTCGTTGGCATGACCTTCGCGCTTTATATCGGTATTGCGATATGGACGCGGGCGGGTTCGACGAAAGAGTTTTATGTCGCCGGTGGCGGGGTCAATCCCGTCATGAACGGCATGGCTACAGCGGCCGACTGGATGAGCGCGGCCAGCTTTATTTCGATGGCCGGTCTCATCGCCTTTATGGGCTACGACGCCAGTGTCTACCTGATGGGCTGGACTGGCGGCTATGTCCTGCTGGCGCTCTTGCTTGCGCCTTATTTGCGCAAGTTCGGCCAGTTCACGGTCCCCGATTTCATCGGCACGCGCTACTATTCCAAGGTCGCGCGCGTGGTGGCGGTTATCTGCCTGATCTTTATCAGCTTCACCTATATTGCGGGCCAGATGCGCGGCGTCGGGATCGTGTTCTCACGCTTCCTTGATGTCTCGATCTTCTGGGGCGTGATCATCGGCATGGGAATTGTGTTCATCTACGCGGTGCTCGGCGGGATGAAAGGCATCACCTACACGCAGGTCGCGCAATATTGCGTGCTGATCTTTGCCTACATGGTGCCCGCTTTCTTCCTCAGCTTCATGATCACCGGCAACCCGATCCCGCAAATCGGGCTGGGTTCCGAAGTCGTGGGCAGCGGCGGGGTGAGCGTGCTGCAGAAACTCGACATGGTCTTGGTGGACCTGGGCTTCACCGCGTACACGGCGGGCTCGAAATCCACGATCGACATGTTCTGCATCACCATGGCTCTGATGGTCGGCACGGCGGGTCTGCCGCACGTGATCGTGCGCTTTTTCACGGTGCCCAAGGCATCGGACGCTCGCAAATCGGCGGGCTGGGCGCTGGTCTTCATCGCTCTGCTCTACACCACCGCTCCGGCTGTGGGTGCGTTCGGCATGCTCAACTTCGTCGATAAGGTGAACGAGACCGAATACAGCGAAGTCGACAGCTTCTTCCCGCTGTGGGAAGGCAACGGCCTGCTGGCGTTCCAGGACAAGAACGGCGACGGTGTGATGCAATATCGTCCTGGCGACGCGTTCGAAGGCAAGCCGGAGTTTACCGGCGAAACCGGAGCCTCGGGCGAGCGCCTGCTGGCCAACACGCCGAACGCGAACAGCGCCAACGAGGTCTATGTCGACAAGGACATCATGGTTCTCGCCAATCCGGAAATCGCCAATCTGCCCGGCTGGGTGGTGGCGCTGATGGCGGCGGGCGGCCTGGCAGCGGCTCTGTCGACGGCGGCGGGTCTTCTGCTGGTGATCTCAAGCTCGGTCAGCCATGACCTGCTCAAGAGCACATTTGCTCCCAACATTTCGTCGAAGGCGGAGTTGTTGGCGGCGCGTCTGGCGGCCACGGCGGCGATCTGTGTCGCGGGTTACCTCGGCATCTATCCTCCGGGCTGGGTGGCGCAGGTTGTGGCATTCGCCTTCGGTCTGGCCGCGGCCAGCCTGTTCCCGGCGATCTTCATGGGCATCTTCTTCAAGGGGATGAACAAGGAAGGCGCGATTGCAGGGATGGTCTCAGGGCTGGTCTTCACTTTCGGCTATATCTTGTACTTCAAGCTGATCGCGCCGGAGATGAACAACGCGGCTAACTGGCTGTTCGGCATCTCGCCCGAAGGGATCGGAGTGATCGGGATGCTGGTCAACTTCGGCATCGCCATCGCGGTGGCCAGTGTGACGGCCAAGACCCCGATGGAAATCCGCAAGCTGGTCGACTCGATCCGCGTACCGCGCGGAGCCGGAGACGCGCACGTCCACTAAGACACGCGGACACACACACTCGCCCGCCGGGGATCACCACCCGGCGGGCCCACGAACCCCTCTTGGACGGGGTAATCAAGAAGGGCGGCGCTCACGGGATCGAGAGCGTCGCCCTTTTCGTATGGCTAAGCCACGCAACCTGCGCGCTGCTACCTCCCCCCGCTTCCAGCGAGTTTGAAAAACTTGAGATTTGGCGATTTTAAGGTAGCCTCTCTTCTGGGAGAGAGATGGGATCATGTTGTTTGGCGCCGCACTCGCTGCGGCCTGTCTCTATTTATACGGGCTTTTCTGGCTCGCCGCGCGGCGTGATGCACTGGCGGTTGCGGAGGCCAACGCGCAAAGCGTTGCACAGCGTTGGTATACGCGCCATTCCGGGCTGATCTACGGCCTGGGTCTGGCTGTCTATTGCACCAGCTGGACGTTCTACGGCGGCGTCGGCACCGCCGCGACGAGCGGGCTCGACTACCTGCCGATTTATCTCGGGCCCTTCCTCGTTTTCACGCTCGGCTTTGGCCTTGTGCGCAAGATTTTGGCGCAGTCCAAGGCCCAGCATTCGACCTCCATCGCCGACTTCCTTTCCGCGCGCTACGGCAAGAGCGCCGCGGTCGCCGCGCTTGTCACTGTGATCGCCAGCGTGGGCTCGCTGCCTTACATGGCGCTGCAATTGCAGTCGGTGGGCGCGTCGCTGATGACGCTTTCGCCCGAGCTGAGCAGCACCGTAGCCGCCGACGAACTGGTGCTGATCGTTGCGGGCCTCATGGCTCTGTTCGCGATCCTGTTCGGCTCGCGCCGGGCGGACCATGCGGGCAACAACGCCGGGCTCGTCCTGACCATCGCGGTTGAAGCGGTGGTCAAGATGATCGCGCTGATCGCGGTCGCGGGTCTGGCGCTGTTTGTGCTGCTGTCCCAAGGAAGCGCCGCGCCCACAGCCGCGAGCGAGCCGGTCTTCTCCACCGCTCAGATCGACGCGCGTTTCCTCACCTTGACCCTGATCGCCGCCTGCGCCGCTTTGTGCCTGCCGCGCCAATTTCACATGACCTTTGTCGAAGCCGAAGGCGAACGCGCGAGCCCGCAGGCCCGCTGGGTCTTTCCCGCCTATCTGCTGATCACCGCCGCCGTCATCGTACCCATCGTCCTCGCCGGGCAAGCCGCCCTGCCCGCCAGCACCAATCCCGACTCCATCGTGCTCGCCCTGCCTTTGGCCAATGGCAATTACGCGTTGGCGATCCTTGTTTTCCTCGGCGGGTTTTCCGCATCTGCGGGCATGATCGTGATCGCCAGCGTGGCGCTTTCGACCATGATCACCAACGACCTGATCGCGCCTGTCTTCTTCCGCAAGGCCATCAAGAGCGGGCACGACACCGCCGGAGCCACCGACCGCGCGTTGCTCGCCGCGCGTCTGCTGCTGGTGCGGCGCTTGGTCATCGCGGGACTGCTGACGTTTGCTTACATTTTCTACCTCGGCTTTGGCCGGATCGGCAGTCTGGCCGGGCTCGGCACGCTTGCCTTTGCCGCCGCCGCGCAATTCGCGCCTGGTCTGGTATTGGGCATGGCCAGCGAGAACGGCAACAAATGCGGCATGATCGCCGGGCTCGTGGTCGGAGCGATCGCTTGGCTCATCTTGCTGATCCTTCCGGCTGCGACCGGCGCGCCCGCCATCGTCTCGATCCATCCCGATCCGCTGGTCTCGGGCGTCGCGCTTAGCCTGGGGGCCAACACGCTCGCCTATTGGGCGGGATCGATGATGTGGAAGCCGACGCTGCTCGACGCCTCCCAAGCCGCCGCCTTTGTCGGCACGCCCAGCCCCGGCGTTCGGCCCAAACTGGTCACCAACAAGCGTGTGGCTGACGTGCGCATCCTGTTAATCCAGTTCGTCGGAGAGCCCCGCGCCAACGCCGCCATCGCTGCATTGCCGGGCGAGCGGCGCGACGCCGATCCGGCGGACGACGCGCTGATCGAGATGGCCGAACGCGTTATCTCCGGCACAATCGGCACCTCGTCCGCGCGCATGCTGGTGGCCTCATGGTCGGGCGGCGAAGCGATCTCCTTGCCCGACGTCGTCGCCATGTTCGACGAGACCAGCAAGCGGTTGAACTTTTCGGGCGAATTGCTTCAAATTGCGATTGAAAACATCGACACAGGGGTCGCGCTGATCGATGTCGATATGAAGTTGGTGGCGTGGAACACGCGCTATCAGGAGATGTTCAACCTGCCCGATTCAATGGTTCAGGTTGGCACGCCCATCGCGAAGTTGATCCGCTACAACCAACGCCACTCGGGCCTTAGCGCAGCGGCAATCGACGCCTATGTCGAGCGCCGACTGGACCATATGCGCGCCGGGCACCAGCACCGCCACGAAAGCGAACAGGCCAACGGCCGCATCATGCGCATCGTCGGATCGCCCGCGCCCGCCGGCGGCTATGTGACGTCCTATACCGACATCACCGCGGACCGCCGCGCGGAACAGGCGTTGGAGGAAAAGGTCACCGAGCGCACCGAGCAACTGCGCGAAGCCAACGAAGCTCTGGCGCAGGCCACGCAATCGAAGACCCGCTTTCTCGCGGCGGCCAGCCACGATCTGATCCAACCGCTCAACGCCGCGCGGCTGTTTGCTTCGGCTCTGGGCGAGGAGGTCAGCGGCGACGAGGACCTGAAAGCGCTCGTGCGCGATCTGGACGGTTCGATCGTGTCCGCTGACCGCCTGATCCGCGCGCTGCTCGACATTTCCAAACTCGACAGCGGCGGGATCACGCCCACCATCGAAGACGTCGCACTCGACCAGGTGTTCGAGGAGGTTGCGCGCGAATTTTCGGTTCAGGCCAAAGCCAAAGGGATCGCGCTGCGCCGCGTGCGCACCAGCGCGTGGGTGCGCTCGGATCGGACTCTGCTGACCAGCGTGCTGCGCAATCTGGTCGGCAACGCGATCCGCTACACAAAGAAAGGCGGCGTGCTGCTCGGAGTGCGGCGCGATGGCGACGCGGTCTCGCTGTGCGTGCACGACACCGGGCGCGGCATCGCTCCTGAGGATATCGAGCGCATCTTCCGCGAGTTCGAACGCGGCGCGTCAACCGATCGCGAAGGGCTCGGCCTTGGCCTTGCGATTGTCAGCCGCACTACCGCGCTTTTGGAAACACAGATTCAGGTGGTCTCGAACCCCGGCCAAGGAAGCCGGTTTTCACTCACCCTACCGCTGTTGCGTTGGGGTACGCCGATGGCGATCGAGGCGGTTCAACGCCCCGTGCGCACCGTCAAGGAAGCGCGCGTTCTTGTCGTCGATAACGACACCGCCGTGCTCACCGCGACCGCGGCTTTGCTGACGAAATGGGGGCTGTCCCCGGTCTGCGCGACCAGTTTGGTGAGCGCGCTCGACATCTGTCCGACACCGCCCGACATGGCGATCATGGATTACCGGCTCGATGGCGAGGAACGCGGCGACAGCGTCTATTCCGAGCTGTGCATGGCGTGGAGAGCGCAGCCGCCGGTCATTCTGCTCACCGCCGAAGACAGCGAGGAAACCGATTTTGCCGCTGTGGCGATGGACGCGAACCGATTGCTTAAGCCGTCATCGCCCGCGGCCCTGCGTGCGCTGATTTCAACCTGCCTCGCGCAGCGCCCTGATCCGGGTCCATCGCGCAACGCCTCGCGTCACGCGCGCGCGGAGTCGGTCGCAGGCTGATCGACGTCCAGCTTGGCCGCAAGCAGCACAGCCTGCGTGCGGTTTGAGACCCCCAGCTTGCGGAAAATCGCCGTGATATGCGCTTTGACCGTCGCTTCGCTGATATCCTGTTCGTAGGCGATCTGCTTGTTCAGCAGCCCCTGACGGATTGCGCCCAGAATGCGGCGCTGGGCGGGCGTCAGGCTCGCCATGCGGGCCAGATCGTCGTCTTGCTCGCCATCGTTATGCGGGAAGGAGCGGTCGCCATCGCGCACCGCCGCCAGCTGCGCGCGCATGTCCTCTAAACCGGATGACTTGGGCACAAAGCCCGCCGCGCCCAGCTGCTGCGCCGCTGCGTAGACTCTAGGCTCTTCGCTGGCGGAAACGATGACGATGGGCAGCGCGGGAAAATCCTGCCGCAAATCCATCAGCACGCTGAGCCCGTTGGAATCCTCCATATGCAGGTCAAGCAGCAGGGCCTCGGCCCCGTCTTCGAGTTCGCTGCGCGCTTGCGCGGCTGATTTGGCCTCTACGATATCCGCGCCTTCCCACACCTTCGCGACAGCGTGGCCGAGCGCGGTGCGGAACAGCGGATGGTCGTCCGCGATGATGATACGCATGTCGGCCCTCCTCTCGGCGCGCTAGCGTGTTGCCTCAGCGGTTTTGACGGCCCTCAATCAGGCGATCGACCAAGGATGGATCGGCCAGCGTCGAGGTGTCACCGAGCGAGCCGAAGTCGTTCTCCGCCACCTTGCGTAGGATGCGGCGCATGATCTTGCCAGAGCGCGTTTTAGGCAAGCCATCGGTGAACTGGATATGGTCGGGCGTGGCGATCGGGCCGATCTCTTGCCGGACCCAGGCGCGCAGCTCTTTATAGAGCTCCGGCGTGCCTTCTTCGCCCGCATTCAAGGTGACATAGCAATAGATGCCCTGCCCCTTGATGTCGTGCGGGTAGCCGACCACGGCGCTCTCGGCGACCTTGGCGTGGAGCACCAGTGCGCTTTCCACTTCGGCGGTGCCCATACGGTGGCCTGAGACATTGATCACGTCATCTACGCGGCCCGTGATCCAGTAATACCCGTCTTCGTCGCGCTTGCAGCCGTCGCCGGTGAAATATTTGCCTTTGTAGGTCGAGAAATAGGTCTGTTCGAAGCGTTCGTGATCGCCATAGACGCTGCGCGCCTGGCCCGGCCAACTGCCCACGATGCACAGATTGCCTTCAACCGCGCCTTCGAGGACGTTGCCTTCGTTATCGACCAATTGCGGCTGGACGCCGAAGAACGGCATGCCCGCCGATCCCGGCTTCATATCGTGCGCGCCGGGCAGCGTGGTGATCATGTGACCGCCCGTCTCGGTCTGCCACCACGTGTCGACAATCGGGCAACGCCCCTCGCCCACGACCTCGAAATACCAGCGCCAGGCTTCCGGGTTGATCGGTTCGCCTACCGTGCCCAGCAGCCGCAACGAGGAACGGTCGCGGCTGGTCACGAAGTCATCGCCTTCGCGCATCAGCGCGCGGATCGCGGTCGGCGCGGTGTAGAGCGTGGTAACCTTGTGCTTTTCCACCACATCCCAGAACCGCCCGTGATTGGGGTAGTTGGGCACGCCTTCGAAGACGACCTGAGTCGCGCCGTTAAACAGCGGTCCGTACACGATATAGCTGTGGCCCGTGACCCAGCCGATATCGGCGGTGCACCAGAAAATGTCGCCTTCGCTGTAATCGAACGTGTAGTTGAACGTCGTCGCCGCCCACACGCCATACCCGCCGGTCGTATGCAACACGCCTTTGGGCTTTCCGGTGGAGCCGGATGTGTAGAGGATAAACAGCGGATCTTCCGCGTTCATCTCGGCGCAGGGGCACTCCTCAGCGCTCGCCAGATCGTCGAGCCAGTAATCCCGCCCCTCAGTCATCGCGATATCCGCGCCGGTGTGGCGCACCACCAGCACGCCGTCCAAAGGCGTGTCGTGATCAGGCTCCGCCAAAGCGGCGTCGACATTGGTTTTCAACGGCACGCGCTTGGTGCCGCGCAGGCCCTCGTCAGCGGTGACGACGAAGCGGCTGCCGCAATCCTCGATCCGGCCCGCCAGCGCTTCGGGTGAGAAGCCTCCGAAGACCACTGAATGGATCGCACCAATCCGCGCGCAGGCCAGCATGGCGACCACCCCTTCAAGGATCATCGGCATGTAGAGCGTCACGCGGTCGCCTTGCTTCACACCCATTTTCTTGAGCGCGTTGGCCATCCGCGTGACTTCGACGTGCAACTCAGAATACGTTAGCGTCTTGGTCGGCGTGACAGGATCGTCGGGTTCGAAAATGAGCGCAATCTGATCGCCGCGCGTTTCCAGATGACGGTCGACCGCGTTGTAGCATAGGTTGAGCTTGCCATCATCGAACCAGCGGATGTCAGCGGGCGCAAAGGACCATTCGCCACCCTTGGTCGGCTTCGTAAACCAGTCGAGTCGCTCCGCCTGTTCGAGCCAGAACGCATCGGGCTGTTCGACCGACTTTGTGTACATCTCCTGGTACTGCTCGGCCACGCAATGGGTCGCGCGGCTTGATTGCGGACGCTCAACAGTATGCATCATGGTTCGTCTCCCGTTTGTTGACCCGATCATACCGCTTTCCCTCTCCTGATGGCTCTCAGACAATGGTCGTAAGACTATCGGCTAGCTGGCGAAATGGCGAGAGAAAGGCAGGCTTAAGAGCGACAAGACATCTTGGGAGGGATCTTCATGTCGCTTTGGAAAAAACGCGCCGCTGTGCGCACAACGCTTTTGGCCGCCACCTGCCTGACCGCGGCGCCGGTTCTGGCGCAGGACAACAGCGTGGATGAACGCCTCGACCGGCTCGAAGCGCTGGTCGAAGGCCTGATCGAACGGCTTGATGCGCAAGCGGGTGAGACCGAGCAGCAAAACGCCGCCATGCAGGCTCAGCAAGCGCAGATCCGCGCGCAGGCGCAGTCCGTGATGGAGGCCACCAAGGCGCTCGAAGCGCGCCAGGCGCAAATGGCCGCCAACCAGCGAGAGCTGTCCGCCAGCCAGGCCAAGATCACCAAGGAACAGGCCGAGTTTTCCGCCAAGCTGATCGACTTCGACATCGCCGAGGGCGAAGGCTTCAAGGTCGGCAACACGCGCGTCACCTACGATGGCTACGTCAAGTTCGACGCGATCAGCCAGCGCACGAGCGGCGGGCAATTGCCGGGCAACTCGATCCTGCGCGACTTTCTCATCCCTGTCGCTATTCCGGTGGGCGGCAACCCCAGCGGGTTCGACACCGATTTCTCCGCGCGCCAAACCCGCTTCCTGTTCAAGACCGAAAGCGATGTCGGCACCGATCACAAACTTTCGGGCCTGATCGAGTTGGACTTCAACGTGACTGCGGGCGGGGACGAGCGGATCTCAAACAGCTTTGTGCCGCGCATCCGCAACGCGTTGATCAATTACGACAACTGGACGTTTGGCCAAGGCTGGTCGACCTTCATGAATGTCGGCGCGCTGCCCGACACGCTCGACTTTATCGGTGTGACGCCGGGCACGGTGTTCGACCGTCAGCCGCTGATCCGCTACACCAATGGCGGGCTTCAGATCGGGATCGAACAGCCCGAAACGGTCGTCACATCGCACACCGGCGCGCGCGTGATCGCGGGCGATGACCAGCTTCCCGATATTGTCGGGCGCTACAACTGGAACGGCGACTTTGGCAATTTCACCATCACCGCTATTGCCCGCCAGTTGCACATTGCCGAGGATGACCTTCTGGGCGTTGATGACAGCGCGTTTGGGTACGGCGCTAGCGTCTCGGGCAAGATCAAAGTCGGCGAGAAAGACGATTTCCGCTTCACCGCCACGGCGGGCGAAGGACTGGGCCGTTATATGGGCCTAAACATCGTCAACGACGCCGCGATTGATGCGAACGGCATGCTGGACCCCATCGCGACCTATTCCGGCTTTGCCGCCTATCGCCATGTGTGGTCGGACAAACTGCGCTCCAACATTGCGGGTTCCTATTTCAAGGCAGACAACCCGGTGGCGCTCACCACCAACCAGGTGACCGACGAAAGCTGGAACGGCTTCGTAAACCTCATCTGGAACCCGGTCGGCCCGATCAATGTCGGCCTTGAGCTGATGTATGCCGAGCGCACTTTGGAAGACGGGCGCAGCGGCAATCTGCAACGCATCCAATTCTCGACGCAGTACAACTTCTAGGAGGACTGCGCGAAATCTCATTTGCACTTTCAGGTCCTCTCTCCTCTCTCAACCTGACCTGAAAACCTGGCCCTGCTCTCTTTCTGGCTCCTCTCCAAACAGGCCAGACAAGAGAGCAGGGTCTTCCTTTTTCAGCGCTGCGAGAGGCGGCGCAGCGCCTCGGGCGTGTCGATATCGATGAGCCATCCGGGTGGGCAAGCGATGGTTCGCGCCCGCTGAAGCAAGGGCCGCGCGCCGACGTCTTCGCTGAGCGCAGCGAGCGTGGAGAAGTGGTCGCGGCCAAAAATCGCGGGCGGCGTGCGGCGGTGGCCATCGCTGGAACACACGTTGTCGTCGGAGGCGTGGCAGGCGTCAATCAGAGCGGTGAGATGGCTTATTGGCACCATCGGCATATCGGCGAGCGCGATCAACAAAGCATCACTTTTGGCCTGTTGCGCAAGATCCGCGGCCAACGCGACCGAAGTGCCCATTCCGCGATCCGCGCGCGTGTTTACGGCGATCTCGAAGCCCGCCTTTTCCCACGCTGGGCGGCAGGGGTGATCCGCACGCGATGCGATGACAACTGCGCCGCCGGGCGCGAGGCGATCCATCGGCGCAGCCTCGCAAATGCGCTCGCCCAGACGCTTGCCGCGAAAAGGCTGCGCGAGCTTGTCCTGATCGCCAAAGCGGCGCGATGATCCGGCGGCGAGGACCGCCATGAAAACGCTCCGATCAACCAAGAGCGGGCCCATCAACGCGCGAAAACTGGCATTCCTGATAGGTCCGAATGATCTCAGCCATGGTCGACAAAGCCAGCGTATCGGGATCGCGCGAGGAGTGGAAGACGCCGATAGGGGCGCGGATTTCGTTGATTGTGTCTAGCGCCACGCCTTTCGCGATCAAGGCGCGGTGGCGCATCGCGTGCGCTTTTCGCCCGCCCATCGCGCCAAGGTAGAAATGCGGCAGCTCCAATGCGCGCTGCATCAAATCGACCTCCCAATCGTGATCGTGAAACAGGAAGACAAAGGCGGTCCAGGGGTCGCTGTGCAAGAGATCGGTTTGGGTGCGGCGTTTGAGCAAGACGGGCGCGTAGCCCTGCGTGGTAAGCGCCTCCATAGTGCGCTCATCGGGCGTCAGCGCGCGCGTGTCGCAGCCCATCGCGGCGGCGAGCTTTGACAGCGCCTCCACCGCGGCGCCGTGGCCGATAATCTGGACGAGCGGAACGGGCCACTGGCCAAAAACCCCTTTGCCGCTGCGCGCGTCGAACCGGTCCTCCATATCTTGTTTGCGGTGCGTAGCGCCCTCGGGAGCGACGGCGATAGCAAAGGGTTCGCGGGCGTTCTGACTGGCGAGGCAGCTTTGCACAAAATTACCCTCGGTTAAGGGCGCAAAATGCAGGTCCAAGCCTCCGCCGCAGGGCAGTTTGATATCGAGATAGGGCGAGCCTGCGCCAAACCGCACCATTTTGGGCGCCCCCGCTTTGAGCGCGTCCAGCGCTTCGGCCACCACCGCGTTTTCGATACAGCCGCCGGACAGCGAGCCCGCGAAACTCCCGTCCTGCGCCACGCCCATGATCGTCCCAGGATTGCGCATCGAGGAGCCTTCGACCGCGCACACCGTCACCAGAACGCAAGGCACCGCGCGCTTGTGCGCAGCGTGCATAAAGCGGAGAACTTTGGCTCGATCCAATCGTGCAGCCCGCCCGGTCTAAGACCCTTCGTTGGTCGCGGCCAGATAGGCGACAATCGCCGCGCGGTCTTCGCCACTACGCACCGCGCCCGCGACCATGCTGGTCCCTTCGACATAGGCGGCTGGGTTGGCCAAAAAGCGGTCCAGCGTCGCCGCATCCCATGTCAGCCCGGCGTTGGCGAGCGCCTCGCTATAGGGATAGTCCGAATTGGCCGCCGCCGCTTTGCCAACGATGCCGTGCAGGTTGGGGCCCGCCATATTGGGACCGCCCGGATCCGCGTTGTGGCATCCGGTGCACTGCTGAAACGCATCTTCGCCCAAAGCCACCAGATCAACGTCGCCCGCCGCCGCTGCCGCCTCCTCAATGACGGCGTTGGCGGCTGGTTCGCCCGGCTCGCGGATGATGATCTGTTCGACCACCGGATCGGGCTCGCTCGAGCCGCACGCCGCGAGCGCGAGCGTCAGCAGGCCCGCCGCCAAAAACGCGTTGTTACGCATCACTCGGTTTCCTCTGAAAAAGTCGCTTAAGCGAACTGGTTGGCAATCGGCAATTCGCGCAGGCGCTGGCCCGTGGCGGCGAAAATCGCGTTGGTAAGAGCAGGCGCAGCGGGCGGCAGGCCAGGTTCACCCGCGCCGCCAATCGGCACATCGCCGCTGTTGATAATGGCGACTGTGATCGCAGGCGTTTCGTCCATGCGCAACATCTTGTAATCGTGGAAATTGCTCTGCTTGATCGCGCCATCAACGAGGTCAAGCTCGCCATACATGGCCGCCGTCAGGCCGAAGACGATGCCGCCCTCGATCTGATTCTTAAAGCCATCCGGGTTCACGACATAGCCCGCATCGCACACCGCCCAGACGTTCTTCATCTTGGGCTTGCCCGCGCTCATGTCGACTTCGATGACTTGCGCAACGATAGAGCCGAAGCTTTCAACGATCGCGATGCCCTTCGCGTGCCCATCAGGCAGCGGCGCGCCCCA
>JBCCCM010000033.1:0-40642 GCA_039033515.1 Pseudomonadota bacterium
AGCGAGACAATCGGCACAAACGCGCCGCGCACATTGAGCATCTGGCGCTGCGTGCCGAGCCCCTTGATCGCCTCGCGCGTGGGGCGCAGGCTTTCGATGACATGCGCCAGCGGAATAACCAGCGACTGGTCGCCCACCTGCACGATC
This sequence comes from Pseudomonadota bacterium, assembly GCA_039033515.1. Classification (GTDB taxonomy): domain Bacteria; phylum Pseudomonadota; class Alphaproteobacteria; order Sphingomonadales; family Sphingomonadaceae; genus Erythrobacter. The sequence continues at coordinate 148 of JBCCCM010000033.1, forward strand.
ATCCCATCCGAAATCGCAAGGGTGAGGGGTAGGGCAAGGGTAAAGCTCGTGCCCTTTCCGGGGGTGGAATCAATCGTGATCCGCCCGCCCAATTCCTTCACGTTCTGTTTGACCACATCCATGCCCACGCCCCGGCCTGAAATGTTGGAAACCGTGGCGGCGGTGGAGAAGCCGGGGGCGAAGACCAGTTGGTTTACCTCTTCATCGGACAGCTCGGCGTCGGGCGCGACAAGGCCATTCTTGATCGCTTTGGCTAGGACTTTCTCGCGGTCGATCCCGCGTCCATCGTCGCTGATCTGGATGACGATCCGGCCCGCTTTCTGCTCAGCGGCGAGGGTGAGCGTGCCTTCGGCGTCCTTGCCCGCCGCCGTGCGATCCGCCGGGCTTTCGATCCCGTGATCGACCGCGTTGCGGATCAGGTGCGTCATGGGTTCCGACAGCCGTTCAATGACGGTTTTGTCGAGCTCGGTCGTCTCGCCGGTCACTTCCAGTTTGACATGTTTGCCAGTGTTGCCCGCCAGCTCGCGCAAGAGACGCGGCACTCGGCCAAAGACCGAACTGATCGGCTGGGCGCGGAACGCCATGGCGTGTTCCTGAATATCGCGCACCAGCGTGTCGAGCATGCCGAGCTCTTCGATATGCGCAAAGCCTTCATTTTCGATGCGCTGGGTCAACATGGCCTGCGCGATCACGAGCTCGCCCACACCGTCGATCAGCTTGTCGAGCTTTTTGAGGTCGATGCGCACGCTTTGCGAGGTTTGGGTGGCTGGTGAGGCTGGGGCGGCGCGTTTGGCTTTGGCCGCAGATGTGGGAGCGGGCGCGGGTGCCGGTGTGGGGGAACGCGCAGGGTCTGTCTGTTGGACGGCTGCGGAGGCGGGCTCCGCCTCGCTGGCGTCAGAAGGGGGTGTGTCGAGCGGCGGAATGCCTTCCTCGTCAAAAGCGAGCGCGCAATCCTCGCCAACAAAATCAAAGATCTCCTCAACTTCTGCGCGTTCGACATGGTCGGGCAGACGGTAGGTCCAACCCAGGTAGCCTTGCTCGACATCCATCCGGTCGATCGGGGGCACGCCCGCGATATCGCAGGTCACGCATTCACCGCCCAATTGCGCAATTTCGCGCAGCCACAAAAGCGGTTCCGACCCGTTCGCCATCCCCCCGGCGCGCGGGCGGATGTGGATCAGCCACGAGGGTGGGTCTTGGGCTGGTGCCGCTTTCTCTTCGTCCGTTGAGGTCGACGTAGGAGCCGGGCCGGGTTCGGACAATTCATCGAGCAGCGCGTCGAGATCGTCGAACGCATCAAGCCCGGTGTCTGAGGTGGCGGACGCCTCGCTCTGTGGTTCAGGGACGGTGGGGGCAGGCGCAGGAGCAGGAGCCTGCGCACCGGGCCGGGCCGTTTCCATCCGCTCGATCAAATCGGTGTCATCGGGCGCATCGCCGCCACTGCGCGCCGCCTCGACATGGTTGCGCAACAGATCGTTGGCAAGCAGCAGCAGATCGACCAGCGCGGGCTCAATCGCCACCAGACCCTCGCGCACATCGCCCAGCAGGTTTTCGTAGCAATGCGTGTAGGCTTGCAGCGCCTGATAGCCGAACGCGCCCGCGCCGCCTTTGATCGAGTGGACCCCGCGAAAAATCGCGTTGATCGTCTCGTCGTCATGCGTCCCCGCCTTGCAGGCATCAAGGCCCGCCTCAGTCGCTTCGAGCGCTTCATCGCATTCGACAAAAAAGATCTGCTGGATATCGTCGTCGTTCATCACGCGGGCTCCGCAAGCAGGCGTTGGTCGAGCCCGGCCAATTTGGCGGCTTCGCAAAAGGCGGCGCTGGGCGCGGCGATCACGACCCCGCCATCGCCGGCGCTGGCCGCGACCAGCACTTGGAACATCGCCTGGCCGATCTTCTCGACCGCGCTGGCATCAATGGTGAGCGGCGCAGGGCCGAGCCCCTCGCAGATGTCGGTGTAGAACGCCTTGGTCGCGGCGCGGTCGCAATTGGCGGGAAGACTAAGGGTGTTCACGTGGGAAGTTTCCTCGGCAAACGGATGGGGGGTAGGTGAGAACGGGGCGGGAAAGTAGGAGCGGGCGGGCGGCTAGAACTCACTCCAATCCTGATCGTCATCGACAAGCGGAGGGGCCGGCGGCGCCGCGGCGGGGGGCGGGGATTTGACCGCCAGATTGCCCATGGTCAGAATTTCGCCCTGAGAGGGCGCGGGTTGGATCGGTTTCGATGCGGGCCGCGATTTCGAGTGCGCGCGCGGCGCGAAAGTGGCGGTCGCTGGCGCGGGTGTGCTCTTTTGAGGCGCGCTTGTGTCCCCTTGGGCCACTTTGAAGCGTGCGACCAATTGCGCCAGCAAAGTGGCTTCGTCGGAAAGACTGCGCGAGGCTGCGTTGGTCTGTTCAACCATCGCTGCGTTCTGCTGTGTCATAGTGTCCATCGTCCCTACCGAGCTGTTCACCTGATCGAGATTGTCGGACTGCGTGACCGCCATTTCGGCGATCTCCTCAACCTGCGCGGTGACGGTTCCGATCTGATCGACAATCGCGCTCAGCACCTGTCCGGTTTCACCCACCAGGCTGACGCCTTCGTTGACGTGTCCGGTCGATGTGCCGATCAACTGCTTGATATCACGCGCCGCATCCGCGCTACGCTGGGCGAGCGCGCGCACTTCATTGGCGACGACCGCAAACCCTTTGCCTGCTTCTCCGGCGCGCGCGGCCTCGACCCCGGCATTGAGCGCCAGAAGATTGGTCTGGAACGCGATGCCGTCGATTACGTCGATGATCTGCGTGATCTGCGAGGAGGAATCTTCGATGGCGGCCATCGCGCCCACCGCTTTTTTGACCACATCGCCCCCGTTAGAGGCCTGCTGGTGGGTCTGCGCGATAGAGCTTTTGGCGACCCGCGCGTTGTTCGCCGATTTCTTCACCAACTGCGTGACTTCGCTCAACGCGGCGGCGGTTTCTTCCAGACTGGCGGCCTGCTGCGTGTTGCGCAGCGACAAATCATCGGACGCGCTTCGGATTTCGGTCGAACCGGACTTCACGCTTTGCGCGGAGGCGCGAACCTCGCCCATTGAGTGCGCCAGCCGTTGAACCGAGGTGTTGAACGTCTCGCGCACCTTTTCATTGGTGTCGTCGAAACGCTCTTCGATGCGCGCGGTCAGATCGCCCACCGCCAATTTATCGAGCGCGCTGGAAAGTGTATCGACGACATGCACCTGCTTGGCCTCACGCTCGCGGTCCGCTTCGAGCGAGCGGCGGAAGACCTGCATGGCGTCGTGCATGGTTCCGATCTCGTCTTTGCGGTCGCTTTTTCCGCGCCCGATCGCGAGATCACCCGCCGCCATGCGTTGCATCGTATCGGCAGTGTTCGAGAGCGGGACCAGCACGTGTTTGGACATGAGCCAGGTCGCCGCAACCACCGCGCCCGCGAGGCTCAGCGCAAGAACGACAAGCAAGAGCGTAGTAAAACCCACCGTCGTTGCGCTGCCGTCTGCCAAGTCCTGCTGCGCGGTCGCGGTCGTCTTGACCAGGCCATCGATCTTCGCGCGGTGGCGGCGGTAACTGGTGAGCAAATGGTTGAGCGACTTGTCGATGCGCTGCGCGTTGCCGGATCGGATCGCGGGTTTCAGCTTGGCGTTGACCACATTCCAGAACTCGGCCGCGTCCGTTGTGACCGCGTCCGCCACTTCCTTCTTCAGCGGCTCGGGCATGTCGGACTTCGCCCATAAAGCGGCGCGCGTTTGCATTTCTCGCTCCAGCGCGCCGAGGCGGATCTCGTTGATCTGATAGGATTCAGGATGGATCGCCATCACGTTGGCAATTGCGAACGCTTCGACGAGATAGATGGGCGGCGGGTTGATGTCCGCGTTAAACTCCGAAAGCGTGCGGTTCTGGTCGTGGATCGGCCCGCCAAATCTGATCTGGTTTACCCCAAAGGTCGCAATCGCAAGCGCAACCACAAGTAACGCGATCAGGCCATAGGCTCCAAGTTTCGACAGTCTGGCAATGCTCACGCGAATTCATCCTTGGCTTGGGAAAGCGCCGCTTTCGACGGAGGCGGGTATAAGGATGAGGCTTCAACGGATCTTGGAGGGAACCCTGAGAGCAACTCCCTAGGGCCGCTCACAGATTATCTTCGCACGCGTTCGCGTAACTGGCTTCGTACCTTCAACGCGCCCACGTCCCCAGACCCGCGCGCAGACACGCGCAATCCGGGGGCGATAGGCGTTCAATCTGGAAAGCCCGTCTTAATGCCCGATACCCGAGTGATGGTGGTTGACGATTCCGCCGCAATGCGCGCGCTGTTCTGCGACATTCTCGATAACGCAGCCGGCGTCTCGGTGTGCGGGACGGCGTCGAATGCCGAGGAAGCGCGCAGCAAGCTCGATGAGTTCAAGCCTGATGTCCTCACTCTCGACGTGGAAATGCCGGGCAAATCCGGCATGGATTTCCTCGCTGAGCTGATGGAAGAACGACCCATGCCGGTGATCATGCTGTCCAGCATCACACAGGCGGGAACGGGCACGGCCAAGCGCGCCTTGGAGCTGGGCGCGGTGCATTGCTTTCCCAAACCGCTCCATTCTTCGCGCGAGGAATTTGATGCCACGGTTCAGAAACTGGGCGGCATCGTTCTCAAAGCGGCCAGCGGCGAGCTTGCGCCGGGCGGATCGAGCGATGATGACGATGGCGCAGCGCCTTACGAGCCAGGTGACAAGCTGGTGGCGATGGCTTGTGGTCAGGCCGGGGTGGACGCCGCGAAACGCGTGTTGGCGACCTATCCAGCAAATTGCCCGCCCACGATCCTGGTCATCGACGCCGAGCCCGATCTGGTGGAGCGCGAAATCCTCTCCATGGCGGGGGCGCTCGCGTGCCAGGTTGAAAAGGCGGTCGATGGGCTCTCGCTGACGGCTGGGCGCGCCAGCGTTGCGTATGAAAAGAGCCACCACGTCATCGTCGAAGCCGGTGAGCCCAACCGCCTGCGCATGGTCGCGCGCGATCCGGTGGCGGGATCGCGCCCTTCGGCGGATTTGCTGATGGGCTCTATTGCCCGCGCGAGTGTGCCGGCGCTCGCGGGCCTTCTGGTCGGCACAGGCCGCGATGGGGCCAAGGGGCTCCAAATCTTTATGGGCGCGGGCAACGAGGCCTTCGTTCAGCCGCCAGCCGATTACGCGCCTCGCGAACGCTATGAAGCCGTGCGCGGCCTTGGTCTGGAAATCGCGGAGATCAAAGCGGACGTGATGGGCGCGTGGGTGTTGGAGAAAACCGCCGCCGCGTCGTAACGCCGCGTTCGGCATGCGCTCTGACCCAGTCTGTGCGCAGGCTGTCTCGCGATCACGCTGCGGAAAGCTGGCTGCCCACTTCAGGCGCGCGCGGTTCGCCAAATTGCGCGCGAAGATCTTCTAGCGAACCGGGGCGTGCAAACTTGAAACCTTGCGCGTAGCCGCAGCCGATCGATCGTAGAAACACGCGCTGATCCTCGGTCTCGACCCCTTCGGCCACCATGTCGATTTCAAGGCTCCGGCCCATCTGCACCATCGCCTGCACAATCAGCCGCGACTGGTGGTCGTGCGCCATGGTGGCGATGAAATCCTTGTCGATCTTCACCTTGCGGATCGGGAAATCGCGCAGATGGGTGAGCGATGAAAAGCCGGTGCCAAAATCATCGAGCGCGATCTCAAAGCCGCGTTGATCAAGCGCTGTTAGTAGATCGCGAATGCATCGGGATTCATCGAGCAGAAGCATCGTTTCGGTCACTTCGAGCACGATGTTGGCCGGGCTCAGGTCGCTTTGCTTGACCGCGTCCTCTATCAGTTCAAGAAAATCGCCTTGGCTCAGATCCGCTTCGGAGACGTTGATGCCGATCTGACAATCCGGCCCGAACAGCGCGAGCAGTTTTGATGCCTCGGCCACCACCTGATTGATGATGAACCGCGAGACGCGCCGCGCCAGACGCGGGTCCAAGAGGGCGGGGGCAAATTCGCTTGCGGTAACAACCCGTCCACTGCCATCGCGCAGCCGCAACAGCGCCTCGACGCCCACCACCCCTTGATCTTGCAGAGCGACAATCGGCTGATACGCCGCGAAGGCCTGTCCGTTGTCGAGCGCGCTGGTGAGCCGGGCAATCGCCGTCTGGCGCGTGGCTTGAACGGTTTCGATCTGGGCCGACCAGCCGTGCACGCCGCCGCGGCCATTGGCTTTGCCATGATACAAGGCCAGATCCGCGCGCCTCACAAGCTCTTCGCCCGCGGCCCCGTCGCGCATTTCGGCAAAGCCGCAGGTCGCGCTGACATGGATGATGGTGCCGCCCACTGTGATCTGTTCGCTAATGTCTGCGATAAGTTTCTGGGCGCTGTTCATGACCTCTTCGGTTGTGCAGCCGACCGGAAACAGGAGCGCAAATTCATCGCCGCCCCACCGCGCCAGAAAGCCGTTGCCATCGATAGCACTGTCGAGGCTTTGAGCAATCTGCACCAGTAATCGATCGCCCACCAGATGCCCGAGATGATCGTTGACGTCCTTGAACCCATCCAGGTCGATCAGCATGACGGTGATCGGGCAATCGGGACCGGACCGTCTGCGATCGCTCAGCGCCTCGACCAGCCGACGGTCAAATTCACTGCGGTTGTAAAGCCCTGTCAGCGGATCGCGCGTGGCGGCGCGCTGCAACGCGATGTTCCGCAAATGCTCCTCGGTGCAATCGATGAATACGCCCGCCAGGCTTTCGGGGACACCGTCCACATCAATGCGCTCACCCATTGAGCGGATGCGCCGCGTTTCGCCATCCTGGCGCCGGATGGTCGCTTCGAAGGCAAGCGGCTCACCGGTCTCCAGAACGCGGTCAAGCGTCTCTTCGACCATGATGCGGTCCTGCGGCTCGTAAAATTGTACCGCGCTTTTGACATCGACCGGGGTGCCGACCGGAACGCCGTGGATAGCGAAGACCTGATCGGACCAGTGCAGTTCGTCGGTGGTGAGATCGACGCGCCATGATCCGATCTGCGCCGCCGCCTCGGCCTGGCGGAACAGATGGTTGAGCTTGCCGAGCGAGGCGTTAGCCCGCGCCAGAGCCAAGGTCTTGGCATGCGCGTTAAGGCATTGCTCGGCAAGCTGGGCCAGCGTCGTTAAACGCGCCAAGTCGTCAGGCTCAAACGCCTCGATCTCGGGCGAAGCGCACCATAAGACGCCGATCCCATTGGCACCTTCGATCCTTAGCGGCGCACCGACATAAGAACGCGCGCTAAGAGCGTCGTGCAAAGTCGATGCGCGGGCCAACCGCGCATCGGTGGCCGCATCCGCGACGATCAGCGGCGTGTCGTCTTCATAACAAATCGAACAGAACGATTGGCCGCGCGCAAAGGTAATGTGATTGAAGCCGGTCTTGGCGAGAAACCACACCCGTTCCTGATCCACGACCGATATGGCCGCGATCGAGCAGGCGAGCGTTTCGGCTGCGAGGTGCGTAATCTTTTCGAACACCTCGGGCTGCTTGATCCGGTCAAGCGCGAGGTCTCGCAAACAGGCTGTGCGCGCGGCTTCGTCCATGACCGGACTGGCGTATCGGCAAAAGCTTAACGTGGTTTCGGGCGGGCACTAAGGGTATCGACCCCGAGCCGATCTCGCCCTCGCCAGCAATGGGCCTTGGTTTGCAAAGAAAGAAAATGCGGTATTAGGTAGCAAACGCACAAAGCGATAAGTGATTGCTCTCGCTATCTAATACCGCAAATTCTCGGTATTAGGTAGCAAAAGCATTTGATTAGGATTTCGCGAAACTCGATCTCGCCAAGTTCCTGAAATTTCACGAATCTATCGGCAGTATATCAACTTAATCGATTACTCGAAGCCGCCCGGAATCGAGCAGACAGCCTGCGCGTTGGATGGCTATCATCCGTGCTTGTTCGTCAGAAGCGAAGACGATCTCGTTCAAAATGCTACATAACTCATCATAAAGTTTCAGGCGCATCCACGTCTCATCAAACGCTAATCCCACGGCATGAACATCAACGGTGTAGGAGTTATCCTCGACATCAATGCTGTATTCCGACGCTAATCCGTAAGGCTTTAGCATTCCATCGATGCCCGCTAATGCTGCGCGAAGGAGATCAGTTTCGTTTCCCGGAAGCCGCTTGATCGTCATGTAAGTCTCCATGCCAATGTTGCTCGCACGATTGATCAACTATCGTTTTGCGATCTACGACCGAAGCAACGATCACGAGCCAACCAACCCTTCTCCGTGAGGCGAAAGCCATCCTCATTACGCGGAACGGTTTTCCCAGCCTCAACCAGTCCTTTGTCGAGAAGACTCTGAACCTTTTTCTCACCAACCATCGAGAACTTCCTCAGGGGCTCGAAGGAGACAGCACTCCCGCCAATCGACCGAAGCGCGTGCTTGTCCGAAGGAGTTAGGTCGGCCCAGTCTTCGTCAGTAAATGTCATCGGCTTTTATCAAGCGGCCAAGACGCGCTGAATCTGATTGAGGCTCAACCATGGCCCGTTACGCCTCTCAGTGCGTTTAATGTGCTCGAAAACTTGAATCTGCCGCCGATACCGTGGCAAAATCGTGTGGTGGCAATTCAATGGTCTCTCCGAAAACTCCTGCCACTTGTTGAGCTTTTCGATCGCCATGCGTGGCACCCCGAGGTGAGGATCGTGATTGCCATCAAATCCTATGAAGACTTGCCTGTCATTCTCCTCGATCTCCGCCTTCTCTTCATCGCTGAGCCGATCAATCGAAAACTCCACCGCACGAGCCATTTCAAGGATGTCGTAAGTCTCATTCACCTCATCATCAGACGGGCCGTCATTATGAAAGAGACCATGATAGCGATCCTTCAATGCCCACAAGTCATCTCCTGCAATCGCTTCGATGACAAAATCTGGATCAATCTCGCCACTGATTTTTCCGGCCCGCATCAAATCAGCCAGCATCATCGCGATCAGTTTCTCACCGTCCGACATTTGCATACACAATCACCTTGACAAATTTAACCAAATAGGTTAAAAGCACGACGTTACTTGGTTTGTTCGAGCAAAAGCAACGTCGTGAGATCAGCGGTATGATCGCTGCTTTCGTGCCGTTTGAAGATTCGGAAGCCTTCCCCCTCATTTTGTTCGATCAAACGAACTACAGCTTGGAATTGCTCCAAACTGGTTGATGAGGCCCTTTGAGGCTTCACACTAATGAGGCCCCCTCGTTCCTCGATAATGTAGCGCCCGCCGCCTTCAAGGAGCTTCTCTATAAATGTCACAGCCTGTCATCCCTCCTTCCCGTCAAGGAGCCGGTCCCGCCAATGCATCCGACTCCGAACGAACGTCAGTCATGCGGAAATTTCGAGAGTGGGGCTATATCAAGTTTCGCACGCTTCAACAGGTTTGCGCTCACGTTCTTGGAAGACCCATCCCCATTACACTGCCGGATGGGGAAACCATCCTATCTGATGGCGTCCCTTACTTCGGATACGGATACGGTCCGGGTAAGTGGTATACCGTAATTCATCATGATGACGGATGGAACGAGCTTTGGCGTCGAAGCTGGTCTATTCCGCCGGCTTCTCGATGATTGTAGCGCGTTGCCAGTGCGGGCACGTTGCGTTGATGTCCTTTGCAATCACTGGACACAATTCTCCTTGGCCCTCCAAATCCCCATCATAGAAAATCTTGCGCCCCAATTGACGCCCCACGGCGTTGAAACCGCAAGCCTCGCAATGCTGGAAGAATGTGATGTCTCGGATGCGCTTTCTATTCATAGCTGCCGGTTAGCGATCGGGGATTATTGGTAGGTTAATGGTCAACGCGGCCACATCACACTCCATCGCCCGACACAGCCTTACGAGCGAAACAAACGTCAGATTGTGCTCCCCACGCTCGATACGACCAACGTAGCTCCGATCAAGCCCAGCTTCGTTAGCTAAACCCTCCTGTGACATGCCAAGCTCCTTCCGCTTTGCGCGAATGCGTTGGCCGAGGATGTCGAGATATGGGTCCACGCCGCCAAATCGCGGCAAGGCGGAGTATCAGTCCACGGCGTATGAATCCCGCTGTTAACCTTTTGGGGCTATTGGAATATCCGAAAGGACATCACGATGTTCTTAGCCGCGTCCTCGCTTCTTCTAGCCCAAGCTGCCGCCACTCCGGCGCAACGACAACTCACGGCCCAGGAAAGGGCTCTAATTCAGAATACGGTTGTGTCTGAGTTGACCGACCCTGATAGCGCGCAGTTCAAGATGCTCCCGCTTGCGATCGCATCCGATCAGTATTGCGCTCTCGTCAATGCGAAGAACCGGTTTGGCGGATACGTCGGCTTCCGTCCCTTCATCATCTACGTGGAAAAGGATGATCGAGGGGAGGTTGTGAGCGTAAACCGCCTCTCAATCGATAGCGGCCGTAGTGCATTTGCTTCTAGGTTCACACGAACAGCATGTGAGGCCGAGGGTTACAATCTGAACGCTTAAAACTTAGTCTGTTTCGATCGCACACTGAATCCGGCTCGTAGCGATCATCACGCGCCGACAAACACCATCCTCATCAGCCTCGGTCATATGACCAACGAGAAAGCGCTCGGTGCCGGACCGGCAAGCGAGTTCATCGATGCTGGCGCATGGCAAGTCGATCGTGATGGGCTGATGCTGGCCCATTAAGTGGATTGTGAAGGAGGCCACTACGCAGCCTCCTTTCGGCGCTGCCAGTAGCCTTTCCACTGACGCGACACCGGATGTTGCGTCGTGATCCTCAGAAGCTCTTTGTAATTGTCATTGGACGGATAGCGACGACGGTCCTCCCGCCATGAAATCTCATTGGCGTAGTTGTACAAATATTTGCCTGCAAAGTGATGGTGGATACCCATCTCTGCCCGGCGCAACCGAGCAAAGTAGGACTCGGCCCAATTGGTGCATCCTTCACCATCTGCGTAATGTTCCGAGTGGTTCACTTTCACGAGCTTGTAGCGGGCAGCGAGCCGATTGTATTCGACGGCATCATCGGTGAATATCACGCTGCCGGGCTCAATGAACTTGTGAACCTGATGCGCGGCCTCGCTCTCAGAACAGACCAACGCTCGGCTCCGACCTCCTCTTTCGCGGACGATCACCACGCATTGACGCTTGCTTTCCTTGTGAGGCAATCGCCGTCGATCCTGCCGAAGCGGGAAGCTGTTCTTCGGTTTGATGTAGCCACCGAAATACGCACCATCGATTTCGATCTGACCGCGAAGCTTGTCTTCATGCTGGCTGGTTGCGATGGCCTCTCGAAGCTTGTGGCACCATACGAAGGCCGTCTTATACTGAACTTCTAGCTCACAACTCATGTCGATCGCGTTGAAGTTCTTCTTCGCTTGTGACTGATAGGCGATGAGCAGAAGAAGATCGCGGAAAGGCAGCTTGCGACTGGCAAAAACGGTGTCAGAGGTCGCGGAGAAATCCCGACCGCAGGATTTCGATTTACACCGCCACTTTTGCCGCGTCCTAATCGAGTAGACGTGCTTGTGGCCGCACCACGGACAAAAGGGCTCACCGTCGTTCTCTGCGAAACGCACGGCACAGAACTCGGCAAACGCCTCGTCCTCCGTGAGGCGTTGGATGCGCTTTTTGCTAAGCGATCTCGCCTGTTTCGAGAGAAGAAAATGCTGCGACTTTACCTCCATTGCGAAAGTTGCAGCGGAGAAAGAATGCAGATTTTCTAGGGATTACAACAAGTTTGTTTTCTGAAAACAGTTATCGCAGATTTCCGGGCGTCTTCACATTAACCACGTCGCTTTCTCTGAAAACAGTTCTTAACGCAGTCTCACGAATCAGGGATCAAGCGCCATTCTTTTGCGAAATCGCCGCGCGATTCGACCAAGTCACCCTTGTGTTTAGCGAAGTATCCTCCAACCGAGTTGGTGACCTTATCGATCGTAACCCGGTCGTCCTGACGGGACTCGCGAACCCTGAGCATTTCAATGGCAACATCACGGGGACGCATCCAGCGATCCTTCTCCCGCAAAACCTCAAGCGCCCTGCGCCCCAGTTCGCCTGACTTGAACGGGCTATGCCATTTTCGCTTCTTTCGCGGCTTGATCTTGTTCCGCCAATTCGGATCGGCATCGAAGATGATGTCCTCAGCGCCGCTTATGAGCGCCGTCAGCTTTCGGCGTCGCGTATGTAGACGATTCAGGATTTCAATCCCGTCCTCGATGCGCTTGATCTCGCTTTCGACCTCTTCGAGTTCGCCTTTGAAGACTGCGATGCGGTCCTCAAGACCGGCCTTTATGTTCGTAGTTCCCATGCGGGATTAAATAGTGAGAGCAGGCGCTCATCGCTTTGTGCGTTTGCTACCTAATACCGAGAAAATGGTCGGGGAGACAGGATTCGAACCTGCGACCCTCTGTTCCCAAAACAGATGCGCTACCAGGCTGCGCCACTCCCCGACGATTTTGCCCGGATCCGGGCGGTTCTGGCGTTGGCCAACGAGGCCCTGGTCGCGCCTCGAATTCTGCCTCGTTCGCATACCGGTGGGCCCGGCAGGATTCGAACCCGCGACCTAGCCGTTATGAGCGGCCAGCTCTAACCACTGAGCTACAGGCCCATGGCCAGTATGCCTATGACGTGTCGCCAGAAGCGTCCCCTACAGCGGCAACCGAGCGCTTACAAGCGTTCGCGTGACGCTCTTTCCCCAAGCGCGATTATCGTCCCGCGCGTGCGGCTTCCAACAATTGCGGCAGAACCACGTTTTCAACGCCGCGCTGGCGCAAATAGGCATAGACTGCGCGCAGCCAATCATAGATCGCCTCAACGCCCGCCTCATCGGGCGCGTAGGGCGTGTGACCCGGGGCCAGGCTGGGCGAGTGCAACGACAGGACGAGAATCGGCAAGCCGTCGTCGAGCGCGATATCGATCCCCCGGATCGCCTCTTCGATGGTGACGCCTTCGGGCGTTAAAGCGATCCGTTCCAGCAGGCTGAAACGGCTGAATGCGCCGAAGAAAGTAGGCAAATGCCTTTGCAGACGGTGCAGACCCGGACCTTGCCGCCGCAACACGCCCCAATAGGCCGATGTGATCGGCAATTCGAGCACGCTGCCCTCTTCGCCCTCAACATCGTGGGCCCAGTAAGGGCTGGCGGGATGCTGCGAAAAATCGGGTCCGCCCTGCGCGCTGTAATCGAATAGGGTGCGCACGGATGTATCGATCGCTATTCCGGCGTCTTTCAGCAGCCGCGCCGTCTGTGGCCCTACGCCATAGCGCCCGGCGCGGTAAATCATGGGCGCGCGGCCAAACACCGATTCAATGCGGTCGCGAAGGGCGTGAAATTTCGCCGCCTCAACCTCTGGCGCGAGGTTTCCGGGGAAGGAATTGCGCGCGTTCACCTCCTCGTCAAAGGGCGGGTTGACCCACGGATGAAGCTGCATGCCCAATTCGGCGGTCCCGCGCGCGGTGGCGTCGCGAATGACTTCGACGGCGTGCGGCGCTTCGGTGATCGGCCAGTCGACCAAATAGACCGGAAGCGCGCCGATCTCCTCGCAAAAGGTCTGAAAGCGGGCAAGTTGCTTGGTGTGTTCGACGCCGTGCCCGGTGCGCTGAAACGGGGCGCTCCAGTCAAATTCCTCTTCGGTATCGACGGTCAGCACGACGCGCTGGCCAAAGTCTTTCGGAAAACGAACCATAGCGCTCGGGGAGGGCGGGCTAAGCAGCGATCCCGCGCTTGTTTCGCCAATACGGCTGGTCTCGCCGAGAGGGTTGGGCCCGTCCGCCGACATGGTGTGATGATCCCCTTTGGTCAGCTGCGCGTGCCCTCGCGTCCTTCTCCCGAGAGCTATGGGCGTCCTAGGCCAGGGTCAAGGCTGAGCGTTTATCGCCGTCTCTTCCTGCCCCTGTTCGAGGCGTGGAAGCGTCAGGACCAATCGATCTTCATAACGCGTAAGATTGCCGCCTATTGCGCGGGCTTCGGCGCGGGCAAGGCGCAGGGCAAAACCAGCGCCAAACACGCCCGCATTAATGGCGGTTTCAGCCGGTTTGGCCTCGGTCGCAAAGATATCGGGCTCGATCAACAATTGGCGCGGAAGGTCACACGACAGGCGCACGTCCTCTTCACACGCTTCGAGCGATGATGTCAGCGCTTCGCCCGCGTCACACGCGCCGCCCAGCGTTGCCATCAACCGCCAGATCAGCAGCTCCGCTTCCTGAGGGTCGAGCGGAATGGCCAGCCCCTGAGCGGTCTCGCCGTCGCCCTTTACGCTCCCCCGATCACCGGCGGGTATTTCCACCGAAAGGCTCGCCATACGCGGGCTGAGAACCTGGGTGAGCTGGCGCTGCGTTTGCTGAACGATCGCGGCCAGATCGGCCTCGCCCGGCTCCATTGTAAGAGCTCCGATTTCAAGCCGCGCCAGCCGATCCAGCTCTTCAAAACCCGCCAGAATGCGCGCCGCGTCAGCCGCGATAGCGGCGGCAAGCGCGCGGTATTCATGCGGGGCGGGGCCGAACAATTGCTGCTGGATGACCTCCGCATAGCCTTGCACCGCCGTCACCGGCGTGCGCAGTTCGTGCAGCAATTGCCGGATGCGATCGGCTTCTTGCGCGGCTTCGTCGTTCTCATCCTCGTCGTCTTCGGGCAAGCGGCAAAAGCGCCCGACATAGCCACTAAAGTGCCCCTCGCGCGTAAAGCGTGGCTGCGCATCGACGCTCCATTCACCGGCGATCGCGGGCGCTCCCGCCAGTTCGGTGGGCAGGTCGACCATGGGCTGACGCTGGAAAAAGGCGCGCTCCAAAGCCACGTTCGTTGAATCCTCGCCTAGCGCATGGGGCGCGATGAGTTTGGTGCCGATAACCATCGAGGCGACGCTCGCCTCAGCCCAGTCGATCCGCCCCGCCGCATCCGCGCAAAAGCCAAAGGAATGCGCGCGCCGAAACCCGGTCGCCTCGGTTTCGCCCAAGGGCAGGCGCGGACTGCGCTCGCTTTCGTTTAGCTCATCCGCATCGCTGGTCTCGCGAGTGCGTTTGAACTGCGCGATTCGTTCGACCAGAGCCGAAATTTCGCTGCGCCCGGTTTCAATAGGGTCCGGCGCTTTCGGTCTGGACGCTCTTTTGCGCGGGGCCTCGGGATCGTGCTCCGGCGTGAGCGGTACGATTTTGGAGGCTGTGTCTTCGATCTCCGCTCCGGGTTCGACCTCGGCCTCGGGCTCCAGGTCGAGCGGCTCGGCCTGCGATGATGGCTCGCCTGCGGGGCTCGGAGCGCATTCGGGTTGAGGTTCGACTTGGTCTGGAGAATCCGGCTCGGACGGCGCTTCTTCGATAATCTCGGCTTCGGCGCTAGATCCGCTTGGCAAGGGAAGCCCGCGATCCTGTACGCCCAGACGGTCCAGCAGAGCCAAGGCATCTGGCGGCAGATCCTTGCGCAGTCGCAGGAAGCCGCGCGCACGCACGGGCAGACGCGGGATCAGGGTAACCCAGTCCTCTTCGCTCAATTCGGCGCGGTTAAGCGCGGCCGAGGCCACTTCGGGTTCGAAATCCGCCAGATGCGCGGCCAGATCCGCGCTGCGAAAGCGCCAGCTGGGCTCGCGGATCATCGCGGCGCGCTCTTTCACCGAAAGGCTGCGCTCCAACGCATCCATTCGCAGCCAAGCCGCCGCGACAAGGCTTGGGTCCGAGCGGCCAGCCGGGCCGAATTTGCGATTGCCCAGAATGTCGAGCAATTGGCGAAACTGCGTGCGCCTGGCGGCGTCCGTGTTCCCCTCTTGCCGCAAGACCGTTGCGAGGCGGTCATCGAAAAACATAATGTCCGCCTCCTAAGTTGGTGTGGCAGGATAGAACTCAATGCCGGCTGAACACAGGCTGGCCCGGTCTAAAGCGGTCCACGCCAAGCGCACCTCGCGGCGATTCTGCGTACCCCTATCATTAAGCGCGGTTGGCAACAGCTAGCCACACAGGCTGCGTTGCAAAGCGGGACAATTGCTGGCACACATAATAATATTAGTTGCACGGGCGGATCTTTGCGCCTGTTCTTACATTCTTTTGTTACCGCGCGGTAGAATACGATGGCGCGGAGCATGGATTATGTCGGAGAGTTAGAGACCCCCATGGCCAATCTGGATGAGATCGACAAGCGCCTGTTGAGCGAACTTCAGGCCGAAGGGCGCGTGACCAATGTGGAGCTGGCGCAGCGCGTCGGGCTGACCGCACCGCCCTGTTTGCGGCGGGTTAGAGGCTTGGAAGAGGACGGTGTCATCCGCGGCTATCACGCCGATCTGGACCCGTCCAAGCTGGGTTTTGCTATCACCGTTTTTGCGATGGTCAGCCTCAAAAGTCAGGCGGAAAGCGCGCTGCGCGAGTTCGAAGAGCACATGCGCGGGCTGCCCGAAGTGCGCGAATGCCATATGCTCAACGGCGAGATCGATTTCATCCTGAAAATCGTGAGCGAGGACTTGCAGAGCTTTCAGGAGTTTTTGACCGGCTCACTGACCCCGGCGCCCAACGTCGACAGCGTCAAAACCTCGCTCACGATCCGCACGGCCAAGCATGAGCCGGGCGTGCCGCTTTAGACGCCTTTCGCCTCTCGCCTTCTATTCATAGGTCGGATCGAGCGTGGGCGCGTGCTGCGAAAGCCAGTTCAGCGCGTTTTGCACATCCAGTTCGGCGACATCGTATCGGTCGTGCATCGCGACGATGCGATCACCTTTGAATTGCCACAGGCCCTTGGCTGAGAAGTGCAAGAGGGGTTTGTCACCCATGCGATAGACGCCCATCGCGCGGGCCGTAATCGTGCCGGGCTCAAATTCACGCACGCCCACGCCGTACCAGGCGCGTTCATCGAAATGGCGGTCAAAATTCCGGATCGATTTGGCAAATCCAGCCAGCACATCCGCTTGGCCCGAAAGGCTGCAGGCGAACTGTACGCCCGCGACACTGTAGGTCACATCGGGGTCCAGAAACTCTTTGAGAGGTTCCCAGTCGGCGGTTTGCGCTGCGGTGTCAAAAGCCGCAATCCAGTCGTTCCATCGTTCAATCATTGCTCGTCCTTTCGTGGTTTCTACGCTGTGATGAACCACTTGAGGTAGTGGACACAATTACCTTAACGTCATAATGCATCCATATGGCGTTCGGAATTGTCTTGGCGCGTCTGCGCCATGCACGCGGTTGGTCGCAGGAAGAGCTCGCGCACAAGTCGGGGCTGTCCCAGCGTCATGTCAGCTTTCTGGAGACAGGCCGTTCGCAGCCCGGCTCATCCGCTTTGGCCAAATTGACTGGGGCGATGGCGCTCAAGGGGTGGGAACAGCGTTCGTTGATGGCTTCGCTGGCGCCTGAGAAGGACCGCGAGGCACCAACGCCGAATGCTTCCACGCTTCCCAAAGACTTCCTAGAGCGGCTCTCGCATTGCCCCGGCTGCGTGTTTACGCCTGACGGGACGCTGGTCCAAACCAATCGCGCGCTTGACGCGCTTCTGGACTACGCTGGAGAAAGCAACGATCTGTGGGCCGTAACCGCGCAGGGTGCTTCGCCCAACCTCTATGATCTGACGTTGCATCCCAATGGCTTGGTAAGATGGATGGAAAACCCAGAGGTTGTCGTTCCCGAAACGATCAGGCGGCTGCGTATCGAAGCGTTACAAACGCCCGAACTCGGCGACGCGCTCAGCCGCTTCGAATCCTATCCAAGCGTTCAGCAATACGGCACTGGCTTGGCCGACCCGCCCGCGCTTCTCTCCGAACGATACCGAATGCCTAATGGTGAGACACTCACGGTCATTTCGGTTTTGTCCTCAATCGCTTCGCCCGGCGAATACGATCTGGCGACGCTTCGGATTGAAACCTTCGTGCCCGCTGATGACGCGAGCGCGGCGATTATTCGCTCGCTCGCTCCTCCAGCCACTGCTCGAGCCATTTGATCGAATAGTCGCCATGCAACACATCGTTCTGGCGCAGCAATTCCTGGTGCAGCGGGATGTTGGTTTTGACCCCCTCGACGACCATTTCTTCGAGCGCGCGGCGCAGGCGCATTATGCAGCCTTCGCGGGTGCGGCCGTAGACGATCAGTTTCGCGATCATCGAGTCGTAATAGGGCGGGATGCGGTAGCCCGCGTAAAGGCCTGAATCGACGCGCACATGCAGGCCGCCCGCCGCGTGGTAATAGGTCACTTCGCCCGGCGACGGCGTGAAAGTGAAGGGGTCTTCGGCGTTAATCCGGCATTCGATCGCGTGGCCGCGAAATTCCAGCTCGTCCTGGCTGACCGAGAGCGGTTTGCCCGCCGCAATGCGGATCTGTTCGCGCACAAGGTCCACGCCCGTGATCGCTTCGGTCACGGGGTGTTCGACTTGCAGGCGGGTGTTCATTTCGATGAAGTAGAACTCACCGTTCTCCCACAGGAACTCGATCGTGCCCGCGCCGCGATAGGCCATGTCGCGCATCGCCTTTGAGCATACCTCGCCCATGCGTTCACGCTCAGCGTCGCTAATGACGGGGGAGGGGGCCTCTTCGAGCACTTTCTGATGGCGGCGTTGGAGCGAGCAATCGCGCTCGCCAAGATGGATCGCGTTGCCGTTGCCATCGCCGAAGACCTGGAATTCGATGTGGCGCGGATTGCCGAGATATTTCTCGATGTAGACGGTGGCGTCGCCGAAAGCGGCTTTGGCCTCGGAGCCCGCCTGGCTCATCAGCGTTTCGAGCTGATCTGCGCTCTCGCACACTTTCATGCCGCGACCGCCGCCGCCGCTCGCGGCCTTGATGATGACCGGATAGCCGACTTCGGCAGCGATTTTCTTACCTTCTTCGGGATCAGAAACCGCGCCGTCCGAGCCCGGCACCAGAGGCAGGCCCAGATCACCGGCGGTTTTCTTGGCCATGACCTTGTCGCCCATTGTGCGGATGTGCTCAGGCTTGGGCCCGATCCAGGCGATGTCGTGCGCCTCGACGATCTCGGCGAATTTGGCGTTTTCCGACAGGAAGCCGTAGCCGGGATGGATCGCGTCGCACCCGGCCACTTCGGCGGCGGAAATGATCGCCGCGTGGTTGAGATAGCTTTCCGACGCTGCTGGCGGACCGATGCACACGGCGTGATCGGCCAGCCGCACATGCATGGCGTCGGCGTCGGCTGTGGAGTGGACCGCGACGGTCTCGATCCCCATTTCGTGCGCCGCGCGGTGGATGCGCAAAGCGATTTCGCCGCGATTGGCGATCAGGATGCGGGAGATGGTCATGGCTTTGCCCGGTTACCCGATCACAACCAGCGGCTGGTCAAATTCGACCGGCTGCGCGTTGTCGATCAGCACCGCTTTGATCGTGCCCGCTTTATCCGCGGTGATCGGGTTCATCACCTTCATCGCTTCAACGATCAGCAAGGTGTCGCCCACCGAAACGGTGTCGCCGACCTTGACGAAGTTTGGCTTGCCGGGCTCGGGTGCAAGATAGGCGGTGCCCACCATCGGCGATTTGAGCGCGCCAGCCGCATCCGCCGCTGGCGCGGCGTCCGTCCCAGGCGCTGCTGTCGGAGCCGCCGTAGGAGCCGCCGCCACGGAAGCAGGCGCCCCAATCGGCGCTGGCGCTGCGGCAAAGGTCGCCACGCCGCCGCCCTTGGACACGCGAATCTTGCGATCGTCGTCTTCGACCTCGATTTCGGTCAGGCCAGTCTCATTGAGAAGTTCGGCCAGTTCGCGCACCAGCGCAGTGTCGATATTCATGCCGGATTTGCTCGCGGCACCAGGCTTCTTGTCAGCCATGCGTTCCCCTTGAATGTCGCCCCTCGGGCGTTGCCCTTAAAGGCTATAAGGGTGACTATTCACGCCAATTGCGGCTGGCAAGTGGCAATCGATGCAAATTGCGCAAGCGTACCGCTTTGCGCTCAAGAATCCATCGAGGCTACGTAATCCAGCGCCAGCCGGTAACTGTCAGGCCCATGCCCTTCAAAGGTCTTTTGCGCGGCCTGACCTATATACGAAACGTGGCGATAGGATTCGCGTTCCTGGGGGTTGGACAGATGCACCTCGATCACTGGCGTTACGATGGCGCGCGCGGCATCGAGCAAGGCGATGGAGGTGTGGGTATAAGCGCCCGCGTTGATGATCACCGCGCGCGCCTCTTGCGCCTGCGCTTCGTGCATCCAGTCGACCAGCATGCCTTCGTGATTGGTCTGGCGCATGTCGATGGCAAGGCCATGCCCGCGCGCCTGGTCTTCGAGCGATCCGGCGATTTCATCAAGCGTGGTCGAGCCGTAAATCTCCGGCTCGCGCAGGCCTAAAAGGTTGAGGTTGGGTCCGTTGAGGACGTAGACAAGGTTGGTCATGCGGCGCTGTTAGCGTGTCTTTCCTGTCGGAGCAAAACGCCTGTCAGCGCCGCGCGATCACCTGTGGCCCGCTGCCGGTTAGCGATCGACGCCCTTGACCTTGCCCCACTGACGCGCCGCCGTGTAGCCGAGATAGCCGGTGCCAAACAGCGCATAGAGCGGTTCGGGCAGGCCGCCGAGATAGGCGTTCATGCCTTGCGCGATATCCTTGGCCGCTCCTGGGTTGAACGCGGCGAGAATGCCCATAGGCAACGCCCAGAGAATAAGCGCGTACATCACATAAAGGAAGCTGGGCCGCGCGCGGCTGGTCCATGGATCGGTTGACTGCGCCTCGGCGACGATGGCTTGCAGGCGCGCCTCGATGAGACGCATTTCCTGCGTGCCTTCAAGTTTGATGAGCTCCAGCTTGGCTTTGGCCCGGGCTTCTTTGTCGGGGATGATTTTGTCGATGATCGAAGTGATCGGGCCGATGAGGGATTCCAGAATGGCCATAGTCACACGCTCCTTTGGTTTAGAAAAGGGCGATTCATAACCAAAAAGGTTCGTGTAGGAAAATCAGGCGGTGAGCCCAGCTTCTGCCAGCAATCTTTGCGCAAGCGTGAGGTGCGGGCGGTCCAGCATCGCACCGTCCATTGCAATCGTGCCTGCGCCTGGATTCTCCGCAAACGCTCTCACGACGCTGCGCGCATGCGCGATTTCTTCTTTGGACGGGGTAAAGGCGGCGTTGATTGGCGCGATTTGCGCCGGATGGATGGCCAGCATGGCGCGAAAGCCCGCGGCCCGGCACCGTTTGGCGCGCACCTCCAGCGCATCGAGGTCGCGAAATTCGGGCTGGACGGTCTCAATCGGCATAACGCCTGCGTTGACGGCGGCAATGAGGCACAGGCTGCGCGCGAGCTCGTATACGGCGGAATATTCGCCATCGGGCCCGCGTTGCTCGCGCGCGCCCAGCGCGGAGGACAGGTCTTCGGCGCCCCAGCTCAGCCCAATCAGACGCTCGCGCCCCGGATAGTCTCCGGCGTATTCGCGCGTGGCGTACATCGCCGCCGGGGTTTCGGTAATGATCGCCGCGATCTTGGTTGAACCCAGCGCGAGGCCGTGCGCGGCTTCGAGCGCGGTCAGGTAATGGTGAAGTTGTGTGACGTGATGCGCGCCTTGCGCCTTGGGCAGGAACAGGCCGCCGGGCGCGTGCGGCACGACCGCTGCGAGGTCCAGCACCGCATCGGCGGTGTCGAGCGGATTGATCCGAACCCAGATGCGCGCGCAATCTGACGCCGTCTTAAGCGTATCCGCGACCATCTGACGCGCAAATGGCTTGTTGGCGGGCGTGACCGAATCTTCCAGATCAAGCAGCGCGACGTCCGCTTCACCGGCGATCGCCTTGCCCATCTTTTTTTCGCTGTCGCCCGGCGCAAACAGCCAGCTGCGCATCGTCTGGTTCATTTCTCGCTCCCTCATTCGCTGCGAGTGGGTAGGCGGGCTAGAACGATCCTTCAATATCGAGCGTGAAGATCGTCCCGAAGTTGCGAAAGCGGTTCTCGGTGAAGTCAACAAGGCCGATGGTCCGATCAACGAAGACCGTGCGATCAAACCGGTCATCGCGCCCGGCGATATTTGCTACGCCCGCGCGCAGCGTTAGCCCGGCGACATCCTTGTTCTCGACGAACGCGCTGACGAAACCGGGAAAGCTGAAGGTGCGCAAGGCCACTTCATCGAGACGGGTGTTGGGCGCGTTGTCCTCCCAATTGGCTCCCCCGCCAACGGCCCAGTCGGTGCCTTGGAAGTCGTGGCGCAGATCGACGCTGATTTGAACGGTATCGTTGCCGGAGAGCTGGCGCGTGTTACCCAGCAGAGGATCGCGGATCGAGCTGCCAGTGAGAAAGAATTCCGCATCGAACCGGGTTCCGCGCCATCCAATCCCTTCGGACAAAAGCGTAACGGTTCCATCCAGTCCGTAAAACGAGGCCGAGGGCAAATTACCGGGAGCCTGGCCACCGCCCTCAATCGGGATCTGGTCGACGATATCCGAGATATCCTCGTAAAACGGGCGAAGGTTGATCGATCCGAGCGCGCCAAGCCCGAGATTGGCTTCGATTTCGAACACCCAGCTTTGCGGAGGCACCAGATCGGCGTTGGTGACGTCGGTGCGGTCTTGGTTGAGATCAACCGAGGCGATAAACTCGAAGAAATTGAGCTGACCGACGACGCGTTCGACCCGGCCCGACAGATTGAGGCCTTTGCGAGCGCGCCAATCAAGCGCGACAAATCCTTTTGGGCGATAGAACGAGCGCGTCTGCCCCAAGGGGCCGCTTTGGCTGATTTGCGAGTATTCGATCCCGGCCGACGACTGAAACTGAAGTTTCGGGGTCAGGCGGCGGCTGTAGGTGGCGCCGATATCAGCGCGAGCCTCCTCCACCCGCGCCGAGGCGCCGTCAAAGTCGATAGGCTGCAAGACGCCGTCATCATCGCGCACTTGCAGCTCGGAATTGATCTCAAGAAAGTTGCGCACGCCCTCCGCTGAAAGGAGCAGGTCGCCGCCGAGCGCTGTGAAATTGTATTCCGCGCGCGCGATGGTTTCGCCTTCATCGGCGTCGCGATCAAAAACCGATCCTTGCGCGGGTGAATCGTCCGCGAAGAGCGTGACGACCCGGTCAAAGGTCGGGGAATCTTCGTAGCGGTGATACGCGATCAATTTCAGGCGGCCCGCGCCCAGCTTGAACTGGTAATCCGCGCCAAGCTCGAAATTGTATTCGTCTTCGCCGTTGTCGAAGATACGCGTGCGGTCGACCGGAGAAATCGATCCGGACCGCTCCGAAACTTCTTCGCCGCGGCGGAAAAAGCCGTTCACTTCTCCGGTGAGGTTCAAAATGTTGGCGTTTTCCGCGACCCGCGTGAACCCGCCACCCAGCGAAATGGTCTGGAACATCGCGCGCTCTGTCTCTGTACGATTATCAATCAGCAGACCGTCGCGATCAAAAACGAATTCAGGTCCGGTGTTTCCGGTGCGTGTTTCGTCGCTACGCAGCGCGAGGTTCCACTCGTTCTTCTCCCCGCTGCCGGCAACGCTGATTTCGCCATCGCGCAAACGCGCCGGGGTCAGCCGGTCGCGAAATTGCGGCGAATAGCGAAATTGGCCTGAAATCTGGCCGCTGCTGGACGTGATGACATTGAGAACCTGACCGGTCAGACCGCCAATATCGAGGCTCGCGCCGTCAACCAATTCAAGCCGCACGACCTTTTCCGCCGGGATGCGCTGCAACGCGGCAACCGGCCCGTTGGACTTGCCCGAGATACGCCGACCGTTGATCAGCACATTGGTATCAGCCGCGCCAAGCCCGCGCGCTCCGTCGCCTTCGCGGATCTGAAAGCCGGGCACTTGCTGCGCCATGTCGAGCGCGCTGCGCGGGGCAAATCGGGTAAAATCCTCAGGCGTGTAACTGCGCCGCGCGGTGGTTCCGCCCGCCTTATCCTCCAGTGCCGCGTCGCGCGTCTCGCTGTCCTCGTCTGAGACTTGACGCTCGGTTTCGGCGGCAGCGGACTTTTCGTTCTCCATCGCGCTGGTCGGAGCGGCGAGCAGCGCGGTTGCGAGCGCGACAATGGCGCTTCCTGAGAGAGAAAGAGTATTACTCATAAAGAATTTTGTAATAACCACGGTTGCGGGAGAAGGTTCCGTGGGCTCGTCTGTCGCATTTTAAAAGCTCAATTCGACGAAAACCACTGGTCGGGAAGACAGGATTCGAACCTGCGACCCCCACACCCCCAGTGTGATGCGCTACCAGGCTGCGCTACTTCCCGAGACCAGTGGAGGCGCGCCTATACGGGTGGCCCTTCTATCTTGCAACCCGCGAAA
Source organism: Pseudomonadota bacterium (assembly GCA_039033515.1). Lineage (GTDB taxonomy): Bacteria > Pseudomonadota > Alphaproteobacteria > Sphingomonadales > Sphingomonadaceae > Erythrobacter. The sequence continues at coordinate 24,235 of JBCCCM010000033.1, forward strand.
CGCCCTTTGCTGTCTCTTCGTGCGCAAGCGGGGGTTCAGCGCTCGCTCACACGCGGTTCTAGAAGCTGCGGGTTGATACCAGTTTCACACAGGCTCGCGCCTTGCTGGATCGCGGCAATTGCCGGGTGGTTGAAAGGCTGCTAGGCGCGCCCACTTGATGTGGGGTGAGGGAAGGACGCCGCCGATTAGGCCCAGGGTTCAAGCGGCGCGGCGTCATCCAGACCCTATGCAATTTGATATGAATTTTGACAGGCTTTTGAAAAACCATGCTTGATTTCGTTCTCGTCACTGTGGCGGCGGCTGGCGCTCCGGCTGAACCGCCGGCCTGGCTGACCTTTTTGCCGATCATCGGCATGGTCGTGATTTTCTACTTCCTGCTCCTGCGCCCGCAGATGAAGCAGCAAAAAGAGCATCGCGCCAAAATCGAAGCGGTCAAAAAGGGCGACCAGATTGTCACCGCTGGCGGGCTGGTCGGCAAGGTGGCCAAGGTGAGCGATGACTACGTCGAAATCGACATCGCCAAGGATGTTCGCGTGAAAGCGGTCAAACAGACGATTGGCGACATCATTCCTCCCGGTGGCAAGCCCGCAAACGATTAAGCGCGCGGCAATCATCATCGCGGTGCTATTGAACGGCGCTGCCATACCGCGCCCGCGACCGATAAATGGCCTCATCCAAGGCACCAGAACAAAGACACGAAACGCGCCATGCTCGATTTTCCCATCTGGAAGAAGCTGTACCTCTGGATAATCACCATCGCGCTGGCGGCCTTTGCGGTGCCTTCGCTGATGGGCGCGGGCGGCGTCGGCCCGGCCTCGACGTGGGAGGATCTTCCGCAGGTCAATCTGGGGCTCGATTTGGCTGGCGGATCGCACCTCTTGCTCGAAGGGGACGAGGAGTTCGTCGCAGCCAACCGCCTGCAAAACCTCGAAGAGAGCATGCGCGTCGCGATGCGCAACGCCGAACCGCGCATTCGGATCGGCGACATCTCGACGGCGAACGGTTCGCTCTCCTTCATCCTCGACAATCCGGCTGACATTGATCGCGCCCGCGAATTGCTCGAGCCACTCATTGCGGGGCAAGGGATCACAGCGGAATGGGATCTGCAGGTCGTCGATCAGCAACGCATGGTGCTTTCTCCGACGCAATCCGGCATCGACAGCGCGCTCGACACCGCGATGAACGGCGCGGTCGAAGTGGTGCGCCAGCGGATCGATAAACTGGGCACGCGTGAGCCGACGATTATCCGCCAGGGCGAGAACCGCATCGTGGTGCAGGTGCCGGGTCTCGAAGATCCCGAAGCCTTGAAAGAGCTGCTAGGCGAGACCGCTGTGCTCGAATTCAAGCTGGTTGATCGCGACGCGCTGCCGACCAACGTGCAAGCGGGCATCGCGCCTCCGGGTAGCGAAATCTTTCCCTTCATCGAGGAGAGCGATTTTGCGGGCACGTCGCTGGCGGTCGAACGGCTTGGCGGCATTCGCGGGGACAATCTGACCGACGCCGAACCGGGCAAAGATCCGCGCAACAACCAAGACGTGGTCAATATCCGCTTCGACAATCAGGGCGCGACCAAATTCGCCAAACTCTCAACCGAGAATGTCGGCTATCGCTTCGCAATCATCCTCGATGGCAAGATCCTTTCCGCGCCCGAATTCAATGAGCCCATCTTGGGCGGTTCGGCGCAGATCTCGGGAAGCTTTACGTCCGAGACCGCCAACAAATTGGCGATCCAGCTCAGCTCCGGCGCGCTACCGGTGGAATTGACCGTGGTTGAAGAGCGCACGGTCGGCCCGGATCTGGGTGCCGATTCCATCCGCAAAGGCCTGATCGCGATGTTGATCGGCTCGATCGCGGTGATCACCTTGATGGTGGCGACCTATGGCCGGTTTGGCGTCTACGCGACGGCGGCGCTGTTCTTCAACATCCTGATCCTGCTTGGCGTGATGGCGGGGCTGAACGCGACCCTGACCTTGCCGGGCATCGCCGGATTTGTGCTAACGGTCGGCGCGGCGGTGGATGCCAACGTGCTGATCAACGAGCGTATCCGCGAAGAGCGAAAACGCGGACGCAAAGTGCTCGCAGCGGTCGAGACCGGATACAAAGAGGCCAGCCGCGCGATTTACGACGCCAACATCACCAACCTGATCGCGGGCGCGTTGCTGTTCTATTTCGGCTCCGGCCCCATTCGCGGCTTTGCCATCGTGCTGGTCATCGGGCTTGCGACCACCGTGTTCACCGCGCTCATGCTCACGCGCATGTGGGCCGCGGGCTGGCTGAAAACCCGTCCCGCCGAAATCAACATCTGATCTCAAGCGAGCATCTGACCCATGAAACTCCTCAAGCTCGTCCCCGGCGACACGAATATCAAGTTCCTCAAGCTGCGCGTGCCCTTCTTCATTCTCAGCCTCGTGCTGATCGTGGCAAGTTGGGCGATGGTGCTGATCCAGGGCCTCAATTACGGCGTTGATTTTGCCGGCGGACAAGAAGTGCGCCTGACCTTCGAACAGCGCGAGGAAGCGCCGATCCCGGCTCTGCGCGAGCTGGTTGGCGGGCTGGGTTATGGCACCCCGGTCGTGCAGGAATTCGGCGCGCCCAATCAGGTTTCGATCCGCGTGCGGCTGCCTGAGAATGTCGAAGAGACGCCGGGCGCGGCGACCGAAATCGGTAACCAGGTCATCGCGACGATTGCCGCGGAATATCCCGGCGCGCGCACCGATGGCAACGACACCGTATCGGGCAAGGTTGCAGGCGAATTTCGCGAAGCGGCCTTAATCGCGCTGATCGCGGCGATGGTCGCGGTGGCGCTCTATATCTGGATCCGGTTCGAGTGGCAGTTCGGTGTTGGCGCGCTGTTCGCACTCTTCCATGATGTGTCGCTGACCTTGGGGCTGTTTGCCGTCTTTCAGCTGGAGTTCTCGCTCCAGATTATCGCGGCGATCCTATCGATCATCGGCTATTCGCTGAACGACACCATCGTCGTCTACGACCGCATCCGCGAGAACCTTAAGAAGTTCCGCAAAATGCCACTGCCCGAATTGCTCGACCTTTCGATCAACGAAACGCTGGCGCGCACGGTGATGACGTCGCTCACGCTGCTTGTGGCGCTGTTGCCGCTGCTGCTGTTTGGTCCGGCGAGCCTGTTTGGGCTAGTCGCCGCGATCACGGTGGGCCTGTTCGTGGGCACCTATTCGAGCGTTTACCTTGCGAGCCCGATCCTGATCTGGCTCGGTGTGACCTCGAACAGCTTTGTGCCTCAGGAAACCGCTATCGAGCGTCAGGAGAAAGCCGCGCGCGACCGTTCGCGCGGGGTCGTTTGATCGCGCGCTAAGCGAGCAAGCCCTCGTAATACTCAGCCAATCGGGCCGCGTGGGTCGTCCAGTCGAAGGCTTCGGCAAGGTCCGCGACCTCTTGCGAATCGGCGGGGTTTTCAAGGACTTCGCGTATCCCTTGAGCGACGGCTACGGCGTTTCGATCCACCAAGCGTCCGGCGATGTCGCTGGTGATCAGTTCGCGCGCACCGCCGACATCGCAGGTGACGAGAGGGGTGCCGCAAGCGAGCGCCTCGACCCACGCGTTGGCGAGCCCTTCGTTTGCGGTGGGCAAGACCATGGCATCGGCCGCCGAGAGAATGATCGGCAGCAGATCGTGATCGATGGCGCCGGTGAGATGCACCCGGTCCGCGACACCCTTCGCTTTGGCCAAGGCGCGCAGCGGTTTCTCCTCATCACCCTTGCCTACCAGCAACAGCCGCGCCTGCGGGTGTTCTTCGCTCAGACGGGCCAGCGCCTCAATTGCGATATCGTGCCCCTTTCGCGGGATCAGAGCGCCGACACAAGCGAGCAGAGGGGCATCAGAGGGTAGCTCAAAACCAAGCTCGCTGCCCAATTGCGCGCGCAACTGCGTGTGGCCAAGTGGGCGAAACCGATCGCGATCCAGACCGGTGTAGTGCACGCGGATCCTCTCGCGCGACGCACCGAGCACAGCGACCATTTCGCCGGCCAACGCCTCGCTCACGGCGAGCAATCCGGCGGCTTGGCTTGCGGCGTCTTGCATTTGCTCGCGCGCGGGTTCGACGCCGCCCCAATAGGTGATGTCGCTGCCGCGCGCCTTGATTGTCAGAGGGCGCCCAAGGTCTTCGGCAATCGCGGCTGCCGCCGGGCCGTCGGGAAAGAAGAATTGCGCGTCCACCAGATCAACCGGATCGCGCGCGTGGATGGCGCGCGCCACGGGCAGCGCCGCTTTCGCAATCGCGCCCGCGTTGCGGCGCGCGCCGACTTTCGGGATCAGCGTGAAGCGCGGACGGTAGAGGGTAACGCCGCCTTCGACCGAGCGCTCGGGCGCGTCGTGCAGCGTGCGATAGCGCGGCGACAAAGCGCCCAGGCCTAGCGGCGGCGCCCCGATGGGGTTGATCAGCGTTACCCTCCAAGCGCCGCACGTGGCCAGGCTCTCCATCGAGCGCGCCACAAACGTCCCAAAGCGCGGATTTGCCGGATTGGGATACAGCGTGGAAAGGACGAGGACGTGTTTCACGACCCGCTCAGACTAGTCGATGAGGGTAAGGGATTTGTAATCTGACCAGCCTGCCGTGCCCATCACGGTAGGTCACAATTTGCGCACCAGCATTTCGGTGACCGCGATCCAATCGGGGCTGTCGATCACTTGCTGTTTCTGCCCGCTTTGCACCGGCAACACCCCGACAAGCGTGTCCTTCGCATCGATCAGTCGACCGAACACAAACCGACCGCCCGAGCGCGGCACAAGGCAATCGCGATTTATCGCGCCGCCAACCTCATCCAAGTCGATGCGCCGCAGCCAGATCAGGTCGCCGGGTCGGTATTCGCTCACCGGAGCGGTGACTTCCATCACCATCATCGCGCCTCCATCGGGCCCTTGCGCCAGTTCGTGCGGCAACACCGCCTCGCGCGGAGAGGGGAGCGCAACTGCTTCGTTCAAGGCGAGTTCGGCGATGACGCTGGGCCGCTCTTGCGCTTCGGATCGCACCAGCGTTTCCGGATCAACGCCCAGCGCGCTCGCCAGCCGATCCATCCACTTGGTCGACAAGGTGCGCATGCCCGTTTCGAGCCGCCCGACCGTTTGCGCGGTGGTAGGCGGGTCACAGCTTTGCGCCAATTGCGCGAGAGTGAGCCCCTTGGCGCGGCGAATTTCACGAATGCGGTTTATCATTTATCACCTCTCTGGTGCGCAATGAACCAATTTGGTTTTTCACTTTCCTACAGAATGCTGCTTTTGGCAAGAGTTCCTCTCAAACGAGCCCCAAGCGGTTCTGGGCTTGCGATAAAGGGAGACATTGAGATGAAACGCCAACTGGTCGAGCGCGAACTCACATCGGAGGGGCCAAAGCGCACCGGCTCTAACGCTTCAGGCGAAGCGCGGCCCAAACGGCGCAGCGTCACCGTCAATATCGGCGAATCGCCCATTGCCTGGCTGCACGCGCGCGGGCATCTGGAGGAGCGGCTGTTTGTGGCGGGCGAGGCTTTGCGCGGCGATTATCAACGCGCGCAACTCTCGCCCAATGTGACGATGCGTTGGGATCCGGTGCGCGTGAAAGTGGGGCGCAGCGGCGGCGCGGAGCAAGGCCTCTCTCCGACCGAGCGCCAGGTGGCCGCCAAGGCGCGCTTTGACCAGGCGATAGCGAGCGCGGGCAAAGGGCTCGACGACATATTGTGGCGCGTCGTGTGCGCGGGTGAGGGTCTGCCCGAGGCGGAAAAGGCGCTGGGTTGGCCCGCACGCAGCGGCAAATTGGTCCTTAAACTCGCGCTTGATCGGGTCGCGGATTACTACCGCATCGCGTGAGTGCGAGCGGCGCGCCGGTTATTGTGAACCGTAGAAGAAGCGTTCTTCGACGATCTTGCCGTCTTCGACCGAATAGAGCCCGACCTCCTCCATTTGGGAGCGTTCGCCGTCCATGGTGACATCCATCCCGTACCGGATCGCAAACTGATCGCCAAAGACATACGGGCCTTCGGTCGTGGTCGAGTGGACCTCGGTGTTCTCGAACCACCACGCGTGCTTTTGCAGCAATTGCTCGCGCCCTTCGGTGCGCGCCATGGGGCCGTCACTCGGTTCAAGGCTGACGATGTCGTCCGACCAGAAGGCCTGGTATCCCTCGGCGTCGTCGTCTTTTACTTTTTCGAAAAAGTCTTTGGCCAGTTGATCAATCGACACCGTCACTCTCCCTCTTTCTGCCGCTGCGGTGTAATTCACAAGAATGGCGGCGTTATGACGGCTTGCAACCCGCCCCGGTTTTTCTCTCCAGGACCGTGTAACACGTGGTCCATGTCTCGCCCACCGGCGACCGCTCAAAAGGCTTCAAGCGGAGAGCGCCGCCGCGATACGGTGGCGCAATGCCGGGAGTGTTTCGGCTTCAAACCATGGGTTCTTCGCCATCCAAAGCCGCGCGCGCCACGCCGGGTGGGGCAGGGGGATGAATGGCGCGCAATCCTCGGCACGTTTGACCCGGTCGGTCATCGTCCACCGCTTGGTCGCGGGCAAATAGTGGCTTTGCGCGTAGGCTCCCACGAGGAGCGTGAGGCGGTTTTCGGGAAGGAGAGCGAGAATGCGCTCGTGCCACAGGGGCGCGCATTCGGGGCGCGGGGGCGCATCTCCGCCGCTGGCCTTTCCGGGGTAGCAAAACCCCATCGGCATGAGCGCGATCTTGGCCGGATCGTAGAACGCCGCCGTGTCGAGGCCAAGCCAATCGCGCAGCCGGTCACCGCTGTCATCGTCCCACGGCACGCCGCTTTTGTGGACCTTGGTCCCCGGCGCCTGGCCGATGATCAGGATCTTGGATGAAGGCGCGAATTGAACGACGGGGCGCGGGCCTAGTGGCAAGTGCTCTGCGCAATGGGTGCAGGCGGTGATCTCGCGGTGAAGCGCTCGCGCCTCAGCAGACCGCGCCGGGGTCACCCCTCAACCCGCTCCGCCAGATGAAGCCAGCGTTCTTCGGCCTCGTCCTTCTCCTGTCGGGCGTTCTCCACCCCTTTAGAGATCGTGGCAAAGCGCTGTTGGTCGTTGGTGAAGAGGTCCGGGTCCGCGAGGATCGCCTCGCCCTTGGCGATGGCGGCTTCGAGCTCTTCGATGCGCGCGGGCAGCAATTCGTAGTCGCGCTGGTCCTTGTAGGAGAGCTTGTCGGACTTGCTTGTCGCAGGCGGTTGGCTCGGCTTGGGCGAGGAGGGAGGCGCTGAGGCCTTCGCTTTGCCAGTAATGGGCCGACGGCGTTTGGCTTCCCAATCCGCATAGCCGCCCGCGACGATATCGACTTTGCCCGATCCGTCGAGGCCCAGCGTGACGGTCACCGTCTTGTCGAGAAAGTCGCGGTCGTGGCTCACGATCAGGACCGTCCCGTCGAAATCGGCGATCACCTCCTGCAAGAGATCGAGCGTTTCCAGATCGAGATCGTTGGTCGGCTCATCGAGCACGAGCAGATTGGCCGTCCGGGCGAATTCGCGCGCGAGCAGCAGACGCGAGCGCTCGCCTCCGGACAGAATGCCGACATTGGTATCGACGATCTTGGGGTCGAACAGGAACTCCTTGAGATAGGCCTGCACGTGCTTGCGAACCCCGCGCACATCGATCCAGTCGCCGCCCTGCGCCAGAATGTCGCGCACACTCGCGCCCGGTTCGAGCAATTTGCGCTGCTGGTCGATCATCACTCCGGACAGGGTGCGCGCATGGGTGATCGTGCCTTCGTCCGGTTCCAACTCGCCGGTGAGCATCTTGAGCAGCGTCGTCTTGCCCGCACCGTTTGCGCCGACGATGCCGATCCGGTCGCCGTTCTGGATGCGCAGCGTGAAGGGCTTGATGATTGTGCGGCCATCATAGCTTTTGGAAATGCCCTCGGCGGTGATGACCGATTTGGATTTGAAGTCCGCGTCGTTGGCCAATTGCAGCTTGGCCGCACCGCTGTCCGAGATCATCGCGGCTCTGGTGGCGCGCATCTGGTAGAGCTTTTCCAGCCGCCCCTGGTTGCGCTTGCGCCGCGCGGTGACCCCGCGTTCGAGCCAATGCGCCTCCAGCTTGAGCTTCGCGTCGAGTTTCTCAGCGGCGCGCGCCTCTTCGGCGTAAACCTGCTCTTCCCACGCCTCATACCCGCCAAAGCCCACTTCCTTGCGGCGCAAGGTGCCCCGGTCGAGCCACAGTGTCGCGCGGGTCAGGCGTTTGAGGAAGGTGCGGTCGTGGCTGATCGTAATGAACGCGCCCTTGTACCGGGTCAGCCAGTCCTCGAGCCAGTCGATCGCGCCCAGATCAAGGTGGTTGGTCGGTTCATCCAAGAGCAGCAGATCGGGATCTTGCGCCAGCGCGCGCGCAATCGCGGCGCGACGTCTCTCGCCGCCGCTGGCCGTTTCGGCCTGCCGGTCCATGTCGATGCCAAGCTGGCCTGCGATCGCCTCGACCTCGTGGCTGGCGGGGGCGTCATGCCCATGCAGCGCGAAGTCCATCAGCGTCTCGAACGCGCTGAGGTCAGGCTCCTGCTCGAGAAACACGATCCGCATGTTGGGCTTCACCCGCCGCGTGCCGCGGTCCATCTCGATGCGGTCATCGATGACGCGCAGCAGCGTGGTCTTGCCCGCGCCGTTGCGCCCGATCAGCGCCAGCCGGTCGCCGGGCAGGACGTGCAGATTGATGGGCTCAGCGCCTTCGCCAGGCTTGGGGCCGCCAAACAGCCAGCGCCCGCCTTGTTGCAGGCCAAGCCCTTCGAGGCTGAGGATCGGTGGTTGCGCCATAGGCTGCGCCACGTAGGGGCTTGCGCGCGCGCGAACAAGTCGGTTCAGTGCGAGGTAAGGCGGCGATACGCATAAGAGCCAAAATTGGAAGGATGACATGATGAACCGTAAATGGATTGGTGCAGGACTGGCCGCGGGTGCTTTGGCGTTGGCTCACACGGCCCCTTCAGCCGCGCTTGCCGCTGAGGTTGAAATCGAGGCCGAGGGCCCGGTGATCGAACTGAGCATTTATGAAAGCGTCACCGCGGATCCCGACATGGCCACGATCGGCGCGGGCGTAAGCACCGAGGCACCGACCGCCGTCGCAGCGATGGAGGCGAACGGCGCGGCAATGGAAAAGGTGATCGCGCAGATCCTCGCCTTGGGCGTGGATGAAAAGGACGTGCGCACGACCGGTATCAGCCTCAATCCGCAATACGATTACGACCGGCAAAACCGCAATCAGATCTTTCGCGGCTATCAGGTGTCGAACCGGGTCAGCGTCAAATTGCGCGAGATCGATGAGGTTGGCGCGGTGCTTGATGCCCTGATTGCGGCGGGGGCGACCAATCTCAACGGCCCGCGCTTCTCTATCGCCGATGACGAAGCGGCCAAGGATCAGGCGCGCGAGCGGGCGATTGAGCGCGGGATGAAACGCGCGCGCGCCTATGCGGCGCTGATGGGCGGTGACGATGTACGCGTGCTTGAGGTCAACGAAGCCTTGCGAGGGCAATCGGGTTTCGTGGCTGAGGCCGCATCGGATGAGATGGTCGCGGCCGCGCCGCGCCGCACCGGCGCTGTCGTCGCACCGGGGCAAGTGAGCACTGGCGTCTCGCTGGTGATGAAATTCGAGGTCGTGAGCGAAGAGGACGAGGAAGGCGCGCAGGAGTAGTCGCAGCCGGGCGAGCTTAATGAGCAAATCCGCCGCCATTCACGGCTTGTTCAACGCTGCGACACTAGGCATGACGCCATTATGAAACACACCCGTTTCTCGATGATTGTCTGGCCAGCGGCCTTGGCGTTGGGCGTTGCCGCTGCGCCCGGCATTGCTGCGCCCGTCCCACAGCTCGCGGCACCGACAGATCCGGCATCCGAACAGCCATCCTCGCAAAGCTCCGCTTTCGGCTGGACCGCATCCTACGCGCAGCAGAAAACCCGCGACGATCAGGGCGAAGCGCGCAAGGAAATGAAGGCGGGCAACCAGCTTTCTCTTCGTGAGATCGAGCGGCGCGTTCTGCCCAAGATGCGCGGCGCGGAATATCTCGGCCCTGCCTATGATGCGGCGGCTCACGCCTATCGCTTGAAATTCATCAAGGAAGGGCGCGTCATGTATGTCGATGTCGACGCGCGCACCGGCAAGATCATCTATCGCTCTCGGTGACACAGTCCGGTGACTTACAGCCGCGCTCGCTTGACCTTGTAGAGCCAAGCGCGCAACGCTCGCAAAGCACACACAATCAAGACCTAACGGGGCATTATGCGCATCCTGATCGTTGAAGACGAACCCACGCTCGGCCAGCAGCTTAAATCAACTCTGGAGCAGACGGGATACGCCGTTGACCTGTCGACCGACGGCGAAGACGGCCACTTTCTGGGCAGCACCGAAGATTACGACGCCTGTATTCTCGATCTGGGCTTGCCGGAAATCGATGGGCTGAGCGTGTTGGGCATGTGGCGCAAGGAAGGCCGCGATTTTCCCGTGCTGGTTTTGACTGCGCGGGACAGCTGGTCGGACAAGGTTGCCGGCCTTGACGCAGGCGCGGATGATTACCTTGCAAAACCATTTCAAACCGAAGAGCTGATCGCCCGCCTGCGCGCGTTGATCCGCCGCGCGTCGGGTAACACTTCGTCCGAGCTCACCGCTGGCAATGTGCGTCTTGATACGCGTTCAGGCCGCGTGACGCTGGATGGCGAGCCGGTTAAGCTGACCGCGCAGGAATACAAATTGCTCAGCTATCTGATGCACCACAAGGGCAAGGTGGTCAGCCGCACCGAGCTGATTGAGCATATCTACGACCAGGACTTTGATCGCGATTCCAACACGATTGAGGTCTTCGTCACCCGCATCCGCAAGAAACTTGGCGCAGAAGTGATAACGACGATCCGTGGCCTCGGTTACAGCCTCGACGACCCGGCCGACGCACCCCGAGCCTCCTGAGGCAACGGGGCCAGCGGCCAGCGCGCACGCGGCGTCCTCGCAGGACGCGGGCGCGGCGGGGCGGGGCGTGGAAGGCGCTCATGTAAGCGAAGAGACTACGTCTGATCCTGCATCCGCGGGGGCGCCGCCAAAGGCGCGTCGGCGCGGCAGTCTTGCCCGGCGGATGGGTCTGATCGCGGCGGTCTGGATCATTGTTCTCTTGCTGGGCGGCGGGATCGCCTTGGATCGCGCATTGACCGCGCAGGTTCAGGACAATTTTGACGAACAGCTGGAATACATCCTCAACGCGATGATCTCTTCGGCGGAGATTGATCCGCTGGGCGATGTCTATTTCGAATTGCGGCTGGGCGATCAGCGTTTCCTGGAGCCGGGCAGCGGCGTCTATTGGCAAGTGAGCGGCGGGAGTTCGATCCCCTATCCCTCGCGCAGTCTGTGGGACCGCGAATTGGAGGTGCGCGATGTCGTGGCACGCGACGGCTCATTCCCGGACGAGGCGCTGTTCTACAATTCCGACCAGTTCGCGGACGAGCCGCTGCGCATGGTCCAGCGCACCATCGTCCTCCCCGGAAGCGAGACGCGCTGGACGTTCGCGGTCGCAAGCACGCGCGAGGAAACCGCCGCGCAATTGCGCAACATTCGCCTGATCCTGGTGTGGAGTTTTGCGGTTCTGGGGCTGGGCTTGATCGCCATGGCGCTGTTGCAGATCCGTTATGGCCTCTCACCGTTGCGCCGGGTGAGGGCGGCGATCTTTAAGCTGCGAACCACAGGCGAAAACCGGATAACGGAACCCCTGCCAAGCGAGGTCGAACCGCTGGTGGAGGAAGTCAACGCGCTGCTTGATCACACCGAAAAACAAGCCGAAGAGGCGCGCCGCCACGCCGGCAATCTGGCGCACGCGCTCAAAACGCCGCTGACGGTGCTGACCAACGCGGCCACCGCGCGCGATCCCGATATCGCGACCGCTGTTTTTCGTGAGACTCGCGCGATGCAGCGCCATGTCGACCACCATCTGGCGCGTGCGCGCGCTCTTGGCCGGCGAGCGGTCGGCCATGCGCGCACCAATGTGCGTACCAGCGCCGAGGCGGTGCGACGCGCCATCGAACGGCTCTATCCCGAAGGCCGCTTCGATATCGCGGGCAACGCGCAAGCGCAAGTCGCAATCGAGCGGCAGGATCTCGACGAAATGCTCGGCAACCTGATCGAGAACGCGGCAAAATATGGCGGCGGCAGCGTGTTCGTAACCATCGACGCAGATAAGGACGCCACACAGTGCCTCATCTGGGTCGAGGATGACGGGACCGGCATTCCCGAAGCCGAGCGCACCCACATCTTTGATCGCGGCGCGCGGCTGGACACGGGCAAACCCGGCACAGGCCTAGGCCTCTCCATCGTGCGCGACGTCGCCGAGATTTACGGCGGGAGCGCGCGGTTGGACGAAAGCGAGGATCTGGGCGGATTGCTTGTGGAGCTGAGCCTGCCGCGCGCGTAATGCGCGCTCAATTCGGCGTCACTTGGCCTGACGCGCGCTTTCGTGGTGGCGGATCACTTCATCAATAATGAAGCGCAGGAATTTCTCGCTGAACTCCGGGTCCAGATCGGCGGCTTCGGACAGCGCGCGAAGCCGTTCAATCTGGCGCTTTTCGCGGTCCGGATCAGCCGGGGGCAGGGTGACCTTGGCCTTATACTCGCCCACGGCCTGCGTGATCCGAAAGCGCTCGGCCAACATATGGATCAGGGCCGCATCGATGTTGTCGATGCTCTTGCGATAGACCGCCAGCATCGGATCCGCGCCCGTCTCATCGGTGGGCGCGCTGGCGTGCGATAGGGGCGAAGAGGGTTGCGTTTCATGCGGCATATCCTTCGCAACTACGCAGCAATTGAAGACTTGCCAAGCGCTTGGACAGCGCCCTAAGGCCGGGAGCGATGAGCGCTGAAGTCATTCCCATGCCGCGCAAACGGCCCTCGCTTGAACCGATGCTGTCCTTGACCGCGACGGGTATGAACTGCGTCAACGCCGTCATTCTTGACCGGATGCAGAGCGAAATCCCGCTTATTCCGAGACTTGCCGGCCACTTGATCTCGGGCGGAGGCAAGCGGCTGCGCCCCATGCTGACGCTCGCCGGGGCGGAATTGGTGGGGTATAAGGGCACGCGCCATCACAAGCTCGCCGCGGCGGTGGAGTTCATACACACCGCGACGCTTCTCCACGATGACGTGGTCGATGGCAGCGAACTGCGCCGGGGCAAGGCGGCGGCGAACATCATCTTCGGCAATCCTGCGACTGTATTGGTCGGCGATTTTCTGTTCAGCCGCGCGTTTGAATTGATGACCGAGGATGGCTCGTTGCGCGTCCTTAGCATCCTGAGCCGCGCAAGCGCCGTCATCGCCGAGGGCGAGGTTTCGCAACTGACCGCTCAGCGCCAGATTGAAACCAGTGAAGAGCGCTATCTGCACATCATCGGGGCCAAGACCGCCGCGCTTTTCGCCGCCGCCAGCCAGATCAGCGCTGTGGTTGCGGAATGCAGCGAAGAACAGGAGCGCGCGCTCGAAGATTTCGGCCGCAATCTGGGCGTGGCCTTCCAACTGGTTGACGATGCAATCGATTACGATTCCGACGCGGCCGAGATGGGTAAGGATCAGGGCGACGATTTTCGCGAAGGCAAGATGACGCTGCCCGTCATTCTCGCCCACGCCCGCGGCGATGCGGAAGAGCGCAAATTCTGGAAAGACGCGATCATCGGTCACCGCACCTCCGACGATGATCTCGCGCACGCCATCGCGCTTATCGAAAAGCACAACGCGGTCGAAGACACCCGGCAACGCGCACGCCATTACGCGCAGCGCGCGATTGACGCGATCTCGATCTTCCCCGACAGCGCCGCGCGCAAAGCCATGGCCGAAGCCGCGCAATTCGCGGTCGCCCGCGGCTATTAGGGCCACAGGCCCGTTGATTTCTGCCGCTCGCCATGAGCGTTGATCTTCCTATCCATGAGGTTCTGCCAGAACTGCGCGCATCATTGCGCGAAGCTGGCGCGGCGGTTCTGATCGCGCCTCCCGGAGCGGGCAAGACCACCGCCGTGCCGCCCGCGCTTTTGGGCGAGGCCTGGTGCACGGGTGAAATCATCATGACATCGCCGCGCCGGGTCGCCGCGCGCGCGGCGGCGGAACGCATCGCGCAGATCATGGGCGAAAAGCCGGGTGAGACGGTTGGCTACCAAACGCGGATGGATTCGAAGGTCTCCGCGCGCACCCGCATCCGCATCGTGACCGAGGCAATCCTAGTCAATCGTCTGATGGCGGACCCGGAGCTTCCCGGTGTCTCGGCGATCCTGTTCGACGAAGCGCACGAACGCCATCTCGACAGCGATCTGGGGCTGGCACTAGCGCTCGAGACACGCGGCGTCTTGCGCGAGGATCTGCGAGTTCTGGTGATGTCAGCGACAATCGACGGCGTCCGCTTTGCGCGTTTGCTCGGTGAGGACGCTCCCATCATCGAGAGCGAGGGGCGCAGCTTTCCTCTGGAAATCAAATGGCTTGGCGCGGATATATCTTTGAGGGTCGAAGATCAGGTGACCAACGGTATGCTTCAGGCGTGGCGTGAAGAAGAAGGCGATATCCTCGCTTTCCTCCCCGGCGTGGGCGAGATCGAGCGCGTGCGCGAGCGGCTGGAGGCGCGCCTTGGCAAGGCGCTGATCTTGCCGCTCCACGGCCAGATAGAGCCCGCCGGTCAACGCGCCGCGATCCGCCGTGATCCGGAGGGGCGTCGCCGTATCGTGCTGGCCACCGCAATCGCCGAGACCTCGCTCACCCTCGATGGGGTGTCGGTTGTCGTCGATAGCGGCCTCGCACGATTGGCGGAATTCGACCGAGCGGCGGGCACCACGCAATTGGTCACGCGCCGCGCGAGCCAGGCGGCCTCAGCGCAGCGAGCAGGGCGCGCCGCGCGGCAAGGTCCGGGCGTGGCGTATCGCTTGTGGGAGGAGGGCGGTCACGCCGGTCGCCCTGAATTCGCGCCGCCCGAAATAGAGACCGCCGATCTCACCGCGCTGACCCTTCAGCTGGTGCAGTGGGGCACGCATGACCCGGCTGATCTTGGCTGGCTCGATGCGCCGCCCGCCGCGTCCATCGAAGCGGCGCGAAAGAGCTTGGCGGCGATGGGAGCGTTCGATGAGGGTGGGCGCATCACGCCCTTGGGCGAGGCGATTGTGGCCATGCCGATGGCCCCGCATGAGGCGGCGGCGTTGCTTTACGCCAACGCCTCGGGCCTCGCGCCGCAAACGGCTGAGCTCGTTATGCTCTTGCAGGAGAGAGGGTTGGGTGGACGCAGCGAAGATCTGGCGCAACGTCTGTCGCGCTGGCGCGGGGATCGTTCGCGCCGGGCGGAGAACGCGCGACGGATTGCGAAAGGCTGGGCGCAGCGCGCGGCGAAAGCCGGGATGGATCTTGCCGACGCGGTTCAAGAACCCGCCGAAGCGCTGGCCCTCGCGCGGCCCGACTTTGTCGCCAAGCGACGCGATCAAAGCGGCGAGAACTGGATCAGCGCAGGCGGGCGCGGCTTCGTCCTTGATCCAGCCTCCCCCCTTTCGCGGGCGGAGTGGATCGTGATCGGCGACGCGCAGGGCGCAGCGCGATCCGCGCGGATCATAGGCGGGGTCGAATTGACGCCGCAACAGGTTGAGCGTCTTTTCTCGAAAGACTTGCAGGAGCAATCATCAGCCAATTGGAATAACAGCAAAAATCGGATCGAAGCGCGGCGCGCGCGGCGTTTGGGCGCCATTCTTCTGTCCAGCGGGCCTGATCCCGATCCGGATCCACAGGTCATTCTGGAAACCTTGATGATGAAGGCCCGCGAGAGGCTCAGCGATCTGTTTCCACGCGGCTTTCTGGCACGCGCGCGTTTCGCACAAGTCGGTTCGTTAAGTTTGGATACTCTCTCAGAAACCATCGACACATGGTTGATTTCTTTACTTGAAAATCGGCGCGATCTTGATCTCGCACCCGGACGAGTGGCCGAAGCGGCGCTCAACACCCTGAGCTGGAACGAGCGGCAAAGGCTTGATGAGGTCGCTCCAAAGGAATTCACCTCCGCCGCCGGCACGCGTCACACCATCGATTACGCCGGGGATGATGCGCCCAGCGTCGAAGTGCGGGTGCAGGCGCTGTTCGGGCGCGACGATCACCCGATGATTGGCGCGACGCCGCTCTTGCTCAAGCTCACCAGTCCGGCAGGCCGCCCGATCCAATCGACCCGCGACCTGCCCGGTTTTTGGCGCGGTTCCTGGGCCGATGTCGCGAAGGATATGAAGGGCCGCTATCCCAAGCATCGCTGGCCCGAGCAGCCATGGTTGGAAAAGCCGAGCCTAAAGACCAAAAACGCCTTCAATCGGCGGTGAGTTTGGATTAATGGCGGGGGCTCGATGGGATTAGCCGGTCTGCACGAGTGAACCGCAAGCGCGACCGCGCGCCCGCAGCGATGCGATCCTTGGATCGCAACAAGCGAGGAAGACAAAGAAATGCCAGCACGAAT
>JBCCCM010000034.1:0-38758 GCA_039033515.1 Pseudomonadota bacterium
CGCATCGCACACCGCCCAGACGTTCTTCATCTTGGGCTTGCCCGCGCTCATGTCGACTTCGATGACTTGCGCAACGATAGAGCCGAAGCTTTCAACGATCGCGATGCCCTTCGCGTGCCCATCAGGCAGCGGCGCGCCCCACTCAGCCATCTCAGCGACCTTCTTAAGCACCGCAACCTGACGCGGCGCGTCCTTCAGCATGGCAAGGCGATATTCGTAAGGATCAGCGCCCGCCGCATGCGCGGCCTCGTCAATGAAGCTCTCGATGAAAAAGCCATGCTGCGAATGGTCGACCGAACGCCACGCGGCAAAGGGCAGGTGCAGCGGCGCTTCGGCGGTGCGTACGCGTGTGTTCGGGATCGAATAAATACCCGGCACGCTCGCCTCAGCGGGATCGTTGCGCTGGGTGAAGATGTTGTCATAGGCGACCAGCGCGCCACTTTCATCGAGCCCCGCTTTAAACCGGCTGGTTTCAGCGGGCCGATAGAGCGCCTTTTGCGTGTCTTCCTCGCGGCTCCAGATCGCCTTGATCGGATAGCCGGTCGCCTGCGCCATGCGCGCGGTCATCACGGCGTAAACCGCTTCGAGACGCCGCCCGAACGATCCACCCAGATAAGGATGGTGAACGGTGATCTTTTCCGTGTCGATGCCGAGCGCACCGGAAAGCTCAGTGCGCACGCGCAGCGGCACCTGCGTGCTGGTCCATACATCGCATTGGCCATCCTGGACCATGGCCGTGCAATTGATCGGCTCCATCGGCGCGTGGGCCAGATAGGGCACTCTATACTCGGCCTCCAGCGTGGTGGCCGCGCCTGCAAAAGCCTCGGCAAAATCGCCTTTGGCAGCGGCCTCATTCCCGCCGTCCGCGCCCGCTTCGTCGATGGCCTTGGCATAGGCGGCGAATTGGTCAGCGGTGGTGCGGATCGGGCTCTCGCTTTTAGTCCAGGTCACATCGACCCGGTTGAGCGCTTGCTGCGCCTGCCAATAACTGTCGGCCACAACCGCGACGAAATCGCCCATGTTGAGGATCTGCAGAACGCCGCCCATCCCCTCGGCTTTTGAGGCGTCCATGCTGGCGACGCGGGTGCCGGGCACCGGCGGGCGCACGCTGGCGGCGTAGGAGAATGCCACGCCATCGGGTGCGGCGTCGATGCCGAATTTGGCGGTGCCATCGACCTTACTCGGGATATCGGTGCGCGCTTTGCTCTTGCCGATCAGATTGTACTGTTTGGGTGTCTTGAGCGTCGGTGTCTGATCCATCGGCTGATCAGCCGCTGCCGTTGCAAATTCAGCATAGGGCGCCGAGCGGCCCGAGGCCGTGTGGACCAGTGTGCTGCTGCGCGTTTCGATCTCACCAGCGGGCACGCCCCATTCATCCGCCGCCGCACCCACAAGCATCTTGCGCGCCGCTGCGCCCGCAACGCGCATCTGATATTGGCCAGTGGAGCGGATCGAGGACGACCCGCCGGTCAGCATCGCATCAGCCAATCGCCCGATCTGCGTAAACAGACCGTCCCATGTCGGCTCCAGCCAATCGGCGGCGTTCATTGTAAAGGGTGCAATGAACTGGCGCGCGGTGTCGGTGACGATGTAGCTGCCATCGGTCGGCGCTTGCTGCACGCGGACCTGGCTCCAGTCGGCGTCGAGTTCATCGGCGAGCATCTGCGCCAAAACCGAATGCGCGCCCTGCCCCATCTCGCAGTGCGGAACGATGGCCGTGACGACGTTGTCGAGGCCGATTTTGACCCAAGAATTGACGAGTTGCTCGCCTTCGCCTGCCGCCACTTTCGGAGCCAGCGCGCCGATGGGATTGCCAGAGCGCACACCGATACCGATCAGCAAACCGCCGCCCGCCAAAACGCCCGCGCCGATAAAGCCGCGGCGGCTCCATTTGGAGAGACCCGAGCGCTCTTTCTTGGAAGTGAGATCATTCATGGCTCAGGCCTCCTCGCCAGTGGGTTCGAGCTGGCCCGAGGCGACTTTGATCGCACGGCGAATGCGGGTGTAGGTGCCACAGCGGCAGATATTGCCCTTCATCGCCGCATCAATGTCGTCATCGGACGGCGTGGGGTTGTCGCGCAGCAAAGCGGTTGCGCTCATCAACTGGCCCGACTGGCAGTATCCGCATTGCGGCACCTGTTCGGAGATCCACGCCTTTTGCAGCGCGCTCAGTTCCCCTTCTGGTCCCGCTATGCCCTCGATTGTGGTGACGCTTGCGCCCTCGGCCGAGGAAACGGGCGTTGAGCATGAGCGGACCGGCTGGCCATCCAGATGCACGGTGCACGCGCCGCATTGCGCGATGCCGCAGCCGAATTTCGTGCCGTTCAAACCCAGTTTTTCGCGCACGACCCACAGGATCGGCATATTGGTATCAGCCTCGATCTCAACGGCTTGGCCGTTCAGCGTGAATTTTGCCATGTTCGTATCCGCTCTCTCATCGCGAGAGACAGGCGCGGCCTCCCCAGACCGGGCGCTTTCTCTCCGTTGCACCTCGCAACCTATCGTAAGGCTCGACGTTCGCCAAGCGCAATACTATCGCTCTTGCGTATGGAGACGGTGCCTTTCGATACCTTCCTCGCGCTCGATATCAGGGCCGGCACCGTCACGCGGGCCGAACCCTTTCCCGAAGCGCGGCGCCCCGCGATCAAAGTGTGGGTGGACTTTGGCGCAGAGATCGGGGTCAAGAAAAGCTCCGCGCAGATTACGGATCGCTACACGCCACAGGGGCTTGTGGGGTCTAAGGTGATGGCGGTGGTGAACTTCCCACCGCGCCAGATTGGGCCATTTATGTCCGAGGTTCTGGTGCTGGGCTTTCCCGACGCGGACGGCGCGATTGTGCTGGCGCGGCCGGAAGCGCCGGTGCCTGATGGAGCGAAGTTAGCGTGACACTTCGTCATTGCGAGCGAAGCGAAGCAATCCATGGATCAAGGCGCGTGTTTCAGCGAATTGGTCCATGGATTGCCGCGCCGCTTCGCGGCTCGCAATGACGAGACGACTTCGGTCATCCCAGCGAAGGCGGGAATGACAAGGGTGGTGGATGATCGCTCTAAAGAGCGTTCCCTAGCGCCGCCCGCAGATCACCCAACCAAGGCTCAAACGGCTTCCACGCGTCCTGCCCTTTGCGGTTGATCGGCTCGCGGACCTGCTCGCTCGACGCGGTGCGCACCGCCCGGGCGGTCTTATGAAACTGGAGGGTCGCCTCTTCAAAAGGCAGGCCCAGAAAATCGAGCATGCGGCGCGTCTGGCCTTCCTGATCGTCGAGCACGTCCTCGTGCTGCACGCGCAAGACCTTGCCCGGCAAGACCGCGTCCCAATGCTCCATCAGATCCACATAATCAGCGTAATACCGCCCGATTTCGGTGAGGCCGTAGGTAAACTCCTGCCCTTCAGCGAACAGCTGCTTGAACCCGGAAAAGCAGCAATCCATGGCGCTGCGGCGTGCGTCGATGATTTTTGCGTTGGGCAGGATCAGGTGAATAAGGCCGATATGCCGGAAATTGTTCGGCATCTTGTCGATGAAAAATGGGGCACCCTGGCGGTGAATGCGGGTGTTTTCGATAAAGTCCTCGCCGAACTTGGCGAGCTGCTCTGCTGAAAAATTGTGCAGATTTTCGGGGTAGTTCGACACCCCCGCTTTGCGCCCTCGCAGCCGGTGCGCAAGTGCCAAAATATTAGGCAACTCGAGCGTTCCGTCTACCTGAGAGTGGCTGGCAAGGATCTGCTCAAGCAAGGTCGATCCCGCGCGCGGCAGGCCCAGAATGAAGATCGGATCGGTGGCCTGATGCCCTGCCCCGCCGTGTTTCTCGAACAGCTCCGGCGTGCAGAACGCGCGCTGTTTGGCCAGCTCTTCGCTCATTGTGTCGGCGCTGTAACGGGTCT
The DNA here is from genome assembly GCA_039033515.1 of Pseudomonadota bacterium. Lineage (GTDB taxonomy): Bacteria > Pseudomonadota > Alphaproteobacteria > Sphingomonadales > Sphingomonadaceae > Erythrobacter. Next base: position 3,880 of record JBCCCM010000034.1, read on the forward strand.
GCGCGCGTTTGAGATCGTTGCCCTGCTCATAGAAGGCAAAGCTCTCTTCGTATTCGCCAGCATCCTCCAAAGCCTTGCCCAAGGCAAAGCTGATGTGGACGCGGTCCATAAACGCCAGATCGGGCCGGGCGGCCTGCGCGCGCATCGCATCAACCTCGTCCGTCTCAAACCGGTAGGTCTTGAGATTGGCGAGCGCGTAATAGGCATCACCGTGGTCGGGCTTTGAGCGGAGCGCCGCTCGGTAACTCGCCTCAGCTTCCTCGCGCGCGCCTTTCGTCTTGAGCGCGTGGCCCCGGCTCGTCAGGCTGGCGGGATCGCCGGGCAGTTTTTCGAGCACCGCATCGAACAGCGCCAAGCCTCGGTCGTACTCGCCCATCTGGATACACTCGATTGCAAGGCGCGACTGGAACACCGGATTATCCGGATCGCAAGCGTGTAACGCCTCCGCCTCGGCCAAAGCCTTGGTGAAATTCTGCCGCCGCCGCAGCGCGTCGATGTAATCGAGCCTGAGTTGCCGATCCTCGGGCGCGAACACCACCGCGCTTTCAAGCAGAAACTCAGCCTCTTCGAGCACGCCGAACTCAATGCCGATTTTAGCGAGCAGCCGCATGCCTTCGACGTGAGCGGCGTCCTTTTGCGGGTGTTGGCGCAGAAAATAGCGGCAGATCTCCTCCGCGCGCAACAAGCGCCCTTCGGCCAAATGGTTTTGCACCGCCACAAGTTCGCGCGGCATATTCGCCAGCCGCTCATGCTGCGCCGCTGCGGCTTGCGCTTCGGCGGTGCGCCCGGCGGTCGCGTGCAGCCGCGCCTGTTCGCGCCAGCTCGCCTCTAACGCGGGGTTGAAGCGGGTCGCGCGAATATACGCCGCCAGCGCCCCTTGCGCATCACCTTGAGCGAGCGCGAGATGCCCCTGCTCCTGCCACGCGCGCCCATATTCGGGCATCGCGGCGTGCAGAGCCGCCAAGTGCTCCGCCGCCGCGTCAAAGCGTTTGAGATAGCGCGCCGCGATCGCCGCCATGTAACGCGCCTCGCCATCGGCTGGATCGGCGGACAAGAGCTCATCCGCCAGCGCCAGCCCGGCCTCAATCCGGCCCGCCTGCAATTCGCTTTGCGCAGCTTTGAGAGTGTCTTCGCGTGACGCCATGCAAGGCCTCTAAAGAAAAACGGCGGAGAGAGCCAAGCCCTCCCCGCCGCCGGTGTTTGAACCGCGCTTGGCTTTAGTAGTCGAAGCCTACACGAACACCCACGGTCAGCGGGCGGTTGACCACGATGCGCTCACGGTCGTTGCCGTAAATGCCTGAGATCTGCGCGCGCTCATCGTTAAGGTTTTCGCCAAAGATTTCAACGTTCCACCGGTCGCCCTTCACACCCACCGCAAGGTCGGCGATGAAATAGCTGGCCAGCTGGATATTGTTGATCTGGACGATATCGGTGAACTTGCTCGCCGAGTAGCTGAATTGCGGCTGGACGTAGGCCTCAAGCGTGCTGTTGAGATCCCATTCGTACCGCGCGCGAATGTTGCCCTGGAAGGACGGCGCATAGGCGAGGTCCGAGCCCACCACCACATCGTCGGTCGGGGTGAGCACTTCGGTCACTTCGGTGTCGAGGATCGAGAACGCCCCCGCCACGCTGAAGCCGGGCAGCGAATAGGGCGCAATCACGAAGTCGGCTTCGATCCCATAAATCTCTGCGTTCGCCGCGTTATCCGAGAAGAACAGGTTGGTGATCGAGGGATCGAAGATCGTCGTTTGCAGGTTCGAGATGTCGACAAAGAACGCCGAACCGTTGAGGCGCACCTGCCCATCGAGCAGGTCGGTCTTCCAACCGAATTCGTAGTTTTTCACCTCATCGGTTTCGAGCTCGAAAGGCACGACAAAACCCGTCGGACCCACCGCGCCGCCGGGGCGGTTGAGCAGGCCGGGTCGGAACCCTTCCGAGTACGTGATGTAGAACAGCAGATCCTCAGTCGGGGTCAGCGTCGCCGTCCCCTTGAAAATCGTGCCGCTGGTCGACGCGGTGTCCGGGTTCCCGGCCGGGTTGTTCTCAGCGTAGAGCGCGCTGATATTCGTGCCGCCCAGCTGGGTGTCCTGCCGCTGGTCCTGCGGAACCGTGAAGTTGGGGCCGAACACCGGCGAGGTGCGGTTAAAGAACGAGCCGTTGGCGCTGCCTTCCAAGTCCACCGTCACATCGTAATAGCGCAGACCGCCCGTGATCGTCAGCAGGTCAGGAATGACGTCAAAGCTGACTTCGCCAAACAGGCCGAACTGTTCGTCCGTGCGGCGCACATCGTTGCGGAAGATCGTTTCCGCCGGGAAAGGCCCCGGCAAACTGAAAAAGCCATCCGATGTGTTGCCCACAGCCCCCGGAGGCGCGCCGATATTCGTCAGCGGGAAGTTGGGCACAAAGCCCAGTGAGGTGCCATCCGCACCGCGCGTGAAGACGTTGTTCGGGTAGGCAAAGTCCACCCGCTCATCCAATTGCAGGTCGGAATAAAAACCGCCGCCCTGGAACCGGACGCGCCAGTCATCGGGCGTCGAGAAGCGCAACTCCTGCGTGAACACGCTCGTTTCGGAGTTTGAGTTCACGTACAGGTTGGGCGCCTGGCACGTGCCGCTGGGCGCGTTGGCGCCGGGATAGGTCACCGAGGTGTCGCAGATGTAGTACGGCAGATACTGCCCGGCGAACAGGTAATCGGTGTAGTCCGCGCGCTGGAACGTCTCGCGCTCGGTGTAAGCACCGGTGTAGACCACATCGAGCATCGCGATGCGCCCTTCGACCGTCCAGCTGGTGTTCGAAAAGTCGTCTTCGAGGCGGTCCTCTTCAAAACGGCGGATTTCCAGATCATCGAGACCGCCAATATTGGGGTCGGCGAAGAACGAGCCGTCCGATTCAAGGCTTTGGCGCTGGTGGGCGACCGTGACTTTCCAGTCCGGCGTGATTTCCCACAAGGCCGTCGCGCGGAAACCGGCGTAGGTCGTGTCGTTGAAATTGTCCTGCGCGATGCCGGCGTTGTCCGCCGCGATGAAGTTGACCGCCGACAGGTCGGAACCCGCCTGAAAGCCGCCACGGTTGGCGTTCACCGGGATGCCGTTCGAACGCACCGTGCCAGCGGGACGGAAACGCGCGCTTTCGCGCAGATCCTGCGTGCCCGCGACGTTGTCGATAAAGCCGCCCTGATCGTCGAGATAGACCACCCCGCGCAGCGCAAACGTATCGGTTACCGGTACGTTGAGCATAACCTCGCCCTGATAGCTGCTTTCGCCGCCCTTGGTGAAGCTGACGCCGCCTGAGAAGCTGGCTTCGAGGCCCGACAGGTTCGGCTTGGCCGTGATCAGGCGCACAACGCCCGCTTGCGAGCTGGCGCCGAACAAGGTGCCTTGGGGGCCGGAGAGCACTTCGATGCGCTCAAGGTCGGCGGCGTAGACATCAAGGTTACGGCCCGGCTGCGAGAGCGGCTGATCGTTGAGGTACAGCGCCACGTTGGGAGCGAGACCGGCAACCCCGGCCACCGTGATGTTCGGCGTGGTGGAAGCCAGACCGCGAATGTAGATCGTGCTTTGGCCCGGACCGTTGCCGCCCGCCGTCACCGACGGGATCTGGTCAAGGTAATCCTCAAACGTGTCGATGTTGAGCTGGTTGAGCTCTTCCGAGCCGATGGCCGACACTGCAACAGGCACGTCTTGCAGGTCTTCGCTGCGACGCTGCGCGGTGACGACGATGGTGGGGACACCGCCGCGCTCTTCCTGAGCGGCTGCGTCTGGAGCGGCCGTATCCTGCGCCATCGCTGGCGAAACAAGTGCAATTGCGAGCGCGCCAATCGACGCGCCGCGATAATAGGTCTTCATGTTTGGCCCCTTGTGAGCTGCCTGGAGAGTGGGCGCGATGCAGGAGTTGCACCAGCGTAACCCTGAAGCGCTGCGACTAAAGAAAATGCGCGCCTCTGACCGTCCGGTAACAAGCACGAGCCAAGCTGGCCACCGCGCGCGCCTAGAATTCTCAGAACAGGTTTTGAATTGTTGCAGAATAACCACAAGGAATTGACTGATGCGGTCAACTCAAGTCATTGTGAAGTCATATTTTGCAACACGCCTTACAGATAAAACTGTATTTGAAGATTCTCTGATTTTTAAGTCAGGCTATCCAAATATTGCGGAATACAACTCAGTTGAGGCACGCCGAACACATGAGAGCGCTAAGTCACTGGGAAGTCATGGGAGTCCCATCCCAGTCCTCGCATTCTTGCGCGGTTGTAGGCACCCCGTGGTGCTCACGGATCAGGTCAAACGTCACCGCCTTCAGGATCGAAGCGCTCATCGCCAGGACGACGAAGGAAAACGGCAGCGCCCCGATGATCATGGTGATCCGGATCGCCTCGATCCCGCCCAGGATCAGCATGGACCCGACCACGCAGGCGAGCGCGACACCCCAGAACACGATATGAAGCCGGCGCGACCCTTCGTCCTCGCCCGCGCCGTTGATCGTGTTGACGATCAGGATCGCGCTGTCCGCGCTTGTGATGAGATAAGTCATAAGCAGAACGACGATCAGGCCCGAGACAACGAAAGCCACCGCCGGGTCTAGCAGCAGGGCGAGCGTCGCAAACAATTGGTCCGCCATGGGTGCATCGGCAATCGAGCCGCCCGCGACGCCGGACAATTCCAGATCAATCGCGGTTCCGCCCACCAACGCCATCCAGATAAAGCACATCAGCGAGGGCACCATGGCCACGCCCAGCACGTATTCGCGCAGGGTGCGCCCGCGCGAAATGCGCGCGATGAACATGCCGACAAAGGGCGCAAAGGCGATCCACCAGGCCCAGTACATGACAGTCCAACCCTCTTGCCAGGCAACCAGCGCGTCACCCGTCGCAGTGCCGTCCGGGGCAAACAGAGATAGCGTCTGCTGCGGCAGAGTTACGAAATAATCCCACAGACCCGTGCCGAGCAGTTGCAGTCCAAATGCGCCCGACCCCACGACCACAAACAGCGCCAGCAGACCGAAGGAGAGCCCCATGTTGAGGTTGGATAGCCACTTGATACCCCGACCAACGCCCGACAAGGCGCTGAGCGTGGAGGCACCAACCAACACCATAAGCGCCACGACGATCGCAGCGGTGGAAGCCGTTTGACCGGTGCCCTCCGCGCTCGTCACCATCAGCCAGTCGCCAAAGCCGATCCGGTAAAGCCCGGCCACAAATTGCTCGACCCCGAAGCCCAGCGTGTAAGCCACGCCAAGGATCGTCGCGACCACCGCGACCACATCAACCGCGTGGCCTGCCAGACCGGACATGCGTTCACCGAACAGCGGCGCGAGGCTTGATCGGATGGTGAGCGGCAGTCCGCGCCGATGCGCGACATAGCCGATCCCCAGCCCGACCAGAGCGTAGGTGCACCACGCGCCAAAGCCCCAATGCAAGAAGGTGTAGAGATAGGCCGAGCGCACCGCCTCAGCCGACCGCGATTCGACCACGCCGCGGATGATGTCGGGGTTGTTGGAGAAATGCGCGAGCGGTTCTCCGGTCGAAAATGTCAGCATGCCGATGCCGATCCCTGCGCCAAACAGCATCGCGAACCACGAAAACCGGGAAAATTCGGGCTTTTCCCCCGGCGCACCAATCCGCAAGCGCCCCGACTGCGGCAGGACAGCCAGCACGAGGCACACCACAACCAGTGCAGCAACAAGGTACACGTACCAGGCTGAAAACATCGAAATGATCGACGTGTTGGCCGCCTCCAGCGTGCCCATCGCGCTCACCGGGAAAAAGATTGCCCACAAGATGATTAGCGACACGATAATCTTAGCCGGGATCGTCACCTCGCGGCTGAACCCGTCGTAAAACCCGCTATCATGCGTATCAATCTCAAGCTCGACCATCGGCGGGTCGATCGGATAATCTGTTTGCGGCTGAGAAGTCTCAGGTTCTTTTTCGCCGCTTAGGCTTGCCATGTGTGTCCCGTCTGGCCTTTTGTCGCGGCGTTAAGCGGTGCTTTCGCGCCGTGTGCGCAAACCCAGCGCGCACTCGCGGCGCATCGACGAATTGGCCATTATTTACAATGCCCCAGCTCAGCCTTGCGTCATACAGCCGCATCAAAATCGCCTGACCGGGTGGTCGATGGCTCTGTGGTAAGGGTCTGGTGCATGATTGCAAGCGTAGCGCGCGCGAAGCGGTAAAAAGCCACGCTTGCCATGTCCCACCTTTGGAGCGATACACAAGCGCGCTTTCGAAATGAGCGCTGTACCATTTGACGGGGTCGCGCTGTCTTTGGGATTAAAGGGGGAGAAAGACTTTGGCCGTATCCGATCATGTTGACCTAGAAACGTTCATGGCTGGCGTGAAAAAGCGCAATCCGGGGCAAACGGAATTTATCCAGGCCGTTCAAGAGGTCGCGCAAGACATCTATGACTTCATGGAAGACAAGGTGCAGTACCACGAGGCGCAGATCCTGCGCCGCATTGCGGAGCCCGACCGGATCGTGTCGTTCCGCGTGTGCTGGGAAGACGACAACAACAACATCCGCGTGCAGCGCGGCTGGCGTGTCCAGAACAACAACGCCATTGGCCCCTATAAAGGCGGCATCCGCTTTCACCCTTCGGTGACCGAAAGCGTTCTGAAGTTTCTTGCCTTTGAGCAGACCTTCAAGAACTCGCTCACCGGCCTGCCCATGGGCGGCGGTAAAGGCGGCGCAAACTTCAACCCGAAGGGCAAGAGCGACGCTGAAGTCATGCGTTTTTGCCAGAGCTTCATGACCGAATTGTATCGCCATATCGGTCCGGAAACCGACGTTCCCGCTGGCGACATCGGTGTAGGCGGCCGCGAAATCGGCTACATGTTTGGCCAATACAAACGCATCACAAATCGCTGGGAAGGCGTTCTGACCGGCAAGGGCCTCGAATATGGCGGCTCGCAAATGCGGCCCGAGGCGACCGGCTACGGCGCGGTTTACTTTATGCAAAACATGCTCAAACACCAGGGCATGGATGTCGAAGGGCACACCGCCGTCATCTCAGGTTCGGGCAATGTCGCCACGCACGCGGCGGAGAAAATCACGCAGCTGGGCGGCAAGGTTCTGACCCTGTCGGACAGCGGCGGCTTCATCCACGATCCCGACGGCATCGACCAGGAAAAGATCGACTGGGTCAAGCATCTCAAAACGGTCAAGCGTGGCCGGATCAGCGAATACGCCGATGAGTTCAAAGGCGCGACCTTCCACGAAGGGCGCCCGTGGGGCATCGCGGCGGACCTGGCTCTGCCGTGCGCCACGCAGAACGAGCTCAACGAAGACGAAGCCAAATCGCTGGTGTCGAACGGCGTCAAAGGCGTCTCGGAAGGCGCCAACATGCCAACCACTCTGGAAGGCGTGAAAGTCTTCCACGACGCCAAGATCATGTACGGCCCCGGCAAGGCGGCCAACGCAGGCGGCGTTGCGGTTTCGGGTCTGGAAATGAGCCAGAACTCCGAGCGCATCAGCTGGAATTCGGAGCGCCTCGGCGACATGCTCACCGACCTGATGTCGGGCATCCACGAAAAGTGCACCGAATACGGCCAGCAAGACGGCGGCTATGTCGACTATGTGAAGGGCGCGAATATTGCGGGCTTCAAAAAGGTCGCGGACGCGATGCTGGCGTTCGGCGTCGTCTAAACGACCACTGGATCGAACATGCAAAAGGGCGCTCCATCGCGGGGCGCCCTTTTCCGTTGCAGAAAGCGGCTAGCATCTCATGTGCATCTGCGCCGCCTTGTGTGCAGTACCTTTGCAATAAGGAGACCGATGATGCGACTATGGCGATATCTGATCCTGCTCATCGGCTTCGCTGCGGCCTCGTCGGCATGGGCGCAGGATGAGGTCGCTTTCGATCCCTCCGGATACTGGACCGGCGCGATCATCAAGAACGAGTCGGTTCTGCGGGTTGAGATGCAAATCGACCAAACCGACGAAGGCCTTCGCGCCACCACCACCTTTCCGGACTGGTTTGCCTACTTTCCCAACAAACGCGACATTGTGCGCCGGACGCAGGACGGTCTGGTGATCGAGGGCCTGTTGGCGAGTGATGCAACCCTTGAGCTTGAGCCGCGTTTCGAACAATTGGTCGGCACCCTTGGCGAGGATGGACGGCGGATCCACCTCAAACGCTCGCTCCCACCCGCGCGGCCCACAGTGACCTCGCGCGACACGCAATTCACATCGGCCGATGGTACGGTAATCGCAGGCACGTTGACCTTGCCCAAGTTCGGTTCAGCGCTCGCCGGGATCGTGATGGTGCGCGGGCGCGGATGCGCGACGCGGGTAAACGGCAAAGCGCGGGTGTTCGCACGCTACGGCATCGCGGTTCTCACCTATGACAAGCGCGGCTCCGGTCAGTCGCAGGGCGACTGCGCCACCTTCACCTTCGAACAATTGACCGACGACGCCATCGCCGCGCTCGACCATTTGGCGGCACAGCCGCGCGTCGACCCCGCAAGGGTCGGCATGATGGGCGAATCCGCCGGCGCCTGGACAATTCAGGCCGCAACCGAACGTTTCAGAAAAAGCGGTTCAGCCATACAGCCCGCCTTCCTCGTCACGTGGATCGGCCCCTCGACCTCAATCCTCCAGCAGCAAATCAGCAGCGCCGCCACCTACGGCGCATCGGTCGGCCTTTCGAAAGAACGTCAGGACATCCTCGCCGAGGTTTCGCGCATCATCGCCGATGTTTCGCTTTCCGACGATGAGGCGTTTGCGAAACTTGATGCGATCCGGCGTAGAGCCGAAACAGAGGGTTGGCTGAACACCGGGTTTGGCGCGGACGACATCCCAAGCGCGCGCGCGGATATACCAAAACTGTGGCTGCGCCGGTTCCGTTACGATCCCTCGGACTTTCTCGCGTCCCTAGGCGATCTGCCTTATCTGGCGGTGTTCGGAGCCAAGGATCCGATTGTCCCAGTGGAAGAAAATATCGCGGCGCTGGAAGGCATCGGCTCGGACATTACCGTCGTTTCACTCCCGCAAAGCGGACACGATTACAATTTCGCAGAACAAGCGCTAACCCTGCCGAGCGGAAAGGATTTCTGGATGTTCGAAGGACCGGACACCGGCTTCGCCACCAGCACAATTGAGTTCCTGCGCGAGCGCGGTTTCATGACGCGTTAGACGCGTCGCTCATCCCGCCCAACCAGCCTACTGAATCCCCAGCGAACGCGCCTGTTCGCGCAGGCCCGCTTCATTGCCCGGATTAGCCGCGACCGCTGCTTCGAGCGTCGCTTTGGCCTTGGCCGCGTTGCCAAGCATCGAATGGCTGCGCATCACCATGACCCAACGGTCAAGGTTCGAGGGATCATCGGCCAGTTTCGCCTCGGCCATGGCAACCATGCCTTCGATCTGGGCTTGTTGTTCGTCGGCGGTCAGGCTTTGCGCGGCGGCGATTTGCGCCTGTGTTGGCCCGCCCACGCTGGGCGCGGCGGCTTCGCCTGCGACCGCGCCGGAACCGGGCACCGCGATGGGCGGCAGACGCCCTTCGTTGGCTTTCGCGATCCGATCCGTAACCGCGATATCGTTCATCTTGCCAACCTGCTCAATGGTTTGCACAAGGTCGCGTCCCCACGGCGCGCCCGCCGGGCTTTCCGCGAGCAGTTCAAGCCAGCCCGCAATCGCGCCTTCGTGATCGCCGGCGAGGTCTTTTTCCACCATCAGGAAATAGCGCGCGCGCGGATCGCTCGGGTCAATTTCGACCGCCTTTTTGAAAGCGGCGACTGCGGCGGGCGGCAACGGATTGGCCGCCGCGCTCGCGGCGTCTTCGGCGTAGACCAGCGATTCTCCCATCGCGGACCACAAGACGGCGGCATCTTCGTCAATCGCGACCGCTTTTTCGTAAGCCGCCGCCGCGTCGCTGAATTCATTGCGCTGGAAATGAGCAAAGGCCAGATCCGACCAGGGCCCGGCATCGGCCTGCGAGCTTTCCGCGGCGGTCCGCAATTCTTCGATTGAGGGGACCGCTTCGCCATTCGCCGCGACCACCTCAGGCGCCTCGGGCGCCGACATCACGTTATAGCCAATTGACGCGACTGCAAGAATGGCCGCTCCACCAAGCAACACCCATGCAGCTTTTGCACCTGTACCGCTTTGCGGCTTGTTTTCGTTCTCAGAATTCATGGTCAAACCCTAGCAGCCTCGTGAAAACCGGGCAATTCTCTCTGGTAAAGCGCCCCCGTTTCTTTATGATCACAAAATAGCAGTTTTCCGGCAATAGGGGGGTTTCTTGTCGGACTTGTATAAAGTCGCCATTATTGGCTCTGGACCGGCTGGCATGAGCGCCGCTGCGCACGCAGCGAAGCTTGGCATGAGCCATGTCCTTCTCGAAAAGACCGATCACCTGTCTGATACGATCTACAAGTATCAGAAAGGCAAGCACGTGATGGCAACGCCGTCCGACTTGCAATTGCGCGGTGGCGGATACGAAGAAGGCGTGCGCAAAGGCTGCGAATTCGAAGAAGGCAAGCGCGAGACAATCCTTGGGATCTGGAACAAGCATTGCGGCATTGACGAGCCGACGATCCCGGCTTTCGAAGGCGACGTCGATACCTTTGATGTGAACGTCATGCTCAATTCCGAAGTCGTCGGGGTCGAAGGCGAGCAAGGCAATTTCACGATTCAGGTGAAAGACGGGGAACCGGTCAGGGCGGAAACGATCATTCTCGGCATCGGCACGCAGGGTAACCCGAACAAGCTGCGTTGCCCGGGCGCCGATCACCCGATGATCACGCCGCAGCTCGATGACCCCGAAGATCACGTCGACAAGAACATTATTGTGGTCGGCACAGGGGACGCGGGTATTGAGAACGCGCTGGGTCTGGCCACAGATCCCGCGCTCGGCAACACGGTCACCATTCTCAATCGCGGCACCGATTTCGCCAAGGCGAAGATCAAGAACGCGACCGATCTGCAGAATGCCGCCGATGAAGGGAAGTTGCGGATTGCCTATCGCACGTCTCCGTCGGATGTGAGCGATGGCCAAATGGTGGTCGAGACCGAGACCGGTCAGGAAACCATACCGGTTGAAATGATTATCGCGCGTATCGGCTCGCAACCGCCGCGCAAATTTATCGAAAGCATGGGGATCGAATTCACCAGCCCCGACCGCAGCGCCTTTCCGGTTCTGTCGGACACGTTCGAAACGACCAAAAAGGGCATTTTCGTCATCGGCGCATTGGCGGGTTACCCGCTGATCAAACACTGCATGAACCAGGGCCACGATGTGATTGAAACGCTGCACACCGGTGCGGCGGTAAAACCGGCGGATGAGCCACTGCTGGAGAAGGTGTTTGAGGATCTTCCGGGCAATAAGGGCGTCGATCATTGGCTCGAGGTCTATCAGAAAAACGTCTCGATTTTCGACGGACTTTCGATTTTGCAAATGCGCGAGCTCATGCTCGATTCCATTTGCAGCGCGTTTGAGCCGGGCGAAGTTATCTTCCGGCGTGATGACCCCGGATCATCGCTCTTCGCCATCGCTGAAGGCAGCGTCGCGGTCGAAGTGAACCCCAATGACCCCTCGATCACCGTGCCGATTGGGCAAGGATCGATCTTTGGCGAAGTGGGTCTGGTCTCGGGCCGCCGGCGCGGCGCGACCATCCGCGCCGCTGAGCCCACGGTGGTGGTCGAGCTTTCGCGTAAAGCGGCGCTTAAATTGATCAGTTCGTCCAAAGGCGCCGAAGAAGCGGTGACACGGATCTCGATTGAGCGCCAAATCCTGCAGATTTTCGGCTCGGGCCTGACCCCTGACGACATCGCTCCGTTGGTTGCCAGCGCTGAGAAGGTGGAAGTGAAAGCCGGTGAGACCGTCGTCACCGAAGGGGCCGATGATAAAGACTTGTTCATCGTTCGATTCGGCTCGATGCGGGTCGAACAGGGCGAAGACGCGACCTTCCAGGGCTTTATTCCGGCGGGTAACTTCTTCGGCGAGATGGCCGTTATCGATGGGTCGCTGCGCACCTCGAGCGTGAAAGCCGCGGTCAAATCCGAAGTCATCCGGCTACCAGGCGAAGGATTTCTTGAACTGCTAGCCAAAAAACCGCAGCTGCGCGAGCGCGCTCTTGCGGTTATGGCCGAACGGCGAAAATCCAACGCCGAGACAGAACGTCAGAAAGAGAAAGACGATGGCGGGCTCGCCAGCTTCACTGGCACCGCCGGGTTCTTGCTGGACCAGGGTCTTGGCGAAGCGACCGATGCGCTGCTGATCGACGAGCGGCTGTGCATTGGCTGCGACAATTGCGAGAAAGCCTGCGCGGATTCGCACGATGGCCTCTCACGACTGGATCGTGAGGCGGGCCGCAGCTACGCGCATCTGCATGTGCCGATCAGCTGTCGTCACTGCGAACATCCGCATTGCATGACGGATTGCCCACCCAACGCCATCAAACGCGGCGCTGATGGCGAAGTTTACATTGATGACAGCTGCATCGGATGCGGCAACTGCAAGACCTATTGCCCCTATGGCGTCATCAAGATGGAGCCCACACCGCCCAAAAAGCCGAGCCTGCTCAACTGGTTGATGTTTGGCAGCGGGCCGGGACCGGGCGAAGCATCCTATTCTTGGCGCGAGGAAAACGGCGACCCCAACAACGCCAAGCAAGCGGTCAAATGCGACATGTGCGCAGGGATCGACGGTGGCCCTTCCTGCGTGCGCGCTTGCCCGACCGGAGCAGCGATCCGCGTGTCTCCGGACAAGTTCATCACCTTGGCCAAGATCACGGAGGATGTTGAGTAATGGCCAGCATCCCCAACAAACGGTTCAGCCAGGATGAACGTCGGCGCAACGCGGATCACATCAGCTTTCTGAAACATAAGAAGTTTCGGTGGCTTTGGATCGCTCTGCTTTTGAGCGTCACCACCGGGCTTGGCTACGCTTGGATTGATCAGGAACCGCGCCCCAATGGCGGCAGCTGGTACGGATACACGCTCGGCACGATTGGCCTTTTGCTGATCGTCTGGCTTTCGCTGCTGGGGGTGCGCAAGCGCCGGATCCCCGAGGGGCAATGGAGCCTCAAAGGGTGGACTTCGGCGCATGTCTATCTGGGTCTGTCGCTGATCGTGGTGGGCACGCTGCACACCGGTTTCCAGATCGGCTGGAACGTCCACACGCTCGCTTATGCCTTGATGATGCTGGTGATCATCAGCGGGATTTGGGGGGTGTACACCTACGCCGCCTTGCCCAAGTCGCTTTCGAACAACCGCAAGCAAATGACTCGTGCCGACATGCTCGAAGGGCTGGTCAACACGGACCGGCAGCTCGACAGCGCGGCGCAACCACTCGGCCGCGCTGAGGCGAACCTAGTGATTGGCGCTTTGGAGCAAGACATCTTCTTCGGCGGCCCCTTGGCGCGCCTCACAGGCCTGTATCCTGGCTGCGCCACAGCGCACGCTCGCAAAAGCATCGCACCCACATCGAGCGAAGCCGCACAAAGCGTGCACAATTTGCTGGAAAAACGTTCCGATCAACTCGGGCAGATCCGCCGGCAACTTCGCACCAGAGCCGTGCTTGAAGTGTGGTTGTTCATTCACATTCCGGCGACCATCGCGTTGCTCGCCGCGCTGCTCGCTCATGTGATCAGCGTCTTCTATTACTGGTAAGGCGAGGGGAGGTAGAAGCGCTATGGCATTCCTGATCCGCACTATTGCCGTCGCCAAATCGGGGCGCGAAATTTCCCGCGACCGCACGGTTGAGGTTAGCGAACTGATCGTCGGGCGCGCGCCCGAGAGCGATATTCACCTGCCGGACCTTACGGTAGAGCTGCGCCATATTCGGCTATCGGACGCGGGTGGCGGCATGCTTCAAGCGACAGCGCTTGGCGAATTGCCGTTCACCCTTGATGGGAGCTCCACAAGCGAGGCCACCATCGACCCCAACGCGGGGGCAACCATCAGCGTCGGGCCAGCGAACCTTGTCATCTCTCGCGAGGGTGATGGGCCGGTTCAAATCATTCAATCGCAGATCAAAAAAGAGGCCGTTGCAAGCGAGCCGACCGCCGGTTTTGCGCTGGCCAGCGCTATGCCCTCAAAACGGGCGATGGCGTGGACCATGTCGCTGGCTATCCTCGTGCTTTTGCTGGCCGTTCCCATCGTCACGCACCTGACGCGCGACACCTCGCTCGAAGACAAAGGGCCGGACGCGCCGCGCTTCAACCAGGTCAGCTTTGACAGCACGTGGAGCTCGGGCGAGCTTAGCCTCGCGCACCACGACCTGAAGGACAATTGCGAGGCGTGCCACTCCACCCCGTTCGTCAGCGTGCAGGATGACACCTGCCTGACGTGCCACGAAGAGCTGGGCGACCACGCGAAAAAGCCGCGCCTGATGGAGGGCATGGCCCCCATCCCCGCGAGCGAAGCGTGGCAATGGGCGGTGGCCGAAACTCTGGGCAAGGAAGGTCCGGGATCGTGCACATCGTGCCACCTCGAACACGAAGGCAAAGTGCGCCAGCAGGCCGCGACGCAGCAGTTCTGCGCCGATTGCCACGAAGCGCTCGACACGCGCCTCACCAACGTCGCCTTTGGCAACGCGGACAATTTCGGTGATAAACACCCGCAGTTCCGACCAACCTTCTACAGCGAATACAATCAGGAAAAGCCGATCCGCGTCAGCCTTGATCAACCTATCGAGGAAAAAAGCGGCCTGCTCTTCCCGCATGACATTCACATGGACGCCCAAGGCGGCGTGGCGCGCATGGCGATCAGCCTGAACGAATATGGCGAACCGCTTGAATGCTCCAATTGCCACGAATTGACCGACGATAAGGTCAGCTACAAGCCGGTGGAGATGGAGCCTTCTTGCGAAGCCTGCCACTCGCTCGTCGCGGGCCGCGATGGCGCCGGCGGGTTCACATCGCTGCGCCACGGCGATGTAAAAGACCTGATGGAAGACCTCGCGACCATGGGCAAAGAGCCCAAGCGCGCGGTCGTATCCGGACGCTCACGCCCCGGCCAGTTCGCGCGCGGCGGTTCGTATGCCATCAACTTTGGACGCCCCGCTTCCTCGCTCATCGCGATCAACCGCGCATTGCTGCCCGGCGGCACCTGCGGTGATTGCCACATCCCGACCCGCACGGACGGACGCCCGGATCTGATCCCGGTCAACCTGCCCGACCGTTTCCTTCAGCACGGCTTCTTCACCCATGTCGGCCACGAAGAGGAAGAATGCACAGACTGCCACGAAGCGGACACGTCGAAAGAGGCGACCGATCTGCTGATGCCGGCGATCGAAAGCTGTCAGGATTGCCACAAGGGCGAGGCGGCGATTGCGACCGAAGAGATCGTGCCGTCGTCTTGCGCCATGTGCCACGGCTATCACACGCCGACCGCTCCGTGGCCTGGCGATCACCCGATCTTGCAGTCGACGCCGGAAGGAATGCGTAAAGAATCAACGGATTCTATTGCATCCATCTCGGCAATGTTGAAAGACTGATCCTGGAAGAGGACAGCAACATGGGTCACGCGGACAACAGCGTCCTGATTGCTCAGATCACCGACACCCATGTCGGGTTCGAGCCGGAAGCCGGCGAAGAGGAGTTCAACTACCTCCGCTTTCGCATGGCGATTGACCACTTGCTCGATCAGACCGTACAGCCCGATCTGCTAATTCTGACCGGCGATATCGCCGACAAGGGGCGTCCTGATAGCTATGAACGGATGAAAGGGCCGCTCGCGCGGTGCCTGTTCCCGGTTCATGTCATGACCGGCAATCACGACAATCGCGACAATCTGCTCGCGGCTTTTCCGGCCTGTCCAACGATCGATGGGCCCGGCGGCAAGCGCTACGCGCAATACGCGATTGAGGCTAAAGGCCTGCGCATCTTGTGTCTCGACACGCTGCAACACGGTCGCCACGGCGGGGCTTTTTGCGAAGCGCGAGCGGCGTGGCTCGCCAAGGAACTGGCCGCGCATCCCACGACACCGACCTTTCTGATTATGCACCACCCACCCGTAATTGCCGGAATTGACTGGATGGACCCGCGCCCGCACGAGGCCTGGCTGGCGCGTTTCCGCAACGCAGTTGAGGGGCATGACCAGATTGTTGGGATTGCCTGCGGGCATCTGCACCGCCCCGTGGCTTCGTCCTTTGGTTCCATCCCCGTGATGGTAACGCCTGCCGTCGCGCCTGCGGTCTCACTGGATTTGCGCCCTGTCGATTTTCACAAAGCCGATGGCCGGGGCATCGTGGACGGCGAACCTCCGGGTTACGCCCTGCACCGCTGGAAAGATGGCAAGTTGGTCACGCACTTCCAGCCTGTAGGCGATTGGACCCGGCTGGCGGTCTACACCGAAAACTTGATCCCAATGATGGAAGGCCTGGAGCGCGAGCGTCAGTAACGCTTTCGTGCTTCAATGGGTGCGAACGCTTCTGCCAACCAGTTGGGCTTTGTTGATGCCTCTCTAGACCGCAGCCGGGGCTCACTCGCGTCCAGGCGTCAGGGATCTGACCACAACACAGCTTTCGTATAATCGACGCCGCATGTCCCGCCGAGGGGGCGCCTCTCCCGATACCACAACATGCCAGACCGCTAAGGGCTTTGCCACGGCAACTCGGGGAGCCGCCACCGTTAGACAACATCCGCGAGGGGGCTTGCGCCTCTTAGCTGGGGTGCCTCTCGCCTCAAAAAGCTACAGACGTAGGAAATGGACGGTCGAGACATGCCACTGGGGAATGCCCAATCTCACCGAGTTTTCAGATGCTTCACCGACGAAACTGGCCACGTGCCTGAGAAACCGGAGCGCAAAAGCAAAAGCGTCCCACCTCTCGACTACTGAGCGCTCGCCGCCGGTTCCACATCATCTTCACGCCGGCGCGCGTTTGTAGGCCCTGCGGGCTTGCGTCCGACCCAGCGGCTCATATCGGCCTCGTCGGTCACTTTCCACGGCGCTCCCGAGCGGGTCATGAAGAGCTTCTCCATTTCCGAGCGAGTGAAGGGACGCGAACCAAGCCGCCCAAAGATCGCCATCTGGCCCCCGGTCTCATCCACCGCACGGTCGCGATCAAGACCCTTCGACAAAGCCACAGCCGGTGTTGGGGTTTTGGCAAAGGCGATGAGCTCGGGCACAGGCGGCGGGCTGAAGCCGTAAAAGTTGCGCTGGCTGTCCGGGCTAGTCAGCTGGATGACCTTGAGGCCATTTCGACCATCCGCCACGTACGCGAAGAGCGAAGCGTTGGTCGAGCCCACAATCACGTCTTCGGCGTCGTTCAACTGCCCATCGAAGGTGACTTTCTGCTGCACCTTGGGCCGCAGCGGATTGGTCACGTCGAGGATCACCAGACCGTCCTGCTTCGCTGCGACATAAGCGTAGGTGCGCGCAACATAGAGCCGCTTGGCATCCGCCAGAGGCACGGTCGCTTCGGGTCGCGCGATCGGGTTGCGCATGTCGGTCACATCAAACAGCTTCACACCGTCTGCATCGGTCACCCACAGGTAGCGGAACTGGATCGTGCTCGACCGAGCATCGGTAAGCGGACGCACCGCTGCCACTTTGGGCGTTGCGGGATTAGCCAGATCGACCACTACAAGCCCCGCATCTGCGGTGATGTAAGCGATCTCACCGGCGAGCTGGATGTGGCTTGCACCGCTCAAGACACCGTCCGGGTTCCACGCGTCTGAGCCATCGGCGTATTCGAACCGTTCGAACTTGTTGTTGCGGAATTCGCCATCAGCCAGCGTGTTGACGTTGACGAGAATCAGGCCTTCTTCCGCATCAGAAATGGCCGCGTAATTGTAAATCGGCAGGAAGGCTTGCTCCTGGTTCAGCTCGCGCAGCTCCGGCGTCGAACGCGTCGGCGCGATCGGCTGATTGGTGGCGATGGCCATGCAGGTCGCGTTCTTCGTCTTGATATGCGTGTCATGACCCAGAGCCGAGAACGGCGCGGTGATGATCCTTTCAGAGATCCCCTTGTTGCCGATTGAGGCCACGTCGTACGCTTGGAACCCGCCCTTACCCTCGGCGACGAAGAGATACTCGCCGCGCAGTTGCAAACAGCCGACCTTGTCGCGAGTGCCTTCGTGAATGTTCACGAATTCCTCGAACGCCTTGGTCTCACCCGACAGTCCTTTATCGAGGCTCTTGCCGCGCACCCATTTCTTGAGCTCGCGTCCGTTCCGGTCGATATGCAGGTCGTAATAATCGGGATAGGCGTATTTGTGCAGGTATGATCCCAGCACCGCCTGCGGCTCTTCAAACTCGGTCACGCGAACTGCGCTGATGCCGCCTTCAAGACCGGTGAAGGCGTGCAGGCCGACAAAGTTCACGAAGTTGGTCCCCAGCAACAGCAGCTGCGCCATGATGGCGTTGTTGTCGTCCGCTTCGGCCAAGTGGCAATCTGAACAGGTCTTCGTTTCCGTCAGACGAACCGTATGCGGGAAGTGCGGCGCGAAGGCTTGCGACGAGAAGCCAATACCGGAGATCGGCGGCTGCTGCACATAGATGCGTTCTCGGTTGATGTTGGTCGAGGTCAGGACCAGCGCCGAAGACGAGCGAACCGGAGCGGTCTGGTTGCCCTTGGTCGTCTGGTGCTTGCCCAGCTGGAACATCTGATCGCGCGCGACCTGTGGGTTGTAGGTCGCAAAGTTACGCGTGGAGCCACCTTCGTATTTGTGGTTCTTGGTCTTCCAGTTGGCCTCAATCGGCAGGTGACAGCCGCCGCAGCTCGTTGTCCAGGAAAGGTGGCAGGTGAAACACGCCATCTCGGGATCCTGGTGTGCGCGGTCGTCTTCCGCGATGCCGACACCGAACTCGAAATTGCCCGTTTCCGCGCCGTATTTGCTCATCAGCTTGGCGCGGGCGGCCTTCGCGTTGAAAAGCGGTGTTTCGGGGTCGACCGAGTCCTTCACAAGGCTCATTTCCCATTCGATCTTGGGATCGACGATGGAGCGCTGGATAAGCTTGCGGCTGCCGTCTTCGCGCTCGACCCACTCGAAGCGGCGCTGGCCGTCCGGGTTGCGTAGCAGCGCGAGGTTATGACCCTTGGGCGGCGCGGCCGGGCCGCTGGTGCGCAGCGTTGGGTAGGCGTCGGCGGTGCCGTGGCAATCCTTGCAGCCGATCTCAATCGCGTTGGCGACCTCGCCATAGATCAGGCCGTTACCATGCGTGTCCTGCTCAAAGTGACAGTCCGCGCATTGCATGCCCACTTCGGCGTGGATGGACATCATGTGGACCGCTTTTCCGGGATTTGTGCCGGGCTCGACGAACTTGCCCTCGCCCTCGCGGCGCCATTTTTCCGGATCATCGTTATCGACGATATTGCCGTCCGCATCGAGCAGATTGCCCGCGCGGTCGCGTTTGAAGATCCCGCGGAAGTTCCAACCGTGGCCGTGATAATCGGCGAATTGCGTGTCGTTCAGATCCTCATTGAGATCATAAACGTTGCGCAGGAAGTCGAGGTCCGACCACTTGCCGCGCGGTGCGGCGCCTTCGGGGTTGCGCTTGATCACTTTGCGCACTTCGGCGGCGGTGGGATATTTCTGATCCTTGGGCCACATGTGCGGCGCGTCGCTCTCGTAATCCCACATCGTGTAGCCGAGATAGCTGTTCAGGAAGATGTTGGGCTGGTGCATGTGGCAGTTCATGCACTGCGAGGTCGGGATGCTGCGCGTAAAGACGTGCTGAAGCGGGTGGCCCTTCTCTTTGGGCTTACCCTGTGAGTTCAGGAGGCCATCTTCTTTGTTCTTGTACCCTCCGGCCGCATCGAGCGCGGGTTCCGCGTCATATTTGACGCCGGGCTGCTTAACAGCCGCATGGCCGCTGGTCGGTGCGGGCGCGTGGCCGTCAGGCGATTTGGGCGGGTAGACATCGGGCAGAAAATTACCCGCGAACTTATCTGCCTTGTGATCGTCGCCATGCTCGCCATCGTGGCTGTCGTCGCCATGGCCGCCATAGCCGTGGTCTTTTTTCTCGTATTTGTCGGCGATGGTCGGATCGACCGTGATGGTTTGTCCGTCGCGGCCATATTTGGCGTAGATCAGCGAGTGGCGCGGCTCGCGATCGTTTGCGTAGACCACGTGGCAGCTCGCGCAGCCAGAATGGCGATAATCGCCCGGCTGATCGTTGGTCCCCATGAACCAGGTGAACGGATCGTTGAGGCGGGTCTTGTGGATGTTGAGCGCGGGGATCGCCACGCGCAGGCCGGTGCCCGGGCCACGGTTCGATTGCTTAAGGTCAGGGCGGCCCGGTTCTTCGAGGATCTGGATGCGCCCCGTCGGGTTGGGCAAGCCGATCTCAGGGAATTGCGAGTTGATCGTGCGGCCACCACGCTCAAACACGCGGAAAACATCGCCCGGCGGGATCACGTGCCACGTGGGCAACGGATAGAGATCCGCCAGGACGCCGCGATCTTTCTGGCTCTGCGAAAGAGCACCGTTTTCGCCGTAGCCTACCGAGCTCAGCTTCGCGGCCTTGCCGTTGCGCGTGTACGCTTCGCCGAGCAGGTAGTTTTTGAACGGGAGAATCCCGTTATTGTAGGCCGCCCCGCCCCACAGCATCGCGCCGGTCGCCATGATCGAGCGTTCGGCTGATTCAATCGCCTGGATGTGGCACGATCCGCACGCCTCGCGCGCAACGCGGTAGTCGGACGGGTTCACGAATTTCACAAATTCGGGCGATTCAGAATTCAGCAGCGTGTAAGACTGCTTGGGGTTCGCCGAAGACGGGAAGTGCCAGCTGTCGGGCTGCGTGGGCAGCACGTGCGCGGTGTCGCGCGCGGCGACGTAATCAGGGTGGTCGTGCGGCAACTCGGAATTGCCGCGCACCTTGGGATTGCCGCCGTGGCAATCAACACAGCCCAACCGGACCGCGGGCGTGGTGTGCATCGTGGGCGCGTCGGTTTTCACATGGCAGGTGAGGCAGCCTTCGGACTTCGCATCCATATCCGCAACCGACTGGTTCGCCGGTGCGGGATCAACCAGAACACCCATCGCCGCGTAGTCGCGATAGACCTTCTTGACCTTGTCCGCCGCCTGCGCGCTGGGCTGCGCCACCGCGAGACCAAGGGCGAGGACGGCAACGGCGAGGAACATATGCGTCAAGCGCGAGAATTGCGTCAGTTTCGTCATCAGTAGGTCAACGTCACGTTAGCGAGCACGGAGAAGAACTCGTTCTGATTGCCAAGATTGTCGAAGAGGTCTTTGAACCCATCGCCCGCGACCAAAGTCGCCGCCGACAGACGCGCGACGATGTTCTGGTTGGCCTTGGGCCGCCAGATCGCCGAGACGGACAAATCGTACCCAATATCTTTCGGGATCGATCCTTCGATGCGCAGGTTTTCCAGCGTCGCGGTGTTCTCAAACCACAAATGGTTCGCGTTGCCGGTGAGGCGGAATTCCGGGGTCAGATCGAAATCGAACCCGGCGCCCACCAGCATGGTGCCCGGATTGTTGAAGTTCGACTGGCCCTGCTCCTTCGAGGGGCGCAAAGCGTTTAGAACACCGTTGCGATTGTTGAGCGAGACCACACGGCCACCGCCCGCAAACGGGATAGTCTGGCGGATCCAGTACGAGGTATCCGCACCGGCAAAAACCGGGTTTTCAAAGATCGCGTCGAAGCCGCCTTCGACATCGTCAAACGGGTCATCGTCGCCGCTGGCGTACAGGCCGGAAAGGCGAAACCGCATCCAGTCCTTGTCGTAGCTCAATTCGGTCGCGAAGAAGGTCGCGTTGATGTCGGCCGGGCGGTCGGTGAAGAAGTTGTTGCGATCCTCGCCCAGCGCCCAATAGGCGCTGCCAGTGACGTTGATGCGTCCCACGCGGCCATCAACGTTATAGCCGAGGTAAAACACATCGTATTCGCGGCCACGCAACGTACCCAAAAGCGCCGGGCGCACCGGGAAACCGTTGTCGTCGATCTCGATATCGTTCGCTTCGCGGTTGCGGTTATATGCGACCGTGAACTGGCTGGTAAGCGCCGGGATCAGGAAATCCTGACGATAGACATTGGCAAACAACACGAAGTCATCACGCGGGCTTTGTACGACCGAGTTCAGCCCGGAGTTGGTGTCTTTCTCCAAACGCCAGAACGCCGCCAGATTGAATTGCAAGCGGTTGTTGTCGCGGTTGCCGAATAGGCGTACGCCCAGCTGCTGATCCTGAAACAGGAACCCGCGAAAATCGGCTTGGAACGGCTGGATCCCGGCGCGGATCGACACAAAGTCGAACCGCTCGTTATCCAACGCGGTGAAGTGATAGTCGATGAAGGCTTCTTGCACACCCAGAAACTGATCGAGGCGCGTCGTGCCTTTGGAAGGCTCAACGAACAGCACGCGGCGTTCGGGCACCGTCACGTAGTTGACGTTGTAGGCGAGCGTCAGGCGGTATTCGATGCTGGGCGGTTTGTAGGCCGTGCTGCCTTTGAGCAGCGCGAAGCCTGCAATGAACGTTTGCGAGAGGACGTTGCTGAAATCGTTGCCGAACACGTCGAGTCGGTCCGGGTCTTCGGTCGTCTGAATGCCCACGGGAATCGGGAAAGTGCGCGGTTCGTACACCGTATCGGAGATCAGGTTGGCGACGAAGAACCAGTCGTCACCCTTGATGGGGAGCCAGGGAACCTTGTCCGGATTGATCGGGCGGTCGCCCTTGTAGGTGTTCTGATTGTAGGGGTCGAGCAGGTCTTCCTCGACCAGCCCCAGCCCTTGAATAAGTCGCCAGCGATCAGGGATCGGCACCTGATCCACCGGAAACGCTTGGGGCGGCGGCGCGCGCAGCGCCCCTTCGTTGGTCTGATCAATCGCGTCGGGCAATTCGGAATTGAAACCGGGACGCTCGCGGCCTTCAATAATTTCGCTATCGAGCGGCTGCGGATCGGTCTTTTGCGTGGTGTTGAGCCCCTCTGCGGGCGCGGGCGCTGGCGTGGGCGGCGTCTCCTTCACCTCTTCTGGCGGAGGCGCGGCCTGCGCTGATAGGGCGAGCGGCGCGAGCGCGGCGGGAATGGTAAGAATGCCCATAACCTAGAGCCCCTCACACACGTTCTGTTCGTCCGTATCGAGGAACGGCGCAAACGGACAATTGACATATCTCAGCCGCACCTCGCGGCTGCCGACTTGCACGACGATGCGATCCGCGCGGATCTCGTTGGGAGCGTTGCCGATCCCCGTGCCAAGACGAACACCTGCGTTGTTCGTGCCAAGGAAGCTGATCATGTCATCCTGATCGATCCCGTCGCCCGACACGCCAAGGCCCCCGACCAGCGTGCCACCGCGATAGACCGGAACCGAGCCGGGGAAAATCTGAATGCCGTTATCAAGCCGCGTGCCGCCCGAAGCCGTTTGCGGCAAGCCCGTGCAATTGCGCGGCGTATCGGTGTCGCTTTGCCCCGTCACGAAGGCGAGATGCCCAGCCAGGTTGAACAGCACCAGCGCGGATTGCAGCCCGGTGGAGAACGGGTTGAACTGTTCGATAGGGCGCGACAGCGGTCCATGCGGGCGGCCCACCTCGCCGTCGGGAAAAAAGGGCCGCGACAGGTTGCCGCCCGAGCGGTCGGCAAAGGCAAAGGTGCCCGTCAGCGCGGTCGGATCGCCCAGGAAGGTGCGCACGCGCTCTACATAAAGCGGCACTTCGCGCAAATCCGGCGGTGCGTTGGGATCGGCGGCCAGCAGTTCATCAGCGGCGATAGCGTTTGAGAAAAACGTCGCGGTGCGCGCTTTCTGCAAGCTCACATCGGTCCCGAACAGCGGCGCGTCAGGCGCGCGAACGATGCCCAGAATGCGCCCGCGCGTGTCGACCAGACTGATGGTCACTTCAGCCGGGCTATCCAGCGGGCGACGGATCTGAGCGCGCGCGCGGCTCATCACGGTGAACGCCTCTTCGAGGATCACGCGGGCTTCATCGGCGGTGATCGCCGGGCCGTCATCCGCGTCGGTGCCAGCGCGGATCGGGAAGCGATTGGTGCCCGAACCATCGCTCAACACAAACGCGTCCGAGATCGCGAATTCCGCCGCGGTCGACGGCCTCACACCCGAAGCCTCGGTGCCATAGGCTGTCCCTGCGCGCAGGGCCGTGCCATCAAAATAGCTGCGCACCGCGAGCAATTCGCCCGCCGTCCCCGCAAAGCTCGCGCCCGCGACATTGCCGACCTGGTTGAAGTCCGCATCGGAGAAACGCAGCGCCGTGCCGTCCGCCGCGATCCGTTCCGCCCGGATCGAAATGGGCGCTTCGAACCCGACCGTCCCGGCGAGCCCGATGACCTCATCAATATCGTTGTCGATATCGAGCGTGTTCGGGTCAAAACTGTATTCGCCATCCGCCAAAACGCCGACGCCGCCCACGACCACGCCGTTCTTGTAGAGCGGAAAGCCGCCAGCATCCGCTGCAAGGCCCAGAGGAGAACGCTGTGGCCCGATCATGCCGTCGGACGCGCGCGCCGTCAGGTCAGAACACGGCAAGGAGCTAAACTGCACGCCGAACAGCGGGCCGCTTTCAAGACCAACCGTTGTGGGTGCGGGCGGAAAATGCTCCTGCACGATCTGGCTCGCCGTGCGCGTTGTGAACGCGTTTCCGCCGCTCGAAAGATAGGCGCCGGTGATCGCTTTAGCGATGGCCGCCGCTTCGCTGGGCACGTCGAGCCCCTGAATGTCGATATTATCGCCATTGGGCGCTTCGCTCACTTTTGCGAGCGTCGGAGCGCCGGGCATCCGGAACACGCCGAGGACATTGCCCACCCGGTCAACCACCGCAATCGTCGCGGGCGCGCCGGACGAGTTTGCCTGAGAGGCCGCCTGAGCGATGATCTGCCCGACATCGGCGGCGCTAAGGTTTTCCTGCGCCGGGAAGGTGTAGACACCGCCCGTTGTCGGCGGAGCCGGAGGCGGCGGAGCGGGCGGCGGATTGCCGGAGCCCGGACCACCCGCTGTGGGCTGAGGACCGTCTTCCCCGCCACACGCCGCCAGAATAAGCATCGGAGCCAGAACTCCGACCTTCGCCCAGTTTTTCCATCCCCCCTTTTTCATTTAACGCAACCTTGCGATGGCTGACGATGCGGAGGAGAGCGCCACGCGGAAGTTCCCGGGTTTGTAAGCGTTGGGCTCGGACACGGCTTGATACGCCTTGTTGATATTGGCGCGAATGCCCGCCGCAGCGCCGACGCTCACGCGGCCCTCGCGCACCAGCGCGTTAAGCAAAGTGTCGATCGCCATGACCGCCTGCACCGAACCCGAATAATCGGTAAAGCGCGCGTTGGTCGCCTTGCCCGAGATCATGTCGATCACTTTGAACGCGTCCGCATTGGCGTAAGCGCGCTGACTGAGCGCGTTGGAGAGCGCTCCGGCCCTCTTACCCAGCGCGTTCGCCGCAGCGCGCGCCTGCTCGCCCGTGCCACTGCCCATCGCTTTGTGGAAGGTGCGGCTCGCCGACATAAAGCTGTCCGCCTGCCCCGGAACAAGCGCCTTGGCGACGGCGGAAAGCATGATGATGTTCTCATCGTTGAACGGCGGGTTGCCAAACGGGATTGGGCGCGCCGGGTTGGCTTCAAAGCTCAAGCGGCGTTGATCGGAATCCTGAATGGTGCGGTGGCACGAATGGCAATCATAGAAGTAGAACTGCGGAAACTGACCTTCCATGCCGTATTTGGGATCAGTGAACAGGCTGGTCGAGCGTTTGACCGCCTCGGCCTGACCCACCGCCCAAAAGCGCACTGAATTCATCTGCCCTTTGCGCGCGCGATAATCCTGATCTTCGTCATGATGCTGTTGAAGCGCGCTGAACAGGTCGAGCTCGAAAGAGACGCGCGGGTGTCCGGCCGCCATCATCGAGTGCGTGACAAACTGACCGCGGTTCTTCGAACCATAGTGGCAGTCGAGACAATTGTTCGCGCGCACTTTCGGCTGGTCGAGCGGGATCAGACCGTCTGCTACATTCGATGCGTGCGTTGCTGGGCGCGCGTAGTGCGAGGCGAGCCAGTTTTCCGCCGCGCCGTGGCAGCTTTCGCAGCTTACGCCGTCAGACAGGGCAAAGCGCGGACCGCGCTGGCTTTTCGGAGCGAAGGTGGCGTGGCATCCGAGGCAATCGGCGGCTTGCGTCGCCGGACCAAGCCCGAGGCTGTCAGCGATTTGCTGCCCACGTCGGCCCGCCAGAACGGCGTAAGCGCGGCTGTGAGCGCCACTTTGCGAAGACGGCGATTGCCAGGTTGAAATCTCGTCCTGACGCACAACCGCGCCGTTGCCTTCGGCGCGGCCGTGGCAGGTGGAGCCCGCGCAGGTGGCGACACCTTCATAGCGCGCGCCTGAGGACATGGAATTGCTGTTCGCGCTGGACGCGGGGAAGAATACCGCAAAGCAAACCGCCACGCACAGCGTCAACGCGCCGCGTAAAACGGATCGCGCGCCGCTGGCGCTGGATACATTGATCGCTTCATCGCGGTAAACGCCGCGTGTCCCGACCCCAAACCGTCCGGCCTTGGCCGGCGCTGCTCTAAGTGTCATCTCCTACCCCCACGAGATGCCGTCGTCCAATCGGTCGTTCACAAACGAAGCGCCCATTTCTGGCGCAACGCTCGCCCCGCGATCAGGAATACCTGATCCGTCGCCTCAATCAGGAACCGTCCGTTCCCAAAAAGGCAACCGCCTTTGCAAACAACCATTTGGCGTTAGCAAAAGCTGTGCGAGGACAATTGTAAAGTCCCGTCATATCAAGCCAGAAAAGCTCGACTCTTTTTTCGACCCGTTTCTCTTGTCCCAATTGTAACGCCCGGATGCAACCTTCAATATGCGCAAGCCCCACAATTTGCGCCGCTCAAATCCTCTGGAAAATCACTTTGTTGCGAAGCGCGCATCATTCGCCGCTAGGTTTGGCTCCACATGCGCACCAAATTGGACATAGACTTGTCTAGGGTCAGCAGTTCGGGCGATTGCGGGTCCAATTTCTGGCGCAGACTGGTGCGCAGGTTCTCCATGTCGAACAGCAATTCGCGCTGCGTGGGATCGGCGATAAGGCTTTCGATCCAGCCGACGCACACGATCCGCTCCCCCTTGGTCACGGGTTTGACCTCGTGGATCGAGGTTGAGGGGTAGAGCACCAACTGGCCCCAGTCCCCCTTGACCACTTGGGTGAGGCCGGCGGTGTGGACAATCAACTCGCCGCCTTCGTAATCGGATGAATTGCTCAAAAAGAGTGTGAAGGACATGTCCGTGCGAATGCGCCCGGTGCCTTGGCCCATCAACGCGTTGTCGACATGCGGGCCATAATGGCCGCCATCGCTAGTCTTGCTGATCAAAAGCGGCGAAATGCGGCGCGGGCGGGCGGCGGCGCGCACCACGCGGTTGTCTGCGATCAGCGGCTGAAGCTCCGCGCGGATCGCCTTGCCCGCATCGTCGTTGGTAACCGCCTGAAGATTGCGCTTGACCCGCTTGGCCACCGCGCCGGCCGTTTCGCGCCCGTCACGCCACGTGAGTTTGCCCAGCGTTTCTGTCAGCGAAGCAATCCGTGCCTCATCAGTGAAAGCGGCAATTTTGACGATCATGCGCGGCTCGGTCCTGACCCCATAACGTGGCTTTGTGGCATAGGCGCGCGGGCCGCGATAACGCAATGGGCCGCGCGCAACCGCGCAGCGCCTTTAGGTCTGGGTCGCGGCTTCAACCGCCTCAACCGCGTCATCCGCATCGTCCAGCTCACCGCGATACAGCTGGCCCACAGCGCGCCTCAGGCGGAAATGGACAATCGCCAAAGCCGGGATCACCAGCATGAGAAGCGCGGTGCCGATCAGCACGCCAAACCCGAGCGTGGCCGCCATCGGGATAAGGAACTGCGCCTGGCGGCTGGTTTCAAAGGTGATCGGCGCGACCCCAAGGAACGTGGTGAAAGCGGTGAGGATAATCGGACGAAACCGCGATTTGGCCGCGTCGACAATCGCTTCGTCCTCTTTCATCCCGACCGCGACATTCTCGTTAAAGAAATCGATCATAACGAGGCTGCCGTTGATGATGACCCCCGCCAGACTGACAAAGCCGAACAGCGACAGGATACCCAGCGGCAGGCCAAGCAAAAGGTGTGCAAAAAGACCGCCCACCATGCCGAACGGGATCGCCGCCATAATCACAAAGGGCTGTGTGTAGGATTTGAACGGGATCGCCAGCAGCGCGTAAATCACGATCAGCGCCATGATAAAGGCGGTGCCAAGATCGGCGAAGCTTTCCTGCTGTTCTTCTTGCTCGCCGCCGAACTGGTATTGCAGCGTCGGATAATTCGCCGCGATCTGCGGCATCAGTTCATCACGCATGATGGCGTTCGCCTCGGCTTTCGAGGTCGCCGCTTCGTCGACTTCGGCCGAGACGCTGACCGCGCGTCGCCCGTCTTCGCGGCGGATTGTGGCGGGCGCTTCGGTGAAGCTGGCTTTGGCTACGCTCGCAAGCGAGGTAAAGCCGCCACCCGGAACGCGCACGCGCAGCCGGTCGATGTCGCCGATGGAATTGCGCTCTTCTTCGGGCAGGCGGACATAGACGCGCACATCCTGACGCCCGCGCTGCACGCGCACCGCTTCGGCGCCGAAGAACGCCGCGCGCACCTGGCTTGCCAGATCCTCAAGCGTCAGCCCCAAAGTGCGCGCCCCCGGCGTCAGGCGCAGCTCGATTTCGCGCAGGCCCTGATCCTGATCGCTTTTTATGTCATAGGCGCCGTTTATGGTGCGCACCGCGCCCATCACCTGCGGGCGCACCTCGTCTAGGACGTCCTGATCGGCGTCGAACAGCTTGATGTTGATGCCATCGCCGAAATTGACATCGTCCGAAGTGATGGAAAGTGAGCGCACTTCGGGCAGTTCGCCGATTTCCTCGCGCCACGCCTCCTGAATTTCGCGCGCGCTGACCGGGCGCTCGCTGCCGGTCATCAGCGCGATCTGGACATCGGCAAGGTTGGGCGAGGATGTGGTGCGCGTGCCGCCCGGCCCGCCTTGACCCACAGCGCGCTGGCCAACGGTGGAATAGATCGCCTCGACGAAGAAGGGCGGCGCGCCCGCTTCGCGCTCTTCTTCGGTGCGATAGCGATCCAGCACCCGGTCGCCCGCCGCGCGCAGTTTCTGAGCCACCTTGGCGGTGCGCTCTACCGTCGCACCGGCGGGCAGTTCCACGGATGCGGAAATCACGTCGCCTTCGATATCGGGGAAGAAGCTGGTCTTGATGATCCCAGCGGGCACCAGCGCGCTCATGAAGATCAGCAGCGCGGCGGCGGCGGAGATGACGATCGCGGGCGCGGTGACGGAGAATTGCAAGGCCCTGTCGAGCGGCCCTTCGACAAAAGCCTTGAACCGGCGATCCACCGCGCCCTGCACCCGCTCAAAAAAGCGCGTGATCTGATTGCCCGCATGCGCGCCCGCTGCGGGGAGGGTTGAGAGGTGGTGCGGGAGGATCAGCAACGCCTCGACCAGCGAGAGCGCCAGCACCGAAACCACGACCACAGGGACATCAGCGATAATCTTTCCGATCACGCCGCCGGTCGCCAGCACCGGCAGGACCGAAACCATGCTCGTCAGCACCGCAAAGATCACCGGTGTGCGCACACGCTGCGCGCCCGCGATGGCCGCGCCCATGCCGCTGCGCCCGCCCTCGCGTTCAGCGTAGATATTCTCGCCCACCACCACCGCGTCATCGACCACCAGGCCCAGCGCCAGAATAAAGCCGAACAGCGAGAACATGTTGATGCTCGACCCGATCGCATCAAGAATGAACACCGCACCGGTGAAGGTCGCGCCGATGCCCACCGCGCTCCAGAAGGCGAGCCTCAAATCGAGGAACAGCGTGAGCGCGATCAGCACGAGGACCAAGCCAAACCCGGCGTTGCGCAGCAGCAATTCGTAGCGGTCCGCGAGGATCTGCGACTGGTCGTTCCACACCGCGTAATCGACGCCCGCTGGCGGCGAATAGCTGGTCTCCAGCATCGCCTTGACCGCCGCCGCGACATCCAGGACCCGCTTATCCGAGGTGCGGTACACATCGACAAAGGCGACCGGTTGGTCGTTGAAGCGCGCGATCAGGTCGCTGTCTTCAAATCCGTCGGTAATCGTGGCGACATCGCCAAGTCGCAGCAGATCGCCGTCGCCGGAACTCACGACAATAATGTCTTCGAAATCGGCTTGCTCGTAATTCTGGCCAACGGTGCGCAGGCGCACTTCCTCTGTCGGCGTATCAAGCGAGCCGGCGGACTGATCGAGACTGGATTGGCCGACGATCCGCGCAATATCAGGCAACGAGAGATCGAGCGCGCGCAATTGATCCTGCGGGACATCGACGAAGATCTGGTAATCGCGCACCGAACTGGTCTCGACATAAGAGACCTCGCTCATGGCGGCGATCTGGTCTTCGAGCGCGAACGCGGTTTCTTTCAAAGCGCGTTCGGAGACATCCCCGAACAGCGCGATCCGCAGCACCACCGAGCGTGTGGTAATCTCGCGAATATCGGGCTCGTCCGCCTCGGCGGGGAAGGTCTGGATCTGGTCGACCTCGGATTTGACCTCGTCCAGCGCCTTGGAGATATCGGTGCCCTCTTCCAGCTCGACATTGATTGTGCCGCGACCTTCGCGCGCTGTGGCGGTGATCTTGTCGACGCCTTCGATGGCTTCCACCGCCTCTTCAACGCGTTGGACGATGGCCTGCTCGATTTCAGCCGGGGTTGCGCCGGGGTAATCGACGCTGACCTGGATGGTCTCGAGACTGCTTTCGGGAAAGACCTCTTGAACGATACGGCCAAAGGCGACGATCCCGGCGATGAACATCGCGAGCATCAACAGGTTCGAGGCGACCCCGTTACGCGCCATAAAGGCGATCATACCCGTGCGGTCGCGCGCGCGATCTCCGGGGCGCGGGCGCGTGGGTGGCGCGGCTTCCACGCTCATTCGCCCGGTGCGCCTTTCGCGGCTGCGGTGCGCAAAGGCATGCCTTCGATCGCGGCGGTCAGAGCGCTTGTCACCAACAGGCCGCCTTGCGACAGGCTTGGCGCGGTGATGTATGCGGTCTCGTCGCTCCGCTGGATCACGCGGACTTTCAGGATCGCGAGCTTGCCATCGCGCACCACCCAAATCTCGTTACCCGGACGCACCGCTTGAGCGGGAATGGCTGCGTAGCTGTCGAGGCTTGCGCCAATGATCTCGACATTGACGAACGCACCCAAAAGCATCGGCGGCGCGCGCCCTTCATCGCTCGCGTTCACCGGACGCCCGCCCGATAGCGGCGACGGCACACGGACATAGACCTCGATATTCCGCGTCGCAGCGTCGAGAATGGCGTTCGCGCGGTCGACGAAGGCAGGGTAGCGGTAGGTTTTGCCGCCATAGTCGTTTGCAACGCTGGCAGCGATGCGGCCTGAGGAAGGCGTGAGTAGACCGGGCAACAGCGCCGCTTCATCAGCGGTCAAAGACACGCGCACTTCGTAGGCGTCCGTGGCGACCAGCGAGCCGAGGCGCTCGCCAGGCTGCACCAGCTGGCCCACGGCGGCACTCTCTTCGCGCACAAGGCCGCTGAACGGCGCGCGCACGCGGGTGCGGCCCAGCCGCAATTTAGCGTCCGACAGATTGGCCTCAGCGCGGTCGCGCGCGGCCTTCGCACTGGCGAGCTGCGGTTCGCGGGTCGCCAGACCGCGCGAGGCCGCCCCTTCGCGTTTCGGCACGTCGCTCTGGGTGGCCGTCTCCATCCCGCGCGGCGGAAGTATCCGGCTTTCATTCACGCCAGCCGATTGCCCGGCCTTGGCGCGCGCGGCGAAACGCGAAAGCTCTTCGCGCGCGATATCAACCTCTTCCTCGGCTTCGAGCACCGCGACGCTTTGCGCGGCGACATCGGCTTCGGCGACGCGCACCTGATTGAGGTAATCGCTCTGCTCGATCCGGAACAAGGTCACGCCCTTCGCGACCGCCCCGCCCTCGCGAAAATTGGGGTTCACATAGGTCAGCCGCCCGGAAATTTCCGCTGCGACGCTTACTTCTTCGCGGGCTTGCACCGTGCCCGAGGCTAGAACCGGGATCGCGCCCGATGCCTCTTTCAAAGGCACGGTCTCAACCAAGGGCACCTGTTCCACGCGCTCCACCTCAACCGGGTCGGGGCGCAACCAGATCAGAAAGGCGGCGAGCAGCGTGCCGACAGCCAGAATCGCAATCGAATAAAACAGCTGGCGGCTCATGAAGCCCCTCCCTGGTCGGATGCCTCGGTTTCGGCTTCTTGCCTCGGCGCGCCCTTCGCCTCGCTCTCGCGCGTCCAATCACCGCCCAGCGCGCGGTGGACGCCAAGCCGGGCTAGAGCGGTGGCGCGGGCGGCGCCCGAAAGGCTGGTCTCGACCGCGTAAAGCGTGCGCAGCGCGTCGAGATAAGCGAGATACGTGCCCGTGCCGCTTTCGAACCGGCGGCTTTGCAGATCGAGCGTGCCGCGCGCTTCGTCCAATTGCGCCGCGATCAAGGCGTAGCGGGCGCGTTGTTGATCATAATCGGCCAGCGCGCTTTCCACCTCGCCGAACGCGCCGATCACACTGCGCGCGTAAGCGGCGGCTTGCTGGTCGTATCCAGCGCGCGCGGCGGCGATGTTGGCTTTGATCCGTCCGCCGTCAAACAGGGGTGCGGTGATGGCAGCGACCAGCGAAGACGCCCAATTGTTCGCAAAATCGAAGGCGCCGCCGGGATCGCCCGCTTGCGTCCCGATCGACGGCGTGAGCGTAAGGCTGGGAAACCGATCCGCCCGGCGCGCGCCAATGCGCAGGCGCGCCGCTTCGAGCCGTTCATACGCCGCCGCCACATCAGGCCGCTGAGCGAGCAAATCGATGGGTAATCCCGCGGGCACCGGTTCAAACACCAGACGCGGCCGCAAGGGCTGGCTCAACGCGTCGTCCAACTCGCCCGGATACGCGCTCAGCAGCAGCGCAAGCCGCGATTTGGTTGCAACGAGGCTGGATCGCAATTGCGGCAGCGCGCTCTCGGTAGAGCGTAAGTCCTGACGGATTTGATAAAGCTCCAGACTGTCGGCGAGGCCGCGCTCAAACCTTTCATCGGTTCGGGCCGCGCGGTCGCGCAAAACATCGATAGTGCGTTCGCTCAGCGTAATCTGCCGCGCCGCATCGACATAATCGAAATAGGCCGAGATCGTTTCCGCCGCCGCGCTGAGCTGGACGGTTTTCAGGTCCGCCGCGCTCGCCACCGCGTCTTGCCGCGCGGCGCGAAAATCATCGCGATTGCGGCCAAACAGATCAAGCTCATAGCTCGCGCCCAGATTGAGCGTGTAGGCTTGGTTGTCGATCCGGGTAATCGGCGCGCCGCCTGCAAGGTCTCCAAAAGCCAGACCGTCAATCGGCGTGCTTGTGTCGCTCGCGTTGCCGGAAACCGTCGCTTGCGGCAGCAGCGCCGCGCGTGAGATGCGGGCCTGCGCGGAGACCTGCCGCAGCCGCGCCGCGCTTTCCGCGATGTCGAGATTGCTTTCCAGCGCTCGGATAACGAGGCGGTCAAGCACCGGATCTTCAAAGGCGCGCCACCAATTTTGCGGGGTGTAGAGCGAGGTTGCCGCCGCGCCCTGCGCTTGCTCAAAGCTATCCGGCAATTGTTCAACAAGCGCAGGTGTCTCGCGGTCCGGCGCCATTGAGACACACGCCCCCAACCCAAGCGCGCCGATTAGCGGCGCACTGCGGAAAACCGTGCGCCGGAACGAGGGCGCAACTGGCGGGAAAATCAGTATCACAACGCAACGCACTAAGGCCGCGCCGCGTCCTGACAAGCGAAAGTTGGTAACCGAAGGTCGCGCCCAAAGCGCTGGTGACCGCGCGGATGACCGAGTTGATCACCGGAGCAACAAAGAGGATCACCCGATCCCTCGGTGACCCTCCTTGTTAACAGCAATCAGGCGGCCATTTCCGTCTGAGCGGGCGCTTCATCTTCGAAGTTCAGGCCTGGCGTGTAGCGGGCATCGACGCGGCCATCCTTCAAGGTGAACAGGTGCAGCCAGCCATTGTCGAACAGCTCGCGGACCTGCGGGTGCCGCTCAAGCACGTCGAGAATGGCCTCGCGCGGGGCCTCGATCATGACCGAAAGGCGCAGCGGCTCGTGCATCAGCTCTTCGCCGTCATGCACGCCCTGCCACGGCAGGCCCGCGCGCAAACGCCCGCTGTTGCCTTCGATCACTCCGATCCCGCCGACGACGTTGTGGATCAGCTTGTTCCCGCCGCCAAACACGTCCGGCGCAACCGACGAACCGTAATATTGAAGCGAAATCCAGCTCGCAACCACCACAGGCGCGGTCAGGACGAGCTCTAGCCCGCTGAAATCGTGATCGCTCTTCCAGTCGTAGGAGTTGAGGAAAGCGCGACCGCCCAGATCCTTGCCAGCCGTCGCGGCGCGCGGCGCGGCGATGAACGCGCCGCAGCCCGCCAGACCCCATTCGGGGCGCGTTTCGGCCCAGTTGGCCGCGCGCGCGTTCAGGCTCTGCCACGTGGCGCCGGGCAGCTTAGGCGCGCGTTCCGCGCAGGCGATCCATTTCGCCTCTTCGAGCCAGTGACGCACGGCGCGCAGATCGTGCTGAGAGGTATCGACGTCCTCATCATACAGCGTGACCGCGTCGGTCGTCGTATCATGCAAGCCAGCGACAAACAGCGTGTCCTCAGGAACATCGAAACCGCGCTCTTTGAGGCCTTCGCGCGCTTCGGGGTCGTTGAGCATGCCCGCGAGCACCCGCGTCGACACATCGCCCGCGTGGCCGCCGCACGCGCCGCAGTGATAGGCGCTTTCGTGCGGGTTGTTGGTGACGTTGCCGCCATGGCCCAGCAGCAAGATGATCTTGCCAAAGTTGGACCGCATACTCATTCCGCCCAGCACCGCAGCGGCGGTGTCAGCTTTCATCTTTGCCGTCAGCCCGCCCACGACTTGCGGCATGGGTTCCGCGTTTTGCGCTTCCCACACCTTGCCTTTGCCTACGCCCAGCGCGTCTGTGACCA